>NZ_JPMI01000144.1 GCF_000733295.1 Archangium violaceum Cb vi76 | reverse complement strand
CAATGCCATCGACGATCAGATCGAACCAAGCTCCGAAGTTGATGACCCAGTTGGAGGGAGAGTACTCCGAGGCCTGTCCCCCCGTGGGGTTGTAGTGCACCGTGCAGTTCCAGCACCCCGGAACACCACAGTGGCGGTGTCCGACCTCGCCGCAGCCAGCGTGCGCGACACCAAACCAGGTTCCAGTGCTCTGATCGAAGCTCCTCATGTGAAACTGCCAGTCAGCCATGTGTCAAACCTCTTTCTTGGATGTATTTGCGTGCGCCTGAAGCGATGCCAGGCGAAATCAACCGCTCACTTCTGTTCCCACTCGTCGACGCGCTCAAGAAGCGGAGGGGCTGCTTCGTGGAGGTGCGAGGTGGGGCCCACCAGTTGCTATCCATCGTGATACTGACTTCAAGTGAAGCGGTGCTGCATGTGGCGTGCCGGTTTGCTCGCGGCAAGACGTTCTTTCGGCCAAGGGCACACGCCGGCCTCGCTTCGCGCCTGACGCGTCAACTCGAAGCGCTGACACGTCACTCCGGGGGGGTGACACGTCAGTTCCGGGCGGGCACGTCGAGCCATCATCTACACGCTCGAGCCGGGATACCGGCAGCGCCACGGCCTCGCCCAGGAGGGTCAGCCCACGCTGGGGGAACTGCCGCCGGTGCTGTGCGCGTGTCTGCTCGACGTGATGCGCTCGCTGGCGCTCCAGTCGGACACGCCCTGAGCCCTCGCTTCGGCCACGCGCTCGGTGCCGAGCGGATGGACGTGATCGTCACCCCCGGTGGCATCGTCGTCTCGGCCATCGCCCGGGGGGCAGCACCGCACCCGTGCCGTGCGCGTGGTGAGGACTGGCATCGACCTCAATCGCGCTGCCGCCATCAGCCAGCTCGCGGAGCGCGCCAGCGCCGGGGCATTCTCCCGGCCGCGGCTGCTGACGGAGCTGGCGAACATCGCCAGCCAGCCCCGGCTCTACGGGCACCTCCCCACCATGCTCTCGGTGGGAGCCGCCTGCGCGGCCTTCGCGCTCCTCTTGGGAGGCCATCTCCTCGAGGCCCTGGTGGCGGGAGGAGCCGCCGGCGTGGGTCAGGCCGTGCGCGAGGTGCTGCCCCGCCCGCGCTTCGGCCGACTGGCGACGGCCTTCCTGGTGACGGTGCTGGCCTCCGCCCTGGCGTTGCTGGGCGCACGCGTGCTGGAGCTTCCCGCCCCGGGCCTCGCCATGGCGGCCTCGGTGCTGCTCCTGGTGCCCGGCGTCCTCATGGTCAGCTCCATCGTCGACATGTTCCGCGGCAACGTCCTCTCCGGCATCGTCCGGGCCACCTCCGCCGCGCTCATCATCGGCACCATCGCGGGAGGCCTGTTCGTGGTGCTGCTCGCCTCCGCCCCCCCCCACCAGGCGCTCACCACCCGGACGCCGCCCCCCTATGGGCCGCCATGCCGCTGGCATTCATCGCCGCCCTCGGTTTCGCCGTGCTCTTCGACGTCCCCCGCCGCACGCTGTGGGGGAGCGGCCTCCACCGGGCGTATAGGAGGGATGGGGGCCGTGTTGCGTATGCGGTTTCCGGCCTTGGTGTTTTCAGATCCCAGTAGTTCCGAGGACTTGCGAAAATGAGGAAGGACTCATGCGTCGGGGCTCTCAAGAATTCCTGCATCAATTTCTACCGCGTCGGCTCATTCGTTTCGAGGGGGCTGTTCCGCCTCACCCGTCCAGGAGACACCATGCATCGAAGTACCCTGAAGCCGACGCTCGGCGCCGCGCTGTTCATCCCTTGCCTGCTGCTCACCGCCTGCGCCCCGGAGGCGGGCCTGGGGCATCCGCCCGCAAACCCTGAGACGCCGCTGCTGTCCAGCGCGCCGCCCGTCCATAAGGGATACCGCTGGAACACCAGCAGCGGGAGGCTGGAGGTGGTGCACTACGCCAAGGTGGACGGCCAGGCAGTCGTCGAGGGGGACATCGTCATCGGCCCGGTGGAGGAGGTGGAGGCGCTCACGCGCGAGGTAGAGGCGCGGGGCAAGCCCGAGGCCGAGCGCGTCTACGCGCAGGGGGTCATCCGAAGCGGCGAGAACCGCGTGACGCGGTGGGCCAACGCCGTGGTCCCGTACACCATTCATTCCGCCCTGCCGGACCCCTCGCGAGTCACAGGAGCCATCGCCGCCTGGCAGGCGAACACGCGCGTGCGCTTCGTGCCGCGCACGACGAGCAATGCCACTCAATACCCGGACTACGTCACCTTCCAGCCTGCCATCGGCGTGTGCAGAAGCGAGGTGGGGATGGCGGGCGGCCAGCAGATGGTGAATCTGGATCCCGGGTGCTACGAGGGCACCGTCATACATGAGATCGGACATGTCCTGGGCCTCTGGCACGAGCAGAGCCGCGAGGACCGGAACCTCTTCGTGAGCATCCAGTGGGACAACATCGATCCTGCCTACGCGCGCAATTTCGACCAGCACATCAGCGACGGCGACGACAAGCTCACCTATGACTACGGCTCGATCATGCACTACGGACCGTATGATTTCTCGAAGAACGGGCTGCCCACGATCGTGCCGCTCCAGAATGTCGTGATCGGCCAGCGCACCGTGCTGAGTTCCGGAGACACGGCCTCCATCAGGCTCATCTACTCGATTGATGACACGGATTACTTCGTCCAGCAGACCTACCTGGATGTGCTCAAGAGCAAGCCCGACATGGTCTGGTACGGCTACTATGTGAACTATCTGAAGAGCTGCCAGGGGGCCTCGGCCTGTCTGACCGCGGCCCGCACCGCCGTCGCGCGAGCAGTGCTCGAGTCGCCGGAGAACCGCCAGCAGGACCCGGAGCTGGACCCGGCCTCGCCTGGCTACAACGCGGCCTTCGTCACCCATTGCTACACGAACTTCCTGCAGCGCCAGCCGAGTGCGTCGGAGCATGCCTACTGGTTGAACGCCTTGAACGCGGGAGGGACCTACAGCGACGTCGTCAGAGGGTTCATCACCTCCCCGGAGTACCGCCAGCGCTTTGGCTCGTAGAGGACACCAACGCCGAGGCTGGATGCCGCTGAGCAATCAGCCCGCCTTGTTCACCAGAAGGGCTGGAGGGTGACCGGAAAAGAAGGGAGACGCGCCTGACCTCCCGAGTGGTAGAGGGGTGTTGTTCAGACATCCACCACCAAACGGCAGGAGGCGCGTCATGGGTGAAATCCTCACCGACTTCTCTGTGAGGTTCAACGGTTCGGTGAAGCTGGAGGCAAGGGCGGAGCGGTTGACGTCGGAAGCAGGGGCGGTGCTGCTCAGGGAGGTGGACGAGAGGCTGGGGCTGACACGTTGGCTGGGCGAGAGGCTGACGGATACGCGGGAGGAGAGCCGGGTCACGCACTCGTCGAGGGAGTTGGTGCGCACGCACCTGTTGCTGTTGGTGCAGGGGTGGAAAGACATCGGTGACGCGGACACGCTGCGCGAGGACGCGGCGCCGAGGCTGGCGGTCTCGGACAGCAAGCGCACCGGGCCGCTGAAACAGGAGGAAGGAAGGCCGGAGGGACTGGCCTCGCAGCCGGCGTTGTCGCGGCTGACGGCCATGCTGGCCCAGGAGGGCAACCGCGAGGTGCTCAGAGAGGCACTGGTATGGCTGACAGGCCGGAGACTGAGGGCGTCGAGGCCCGGGGGCAAGTGGCTGAAGCAGGTGACGGTGGACGTGGATGGGCTGCCGGTGGAGGTGCACGGGCACCAGGAGGGACAGATGGGCGCCCCATTTTCAGAGGGAAAACGGGGGGGGCCTCTGGTTCCGAGGGAAGACGGCTCCGCCTTTAGCGGCTTCGATTCCCGCCGCCTCCCAAGGCCTCAGTTCACGTTCACCGCGGACCAGGCGGCGGCCACGGCGCTGACCTGGGCGCTGTCCGCGCCATGGAGGTCCGACGCGGCGGCGAGCGTGGCCTCGCGCGCCCCCGCGTAGTCGGTGGACGAGGTCATGTACACCGTGAGGGCGCGGTACCAGATCTTCCCGGCCTCGAGCCGGCCGATGCCCGCGTGCGACGAGCCATCACAGGTGGGGCTGGCCGGGCCAGCGGCGGGATTGGAGCCCTCGGCCAGCAGGTAGAAGAAGTGGTTGGCCACGCCGCTGGAGTAGTGCACGTCCAGCGACGCGAGGCTGGGGGACCAGCAGTCAGGAGACTTGCCGTCCAGGGAGGGCTTGTGCATGTAGCGCAGCGCGTCCCCCGGCGTCCCCGGCGTGTAGATGGTCTCTCCGATGAGGTAGTCGCCCGGGTCCTGCGAGGTGTTGGCGTAGTACTCCACCAGGGAGCCGAAGATGTCGCTGGTGGCCTCGTTGAGCCCGCCGGACTCGCCCGAGTACGTGAGGCCCGCGGTCTGGCTGGTGATGCCGTGGGTCATCTCGTGGCCCGCGACGTCCAGCGAGGTGAGCGGGGAGAGGACGCTGCCGTCCCCATCGCCATACGTCATGCAGAAGCAGAGGTCGTACCAGAAGGCGTTGTTGTACTTGTCCCCGTAGTGCACGCGGCTGTAGCCCATGCGGCCCGCGCCATCGATGCCGTCGCGGCCATGGACCTCGCGGTAATAGTCATACGTCGTCTGCTGGCCGAAGTGCGCATCCACCGCGGCGGACTGACGGTTGCCCGGCGTGCCATCGCCCCAGACGTTGTCGGAGTCCGTGAAGACGGTGCCGGGCAGCAGGAGCGGGGGCAGCGGAAGCGCGTCGCCCACGATCGGAATCGAGCCGAGGTTGTTCATGTCCGTCGTGTAGAAGCCTCCGCCACGCGTCGTGTCGCGCAGCGCGTAGCCCCCGAGCAGCGCGGAGCTCGTCTGGAGGGACACCTGCCCCGAGTAGAGCGACTTGCCCGTGCCCGCGGTCGTGTGGACGGCGTCCCACTTGCCCCGGATGGCGCCCGTGGTGGCGTCCACCAGCACGTGCAGCTCGGAGGGCGTCTGGTCCGGCTGGTAGCCGTCGAGCACCACCTCGTAGGCGAGCGCGGGCTCGTGGCCCTTGCGCGCGTCCACCACCAGCTTCGCGGTGCGCGGCCCAATCAGCGTCCCAACGAAGGCCGACCGGGCGCGCAGGGCGGCCCCGGACGCATCCAGCGTGGGACGGCTCGCCACGGACGCGAGCGAGGGCTGGCCCGCCAGACTGAAGCCGCGCGCGTCCGCGTCCCCTCGCTGGTGGACGACCATGTCTCCACCCATGACCCGCAGGCCCTGCCAGGTCCGCTCGAGCCGGACATGCTCCGTCCCGTCGTCATCCACCAGCACCGTGCGCGCGGACAGCGCCTCGGGAGTAGCAACCCCCAGCTTCGTCCCCTCGCGCATCACCCGCGAGACCGCGCGCTGGACGGCCGCCGTGCGCTCCGAGCCCTCGGCCAGCTCACGTGTGGAGGTGACACGGGTGCTGCCCGAATCACCGCAGCCCCACAGGGTCAACGTGACGAATGCCGCGGGAAGGAAGAGCTTCATCGGATTCACTCCTGGAAGAGGGGCAGGGCGCCCTCGGGCATGGAAAAGACGGGACACCCTGAATTGCGGCCAGGAAGCCCTCCTGGATCTCCCGTGGGTATTTTTCGCGAACTCTGGGCGTCTGGATGTACCAGCGCTGGCAGTCCCCACCCCAGTAGGGTCATTGGATGACGTCCGCGCCATCCACCGTGGAGCACCCGCCGACGTCCAGTGCCTTGCCGCTCGAATCCTCCATGATGTGTATCGGGAGGTACTGATGCCACACGCCGTGTGCGCTAGGGTTTCGCGTCATGCGTGCCCCCCTCCTGTTCCCCCTGTTCTTGCTGTTGTTGTGTTCACCTGCCTGGGCCACGGTGCCCACAGGTTTCTCTGAGACGAGTTACACCTCTTCCTCGCTCAATTCCGCCACGGGGATGGCCTGGGCTCCGGATGGCTCGGGCCGCCTGTTCATCACCATCAAGAACGGCCCGGTGCGGGTGGTCACGATGAAGGACGGCGTCCCGGAAACACAGCCGGGGACCAGCACGCTGGTGACGAGCCTGTTCGCGACGGAGCCCCAGGTCCACACCAACAGCGAGTGTGGCGTCATCGGCATCGCGTTCGATCCGAACTATGTGGTCAACCGCTTCGTCTACCTCTTCGTCACCGTCTCCGCCTCCGAGCAGCGCATCGTTCGCTACACCGACGCCAACGGGACGGGCACCGCGCGCACGGAGGTCATCACCAGGCTACCCACCGCGGGTGAAAACCATGACGGTGGAGGACTCGGCTTCGGGCCGGACGGACTGCTCTACTGGGCCATTGGAGATCTGGGCAACGGCACCGGCGTGAACGCGGATCTGGTGTCGCTCGCGTCCAAGGTGGGCCGCGCCAACCTGGATGGCACGCCCGCCAACGACAACCCGTTCAACGACGGCGTGGGCCCCAACAACGAGTACATCTGGGCGAGCGGCTTCCGCAACCCGTTCACCATGACATTCCAGCCGGCCACCGGGCAGCTGTGGGTCAACAGCGTGGGCACCGGCTATGAGCAGGTCTTCGTCGTGACCAGGCGCGGCCATGCTGGCTACGACGCCTACGAGAACAACCAGCCCGTCATCAACGATTACATCACGCCCGTCATCAAGTACCGCACCAACAACATCGACACGCGCAACCTCGCCACGGTGGACGGGGCGGTGCGCGGCGGGGGCGTCACCACCTTCACCACCACCGCGAGGCATGGCTTCCGCAAGGGAGAGCGGCTCACCATCGAGGGAGTGACGGACGCGAGCTTCAACGGCGAGTACTACGTCACCAGCGCTTCCAACAACCCCGACGCCACCACCTTCACCGTGGCCCAGCCGGGACTGCCCGATGCGCGCAGCGGCGGGGGCGCCGCGAAGACGAAGCCCCTGGGTGGCTCCATCACCGGCGGCACCTTCTACGACGCCACGCTCTTCCCGCCCGAGTTCCGCGGCAACTACTTCTTCGGTGACTTCAACTCCGGCCAGGTAACGCGTGCCACGCTGGCCGTGGACAACTCGGTGGAGACGGTGGCCGAGTGGGGCACCGGCTTCTCCTCGCAGGTGGACATGACCGTGGGGCCTGACGGCGCGCTGTACACGCTGGGGTTCACCGGCGGCACCCTGCGCCGCATCACCTCGTCGGCGCCCGGGCAGAAGCTGGTGGTGTCCGGGCTCCACCTGCGCGTGGTGGAGGGTGGACGCGCGGTCTTCACCGTGCGGCTGGCCGAGGCGCCCACCGCGCCTGTCATGGTGCGGGTGGCGCGGGCGGACGGCTCCGAGGACCTGAGCATCGCGAGCGACGCCACGCTCACGTTCTCCCCGGCGGACTGGAGCGTGCCCCGGGTGGTGATGCTCGCGGCGGCGGAGGACGACGACGCGGACGCGGATACCGCCACCTTCACGGTGTCATCGGAGGGACTGGCGGACGAGCCGGTGGTGGTCACCACCATCGACAACAACTCCTCCCGGCTGGTGCTGTCCTCCTCCCAGGTGGCCATTCCGGAGGACAGCACCGCGACCTTCGACGTCTCTCTGTCCAAGCGGCCCACCAGGAATGTCACCGTCAACGTGGCGCGCACGCAGGGCGATGACGACATCACCGTGCAGACCGGAGCGACGCTCGTGTTCACTACCGCCAACTGGAACCTCCCGCAGACCGTCACGCTGCGGGCTGCCCCGGACGCGGACAACCTGGACGGTGCCGCCACCATCACCGTGGCCGCGCCCGGCCTGGATGCGCGCTCGTTGGAGGCGCTCGAGCAGGATGACGAACCGGTGGCTCCCGTCATTTCCTCCACGCCCCTCACCACCGCCGTGGTGGGCAATCCCTACCGCTACGACGTGCAGGCGCGGGGGCGGCCGGAGCCGGAGTACTCGTTGGTGGGCTCGGTGCCGGCGGGGATGGCCATCGGGACCGCCGGCCTCATTTCCTGGACGCCCACGGCGGCGGGCCCGGTGGAGGTCACGGTGCGGGTGAGCAACGGCGTGGCTCCGGACGCGGAGCAATCCTTCACCGTCACCGCGAAGGTGGATGAAGGGCCGCGCGCCATCCTCACGCGGCCCGTGGAGGGAGAGCGCGTGTCTGGCAACATGGCGGAGTTCTTTGGCGACTGTGAGGATGACGTGGGCTGCACGCACGCCGAGTTCTACGTGGACGGCGAGCTGCGATACACGGACACGCGCACGGACAACCACTTCCACTTCGGCGGCGAGCACAACCGTTGGGACACCAAGGGGCTGGCGCCCGGTGGACACATGGTGCGCTTCGTCGTGGTGGACACCGCGGGGATGCGGAGCCACGCCGAGGTGAAGGTGTGCGTGGGTGATGGGAGCTGCGAGCTGCCGCGGCCGGACGCCGGGACGGATCAGCCTCCGCCCGTGGTCCAGGATGGGGGCTGCGGCTGCGGTGCGGCTCCGGTGGCGCCCCTCGCATGGCTGGCGCTGGGTGCGCTGGCACTCCGGCGGAGGCGGGGGCGCGAGGAGTGATTCCGGGGCCCGCTCTGGCCATCCCCCTCATGCTTGCTCAGGGAACCTCGAGTTCCACATAGAGCGGGGGATGGCCGGAGAAGGAGTCGCCGTTGCCGGATGTCCAGCGCCTGTGGGTTCGTCGTCATGCCTTCTTCCGGCCGCGGCTCGTGGTGGGCACACGTCTCCGCCGAGCCACCTCCTCGTCTTCCAGTCCCTCGTCGGGGGACGAGGGCGCACGTTGCTCCAGCGCGCCGAGCGCACGCTCCATGAGCTCCAGCGCGTGGCCCAGTTCCTTCAGCTCCGCCGGGGAGGCGCTCGCGAACTGGGCGGCCAGGTCACCGGTCAGCGCCTTCCGGACGTGCTCGCTCACCGCCAGGCCGGCCTCCGTCAGCACCATGCGGAGCCGCCGCCGGTCGTCGGGCTCGGGCTCGCGCCGCACGTAGCCCTGCCGCTCCAGGCGATCGAGCATTCCGGTGATGACGGCAGGCGTGACCATCAGCCGCCGCGCCAGGAGTCCGGGCGAGGAGATTCCCCGCTGGATGGCATAGAGCATGGTGAGCTGGCGCAGACTCAACTCCCCGCTCAGCTGGTTCGCCTGCACGCTCGTGGCGGCCCAGCGCTGGAGGCGGGACATCAGCAGCAGTGCGCGCTCCGCGTGCTCGATGGGGAGATTGCTCCGGGCCATCGCTCGCTACCCGTTCGCGGGGGCGCACAGCCGCGCGCGCAGCGTGGCCACGGGGGTCTCCCAGTGCTCCTCGAACCAGAAGTCGAGGAACTGCGGGGACGCGCGGCCACGGCGATACGCGGCCCATGCCCGCCGCAGGTACTCGGACCGCCCGACGCCGGACTGCGGCTCCTTGAGGAGCCCGAGCGTGCCGTTCAACAGGACGAACATCGTCGTCCGGAGCCCCAGGTTGCCCAGGCAGTACGCCTGCAACTCCATCTCGCCCACCACGTCCGTGCCGTAGCCCGTCAGGACGTGCAGCAGATCATGCGTCTCGCGGTAGCGCTTGGAGAGGTATTCGATGTCGCTCTTGAGCTCGAGCGTCGTCTCGAAGGGGAAGATCTTGTTGTCGCGGAAGTAGCGCGCGAACTGATGGCCGAGCGTTTCCTCGGGCAGGCGCTCCAACGCGGCCAGGTCCAGCTCCTTGCCCTGCAGGGAAGGGCGTTTGGACAGCAGGCGGCGCCCCTCCTCGCCGCGCTGGAGCCGCTGGGCGATCGAGGCGTAGACGTTGACGTTCAGGCTCAGGTTGAACGTCTGGCCGGCGGTGGGATTCCCCGCGTCGTGCTTGAGCACCTTCAAGCACTGGCTCGCCACGCGCAGGCGGGTGAACAGGGGGGCGTTGTCGGGGAGGGACAGGGTCTGGGCAGCGCTCATGGAGGTCCTTTCCACCGTAAATAGTATGCGAAGTAAACCATTCGGGCAACCGCGAGTCCTCCATCTCTTCAAGCCGTAGACGCGCCCGTGGGTTCAGCGGTGTCGACATCGCTCCCAGCGAACTGCATAGAGTGGGGGGGAAAGGACCGTCCATGACTCCTCTTGATGACCTGTTCCCCACGGAAGATCAGATCCCCGCGAGCGTGCGGCTCCCGGCGTATATCGAGCAGCGCGAGTACCTGGTGGGAGGCGAGCTGCGCAGCTGGCCAGGTGACCTCAACGTGGTGCGCAGCCCCGTCTTCGTGAAGACGCTCCGGGGGCCGGAGCAGCAGAAGCTCGGGGCCACGCCGCTGCTCACCTCGAAGGAGTCGCTCGACGCCCTGCACGCCGCGGTGAAGGCCTATGACAACGGCCGGGGCGCCTGGCCCAGCATGCGCGTCGCCGATCGCATCGAGCACGTGGAGCGCTTCCTCGCGGCCATGCGCGCGCGGCGCACCGAGGTGGTCAACCTGCTGATGTGGGAGATTGGCAAGACGCAGCCCGACTCCGAGAAGGAGTTCGACCGCACCATCGATCTCATCGTCGAGACGATCCGCGCGCTCAAGGAGCTGGATCGCTCCGCATCCCGCTTCGTGCAGGAGCAGGGCATCATGGCGCAGATCCGCCGGGCGCCCTTCGGCGTGGCGCTGTGCATGGGTCCATACAACTACCCGCTCAACGAGACGTTCAGCACGCTCTTTCCCGCGCTGCTGATGGGCAACACCGTGGTCTTCAAGCCGGCGAAGTTCGGCGTGCTGCTCATCCGCCCCTTGCTCGAGGCCTTCCGCGACAGCTTCCCGCCGGGTGTCATCAACGTCATCTACGGCCGGGGCCGCGAGACGGTGGGCGCGCTGATGGAGAGCGGGTTGGTGGACGTCTTCGCCTTCATCGGGACCAACCGGGGCGCCAGTGAGCTCAAGAAGCTGCACCCGCGTCCGCACCGGCTGCGCGCCGTGCTCGGACTGGACGCGAAGAACCCGGGCATCCTCCTGCCCGACGCGGACCTGGACAACGCGGTGAAGGAGTGCATCACCGGCACGCTGTCCTTCAACGGCCAGCGCTGCACGGCGCTCAAGTTGCTGCTCGTGCACCGCAGCATCGTCGAGCCCTTCCTCGAGCGCTTCTGCGCCGCGGTGGAGCGCTTGAAGCCCGGCATGCCCTGGACGCCGGGCGTCTCGCTCACGCCCCTGCCCGAGCCGGAGAAGACCACCTACCTGCGGGGCCTGGTGGACGACGCGGTGGCCAAGGGCGCCCGGGTGGTCAACCCCAGTGGGGGACGCACGAACCAGTCGTACTTCTCGCCCGCGGTGGTGTACCCGGTGACGGCGGACATGCGGCTGGCGTCCGAGGAGCAGTTCGGCCCCGTGATACCGGTGATGGTGTTCGACGAGGACGAGGAAGTGGTGCGCTTCGTCGTCAACTCCCAGTTCGGTCAGCAGCTGAGCATCTTCGGCCGGGACTCGGCGCGCATCGGCCGCCTCATCGACGCCTTCGCCAACCAGGTGGGCCGCATCAACCTCAACTGCCAGTGCCAGCGCGGCCCGGACACGTTCCCCTTCAACGGCCGCAAGGACTCGGCCGAGGGCACGCTGTCGGTGGCGGATGCCCTGCGGGTGTTCTCCATCCGCACGCTCGTCGCGGCGAAGACGACGGCGGAGAACACCACGCTCGTGAAGTCCATCCTCACGCGCCACGAGTCGGACTTCCTCTCCACCGACTTCCTCTTCTAGCCGCCTTCGAGCACGAGGCTCTCTCTCGGGGGGGAGGGGAGGGAGCCTCTGTCGTAAACCGGTGGTTTACTCTGAATCAAAGCCGCTCCAGCTTCTTGAGCCTCCGCCCGTGGCTATCCTGATTTCGTTGAAGCGACACGTGCTTCGAGAAGCCAGGAGAACGACATGAAAGCCCTCGCCTATACCAAGGCCCACGCACTGACCGATTTCCAGATCCAGGACATGGAGGTTCCTCGTCCGGTGTTGAGGCCTCATGACGTCCTGATGGAGGTGAAGGCCTTCTCCATCAATCCGGTGGATTACAAGGTTCGCGGCAGCCGGACCCTGCCGAACGGCGAGCCGGTGATCCTCGGGTGGGACGCGGCCGGAGTCGTCGTCGAAGTCGGACCCGAGGCCAAGGGCTTCAAGGTGGGCGACGAGGTCTACGGCGCCGGTGACCTCACCCGCTCGGGCTCGTATGGTGAGCTGTATGCGATCGACTCGCGGATCATCGCCAGGAAGCCCCGGTCGCTTTCGTTCACCCAGGCGGCGGCCTTGCCCCTCACCGCGTTGACCGCATGGGAGGCCCTGATCGCGAGGCCCGAGCTCGAGCTCGGACGTGGTTCATCCGCTCTGGTCATCGGGGGGGCCGGCGGCGTGGGGTCGATCGCGATCCAACTCCTGAAGCAGAAGACCCAGGCGAAGGTGATCGCGACCGCCTCCCGCCCCGAGACCATCGAGTGGTGCTCGCGAATGGGCGCGGACGCGACGATTGATCACCGGAAGGATCTGGAGAAGGAACTCGAGAGGATCGGCATCAAGGAAGTGGATGCGATCTTCAGCACCACCCACAGCGATACCTATGCAGCGGTGTTCCCCAAGATCCTCCGGCCCTTCGGAAATCTCAGCCTCATCGATGATCCGAAGACCTTCGACATCGTGCCCTTCAAGAGAAAGGCCATCTCGGTTCATTGGGAGCTGATGTTCACGAAGACCCTCTTCAGCTACCGGTTGGAATCGCAGGGCGAGATCCTGAAGGAGCTCGCGCAGCTCGTGGACGAGGGGAAGATCAAGACGACCGCGAACACGATTCTCAAGGGCGCGACCGCCGAGCATCTCCGGTTCGCCCACGAGTTGGCCGAGCAAAGCAGGGGCGTTGGCAAGATCGTCATCGAGCGCTAGCCTTGTAAGGAGGAGCCTCTCGATGACCATCACCATTACCGCCTTTGAACGCTCACCCGATGGCGGCAAGGGACTGGCGCGTGATACGCGCGTCCGCTGGGCGCTCGAGGAAGTGGGTCAACCCTACCAGGTTCGCCTTGTTTCGTTTCGTGCGATGAAGGAACCCGCGCATCTGGCGCTTCATCCTTTCGGCCAGATTCCGACCTATGAGGAAGGCGATCTCGCGCTGTTCGAGACAGGGGCGATCGTGTTTCACATCGCCGAGCGACACGCGGGCTTGCTGCCGGACGATGCCAATGCCCGGGCGCGCGCGATCACCTGGATGTTTGCCGCGCTCAACACGGTGGAACCGCCGATCCTTGAACTCGCAACCGCGATGCTGCTCGAGGGCGACAAGCCCTGGCATGCGGAGCGCCTTCCTCTGGTGAAGGATCGCGTTCGTGGCAGGCTCAACCCACTTTCCGTTCGCTTGGGTGATGCCGACTGGCTCGATGGTGCGTTCAGCGCGGGCGACCTTTTGATGGTATCGGTGCTGCTCAGGTTGAGATCGTCGGGCATTCTGGACGAATACAAAAACCTGGCCGCTTATGTCGCCCGCGGCGAAGCGCGGCCCGCCTACAAGCGAGCCTTCGACGCTCAACTGGCGGTCAACACCGGCAAGCCATCGCCCGGCTGATGGCGGTCTGTCCTGGGTTCGAAGCCGCCCTGCTGGAGGAATCTTCTCGACTCCTCGATGAACATCTCGGCCTGATAGACGGCGACAAAATTCCGAAGGTCATTCAGGTCTGTTTCCTGCATCGAATGATCGTTAGCCGCCGGTTGACACCCGGTCAATCCGGCGGCCGTCATCCGAGGAGCAGGGAACGAACTTCCAGCTCTGGGTCACCGCGGGCTGGAAGCAGTGGACGTGGACGGTGGTGGTGCTGGGCACCTCCTGGATGACTCCCGGCGCGTAACCGCGCGCCTGACACCACCTGCTGACCTCCAGCCGCGATTCCCCGGAGGTGAGGCTGCCCGTGTTGGTGACGGTCCCGATCTGCGACCGCGCCACATCCTGGATGAGCCCCGAGTTGAAGCAGCCCACCCATGGCCGGGAGGTCATCTCGAAGATCATTCCGGACGTCCACCCCAGGCCCCGGCACCACCGGTGGGCGGCGGCGGTGCAGTCGTTGGTCATGGAGACCCGCTCGTCGGTGCAGCCCGCGTGACGGCGCGCCAGCTCCTCGAAGGTCACTCCCAGGCTCTGGTGCTGGATGGGCGCACACGCCACGCCGACCTCCGTGCTGGTGGCGGAGGCGGGAACTCCCAGCAGCGAGATGGGCGGGCGGTTGCCGATGACCTGCTGGAGGGTGTCGTAGAAGTTGCCGGCGCTGCTCAGGGCGTCATCGGCCCCGCGCTGCGCGCAGACGCGGTGCATGGACACGGCGCACGCCTGCGTCCCCAGCGCGGACAGGCTGTTGCAGGAGGGGTGCTGCTGATTCATGACGAACTGGCCCCCGGTGGGCTCTTCCTGGATGGCGGCCTCCTTGCAGTCCGCTCCATGGGTCGTCAGGCAGATGCTGCGGTTGGAGCGGGCATTCGTGAAGAGGCGCACCTCGTCGATGTATCCCTTGAACGAGCCCTCCCCGTTGGCCGGGCAGCTCTGGGTGTCGAGGTTCTGGCCCGCGCCAATGGAGAGCGTCCCCGTTCCCAACCGGAGGGTGCCGGGGGCGTTCGGCAACGCGCGTCCCGTGGCCTTGCCGTTGATGTACTCGCCGAACTGTCCCGTGACTCCATCCCAGGTGTAGGCCACATGCGTCCAGACGCCCTTGGGCAGCGGCTGGCTGAAACCCAGGCGGACCCGCTGTCCATTGATCACGAACGACATCTGCAGCGCGCCGTTCGCCTCGTAGATGAGATCCAGGCCCCCGGGCTTCGCCAGGAGGTAGCGGTAGGGATTGCCCGTGCAGCCCTGGTTGATGGCCGGGTCCGGGCGGATGGCGAGCTGCACCGTGAAACCCCGGACGGTGGCCCCAACGCCAGGAATGGTGTTGGTGGGGTCGGTCAGGTTCACGGTAGCGGCACCGCCGCCGGGGAGGACGAGCGCCTTGCCCTTGCCGTGCGGCTCCCACAAGGAGCCCGAGGGCGGCTGCGTCACGTCGTTCTTCTCGGAGATCTGCGCCGTGCCCACGAGCGTGCCCGTGTAGAAGCGGCCCGCGCTATCGGGCGTGCGCGTCAAATCATACGTTCCCGCCCGGGTGACCATCTCGTTCATGGGCAGAAAGAGCAGCTCGAAGGGATTGAGCCACTCTCCCAGGTCCACCTCGTTGTAGTCGGCCGTGTTGCTGCCGAAGAGCGAGAGCACGTCGTGCGTCTTGGTGACGGGGAGGTAGCGGGTTTCGTTGCTCGAGCCGGGCGGGAAGTTCTGCGAGGGCGCGCTCCTGCTCGAAGTTCCACATGGGGCCCGAGTAGAAGAGGTGGGCGATGTCCTGCCGGTCGGTGTTGAGGCTCCCATCGATGTGATGGGCGATCCACCCCGTGTCCGCGCCAATCAGGCTCATCGCCTCGCGCCGCCCGCCCGCGGCCCCGGTGAACCCGACGGCGGCATAGAGGACGTTGCGGCCCTCGTGGTCCACCCAGGGATAGGCGGCACGAATCAGATTACCGCCAGCGACGGTGTCACCGAATGCCTCGCCGGTGGCCGCCTTCATCCGCTGCCAGGCCATCGGGTAGCGCTTGATGCCCGGGGTGGTGTCGTTGAACATCATGGACAGGGGCCGGGGCTCGCTCCAACCCGTGGCGGCGCAGGGGGTGGGGTTGTAGCTGTACATCAGGTAATCGATGGCGCCGTTGTTGAGGGGACCGCCCTGGAAGAGGAGCAGCCGCCCATCGGAAGTCATCGTCGGCTCGATGCCCATGATGGGAGCACCCGAGACGGTCTTCAGCTCTTCCAACGGGCCCGTGGAGAAGGAGGCGATCTCCGCCTGCACCGTGAAGGGCTGGCTGACCCGGACATCCGCGGTACGGCGGCGGAAGCGATTCGGGCCGTTGAACATCATCGAGTCGAAGATGAAGGGCTGGTAGACGGCGACACCGCACCCCGCGCGTGCGCCTCACCCAGCGCCCGCGCCAGCGTCCAGCCCAGCACGGCGGCCACCTCGGGCGGTACGGGCGCGAGCCGTTGGGCCAGCGCGCGCAGATCCTCGCCCTGCACCCACTCGCACACGAGGAAGGGCCCCCGGCGGGCGTCCTCGCCGAAGTCGTGAATCTCCAGCACGTGGGGGTGCTTGATGGAAGCCGCCAGCTCGGCTTCCCGGCGGAAGCGCTCCGCGCGGCGCCCATCCTCGCCCGGGTGCATCACCTTGACCGCCACATGGCGCGCCAGACGGGTGTCCCGGGCCAGGAAGACCGTGGCCATGCCTCCTCGCCCCAGCTCCTGCTCCAACTGGTAGCGGCCGGCCAGCAATTCGTCCGTCATTCCGCGCCCATCCTAGAAAGCCCCTTCCACCCGGGCAATCACCCCGGACGGCAGACGCGCACCGTCTTCCCCGGCACCAACACACACGCTCCCGGTGCGCCTCCAGGACACTGCGTGTCGGCGGTGCAGGGCATATGGCATCGCTTCGCTTCGCCCCCCAGGGACACGCAGAAGCCACAGCGGCCGCAATCGGTGGAGCTGCCGCAGAATTCGCCGGCCTTCGTGGGAGGCCCCTCGGTGCACGCCTCGACGCACTTGTAATCCGGGGCGCACTGGTAGCCCGGCCGGCAGTCGGCCCCCAGGCAACCCTGCTCGCAGACGCCCTTCTCGCAGAAGGCCGTGTAGGAGCACGTGCCGAACCCCGGACAGGGTTGGGTGACGCGGGGTCCGTCCACACAGACATTGTCCCGGCTGGCGTCGCTGCAGCGCTGGCCGTCCGGACACTCCTGGTCCTTCACACACGCCCGCGGTCCCGCGTCGGGGTCCTCCTCCCGGACCTGGATGTCGAGAGGGCAACCCAGCACGGTCACCAGGGCGAGGGGCGCGAGGCGTCGGACGAGTCGGTGCATGGCCACGCGGGAATACCCTCAGGGCTCCTCGCCCAGGTAGCGGAAGATGGAGCGCAGCCCGATGCCGAGCGCCTGCGCCGCGTCCTTCTTGCTGCCGCCGCTCCGGGCGATGGCCTCGCGCACGTAGCGCTGCACGAAGGCCTCGCGCGCCTCCTCCAGCGGCACCAGCGGCGCCGTGTCCGCCCCCAGCTCCAGCTCCTCGGGGCCGATGAGCTCTCCGGTGGCGAGGATCGCCGCGCGCCGCACCCGCGACACCAGCTCGCGCACGTTGCCCGGGAAGGGATGGCCGCGCAGGGCCTCGGTGGCCTTCTGGGTGAAGCCCCGCGCGCGCCCGGCCTCGCGGCGCAGCACGTGGTGGGCGATGAGCAGTACGTCATCACCCCGCTCGCGCAGAGGCGGTACCTCCACCCGGACCTCGTCCAGACGGAAGAGCAGATCGCCCCGGAAGCGGCCTTCCTCCACCAGGGTCTTGAGGGGACGGTGCGTGGCGGACACCACGCGCATGTCCACCTTGCGCGGATGGTTCTCCCCCAGCCGCGTCACCTCGCGCTCCTGCACCACGCGCAACAGGCGCGACTGGAGCGGCAGGGGCATGTCTCCCATCTCATCCAGGAAGAGCGTGCCGCCGTCCGCGGCCTCCACCAGCCCGGGCCGGTCCGTCCCCGCCCCCGAGAAGGCTCCCTTCACGTGGCCGAACAGCTCCCGCTCGATGAGCGACTCGGGCAGGGCCGCGCAGTTGATGGCCACCAGCCGCCCGCGCCGCCCACTGCGCCGGTGCAGCGCCCTCGCCACCTCCTCCTTGCCCGTGCCCGTCTCGCCCTGGATGAGCACGTGGAGCGAGGTGGGCCCCACGCGCTCCACCTGCCGGTACATCGCGCGCATGGCGTGCGACTCACCGATGAGCCCCTCGAAGGTGGCCGCCTCGATGCGCTGGGTGAGGTTGTCCACCCGTGCGCGCAGCTCCATCAACTCGCGCGAGGAGGCCAGCAACAGCGCCGCCAGCGAGGACAGGGCCATGGCCTCCTCCAGCTCCCGGGGGGTGAAGGGGGGGCGGCCTCCGCGCCGTCCGAGGTACACGGCGGACAGCGGCGCCGTTCCTCCGCGCAAGGGCAACACCAGGGCGGAGGTGAGGCGCAGGGACACGACACTGGGTGCCCCGGCCAGCGTCGCGTCCGCGGCCACGTCCGCCACGAGGACGGGAGCGCCCGAGGCCACCACCTGGTCCACCAGGCTGTCCACCACCGCCGCCTCGGGCACCGGCCCGGTGGCGCACAGCACCTGGCGCCGGCTCCCCTCCACCGACACGAGGAAGCCCACGTCCGCGTCCGCGACCTCCGCCAGCCCGCGCATGGCCACGTCCAGGAGCTCCACGGTGGGCCGCTGGACCATCAGCCTCGAGGCGAAGCCCGTCAACACCGCCAGCAGCCGCCCTCCCGGGGACACCTCCTGCGCGGAGCCCGTGGCCGGCCGGGCCGCTTCGGTGGAGAGCAGGGTGAGGGTGACGCGCCCCACGGAGAAGGACTCTCCCGGGGCGAGCGGTGCCAGCTCCACGCGCTTGTTGCGCACCCGCACCTCACAGCCCCTGGCCGCGGCGGACACCGTCCAGCCTCGCGCCTCCTGGAAGAGCAGGGCGTGGCTGGGCTTCACCCCGGCTTCCCGGAGGACGACGTCACAGGCGGAGTCGGAGCCCACGGACACCACCGGTTTCTCCAGGGGAACGTGGCTGCCATCGGGCAGGACGAGCACGTGCGGCATGGAGCAACGATAGCCGGTGGAGCCGTGGCCGGGGTTCAGTCCTCACCAGGGCTGCTCGACCGAGTACTCCTTGCAGTAGAAGTAGTTGCTGATCTCCGTGGAGCCCATCCCCGTGCTGTCCTCCACCCTGAATTGGATCTGGACCTGGGCGTCCTCCAGGGAGGCGTACATGGGCGCCTCGCAGTAGAAGACATGGCTCCAGTAGCCCTCGTACCAGGGCATGCTCACGTACGGCTCCGGGATGTGGTTGAATCGGTTCACCTGCTGCCAGACAGGAGTATGGGAGCCGGTCCCTCCCGAGGCGTAGCCCGTGCAGGTGACCTGCTGATTGTTATTGCGGTAGCACTGCATGGAGGCCGAAGGGCAGGCCTGGGAGAAGGTGCTCGTGACGACGCGCGCGCCTTGCGCCGTGCACGTGGTCCGATTGCCATTGCTGTCGATGACCATGGGCCAGGCGCGCACCTCGAGGGTATGCGTGCCGCAGGCGATGTTGGAGCTGCTGTGATTCCAGGTGCCCGTGGGCGAGGCCATCTCGGACCAGGCCTGCCGCTGGCCGTCCACGTAGTACTCCAGGCGGACGCCATTGGCGAAGGTGGACACCGCCCAGTTGCCCGCGGCGCCCAGCTCGCCTCCGTAGGAACTGGCTCCCGCCAGGGTGAGCGAGGTGACGCTCAGGCCCGCGCACATCGCGGACTCCACCTGGCCCGGCGTCTCGTCAGGGGGAAGGGACGTGGACTCGAGGGGAGCACCGCACGCGCTGAGCAGCAACGTGGACAGCAGGAGGGGACGGATTCGGAAGGAGGCGAGGGGCATGGGGCGGTGATGAGGCTTCGAAGGGGGGCCTTGAAGAATACCGCCAAACTGGAAAACCTGCAATCCGGGAAGAGACTGGGAGTGCGATCCCACGAGACGAATGCTCCTGGGCCCTGCCCGCACGCCCTCAGCGCTCGGCGATGTCGGTGCTGTGCAGGTACTCGGACGCCTCGGCGATCGCTTCCGCGGTCCAACCCCTGTTGGCGCCGCCGCCCTTTTCGTCGCAATCACCGTCGGTGTGGATTCCCAGCAGGTACCCTTGACGGGTGAAGATGCCAGCGCCGGAGCTCCCGACCAGGGTGTCCAGATCCACGTAGTAGACCTGCCGAGCACACGCGTCCAGGTATCTGCCTTCGGCGATGGCCTTGGGCTTGCCCCGGGGATGCTGGATGATCGCCAGCCGCTCGGTGGCCTGGGCCGTCAGCGGGACCGGCGTCACCGCGGGGAGCACGTCCAACTGGATGAGCGCATAGTCGGGATCGAGCGATTGCTCGATGACCGTGCCTTCGGTCACCAGCTGTTCTCCGTCGGGATTGTCCTCGAAGTTGAAGACAAGCAGCGGCCGGTCCCCGATGCCAACACAGTGACCCGCGGTGATCACCACCGGGCCCGCGCTCGCTTCAATCAGGGTTCCGGTGCAACGCCCGTCGATCAGGGCGACCGCCTCTTCCCTGTCCAGCACATCGGCGAACTCGCCCTGATAGCTGTTGACGGGGGTGAAGTCGGCGGTCGGGCCGCACTGAGACAGACTGCCTACATCGAGACCGCGTACAGCGAGACGGCTCACCTCCGGCTGCTTCTCGTTTCCGCAAACCAGAGGAGGATCCACGGGCACCGGCCTTCCACAGGCCGTGAGGCCCAGGAGGACGGTGCCCGCGAGGCGCAGGCCCCACGGATTCATGAATGGATCAGGGGGCCGCCGCGCCATTTTCTCAGTACAGGTAGTTCAGCGCCGTGACGTCGGAGCTGGTCCAGGTGCCGGTCGAGCTCGAGCTGAAGCAGGAGTTCATGACCGAGCCGCCCGACACGGCGGTGCTGGGGGTGCCGGGGATGAGGATGGCGCCCACGCCGGCGGTGCCCTCGTTGCTGGCGGAGCCGCCGCAGCTGATGGCGCGGTTGTAGTAGTCAGAGTGACGGAAGCCGATGCAGTGACCGAGCTCGTGCGAGATGACGTGCTTGTTCACGCCCGCGCTGTAGCTCTGCAGGCCGGTGCCGATGTTGATGGTGCCGTAGGGCTTGCCACCGGAGGGGAAGCCCGCGGAGCCGCCGGCGCCCGACATGGTGGTCGCGGTGATGTTCGCGCTGCAGCCGGTCGCCGGGCCGCGCACCATGGTGAAGGACAGGCCCAGGTTGTTGTAGTTGGCGATGGCCGCATCCAGGCCCGCGCTCAGACGGCTGTAGCTGTTGAAGCCGGAGGTGGGGTTGATGCAGATCTTGGTGATGCCGCTCATCAGGTTGGTCGTCCGATACTGCTCGGCGCCCTTGTCGGCCTGCAGCATCTCCTGGGAGGCCTCGAGCGTCACGTGCGCGTCGCGGCCCACGTACACCTGGCCGTCGACGATCTGGATGTCATCCGCCGGGAAGCCGGCCTGGACCAGGTTCTGCACGATCTCCTTGTTCTCGGTCTCCGTGTCGAGACCGCAGCCAACGAGAGCAACACCGGCCAGCAACGCCATAGAGAGCTTACGCATGGGGGCTTCCTTTTCGAGGGACTACAGGGGTTGGACGCTGCCGCCTGGTGCTTCCAGCCGCGGCCGCGCCCCCATCCCATGAGCAACCCTCGGGCCAACCCCCCGAAACACGAGAAAACAAGACCTTAGCAAGCAATACAAGATTAGCCGTGGAACACGGATGTGCCAGCCGTCCTGGGACTACTTGTAAAGAGTCCTGACGTTTCCCGGAGAATCGATTGTTGGCTCAAAGGTTTGCGCGCAAGACCCCCGCATCGTCCGAGTCTCGGACGATCTGTTCACCAATAGGACAGGGGCCCGCCTCCCGGGTTCGGAGGGGACCCACCTCGACGTTGGCGCGCCGCGCCACGGTCATCTTCCTCAGCCGGAGTGCCGGGGAAGCACCCGCGTCATCAATTCATGTCCTGATGACGCCGTGCATCCCCGGACCCCGTGTCACCTCAGTAGAGGTAGTACAGCGCGGTGCGGTCGGAGCTGGTCCAGGTGCCGGTCGAGCTCGAGCTGAAGCAGGAGTTCATGACCGAGCCGCCCGAGGTGGCGGTGCTGGGGGTGCCGGGGATGAGGATGGCGCCCACGCCGGCGGTGCCCTCGTTGGTGGCGGAGCCGCCGCAGCTGATGGAGCGGTTGTAGTAGTCAGAGTGACGGAAGCCGATGCAGTGGCCGAGCTCGTGCGAGATGACGTGCTTGTTCACGCCCGAGCTGTAGCTCTGCAGGCCGGTGCCGATGTTGATGATGCCGTAGGGCAGGCCACCGGAGGGGAAGCCCGCCGAGCCGCCGGCGCCGGACATGGTCCTCGCGCTGATGTTCGCGTTGCAGCCGGTGGCGGGGCCGCGCACCATGGTGAAGGAGAGGCCCAGGCTGTTGTAGTTGGCGATGGCCGCATCCAGGCCCGCGCTCAGGCGGCTGTAGCTGTTGAACGCCGAGGTGGGGTTGATGCAGATCTTCTTGACGCTGGTGCTCACCAGGTTGGTCGTCCGGTACTGCTCGGCGCCCTTGTCGGCCTGCAGCATCTCGAGGGAGGCCTCGAGGGTCACGTGAGCGTCGCGGCCCACGTACACCTGGTTGTCGACGATCTGGATGTCGTCGGCCGGGAAGCCGGCCTTGACCAGGTTGGAGACGATCTCCTGGTTCTCGGCCTGGGGATCGACACCACAGCCGACGAGGGCAACACCAGCCAGCAACGCCAGGGAAAGCTTGCGCATGGGGGCTTCCTTTTCGAGGGACGACAGGGGTTGGACGCTGCCGCCTGGGGGTTTCCAGCCGCGGCCGCGCCCCCATCCCATGAGCAACCCTCGGGCCAACACCCGGAGACACGGGAAATCAGGGACTTAGTTGAGAGCGCAAGATTCGCCTTGGAGCAGGGATGTACCCACTGTCCCGCGCTTTCTTGTAAAGCGCCCTGACGTTTGGCGTCGAAACAGTTGTGACGTCAATGGTTTGAGTGCGTACGAACTGGGCTGTCCGAATCTCGGACAGCGTGTTCATCCATCGGACAGAGGCGTGAATACACTCCCGGTGTATTCAGTCACACCTTCATATGCGCCACTCCACCTTCCCCATCGCCGCGCTGCTGGGCGCGGCCCTGTCCTTCCTCCCGGGCTGCGAGAGCACGAAGTCGAGCAGCCCTTCTCCTTCCGATCCCCAGGCCCAGGAGTCCGCCTCCATGAAAGCCGCTGACGCCTGGAAGCGCGCCCGTGTGGGCGACCGGGTCACCTACTCCTTCTCGGCGAACCAGGGCCCCGGGCGCGGCGAAGGCGGTGCCGCGCGCACCCTCGGCGGTCAGTTGACGCTGGAGGTGGTGGCCGTGCAGCAGCCCTGGGTCTGGGTGCGCGTGGCCTACATGGATGAGGCCGGCAAGCCCCTGACCCACCCGAGGCTGGCGCAGGAGCTCCTCGTGCCCGTGCGCGCGGACACGACGCGCCGGCTCGAGGTGCCGCACGCGGGCGAGGCGACCGCCGAGAAGCCCAACAGCGCGGGCCGCACCTGGGAGGCCATGCGTTACGTGAGTGACCAGCGCCCCGTGGACGGCCCCCTGCGCACGCGCGTGTACGCCAACGAGCCGGGCCCGCTCTACCTCACGGGCGGCCTGCTCGAGGCGAGCACGGAGTCGGCCGGCTTCCACGTTCCGGGCGGCATCAAGCTGACGCTGCGCGAGTTCCGCGAGGGCTCGGCCGGTGCCACCGCCGCCGTGCCCGCGCTGGAGCGGCCCCTGGGCCCGGGCGCGTACTACGAGCGGCGCGTGGACGTGGGTCCCGCTCCCGGCGTGCAGCGCGTGTGCTTCGCCGCCGAGCGTGGCTATTTCCTGCGCGCCGAGGGCCCCGTGGACGCCAACGCCACCCCGTGCTCGGACTTCTCCCAGGCCGAGCCGGAGGCCCTCGAGGAGGTGCTGATGAACCTGCCCTGGGACGTGCTGTCCTCGGGAGACTGGCCTCCCGCCGCCGCCGCGGCCGGCACCCGTGGCACCTTCACCGTGGAGGGCCGCACCGTGCCCGCCCTCATCGATCAGCGCACCGAGGACGTCGAGGGCACCCCGCGCGTCTTCACGGACACCTACGCGGCCGAGCCGTGGGCACCGGCGCTCGCGGGCCTGCCCTATGAGGCCCGCTTCATGCCGCTCTCCAGTGGCACCGAGCGCGTGGCCGCCGGTGGCAAGCGCGAGCCCGAGGGCGGTGCGCGGCTCGAGCGGTGGGGCTCGTGGCTCGGGGGCCAGAAGTAACGCGTGGCGGGGGCCCCGGACCTCGGGCCGGGCCTGATAGAAGGGGCCCCATGTCCACTCCGTCCACTGCCGTCCTGCTCGAGGTGGAGGGTGCCGTCGCCACCCTCACGTTGAATGATGCCGCCCGCCGCAACGCGATGACCCCCGAGCTCGGGGAGGCGTTGCGGGACCGGGTGGCCGAGCTCAAGCAACGCCCCGACGTGAGGGCTGTCGTTCTCGCGGGGGCCGGCGGAGCGTTCTCCGCGGGGGGAGACCTCCAGATGCTCGAGCGGCTGCGCCAGGTGTCCTCGGAGGAGGCGCGCACCTTCATGCTCGACTTCTATGCGCGCTACCTCAGTGTGTTGGAGCTGCCGGTGCCCACGGTGGCGGCGGTGGAGGGCGCGGCGATTGGCGCCGGGCTGTGCGTGGCGCTCGCGTGCGACCTGTGCGTGGTGGCCGAGGACGCGAAGCTCGCGCTCAACTTCGTCCAGCTGGGCCTGCACCCGGGCATGGGGGCGACGTACTTCGTGCCGTGGAGGGCGGGCGCGCAGCGGGGCGCGGAGCTGCTGCTGACGGGCCGGCGCTTCGATGGGCGTGAGGCGGTGCGGCTCGGACTGGCGCTGGAGGCGACGCCGGGGCCCGAGGTGCTCGCGCGCGCCCGGACGCTCGCGGCCCAGGTGGCGGCGAATGCCCCGCTGGCGACTCGAGCGCTCAAGCGCAGGCTGGCCCCGGACCGGGCCGCCCTCCTGCGGGCCCTGGAGGACGAGGCGCGTTTCCAGGCGGAGAGCTACGGGAGCGAGGACCTGGGCGAGGGGCTCGCGGCCGCGGCGGCGCGCAGGGCTCCCGTCTTCCAGGGGCGCTGAGGTGCGCATCGCGGTGAGTGGCTCGCACCGGGTGGGAAAGTCGACGCTCATCGAAGCGCTCGAGGAACGACTCGCCACCTGCCTGATTCGTTCGCGCTCGAGGAGTGGCTTGCCCGGGTTCGTTCCACCCTCCAGACCCTGGACCTCATCGCACCACGAGGCCTGGGGTGGCCCTCGCGCCGGGGCCAGGCGCGCACCTGCCGTGTGCGGGTAATGGGCCTGCTGATACCTCACGCAGGCGAAGACGTCGAAGTCGAATGTCCTCCTGAGCACCGCCGCCTGGTCCACTCCCGACGTCCTCTCCTTCATCGGCGCCTTGCTGGCCGCTGCCTCAGGCGCCACGCTCGCCCCCTCCTCTTCTGCTTGGGGGAGCCCTGGAGACGGCCCCAGGGATTTTCATGTGGAGCGGGGTCCCACTGCGCTCTCCGCTGGCCCGCTCGCCTCTTCCGGCTTCGGCGCTGCTCTCACTTGAGGGAGCGGATGAGGGATCGGAGGTGCTGTTCGAGCGCTCCATCCAGACGCTGCCGCTCTTCCAGGAGTCAATGCCACGAGGTGGGGTTGGCCGCGGTTCGAGGCCGGAGGACCATCACCTTCGATTGGCCGTCAGGGCTCGCACTCTGGTCGATTTTGTGAAAAATTATGCCGATGGAGGAAGTTGGAGCATGGGAGGTAAGGAGTCGAGATGTCCCCCTTGAGCCTTGAGGGAGAAGAACACCCGCAGAAGGGCCTGGGGGCCGCGATGCTCCTGCGCGCTCTGGTGGAGATGGAGCAGCTCAACCCGGATGGGTGTGTGGTCCTGCGCGCCATCCGCGATGACGCCAGGACCATCGTCGACTTCGAGTTCATCTTCTCCAACGACGTCGAGTCCATGCAGCGTCTCCAGCCGGGGCTGGTCGTCGGACGGCGGCTGAGCGAGGCGGTCCCCCAGGCGATGAGCACCGGCCGGTTCGTCGTCTTCTGCCAGGTGGTGGAGACACGGAGGGCGGTCAAGGGCGAGGTGTACTACCCCGAGGAGGACTGCTGGTTCCGTAGCACCGTGATGCCCTTCCTGGACGGAATCATGGTCCGGTTCCAGGACATCACCACGCTCGTGCACGACGAGCTGAAGCGCAAGGCGCTGCTGGAGAAGGAGCACTCGAGCCGGGTGGAGGCGGAGGAACTGGCCCGGCAGCGGGCCGGGCAGCTCGAGGCCGCGCAGCAGACGCTGGAGCAATCGCGGGGGCTCCTGGTCGCCGGTCAGCTCGCGACGGGCGTGGGGCATGAAATCAACAACCCGCTGGCCTTCGTGACCGGCAACCTCCACGTGGCACTGGAGCAACTCGGGATGTGGGGGCGCGAGCAGGGGGCACCCATGGCCGAGCCGCTCCGGGAGACGCTGCAGGCGCTGGAGGAGGCGCGCAAGGGGGCCGAGCGCATCCGCGCCATCGTGAAGGACTTGCGGACGCTGGCGCGCTCGAACGAGACGCGGGTCGGTCCGGTGGACGTCCTCGCGGCACTGGAGTTCAGCCTGTCCATGGCCATGCCGCACATCCGCCATCGGGCGCAGGTGGTCCGCCGCCTCGCGCCGGTGCCGCGGGTGTTGGGCAGCGAGTCGAAGCTGGGGCAGGTGCTCCTCAATCTGCTCATCAACGCCGCGCAGGCCATCCCGGAGGGGGATGCGACGAACCACGCCCTCACCCTGGTGACGCGGGTGGAGGGCACTCAGGTGGTGGTGGAAGTGCAGGACACCGGCAAGGGGATGAGCCCGGAGGTGATGGAGCGCATCTTCGAGCCCTTCTTCACCACCAAGCCGGCCGGCGAGGGCACGGGGCTGGGGTTGGCCATCAGCCTGGAGGTCATCCGCGGCATGGGCGGCGAGTTGACGGTCTCGAGCGAGCCGGGGCGGGGAAGCTCCTTCCGGCTCGTGCTGCCGAGCATCGACGAGGTGATGGCTCCGATAGAGGTGCCTGTCTCGACGAAGGCGGAGGTGCCCCAGCACAAGCGGGTGTTGATCATCGACGACGAGCCTTCCATCTGCTCGATGATGCGGCGCCTGCTCGGGCGGCACCACGACGTGGTCGTGGTGCAGAGTGGGCGCGAGGCGCTCGCGCTGCTGACGGTGGATGACGGCTTCGACCGGGTGTTCTGCGATCTGATGATGGCGGACATGTCGGGGATGGATCTGTTCGCCCAGTTGGAGCAGCAGAACCCGGAGTGCCTGTCACGCTTCATCTTCATGACGGGGGGCGGTTTCACCGAACGGGCGCGGGCCTTCCTGGCGCGGGAAACGGTGGCGAACATCCCCAAGCCCTTTGAACCCGCCCGCTTGCGGGAGCTGGTCGCGAGCGCCGCCCCGCGAAGGACGGGCCCGGGCTCAGGGTAGGATGTCGAACTGCCCCAGGTTGTAGCGCCGGCTGGTGAGGTGCCACACCAGGCTGCCGCAGATCCACTGGGAGCAGACCTTCCAGAGGTCCTCGAGGGGACCGGGGCTGCGTGGCCGCTGGGCCAGGAAGTCGGCGTACCGGGCCTGGTAGAAACCATTCAGGAACGACACGTACTTCCGGCTGTCGGGGAAATAGGTCTTCAGGTGGAGATGCCCCTGCTCCTGGCCCTCTTCCTTGCGCAGGGAGAGGGCGTCGTTCTGCAGGGCGACGAGGTAGGCCGCGAGCTCCTTCATCCGTTCGGCCGGGCCTCGCTCCTGGAGCGGCAGCGGCTTGCCCAGATAGGCAAAACAGGATTCGACCTCGGGCCCCATGCCAATCGTCCTGGCCCTGTTCTCGAGGTAGCGCTCGAGCGGCACCGTCCCGTCGAACTCCAGGAGGAACCCCTCGAAGTAGCGGCGCGTGTCCCGCACGATGAGGGAGGTGTCGAGGCCGTCGTGCTCGATATCCTCCAGGACGACCCGCAGCATGGCGTTGAGGGAGTTCACCCAGGTGAGCCGGCTCCGGTGGCTCCGGTTCTCGAGCCATCCGGTCAGATCTCGCACGACCTCCTCTCGCAGCTCCGGTGGCATCCCCGGCCCGTCGACGAAGAAGTCGAGGGCGAAGAACCAGTCCATCCGGTCCTGGCTGTTCTGCAGGTAGCGGGCCGAGCTGGTGCTGCACGTGTAGTAGGTGAGCAGGTCGAGATCGCTGTGCAACAGGTGCGAGCGGAGCACCTCGAGCTCCGGAAAAGAGCCGCGAGTGCTCAGGTGCAGGGAAACCGGGGTGGTGCTCGCGATGACACGGTATTCGGAGAAATCGAGCGGCCATTCGACACGGTGGCGCAGGCCGTCCACCTGGAGGTCGAAGGTGACCCTATCCCTCTCCCGGAGCTTCCCGATAAGCGCCTCGAGGTGCGCGTACCGGGAGTCCTGGGGAGCGATTCGCAAAGTGTGTGTTTGGGATGCCGCGGCCTTGGCCTCACTGTGTTGGGAAATCGCTCTCGCCGTCATCGCAGCACCCCTTGTCATGGAAGGTTCTGGTCCGGAAAGCGCTCTCGCGCTCTCAAATAAACACATAACATCGTCGGACCGGAACAGGCAAATGAGAGTGCTGGCGTGATGGTCCCCGGGTCTGTTTGAGTTGTCTTTTCCTGCCCTCCCGGGGAATGCCTTGTTTTGTTTCCCATCCTTTCGGGGAGTTCTCAATCACGGATGCGAGGGTTTGAGTCCCGTTACAATGAACTTGTTGTAGAACAGGACGCAGCCCGGGGTGTCGAGCGCCGCCAGATACTCGGTCCGGAACCGTTGGGCTTCCGCGGTGCTCCCCAGGACGGCCGCCAGCACGGGCTCCAACGCGAGCATGCGCCCATCCAGGAGCGCCCGCTCCTGGGCCAGCAGCTCGTCGCGCCACTCGAGGACGTCGATGCGCCAGTGGGTCTCGGAGAACCCCGCGAGCGCGAACAGGTGCGGCAGCTTGCGCCCGATACGAAGGTCCACCGGGAACCGGGTCTCCAGGTTCCGGAGCGCCTCCTGCAACCATGACGTGGGCTGCGGGTGGAGGTTGAGGAAGCCCCCGTCGAAATCGACGGCCACCAGCGATCCCCCGGGCTTGAGACAGCGGTGGAGACCGGCGAGCGCTGCGGAGCGGCTCTCCTGTGGCAGGTGTTGAAGGACGTAGCGGCAGATGATGATGTCGAAGTGCCCCTCCGGGTAATCGAGCCGGGCGAGATCTCGGACCTCGAAGTGGAGGTTGGGCAAATCCCTTGCGGCGTCCTGTGCCTGGTGCACGCGGATTTCGGAGATGTCGCACCCCACGACGGAGCAGCCGGAGTGCTGGCGGGCCAGGTGACGCGCGAGGACGCCGGAGCCGCAGCCCGCATCCAGCAACCGCATCCCTTCTTGAAGCGGCGGGAGCCCGGAGAGGGCCAGCTCACGCTGGTAGTCATAGGGTGAAAGACCCGACTGGTGCTCCAATCGGTCGAACTCTGATTTGGACTCGAGAACGTAGCTCATGGAATTCTTTCTCTCCCTGGCCTGCCTGGGTGGATGCGGTTGAACTGTATCCCCAGAATCAGCCGCTTCGTCTGAATTTCCTGTTCAACGGCGTCAGCGGCTGGAGCAGGCCGCGTTGGGGAAGAGGGGGGCCACTCGCCGAAGGGCGGAGACGGTGTCAAAGGACTCGAAAGGAGGGAGGCTGTTTCAGCCGTCACGCCTCCGTCACGCCTGGGCCGGTAGGGATGCTCACAAGTCCGGCAGCGGGCGCTTCATGCGGTAGGCGATGCGGCCATCCTCCGCTCGTGACAAACGCTCCAGCGCCAGCGCACCGCGTGCCCCGTAGCGGCACAGCCGCTCCAGAGCCTGCCTGTCGTTGGCGTGAAGGTGCGTGTTGGCATGCAGGGAGAATCCCTCCAGGAAGGCGCACCGGGGCTGCTTTCTGGGAGGGGGCCGGGCGTCCATCTCCGTCCAGCTCGGCATGGGGCAGGGGGCGGCGTAAGCGGCTGGAATTCCTACGAGAACCACCCTCGAACGCTCTGAAACGTTCTCTCCGGAAGCCTCCGGCCGCGGGTTCGATTCCCGCCGCCTCCACTCTGTATCTCCCGGAAAGGATTCAGCTTTCCGGGAGGCTGTAGCAAGGAATGTAGCAACGCCCCGGGCGCCATCAGGTGCCATGGCCCCGCCGGTGACGCAGGCCGAGTGCCTCCATGTCCTTCACCAGCCGCTTGTAGGAGTGGTGGTCCGTCCGCATCCCACCGAACTCCACGCGGGGGCCACGGTTGGTTGGCCATGGCATGGGCACCACGAGGTCTTCGGGCATCGGTGAGCGGCCCATCATCTCGGGCCACCCCCTGAGCTTCCACTCCGCCAGCAAGGCCGCCAGCGTGGGGTGGTAGAGCACCTGCCGGTCGGGCGGGACGCGTGAATCGGAGATGAGCATCTCCAACTCGTCACGGGTGAAGACCGCAGTGGCTCGCCAGGTCGGCTCCTTGTCCACCTTAGATGTAGTCACAGGGTGGAACACCTATTCCGCCGTGTTCATTGCCTTGGTGCGCACCCGGTCGAGGATGCGTGCGACCTGCTCCTCGACGTTGGGAGTGGTCACCGTGCGAGTTCGAGAGCGCCGTGCGAGGAATCCGTCGAGGTCCTCACGGCGGATGCGGTAGACGCGACTGCCTCCCGGTCGGCACGCCGACCGGGGGTTTTGTCGTCTTGGGGAGGCCGCTCGGCCGACCCGACCGTCAAATTCCGTCGGTTCTTCGCTGCCGTCTACAGGGAGAAGCGGCAACCCCGCTTGCGCCCAATTCAACCAGACAGGTGGTGTCAATCGCTGAATTTTGTATTTTTCAGCTCGATGATGCTGGTCTCGTTTTGAACAAACGTTTTACCGGTTCTGGTGACACGATTGAGCTCGAGCAAGATGCCTGCTTCTTTCCCGGCACCTCCCAGCTTGTCGAATGCCGCGAACAGCTCGGCATCGTCAAAGTGGAGGGTTTTCGAACCGGAATCGCTGCCGTCCCCCCAGCGCACGGTTACCGCATCGGGGAGTGGATGCGTGAAGCTTGTTGCTTTTTCCGGTGTCTGAGGCCAGTAATATTCCTCTCCATTGAAATAGTGTGCCAATACACCCCGGGTTGGCACTGTTGCGGTGATCGCCCAATGCCAGCGGTAATCCTGGCGGTAGCGTCCGGACCATTTCATGAAATCGTCTGCGGTATGGCCGCTCATCTTCACCGAACCCGCCGGCCGGTTCCGAGCGATCACATCCGTCGCGTACACTTCGACATTCGGGTATGTGCCGATGATCGCCTGCATATCGAACTGAACCTCGGCCGCGGTAAAATGGCTGACCTCCTTCGTGCCGCCTTCGCCGTTGAACCAGAGGCTGATACCGCCCTTCGGCGCAAACCCGATCACGAGATGCGTAAAAACCGCCGGCGCATCCGTTGCTGGCGCAATCATCTTTTTCTGGAATTCTTCCGTCAGCTTTCCCTGATCCAGCTTGAAACGGCCGCCGTAGCATTTCCGCTCCGTATAGGAAAACCACTGCACCTCCAGTTCCGCCGGCAAGGTTTTCAGATCCTCCCCGACAAGGGACACCGCTCCGAGTTCACCCCAGCCGTTGGCAATCATGGCTTTCGGCTGGATGCCCACAAGTCCGCCGTCGGCAAGATGTAAGGAGGCGCTCAAGAGCCGCACCGGGTATTCCTTCGGAGCAGAAGTCGTCGGATACCATTCAAACGTTTTCATTTTTGTTTTTTGTGGGAACTTGCAGTTGCCCGTGAGCAGCAGCAGGGCCACGGCCATTTGCATGAGGGAATGCCTAGCCATCGTGAACCTTGCGTTGGCGGTGGCCATTCGAGTACCGGGGTTTATTCGGCGCCGTGCCCCAGGTTTCATCGTAATTCGCGGAGAAGTGGAGGTGGCTGTAGCGCAATTTCTTGATATTGGCGCTGCCAGGCGCCCAGTCCGGAGGGATCACGCCGCCCTTGAGCGCGTCATAGGCTTGGAGAATGAGCGCGTCCACGAGGCCGGGCTTGATCGCAGTCGCCGTGTCGCTGTCGATGGTCGTCACGAAATCCACACCCTTGGACGCATCCTTCATCATATGCAGCGGGATGCGGGTGTACATGTTCTTGATGCCTTGGCCGTCCTCGCCCACTCGTTTCACGAAGACTTCCCCGTGCCTGTTGACGGTTTCGCTGAAGTCGTCGCCGACCTGCGCGCCACGGTCCTGCTTCAGGTTTTTACATCTTTCCAGCTGAACCAGCCGCCGACAATCAGCTCTTCGAGCTCCTTCATGATGGAGACGTACTTGTTG
>NZ_JPMI01000143.1 GCF_000733295.1 Archangium violaceum Cb vi76 | reverse complement strand
TGATGGAGACGTACTTGTTGTATGTGATGTACGGGACATCCGTATCGTAGATCTGGATGTTCTCCACTTCGCGGGTGTTATAGCTGCCACCGATATCGCTGTGCACGCCGGGGAGCAGGATCTCCTTCCCCTTGCCGCCGGCGCTCTTGATATTGGTGAGCGCGAAATTGGCACGGTGCTCGTCGAGGGCCGCGAGATGATAGACGGAGTCCGCCGCGCTGATGGCGTCAAGCCCGAGTTCATTGACATTGCTCAGGCCCATCGCGGTGCCGGAAAGGCCCAGGGACGAGACGGTATCGTAAATACCCACGAAATAAACCTTGACGGTTCCGACCTTGAAGCCTTCTTGCTCCAACATCGTCTTGATCGGGTGCAGCGTGATCAGGGTATCTCCGGCCGGAATGTAGGAGGTGTTGAGCGCGCGGTGGACGAAGTGACGTGCCGCCGCGGCGCCCCGGCTGAATCCATAGACATCCAGCCGCAACTCCTCGATCCGGGTGTTCTTTTTTCCAGAATTGATGTCGCGATTGATGAATTTCCGGATGTGATTCATCAGTAGCCGGAGGCCCTTGTCCACCTTGGCGGCAACGCCGGTCCCCATCGAGCCGAAGGCGTATCCCATGGTGGAATCCCCGGCCTTGTCGGTTGTGCCGATGCCTTCGATATAAAGCGGGAGGTAGCTGTCGTAGCCGTTCAGCTTGTCAGAATCGATGTTCTGATACAGGAGGGCGACATTCGTGTAATAGTTCCCATACGATGTTCCGACATCGCCTTGGTGCTTGGCCGGATCCTTGGCGCGGGCCATGCCGATCTCCGTGTTGGTCTTGTTGTTCAACGTGCCGTCGAAGAACAGCGTCGCACGGATCTTCTTTGTCTTGGGAGGCTCTTCCTGGGCGCAAGACTGAACGGCGAATGGAGGTGCTGCCATACCCGCTCCTGTGAATGATGGGTGATAGGTCAGGTGAACGGTATCAAAGGGTAATCAGGATTTTTGAATCCCGGCCGCTGAGCAGCCGCAGGAGCAGGTTCTCGACCTGCGCAGCCCGGCTGATTCCTGGCTGCCGGAATTCATCAAGAAGCGGCTGCGGCAGGGGAATCCCGAGGCCGAAATGCACGATGCAGCCAGCAAACCGGAACAGCGCGTCGCGCTGGTCAAGGCCGAGCCGCTGTCCGTATCGGATTATCTCCAGAACGCGTTGTCTACGCTCTTCCCGGGAACTCTCATGCTCCCATTCCGGATAGGCGTCGATGAGCTGGGTCGCTGTTTTCCTGCTGAATTCTTCCAGCACGGCGGAATTTATCTGATTGAGCTGCACGCTCGAGATCTTCATGACGTCTGCATGCACCGCACCCTTTCAGTCGGCAATATAACTATACTGGGACATCGGATCGCAAGCTGCGCCTGAATTCTCGCTTTGTGGAAACCGAGGGAGACGGTTGCTCGGAGCCATCTACAATCATCTCAATGTCATCTGGCATGGGAATGCGCGTCCGCCCATACGCGTCGATGGTCTCAGGTGCCGAATCTGGACCATCAATGCTGTATCCACGGTTCGGCCTCCTCCCGATTGCCGGGGAGCCTGGTCGGTGTCGATGGAGTGGCGCCGATTGAATTGAGAATGACGGGGCGCGAACTCCATGGCCTCGTGTTAGGGGGGGTCAATGACCTCGACCCACCGCGCAGTCGTTCGCATCACCGGCCCGGACCGGCCAGGGATCGTCTCGGATGTGTCCGGGCTCTTGTTCAAGCTGGGGCTCAACATCCACCACGCGGACCAGCACCTGGACGCGGAGGCCAACCTCTTCTTCCAACGCATCGAGTTTCCCGTTCCGGAGGGGTGGAGCGCGTCCGCGCCGAGCTGACGAAGGGCCTGGATGCCCTGGCCATGCCGCCGTGGCTACATCTTCGTGCACGAGCCCATCGCGGGGAACAAGGCCGAGCAGGAGCGGCGCATCCTGGCCCGTCTGGCCGAGGAGCGGGTCGACCTGGTCGTCCTCGCCCGGTACATGCAGATCCTGACCGGCGACTTCGTCGCCGCGTATCCGAACCGCATCATCAATATCCACC
>NZ_JPMI01000142.1 GCF_000733295.1 Archangium violaceum Cb vi76 | reverse complement strand
GCCCCAGCGGAGCTGCTCAGGGCTGGGCCACCGCCTGCTCCAGTGCCGCCTGGATCTGCGGCAGCGAGAGCACACGCCGCCCCCCGTGGCACGAAGACGCCATCCGGAACCAGCGAGTGGAAGTGCGGCGTCACTTGCAACGCCGAGCCGAAGAACTGGATGAACGACACGGCCCCGACCTGCCCGCCACGCAGGCCCTGCCGCCGTGCCCTCCGGCGCTGCAGGGCTTGCCCCCGCGCGCAGGAAGAGGGTGAGGACGTCCGAGACGAGTCCCACGTCCTTGAGCAGCACCCATCGCACTCGGCAGGCCTCTCCCCACCGCGCTCGCCTCCGCCAGCAGTGTGGCGAGGTTGTCCCTCACCGCCTCGTACAGCACCGTCCCCTCCGGCTGCCTCCGCCGGTATGCCCACCTGCGCTCCTCCACCTGCCCCTCCCCGGTCACACCTCGCCAGGGCACACGCTACCGTTCGCCTCCCACGGGCCGCCGTGGAACCCTGCCTGCTTGTGGGGTTCGGGGCCTACGAGAGCAGGAGGCGCAGAAGGGTCGCGGCCCGCGCCGGGTTGCCTCATTCCAGGGCTGCCAGGGCCGCGACGTGCCTTGCTACAGCGTTCTCGCCGGAAGCCTCGGGAGGCGGGTTCGCTTCCCGCCGCCTCCACGGACCCCTTGCAGCGGGCTTGTCGGGGCGCACAACGAAAACGCCCGGGGGCCATGGGGCTCTCGTCGTCACCCCCTGGCGGAGGACGGACTCAGCATTCGCTCGTGGCCGCGGGTTTTGACATCGGAGAACCGGCGCTCTTCCAGGGCCAGCGGAGAGCCGCTGAAATTCGGCATCGATGGCCGTCCGCCGGTGGGCGAGCGCCTTGCCGGGTTGCTGCTGTCCTGCGGACTCTCACTGGGAGAGCACCGGGTTCTCGGGCAGGAGACGGAAGGGAAGCGCGCATGGGGCGGCTTCGCCATCGCGGTGGTGAAGTAGGCGGGGAGAAGGGGAGGAAGGAGTGGAGATGTGACATGCCGTGAAGTTCCCTCGGGTCCGTGGTGCTCGGCCAGGAGGTGGGAGCTGAACGGCTCGGGGATCACGTGCGATTGCCGCTCACCCGGGTTCCCGATGCGTCTGAATCCCGTATCATGGGGATTCTGAACTTTTCTCGACGGGCCATCATGCCCGGAAAGGACTTCTCCATGCTTCGCTCTGGAATCGAGACGCGTCGGCGCCCCTGGGTGCTCGGGCTCACCGTGGCCGTGATGCTGCTGGGGACGCGCAGCTCCGCTCATGAGGCGCCGAAGGCGGAGGCCCCGAAGACGCAGCCGCCGAAGGGAGATGCGGCGAAAGCGGAGGCCGCGAAGAAGGAGACCGCGAAGAAGGCGGCTTCGAAGGAGGTGTCAAAGCAGGCGGCGCCCATCAGCAAGGAGGAACTGGCCCGCCTCGCGAAGGTCAACGAGAAGAACTGCACGAAGGGCGACCTGGAAGGTTGCTACAAGCTGGGTATGGCCTACGCGCAGGGCCAGGGCGTGGCCAAGGATGCGGAACGTTCGGCCTCCTTTTTCAAGAAGGCGTGTGACAAGGGTCATCTGGACGCGTGCAACGGCCTCGGCATCGCCTACATGCAAGGTGCGGGGGTGAAGCAGGATTCGAAGCAGGCCCTCGCCCACTTCGAGAAGACCTGCAACGCGAAGAGCGCGAAGGGGTGCTTCAACGTCGGCATCACCTACGCGATGGGCAATGGGGTGCCGAAGGATCTGGCGCGCGCCGCCACCTTCTACGAGAAGGCCTGCACCGGGGGCGCGGCCGCCGGCTGCTTCAGCCTCGGCCTCGCCTACGCGGACGGTAACGGAGTGACGAAGAATCCGGAGCGTGCCGCGACGCTTCTCACGCAGGCGTGTGACGCGGGAGACATGAACGGCTGCAACATTCTCGGCCACTCCTACATGTCCGGGCTCGGTGTGAAGGAGGACATGAAGCGAGGCGCCAGCCTCTTCGAGAAGGCCTGTGACGCGGGGCTGGCGGGAGGCTGCCTCAACCTGGGCCTCGCCTACCAGCATGGTGATGGAGTGGAGGCGAATCAGGAGCGCGCCAATGCCCTCTTCAAGAAGGGGTGCGACTTCGGGTTCGGCCCCGCCTGCGATGCCCACCGGGAAGCCACGGAAGAGGCGCACTGAGCGGGGACGGGACAACCCCTCATCACCATGAACGTACTCAAGGCATCGAAGCTGTCGCGCTCGTTTCGGGCAGGGGACGAAGAAGTCTGGGCCTTGCGTGACGTGGATCTCGAAGTCCGCGCGGGTGAATTCGTGGCGGTGATGGGGCCCTCGGGGAGCGGGAAGTCCACGCTGATCTCGCTCCTGGCCGGGCTCGAGTCGCCCACATCGGGCGAGGTGTGGCTCGGGGGAGAGCCGCTGCACCAGCAGTCGGACGAGGCCATCAGCCGGCTGCGGCGCACCCGGGTGGGGTTCGTCTTCCAGAGCTACAATCTGGTCCCTGTCCTGACCCTCGAGGAGAACGTCGCGCTGCCCTTCCTGCTCGAGGGCACGCCACCCGCGAGCTATGCGGCGAAGGTGGCGGCGGCGCTCGCGTCCGTCGAGCTCACGCATCGGGCAAAGCATCTGCCTGATCGGGTCAGCGGTGGGGAGAGGCAGCGTGCGGCGGTTGCGCGGGCTCTCGTCGCGGAGCCCATCCTGATCTTCGCGGACGAGCCCACGGGAGCGTTGGATCGTGAGAAGGGGCAGGGCGTGCTGACGCTGTTGCGCCGCGCCTGCACCGAGCAGGGCCGCACCGTGGTGATGGTCACCCACGACGACGAGGCCGCGGGCAGGGCCGACCGGATCATCCGCCTCCGTGATGGGCGCTTGGAGGCCCCATGAACCGGGCGCTCGGGCTGGGGTTCGCGCTGGCGGTCCGCCATGCCTTGCAACGGCCCATGCGGACCCTGGTGACGCTGCTGGGGATCGCGGCCGGGGTCGCGGGGCTTCGCGCCGTGCAACTGGGAACGCAGGGCGCGCTGGACTCCGTCAAGGCGGCCTTCGAGCAGGCGGCCGGGACCACCGCGGTGGCGGTCATTCCACCGGGCGAGTCCCATGTGCCCCTGCCCGCGGGAACGCTCGAGGCGATCGAACGTGTGCCGGGGGTGGAGGCCGCATTGCCCTCGGCCTCGCTCTCCACGGTGCGTGTCGAGGAGCTCGCGGAGTGGCAGGCCCCTCTCTACCCGGGTCAAATCAGCGGCTTGTGGGTCCAAGGCGTTGACTTGACGCGCGAGCCAGGGCGCGGCCGCGTCGTCCCCGTGGAGGGCCAGCCGCTCACGCCGGGGGTGTGGCTGGGCGAGAGCTATGCGCGCGAGCGGGGGCTGCGTCCGGGCTCGACGCTCCGGTTGGTGGCGCCCGGCGGTGAGGTCACCTTCGAGGTGCGGGGGTTGCTCGCCAGGGAAGGACTGGGTGCCCGCAACGGAGGGAGCGTCCTGATCGCGCCCATCGAGTCGGTGCGGCGCGCCTTTGGCCTCGCTCCGGAGGCGATCTCCGAAGTGGCGCTCGTGGTGCCGGATCATCGCATCGACGAGGTGGTGGGGCGTCTGCGGGAGACGCTGGGGGAAGGGGCCTCGGTGGTGCGCCCCGGCGAGCGTGGCAAGGACGTCGCCTTGCGGATGAACAACATGCGGGCGGGGACGGATCTGACCTCCTCGCTGGCGCTCTTCCTGTCCGCCTTCTTGATCTACGGGCTGTATGCCTCGGCCGCCGCCGAGCGCCGCCGTGAGACGGGCATGCTCCGGTGTGTGGGGGCCACGAAGGTCCAGGCGGCACTGCCGCTGCTGTGGGAAGCCCTGATCTGTTCCGTGCCCGGTGCGTTGCTGGGGGCTGTGCTCGGTGCGCCGCTGGCGGCGGGGGTCGCCGAGATCTTCGCCCGGGTAGCCGCCACCGAGGCTCGCCCGCCTCCCTCCGATCCGTGGGGCGCGGTGCTCGTGGCCGCCGCGGGCATCCTGGTGGCCGTGCTCAGCGCGCTCATCCCGGCGATTCAAGGGGCGCGCCAGCCTCCCTTCGACGCCGTTCGCGCGCGGGCAGGCGCCGCCGAGAGCCCCAGCAAGACGGCCACGCTGGCCTGGATGGCGCTCGCGGTGACGGCGCTCGCGGGGCTCTGGCTCTTTCCTCCGCGCTCCTCGGGGCCGATCCTGACCTACTCGCTGGGGCTCCTGTTCATCGCCGGCTGTACCGGCGCCCTCCCGGCCCTCATCGGGCCCATGGCCTCGGGGATGAGTCGTATCGCGGCGCGGTGGTTCGGAGGAGGTTGGGCGCTGGGCGCCGCGGGCCCACGCTGGAGACCGGTGCGCAGCGGACTGGCCGCCGGGGCGGTGCTCTGCGCGGTGGCGATGGTGGGAGGCATGTCCTCGGTGGCGCTGGGCGTTCGCGGGCAGATGGAGGAATGGTCGGATCGGGCGCTCGGGTGGGATCTCTTCGTGCGCAAGCCCTCGGGTCTGGATGAGGCGCTCGTCCGCCAGCTGCAGGCGCTCGAGGGCGTCCGGCGCGCTTCCCCCGTGACCGTCCGGGCCGCGCAAGTGCAGGCCGAGGATGGCAGGACGCTGGGACTGTCGGTGGTGGGAATCTCGGCCCGGGCCTACGCCGAGGAGGGCGCCTACACCGTCGTGGGTGCTTCGGAACCCGATGAGTCGAGAAACCTCGTCCGTTCCATCGAGCAGACCGATCGCGCGTTGGTGACCTCGGTGCTGGCCGAGCAGCTCGGCGTGCGCGCGGGACAACGCCTCACGCTGAAAACCCCCACCGGCCCGCGGACGCTCACCGTGTCGGCGGAGATCGTGGACTACACGCAGAATGGCTTCGCGGTGATCGTCTCGCAGGTGCTGCTAGAGGAGGCCTTTGGGGTCGAGGGGACGGACCTGATGGCCTTGCGCCTCGAGGAACCCCGGCACCTCGCGGCCGTCGAGCGCGCCCTCTCCGCGATGCCAGGCGTGCGAAGCGAGCGTCAGGCGAGTCTCAAGCAGCGCGTGCTCGACATGGTGGATCAGGCCCTGTCGGCGATGGACGGGCTCCTGTTGCTCGCGGGCGTCGTGGGCTTGTTGGCGGTGGGATCGGCCGTCGCACTCTCGGCCTTCGAGCGCCGGGGGGACATCGCGGCGCTGCGCAGCCTGGGGATGGCTCGGAGGCAGGTGGGCGCCATGCTCGTCGCTGAGGCGGTCGTCACCGCGGCGGTGGGCTCCCTGGGGGGAATGGTGGTGGGGATGTTGCTGGCGTGGATCTTCTCGGAAGCCACGCACCGGATGGGCTTCCCGGTGGCCTTCGTTCCGCCCTGGCGAGCGTTGCTGCTGGCGTCGGTAGCGGCCCTCCTGGCGGCCTTGCCCGCGGCCTTCCTCCCGGCGCGCCGGGCGATGCGGATCTCCCCGGCCGAGGCCCTGCGCGAAGGGTGAGGGCTCAGGCCGACGGCTTCGAGGCGCGCTGAAGGACCTTGTCTCCCTCATGGGCTGGAAGCGCGGTGCCCAGCGCCCGATCCATGAACGGCAAGAGGAAGCCGAGGTTCCACGCCACCTTCGCATGGTGGAGGGCGTGGCGCCGGCTCGCGGCCAAGGGATGCCAGGTGCCCTGAGCCGGCACCAGGTCGTAGTTCATGTGCCCCAGGTTGTTGAGCGTCAGGCTCACCACAGGGAAGAGCACGAGCGCGGGGGCGCTGAAATCGAAGAGCGGCAGAACTGGCAGCATGACGCTTCCCAGGAGCACGGCCTCGCCCCAATGGAAGCTGAAGGTCGACCAGGGAGTCGGGGCAACCGAGCGGTGATGGTCGTGGTGGACCTTGCGGTACAGCCAGGGAAGGTGGAGCAAGCGGTGGCACCCATAGAAGTGCACCTCGTTCCACAGCGTCAGCAGCAACAACTCGGCGGGCAATCGGAACAGGTCGACGTTCCAGACGATGTGCGTCCATCCCACCCGGTCCATGGCGACGGCGGCCACGCCGTAGACTCCGAAGATGGCGATCGAGCGCAACGAGCCGCGCACTTCCTCGCCGATCTGACCGGGGCGCACCGGGCGGAGCTCGAGCTTGCGGCCCACACCGAGGGCGGGGAAGACGTGCCCGGTGAGCCACGCGGTCAGCGCGCCCAGCCCGAAGTAGATCGTGGCGAAGCCCACGACGGTGAAGACGTAGATCGCCCACAGGGGCGCCGCTCGCGCCTGGAGCAGCAGCGCGTTCACGACTCACCCGGTGGTGGGGCCTTCCACAGGGAGACGAGTCCATGTCCCGAGGCCGCGAGCCCGCGCGCGTCCAGCTCCTTCTGCCGCCGCTTGTGGTGCACGAGGAGCGCGTGCAGGGCCTCGGACGCCAGGCCATGGAGCACCAGACGCTTGGCGGACCGGAATGCCGAGTCGGGCACCAGGGGGTGGCGGTTGTTCACCAGTGCGAGGTGGGTGGTGTCCCCCAGCAACCGTGCCACGTAGATGGCGATTGTCTCATCGAGCTGGAGCGAGTGGTAGGCCCGGCGGAAGTCACGCTCCGTCAGGAAGAGCTGGTACAGCGGGGTGTAGACCTCGATCGCCGACGACAGGTCGATGAAGTTGGTCCATCTCCGGGGAAGCGGCGCGATGTCGAACGGACCATCGGTGATCATGTCGAAGTTGAGCCGCTTCGGAGGATGCAGGTGGGCGTTCTCACTCCGCAGCGCGGTGTTGAGACGGATGATGAAGTTGTAGAGGTTGAGATCGTGGTTGAGGAAGATCTCCTGCTCCACGTCCTTCAGGAATTTCGGCCGGATGGGGTTGGTGGGGACCTGTACCGGCGAGTTGGCGGCGATGAACGCGAGGATCTCCGAGCCCACGTGGAAGTGGCGGAGGATGAGGAAGTTCGAAGGCGCCGCGACGAAGTACTCGAGTCCCCAGTGGATGAGTTTGTGCAGCAGGGGGGAGCTGGTGAAGGCCCGGGGAATGAAGATCTTCAGGATGCCGATGACGACGATGGCGAAGATCCCCAGGGGCTTGAAGATCCGGTGGAGGACCCTTCGGGAGAACAGCTCCAGATCCTGCAGCAGCGCGGCCCGCACCTGGGGCTGCAGCGGCAGGCTGGTGTCCAGGTAGGCGGCCAGGGAGGGATCCGGATCCCTGGGATCGTGCGTGCGCTCCTGGAAGGGCGCCTGGAAGTCGTGCACCTCCGATGAGGGCGCGGTGTCCGTCGACCTGCGTGGAGCGGTCTCAGCGGGCAGGGACATGAGCGGGAGAATCCTTCACGGAATCCTTCAATCGGGCACGGACGTCGGTGGCGGAGGGGGGCTTCTGGAGCTCGCTCGCGATGCCGAGCAGCGCCAGCAGCCGGATCTCCCACCAGATGACGTCCACCTGACCGCGAAATATATCGGTGCGGGGGCTGCGTGGAAAGCTGTGGTGGTTGGCGTGCCAGCCTTCACCGAAGGTCAAGAAGGCGATCCATGGGTGATTCGTGGCCAGGTGGGTGACGGCGAAGGGGCGGTCTCCGACGAGGTGTGCCGCGCTGTCGATGGCGTCTCCCAGGTTGTAGACGAGGATCTGGGTGGCCAGGAGCATGACCAGCCCCGCGGTCCCTCCGAGCGCCCACGCCGCACCATAGAATCCAGCCACGTGGGCCACGGCGAACGCGAGGTACGGACCGGGACGGCTCACGAACCTGTAGTACGGATCCGCGGCCACATCGGGTGCCAGGTGAACGGACTCCTGGTTGCTGCGCGGCCGATGCCATCCATCGAAGAGCGTGCGCAGCGGACCCGCGAGCGCGTACGCCAGGCACGGAACCCAGTGCGTCTGGCCGATGTACCACCCGTTGTGGGCGTGCCAGAACCCGTGCCGCGGGGAGTGCGGATCCCCCTCCTGGTCCGTGTTCGCGTGATGGCGGCGATGGTTTCCCGCCCACTGCACCGGAGTACCGGCAGGCAGGCCCAGGGTGACAAGGGTCCGTTCGAACCAGGGAGACAGCCGCAGCGCCCGATGACTGAGCGTGCGGTGATACACGAGGCCCACCGCCAGGCCGGCGAGCACCACGTACACCATGCAGAGAACGAGGGCGTTGAGGAGTTGCATCACACGTTTCCCAGCTCCTCGAGCTGCAGGAGGTACAGGCGAGCGGTCACCTTGGCGGTCTTGACCACGCGCTCGACGAGCGCCTCGGTCAGCAGCCCTGACTGGACCGCGGTCTCCAGCTTGTCGAGGTGCGATTCGTCGTTGGAGCCATGGTACAGCAGGAAGGACACCTGCGAGTCCGCGAGTCCCAACTGATCGCGGATGCGCTCTCCCCAACCGCGGGCGAGGCGGCTGCCCAGTCCCTCGATGATGAACATCGCTCCCATGAGATCGAAGGGATTGGGCTGGCTCGCGCGCTGGAACATCCACGCGCTGAGGGCTTCGCTGCCGACATTCTTCTGCCCGTTCTGGATGTCCTCGAGCTTCCCGCCCACCGAGACGTAATCGCGCTCCAGCATCTGGAAGTCCCGGTGTTCCTCGCGGGCATGGGTGATGAAGAGCGAGCGGAGGGAAAACGCCGAGAGCTCGATATGGGAGGCCGCGCGCGCGATCCAGCGTGCCCCCTCGGCGACCTGCTGGCGCAGGTTCAGGAGGAGCAGCCGGTAATCCTCCACCGTGAGCTGTCCACGCTCGAGCCGCGCCACGACGGGCACCTGGTGGAGGCGGGCCTCGAAGTCGATCCACACCCGGGTGAGCTGGCGGACGAGGGAGGCCTGCAACGGATCGGCGGTATCGACTTGAAGGGCGGGCGGTCCCGCCGGGGTCACCGGGGGGAGGGCGGGGCGCACGGGAGCTTCCTGGCCCACCACGGTGAGCAGCATGTAGGAGGCGATGAAGCGGCCGCTCTCCGGCACCATGCAGAAGATGCGTTGACCCGGCCGGAGCTTGCCGGAGTGGAACAACTCCTCGAGCAGCACGTAGATGGACGCGCAGCCCACGTTGCCCTTGGTGTACAGGTTGGTGAACCACTTCTCCTCGGGGATGGAGGCACCGGCCTGGTCCAGGAGCTTGCGGATGTGCTCGCGGAAGAAGTGCGAGGAGTAGTGACACACGAAGTGGTCGAAGTCGGGGGTGAGCCGTCCCCGCTCGAGGAGGTCGAAGTAGCCGTCGACCCCGATCTTCACCATGTTGTCCAGGAGCCTGATGTCCTGCTTGAGGTTGATGGCGCCCTCACGTGAGGCCTCCTCGAAGCTGGGGAAGTCCAGCCACGAGGGCCCGAGCTCCCCCTGGGAGGTGTTGGCGCCGGCATACATGCAGACGTCGTACTGGTGTGCGTGGGAGCGCAGCTCGATCCACTCGAGCTTCAGTGAGAGCCCTTCCGAGCGCGGTGCGGGTTCGAGCACGGCGGCGCCAGCGCCGTCGGACAGCATCCAGCGGAGGAATTCCGTGTCGAAGGGAAGCTCTCCGTCCTCACCGAGCTGGGCGGTGAAGCGCGAGGCCTTGAAGAGGCGGCTGGGAAACTCGCTGGCACAGGCGATGGCGAGCTGTCGCTCCTCTGCCTTGACCTGAAGCATGGCGCTTCGCAGGGCCATGACGCCGCTGGCGCAGACGCCGTGCAGGGACGCGATCTCGCAGGTGGGGTTCTGGAGCTCGCCATGCACCATGCTGCCGAAGCCTGGGACGCAGAGATCTCCCTGGGTGGTGGCGGCGGCGAGGAAATCCACCTGTTCGAGCGGGCGCTGCCGCCGGGTCACCGCGTCTCGCACCGCGAGGGCGGCCATCTCGCTATTGCGGAAGAGGCTGCGCTGCTGCGTGTCGATGGCGTAGTGGCGGGTCTGGATTCCGTTCTGCTTGAGAACGCGGGCGCGGGCGCGCGAGGGCTTACCCTGGATGCGCCCGAGATACTCCTCCATCTCGTCGTTGCCGATGGGTTTGCCGGGGAGAAACGTGCCCAGCGAGGTGATGTAGACGTCGCGAAGAATGACGGCCTCCGGCGCGGAACTGCGAGGGTTGCGCGCCGGAGGTTGCAAGGTCGATGCCGTTCAATCAAGGTCGATGAGGACGATGGGGTGTGCAGCATGTGCAAGAAGGAAGGCAGGACCGCGCAGACCCCTGCACACCGGCGGCGGGAAGCGAACCCGCCGCGGAACTACCCCAGGGCCACGGTTTCGAAAGCGAAGTCACCGGCATGCTCGTCTCCCGGACTGACTGCCCAAGAGGGTCGATCCAATGACTGACAAATGTGAGCGTTATGTTGAAACAAAATGAGGGCCAGGGCGCCAACCCATTGTCATATCAGTCATTTTATTGGGTGTTACCCGGAGTGTGGTTGGTTTGGTGAGGAAGAATGATTCACGAGCGCACCGGTCATCGCTCCGGAGGCGTCCGAGGCGAGGTAGACCGCAAGTCAAGGCCTCGATGGATGCGTGGGCCAGGTTTGAATCCAGTGGTTGACAGTCGGGAATGAAAAATCTACCCTGCGTGAATGTCGGGGGCTCAACGTATCACTGTTCGTGCGTTGCATCGTGGAACCGCGAGCATTGTTCGTGCTCTGGCGCCGCACTTCGATCTCCCTCCCGCGGAGATAGCGGCGCGGTTGTTCCGCGCGCCAGCGGTGCTGGCCACCGGGCTGCCAGCCGAAGTGGCGGAGGCCCTCGCCGGAGCGTTGCGTGAGTCGGGTCTGGAGCTCGACATCGAGCCCGAGGACGCGCCCCTGCCCGAGCCGGGCCCCAGCTACGACGTGGCCTTCTACCTGCGCGACGGCGGACGCTTCCGCGAGGTCGCCCGGGAGCTGGCGCTGGTTCTCGGCTGCTCCCTGGCGGACGCGGCCTCCGCCCTCTGTGCCACGCCGGCGACGGTGCTCGGCGCCGTGTCCCAGGCCACGGTGGATGCGCTGCGCGCGCGCTTCTCGCCCCTGGGCGTGGAGGTGGATGCGAGCAACCCCGCCACCGCCCGCTATGACGTCTTCTATCGTGGCGAGGACGCTGGCGGGCTGGCCACCGTGCGCGCGGTGCTGGGCGCGCTGGGGCTCGAGGTGGGCGCGCCGCCGCTCGTCGCCAGCGGGCTCTCCCAGGCCCAGGCCGCGCAGGTGTGGCGCGAGCTGGCCGCGCGCTCCCTCGTGCGCGTGGTGGACCAGGCCTTCCTGCGCTTCGACCTGAGCCTCACCGAGGCGCCCGCCACCCCCGGATTCGCCGAGCTGCTCGTGCGCGAGACGGGGATGCCCGAGAAGCTGGTGCCGCGGGTGCTCTCCCGGCTGCCCGTGGTGCTTCATGCCGGCCTGAGCGCGAGGGAGCTCCCGGCGCGCGTGGCCCCCCTGGAGGCCGCGGGGGCTCGCGTCTCCGCGCAGCTCATCGTCTTCCGCAGCTTCCGTCTCAAGGTGGAGGAGCTGCGCGACGCCCCCGCCGTCACCGAGCTGCTCGGCTCCGCGCTCGGGTTGCCCGCGGCCGAGGTGCGCACCTCGCTCGCGCGGCTCCCCCACACCTTCGTCCCGCCCCTGGGTGACACCCGGGCGCGGTGGCTCGTGGCCGAGCTGCGCGCGCGGGGCGTCCGCGCCAGCCTGGAGCCGGCATGAGTGCTCCCGCGCTGCATTCCCGTCTGGCAGAGCAGGGCAAGCTGCTCGCGCTCCAGGGCGAGCACTCCGAGGCCCTGCGCCACTACCGCGAGGCGCTGCGTCTGGCCTCCCAGTCCGGCGCGCCCGAGGTGGTGTCGCGCCACTACGCCTGGTGCGTGCTCGAGTCGCTCGAGCGCTCGGGGGCCTTCGAGGAAGTCCTCTCCTTCTGCCAGCGCGTCGAGGCCCACTATTCCCGGCAGCCGCCCTCCACGGAGCTGGCGCGCCTGGACCTGGCCTCCCACCGTGAGCACCAGGGGATGGCCCTGCTCGGGCTCCAGCGCCCCACCGAGGCCCGTGAGCGGCTCGAGGCCGCCGTGGCCCTGGCCGGCCCGGGCCGTCTTCCCCTCTCCGAGCGTGTCCTCTCCTGGCTGCGGGGAGGATTGCACGTCGACGCGCGCCGTCTCGCCCTCGAGCAGGAGCGTCACCGCTACTGGTCCGTCCGTCCCGAGGCCGTCAACCCTTCCATCGCCCTTCCACTCCCTCCACCTGTCGCACCGAGGTAGACCATGCCCAAAGCAGGCAAGATTCTTGCGGACCTCAACGTCGCGGATTTCATCGGTGACATGGCCCTGGCCGTTGCCGACGCCCAGGCGAAGCTGGACCAGAACAGCATCGATCAGTCGCTGCGCCTGGGGCAGACCGTGCTCCCGGGCATGACGCAGAACCTGCTGTCACTCGGGCTCCAGCCGGCCTTCTACCATTTCCAGTACGCCGACCTGGAGATGCACCTCAACATCTACTACTCGACCGCCATCGACTTCGGGGTGAACTTCAACCTCGATCGCGAGAACGAGTCGAGCAACTACGATCTCCAGACGGAGGCCGTCAGCGGCACCGCCACCATCACGGTGCAGGACGGCCAGGGGATCCCTCCCACGGGCAAGGTGGCCCTCACCGCCAATAGCGGCGGACAGCTCACCGTCGGCTCCACCACCTACGCCCTCTATCCCCAGGGCTCGCCCGCTCCCGCCACCGGTGAGCCCGTGGAGCTCGGCACCTCGCTCTGGCAGTCCGCGCAGGAGAGCCTCCTCGTCGCCCTGCGCAACAACTCCGTCTGGACCAACCAGGCCACGGGGGACCTGCAGGGAGTGTTCATGCAGTGGGTGACGGTGTCCGGCGTCACGTCCAGCACCAACCGCCCGGACCTCTACGCCTGTGACAAGGCCACCATCACCGTGCGCACCTCGCCGCAGGGCGCTCCGGGTGACAACTTCGTCATCGCCAGCCTGGACTCGGTGAGCCCTCCGCCCTCGCTGGAGCTGCCCTCGGGCAGCGGCTCGCCCCACACCAGCGCCAACGGCACCGTGGCCGGGGCACTCGCGGAGATCGGCGCCGCCATCGACCCGGGCTTCGTCATGGTGACGGGCGGCGAGTGCAACCGGGCCCTCTTCTTCGACCACGACGAGGACGAGACGCCCCGCGGCTACGGCGCCGACACGCAGCCCCTGGTGACGCTGGACGCGGTGGCGGCGCTGATGGCCGCCTACCCCAGTGCCCGGGTGACGCTGGTGGGGTGGGCGGACATGACTGGCGGCGCCAACAACTACAACAAGGGACTCTCCCTCCGCCGCGCCGAGTCCATGAAGCAGGCGCTGGTGTCGCGCGGGGTGCCCGCCGCGCGCATCGAGAGGCCCGTGGGCAACGGGGCGACGCAAGACTTCAGCGGCACCGACAAGGCCGCCAACCGCCGCGTGGTCATCACCTTCACCGGCCTGCCGGACGTGCTGGTGGCGCGCACCTCGCACCCCACCGCCGCCTGGACGGGCGCTCCCTCGGGGCGGCAGGCCCGCATCGTCCCGCGCACCGCCTCCCCGGGGGCGAGCCCGCCCACCCCCGTCGTCACCTTCCGCGGCCGGGACTACACCGAGGGCACTGACTTCCAGGTGGGCGCCACCGCCGAGTCCACCGCCGAGAACCTCGCCAACGCCATCCGCACCGCCAACGCGAACACCGCCTACGGCGCCTTCAACCGCGGAGACCGCATCTACCTCCACGGTCCCGGTGACTACGCGCTCTACACGCTCTTCGCCCGCACGCCCACCGCGCCCACGCTCTCGGCCGCGGGCAGCGTGCGCGTGGCCGAGCCCTTCGGCAACGGCAGTCCCCCCGCCTCGCCCCAGGTCCGCGACACCGTCGTCATCGAGTCGGTGCAGCTCGTGGCGGTGGGGGTGGGCACCACGCCCCAGGCCAACGAGTTCGCCCTCGGCGTCTCCGCGGCCGAGACGGCGCGGAACCTCGCGGATGCCATCAACGCCGGGGCCGCCGCTGGAACCCTGCCCGCGGGCATGCGCGCCCAGGCCGCCGGCAACACCGTGAACCTCACCGGGCCCACTGGCACCATGCTCGGCACGAGCAACCGCAATGCCTTCCTCCTGTCCGGCCCCCGCATCGGCGGCCGCAGCTCCGTGTCCCGCAAGGAGACCTCGGACCGGGAGCTGCGCGCCCTCAACGTGGACGCCCACCTCTCGGTGAAGCACGAGCTGAACGTCTCCGGCAGCTCCACCATCAAGGCCCGCCTGGTCGCCGTCCCCGCGCCCCCCCAGTTCCTCCAGGCCATCGGCGACTACCTCGAGCGCTGGTACCCGTAAGGAGCCTCCATGCCCAACAACACCACCCAGGGACAACGGGCGCTGATGACGGTGCTCGACACGCCGCTGCCCGACCTCGTCCGGAGGCTCGGGCTCGCGGTGGCCGAGGCCCAACAGGCGCTCGACGTCAACTCGCTCACCATCGCCCAGCGCATGGCCGAGCCCAACGTGGATCTCGGCGACGGAAGGATGCGCAGCCTGCTGGGGCTGGGCTTCACTCCTTCCTTCTATGCCTTCTCCGAGGCCACCCTCGAGGCCAAGCTCACCTTCACCATCCGCGAGTCCACCGAGTTCTCCGTGGGGGCCTCCGCGTCCGGCGGGTACGCGGGCATCTTCTCCGCCTCGGTGAACGCCGAGTACAGCCGCAAGTATGGTTTCGAGGTGCAGGGCTCCAGCTCCATCGCCGCGCGCCTGGTGTCGCTGCCTCCACCCGCGCGGCTCCACCAACTGCTCAATGAGATCGCCGCCTCCCAGGAGGCCTCGCCGGCCCCGGCCTCCTCGGGTTCCTCCTCCTCCGGCGGTTCCACCACCTCCTCCGGTTCCACCTCTTCCGGCGGCTCCACCTCCGCCTAGAAACCTTCCAGGAAGCAATCCATGCGAGACATCGGCCAGGAACTGTTGAACGTCCCCATGGGGGACATGATTCGGGAGATGGCGCTCGCCATCGCCGACGCCCAGCTCGAGCTGGACAAGAGCAGCATGCTCGTCGCCGAGATGATGAGCGGCGAGGCGCTGCTGCGCGACGCCGACGGCAACGTGCTCACGGAGAAGGACCCCTCCACCGGCAAGCAGGTGCCCCAGAAGGTGAGCACCACCGTCAACTTCGCCGGTGAGCAGACGTCGATGATGGCGCTGGGCTTCAACCCCACCTTCTACCAGTTCGTCGACACCATCATCGAAGTGAAGATCGCCGTGAAGATGACGGAGAGCACCACCTCGTCCATCTCCTCCAAGACGCAGACGACGCGCAACGCCGCCACCGGCCTGCGCACCCTCTTCAAGCGTCCCGGTACGGTGCAGGCCGTGGTGAGCACCGTGGATGCCTCCTACACGCGCAAGTACGACTACAGCGCCGAGGGCTCCAGCCTGCTGCGCACCAAGCTCGTCCCCGTGCCGCCGCCGGCCATCCTCGAGGAGCGCATCCGCGACGTCATGGCGCAGAAGCGCGCGGCCGCCGAGTCGTCCTCGTCCACCGTCACGCCCACCAAGTAATCCCCCGGGAGTCAGATCATGCCCACGACCACGCCTCCCAGGGACAGCATCGGCCAGGAGCTGCTCAACGTCCCCTTCGGGGAGATGGTGCGCAACCTCGGCCTGGCCATCGCGGATGCGCAGTACGCGCTGGATAGCTCCTCGTTGAAGATCGCCCAGCTCATGGCCGGCTACCGCATCGACGAGAACGGCGCCGCCGTGCGCGACGCGGGCGGCTTCGTGAAGCTCGGCAACACCGAGTACCCCCTGCTGCTGCTGGGCTTCTCGCCCAGCTTCTACCAATTCGTGGAGACCATCATCGAGGTGAAGATGGAGATCTCCATGCACGAGTCGGACGAGCAGACCACCACCACCCGGGACCGGAAGGTGGACCGCGACAAGGGCATCCTCACCACGCTGGTGAAGGGGCACAAGAGCCACGTCACCACGGTGACGGCGAAGCACTCGCAGAAGTACAGCTACAGCGCCGAGGGCTCGAGCCTCATCCGCACCAAGCTGGTGCCCATTCCGCCCCCAGCGGCCCTGCAACAGATCGCCTCGGAGATCGCCAAGAATCTCAAGGGGACGACGGAGTCGAGCTCCGACATCGGCACGCGGGTGAACGACGCGGCCGCCAACGTCGGCTGACGAGCCCGGCTCATGTCGCACGTCCGCTGGGAGGATCTGCTCGACGAGGAGGAGCAGGGGACAGGAGCGGAGCCGGAGGCCGCGTCCGGTCCGCCTGCGCCCCAGGGCCCCCCCACGTCCTCGGTGACGGGAGCCTCGCCGGAGTCCACACCGGAGCAGGAGCCGCTGGCTCTGGACGCGCTGCCACGCCTGTCGCTGGAGGCGGTGGCCGGCACGGACCCGGAGCTGGCGGAGCTGCTGCGGGAGCGCCGGCAGCTCGAGGGGAAGATGAACGCGCTGCTCGGCGTGGAGGATGCGCCGGTGGACGCGCGGCTGGCGAAGCAGTTTCCGGTGGTGGAGCACACGCCGGAGACGCGCATCGCCGATCGGCGGCAGCACGAGCGGGAGACGGCGCAACGGCTGCTGGAGCAGAAGCTGTACGCGCGGCGGAGGGTGGAGCGCGAGGAGGCCGAGCGGGTGGAGGAGCTGCGGCGGCGGCGGGTGGAGTCGGGGCGGACGCAGCGGCGCAAGCAGGCACGGGAGGCGGCGAAGCGTCAGGAGCAGGCACGCAAGGCGCAGGAGCGGATGCGGTTGGCGGTGAGGCTGGCGGAGCGGTTGATGCAGACGAACGCGGGCACGGGCGGCCGGCCGAAACTCCCGGAAGAGCGGCTGCGCCAGGTGCGCGGCGCGGTGGAGGCGGCGCATGCCAGGCCCCGTCTGCCGCTGACGATGGGGAAGGGCACGGGAATGCAGCTCCCCAGCGGTGTGCGGGCGGGCGTGGAGTCGTTCGTGCGCGGGCAGTTGTCACGGCGGGGTCTGTCCGGTGGGGGTGGTGGCGGACTGGACCCGAGCTCGATGGACGTGGATGCGCTGATGGAGCGGGGCCTGAAGATGGCGGGCATGGACATGGACACGCTCATGGCCATGGAGGGGATGGACATGGACGGCATGGACATGGAGGGGATGGACGTGGACGGCATGGACATGGATGGCGGCACGCGGGACGACGTGAGCACCCGGACCCGGCGTGGCCGAGGAGCGATGGATGAGTGACGTGACGACGCAGGCCCAGGATCTGTTCGGGACCCTGGACGAGTATTTGATCAACCTGGCGGATGGGCTGGCGCAGGCGCAGCAGGAGCTGGGGCAGTTGTCCGCGGCGGGAGCGCCCGGGAGGCAATTCACCTATTACGTCCCGAAGCTCGAGTTCGAGCTGCGGATGGATCTGAAGGTGGAGACGGAGACCCGGACCTCCGGCACGGGGGTATCAGCCAAGGTGCTGAAGATGAAGCCGGTGCGGGTGGTGGACACGGCGCAGACCCAGACGAGCGCGGGCATCGTCAGCGTCATCCGCGGCAGCTTCGTGGCGGTGCCGGCCAACGAGGGGCTCCCGGCGACGCTGCTCGAGGCGGTGATGGAGAAGGACACGGCCGGACGGCCGGTGGTGGTGGCGCGGGTACGCAACGCCGCGGGCGAGCCGGTGGTGGGACTGGAGGTGGAGTTCAACCTGGATCGCGCGGGCACGCAGCGGCTCTCCGGCCGGGCGCCCCTCGCGGCGACGGACGTGTCGCTGGCGGTGGTGGGCACGGATGCGGCGGGTGAGGCCCGGACGAACCTGCGCCTGGCGGATGGCGAGCTGGCGAAGACGCTCGTGGTGACGGTGGACGCGGGTCCGCGCATGGCCGTCGTGGCCTACGAGGCGGCGTCATGAGGGTGATGGCCAAGGTCGTCACGGCCACGGGCGCTCCAGCGGCGGGCCGCAAGGCGGCGTGGTGGGTGCCCACGAAGACGGGCACCTTCGAGCTCTGGGACGAGGGCGTGACGAGCAAGGACGGCGTGCTCGACATGGACGTGAGCCGGGCCAGCTTCGGCGCCCACCTGCGGCTGGACGGCGCCATGGTGGCGGCCTATCCGGTGCGCTTCACCGGCAGCGTGTATGACCTGGGCGTGCTCGTGCTGCTGGAGCCGACGCGCAAGGAGATCCGCGCCGTGTCCGCGGGGGCGTACGTGGCCCCCGCCCCTCCCGCGGACAACGAGGCGCCCGGCGGCGTGGACCTGGAGGCGCGGCTGAAGGCCTCGGGAGTCCAGATCGAGGCGGCCAGGGCGAAGCTGACCGAGGTGAGTCTCACCCAGGTGCGGGTGAAGTGGTCGGAGACGACGGCCACCGGCGCGCTGGAGGCCGAGGCCCAGTTCGAGCAGCCACCTCCGAAGGCCCCGGTGGAAACACCCCCGGCCAGCACTCCGGCGCGGCCCGTGCCGGACCTGCGGGGGCTGACACCCGCGGCGGCCCAACGCGCGGCGGCGGCGGTGGGGCTGCGCGTGGAGGTGACGCCGCTCTTCGTCGCAGAGCCCGAGCGTCATGGCCGGGTGCAGCGGCAGGTGCCCGAGCCCCATACCGAGATCACCACTCCCACCGTGCGTGTCTACGTGGGCCGCAATCCGGAGGAATGAGTCATGGCGGACCCGAAGGATCTACCGCAGTTGGAGTCACTGAGCGCGCCGCTGGGGGCGTTGATCTCCTCGGTGGGGCGGAGCGTGGCGCAGGCGCAACGCGAGCTGGACGAGGCGACGCTGGAGCACCTGCGCGCCATCTACGAGTCCGACGAGGGGCTGGCGGCGGAGCTGCAGCGGATCGGCTACCGGCCCACGTGGTACCACATCCCGGAGGCCGAGGCGGAGATCGCCGTGGCGCTGTCGATCACCGCCGAGGAGCAGACGCAGGGGACGCAGGGGCGCTCGCGGGTGAAGATGTATGGGGCGCCCATGGACGCGAGCTACACCAACCGGTTCGGCTACAGCCTGTCCGCGCAGTCGCGGCTGAAGTTCCGGGTGGTGCCCGTGCCGCCCTCGCCCCAGGCGGAGGCGCTGGTGGTGGTGCCAGCGGTGGTGGGCAAGACGGTGGCGGATGGGCGGGCGTTGCTGCAGGCGCTGGGCGTGCCCCATCGCTTCCCCACGGACGCGGGTGACACGGAGGTCATCGCGAGTGCCTCGGCGCTGCCGGGGACGGTGCTTCCCCCGGGCGGCGAGCTGGTGCTCATCCTCAAGCGGCGCTGGGAGCCGGCGCCAGTCCCCGGACCCATCACCCGGCAGCCCCCCATCCTGACGACCATGGAGCCCGTGCCGGAGTCGCCGGAGAAGAAATAGCCACATGCAGGCCGACGGTGGAAACACGGAGGGAGCCCTGAGCCTGGACGCGCTGCTCGCGCAGATCGCCAGCGAGCTGGAGCGGGTGCACGCGCATCTGGCGGGAGGGCCTCTCCGGCTCGGGCCGGTGGAGGTGGTGCTGCGGGGTGGGGTGTCCACGGACGCCACGGGCGCGTCGTTCCGGACCGGCGGGGAGGGGGAGGTGAGGGCGTACTTCGTGGGAGTGGAGCCCCCGGGCCTGGCGCCAGTGACGCCGGAGCTCCTCGGTCTGACCCGGTCCGCGGCGGCGCGGCGGGCCCGGGCCGCGGGGGCGGGGCTGGTGGTGACGGTGGTGCCGTGCGTGTCGGCGGAGCTGGCGGGCAGGGTGTGCTGGCAGCGTCCCGAAGCGGGTGCGCCCCAGGTCTCGGGGCGCATCGCCATCGGGGTGTACTCGGTGGGCCGTTAGTCTGGCTCTCCGGCTACGGCAAGGGGAGGAAGATGGGGGAGCAGAACTCGTTGAGGGGCTGCGTGGTGCCGGCCGGATTCAACAGATCCAGGAACGAGTCGCTGTCGGCGGGGGACAGGTTGGTGAGGATGTCCGCGGCGCGATCGTAGAAGCGGGACACGAGCATTTCGTCCTTCGTGAGGTTGTTGGGGTACCCGGCGGTGGAGTTCGCCAGGAAGACCTTCAGCACCTGGGCGAAGGTGAGCGCTGGCGGGTTGCAGCTATAGGCGATGGGCGACGGAGCCCTCGCGACGAGATAGGTGGGGGTGGATGCCGTGCCGCCCGTCCACGCCGTCTTGAAGGTGTAGTCGTCCAGAGCGGCCGTGGTCATGATGTGGAAGGCCGACCACCAGCCCATGTCGTGGCGCTGCACCAGGCTGAGGCTGGTGAGGGGCGTGCCGCCGATGCCTCGGGTCAGCCGCTCCCGGTTGTAGGGCAGCCGCGGCGTCTCTCCGAAGATGAGCTGCTGGAGCTTGTCGCTGCCGTACTCGGCGAAACCCTCGTGGAAGGCCACCCAGGGCTCGTCCACCAGGCCGTGCGTGCTGCCGTTCTCCATCAGCTCCCAGGCCAGGCCCAGCTCGCCACTCACGTGCTGGTAGGCCCAGATGTGCATCAGCTCGTGATAGAGCGTGCTGATGTTGAAGTGGCTCTCGAAGATGTAGATGACCTGCGTGGCCGGGTTGGCGTAGCTGGCCTCGACGGTGTCGGAGACCACGTCGCTGTTGTGCGGGAACTTGACGCGGATCTGCGAGGTGAAGGCGCGATCCGGACCGTAGCCGTTGATCTTCTCGATGGCCTTCTGGTACGCGACCCAGATGTCGGCATGATCACGCGCCTCCTTGAGGTTCAGGTCGCGTGGGCCGGTGGACGAGAAGGTCCTCGTGCCCACGTCCAGCGTGCCGGGGCCGTGATCCACCGTCTCGTCCTCGAAGATGAGGTACCACTTCACCTTGGTGGTGGAGGACGTGGCCGTCTCGTGCCGCACCTCCAGGTCGTCGCTCTGGAACTTCACCTCGATCTTGTAGCGGTGGTCGTAGCAGGCCTTGCTCTGCGTCAACGAGAACTCACCCAGCGAGTTCGTCGTCACCTCGTCCCAGACCGCGTACCAGCCCCACACGCCCAGCACCTTCGCCTTGCCGGAGATCTGCACCTTCACGCCCTTGAGCGGCGAGGTGCCATAGGCATTGACCAGCTCCGAGAGCTGATGCTGCACGGCCAGCTTACCCTTGATGGTGTAGGTGCAATCGGCCCTCGCGCTGTCCGCGGTGAGCAGCAGCGCCAACCCCATGAGCACGGCGTGGGATGTCTTCGTGAAGCCCTTCATCCAGTGCATGTGTGCCTCTCCATGTCGGGAATGCGCCGGCGGATGCCGGTGCTTGAGGGGGCAGGGTCCATCCACCTGCAATCCGGAGAATCCAGAATTGCCCCCTTGCGGCATGTTTCGGACCTGACTGTACGGGGAGACCGGAATTCCCGGCAGACCATGTTCATGGGAGGAGTATGCTGTCACCTCGGATGAGCCAGCGTTCCGTTCGCCTCCTGGTGGTGGAGGACGATCCACGAGTCCGGCAGGGGCTGCTCCACGCGGTGCCGTGGGAGAGCGGGGGCATGTCGGTGGTGGGGAGCTGCGAGAGCGTGGGAGAGGCGCTGGCGCTGGTGGAGCGGGGCCTGGAGTTCGAGGTGGGGCTCATCGACCTGGGGCTGCCGGACCGGCCGGGGACGGAGCTGATGTTGGCGCTGAGCCGGTTGCAACCGGAGGCGTGCCTGCTGGCGCTGACCAGCTTCGACGACGCGGACAGCATCTTCGGGGCGTTGAAGGCGGGAGCGCGGGGCTACCTCCTCAAGGACACGCCGCCCGAGCGGCTGGTGCGGGCGGTGCGGGAGGCGGCCGAGGGGGGCGCGCCGATGACGCCCGCGGTGGCGCGCAAGGTGGTGGAGAGCTTCTCCCGGCCTCCGCCCGGCGCCGGGTGCGAGGAGCTCACGCCCCGGGAGCGCGAGGTGCTGCAGCTGCTCACCCAGGGGGTGGCGTATGCCGGGGTGGCCGAGCGGCTGGGAATGGGGCTGGGCACGGTGCAGACGTACGTGAAGAGCCTCTACCGCAAACTGCGGGTGCGCTCGAAGGCCGAGGCCACCGCCGTCGCACTGCGCCGGGGGCTGGTATCCCCGAGGTGACGCCTCCAGCGCCAGGGATGGATCTGCCGATGCACGCGGCCATGCGCTCGCCGCTGCTGGCCTCGGGGATGTGGCTGCTGGCCGGACTGGTCGCGGTGTCGCCGCTCGTGCCCGGGTTGGGGCCGCTGCTGGGCGTGCGGCTGGGCGACACGGGGCCGGTGGTGCTGCTCTTCGGCACGGTGTCGCTGGGGGCGACGGTGGCGTTCCACCGGGCGGGCCGCCACGCGTGGACGTACCGCCTGCTCAACTGGCTGGAGACGGCCGTGTCGGTGGGGGGCGAGCTGTACCTGGTGTGGGCCTCGGGAAACGCGAGCAGCCCCTTCTGGGTGCTGTACTTCGCGCTCGTCTTCCATGCGGCCGGCACCGGGAGCGCGCGCCTGTACAACGCCTTGCTGCTGGCCGGAGGCCCCACGGTGCTGGCCGCGGCCTTCTGGGGGGGGCGCGAGGACGTGGGAGCGGCGGCCGTGTGCGTGGGGACGGGCGCGGTGGGCACCCTGGTGTACGTGACGCTCAGCCGGGCGGCGGCGCAACTGCGCGACATGATGGCGGAGCGGGAGCGGCTGCAGGCGCGGGTGGCCGAGTTGCTGGTGCACGAGGAGCGGGCTCGCATCGCCCGGGATCTGCACGACGGGGTGGGCAGCGAGCTGAGCGCGCTGCTGTGGAGCGTGCGCACGTTGGAGGCCCGGCTGGGCGAAGGTGGCCGCGCCGAGGAACTCTCCGGCTTCGCCGAGCGCATCCGCCAGGGCACCGACGAGCTGCGCAGCGTGGTGTGGGCCTTGCGCGCGGAGAGTCAGGATTGGGAGTCGCTGGTGGCGCACCTGCGGGGGCGCTGCCTGGAGCTGTGCGGCGAGCAGGTGGCGTTGCGCTTCCTCGATGAGGGGGCACCCGCCGGCATGGTGCTGCCGGGAGAGGCGCGGCTGCACGTGGTGCGCATCGTCCAGGAGGCGGTGCGCAATGCCGTGCGACATGCTCGTCCGCGCACGGTGACGGTGCGCCTGCGCGGGCACGAGGAAATACGCGTGGAGGTGGAGGACGACGGGGAGGGGCTGCCGGAGGGCGCCCTCGAGCGCAGCAGTGGAGGCCTGCGCAACCTGCGCCATCGTGCCGCGGCGCTCGGCGGCACGCTGCGCTTCAGCACCTCGCTCCAGGGCACATGCATGGAGGCGACCCTTCCCCTCCCGGGTGACCCCTCCCGTTGATTCGGACGCAAGCCTCGCGCCCCCGCGGCTCACAGGAAGGCATCGAGCCAGGTGAGCTGCGCGTCGATGGTCTCGGAGATGACGCGCGGCTGATCCGACGAGCCAGGCTCGGTGTAGGGGTTGCCGATCTCCTTGTGCTGCCACTTCACCCAGGTCTGCTTGTACCAGCCCCAGTCGAGGTTGCTGCCCGTCGACGGGGGCGAGCCCGAGTACGCCGAGAAGGCGCGGATCCCCGAGGCCGGAGCGACCTCCTCCCCACCCGCGATGTGGTACATGCGCAGCCGCCCCTTCCGGGGGAACTGCGCGGAGAGATCCGTGGCCCAGCCGCCGTAGAACGTGCCCCAGGGGCGGACGGGGTTGTTGATCTTCTCCCCGGAGGTGCCCAGCTCGCCCTGGGTGTACTTGCACACCCCGTCGAACGACGACACGTAGAGATCGATGCCGTCGTACGCCGGATTGGCGCGCAGCGCCTGGGCCATGCGCATCACCATGCAGCCTCCGCGCGAGCTTCCCGCCAGGTAGATGGACCGGGTCTCGGGGCGGATCTGCGCCTGGAGCCAGTTGGAGTATCCATTCAGCAGCTGCTGCTTCTTGCCGCTGTCGAACAGGTGGTCGAAGTTGTTGTCGTTGACCACGGCCAGGTAGGTGGAGCCCGTGGGAAACCAGCCCAGGGAGCGCAGCTTCATCGCCAGCGAGCGGCCGTCCAGCGTCACGTTCGGGCAGGAGACGGCATCACAGGTCGCGTCCCAGCTCGCCCCTTGCCCCGTCACCCCGCTGTTGTGCCCGCTGCTGGACATCTTCTGGCCGGACGACATCAGGACGATCGCCTCGCGCGTGAGGGGCGCATCCACCTCGGCGATCCGGATGTTGTGGAGATCTCCGTCCGGTGCTCCGGCCGCGCGGAAGTGCTCGAAGCCCGGCGCGGCCCGGTAGTTGCCCGAGCCATCCTTGTAGACCACCCGCTTCGACACCACGGTCCGGCTGCTCCCGTTGGGGTAGCTCAGGGCGGAGGCGCTCGTGCCCTGCTCCTCCCCGGGGGTTTCCGGAGACGCGTGCTCCGGTTGGCCACAGCCCGCCTGGGTTCCTCCCAGGACCAGCGTCACTGCCGCGAGCAACCCCACCGATAGCCGTTCGATGCGCACGTCTTCCTCCTTCGTTCCTCCCAGTTAATCATAGTATTTCGAGGAAGTCTGGAGAAACAGGCTCCGCGATGCTCCTGCTTCCAAGCGGCGTCAGAACACCATGACGCGCAGGCCGAGCTCGAGCTCGCCGCCCAGGCTCTTGCCGGTGATGACGTTGCCGCGCAGACCGAGCTCCAGCGGGAGGCCCGCCCGGAAGCGCAAGGCAACGCCAGCGCCGGCCGAGAACGGGCTGCGATCCACGAGGAAGCCCAACTGATCCGGCGGGGCGGTGAAGAAGGAGACCCGCCCGGACACGAGCCCGAACAACGCTCCGCCCTCGAAACGAACCAGCCGGTAGCGTGCCCCGAGGTCGAAGTAGTACTGCCCGGACCACGTGTAGTACGGCCAGGTCTCATCGCGGGTGCCCAGCACGTTGAGCGATGTGCCACCCACCGCGAGGCTCAGCTCGAAGGGATTCGCGATCCGGAACGCGACGCTGGCCTCGTACCGCAGCGCCGCCATCGAGCTGGGTGCACCCGGGCCGAACGCGGCCGAGCCGCCGATGAAAAAGCTCCAGCGCTTCTGGTTGCCGCGCTGCGAGGAGGGCGTCCGCTCCGCCTCGGTCACCACCGGGCTGGCGGGCTCGCTCGTCACGGGCTCCGCGGCCGGCATCTCCACGGCGGAAGTCTGGGCGGTCGCGTCGCTCGAGGCCTCCGTGCTGGTGTCGCTCGGGGTGGTGGCCGCGGTGAGATCCAGCCCCAGACCACCGGTCATCGTCTCTTCCGGTTGCGCCTGGGCCAGTGCCCGCGGTTCCGGTTGGGACTCCGGGGGCGGCTCGGAGCCCACCGTCAGCCTGCGCGGGTCGGAGGCGATCCCCTTCACCGACACCCGCCAGTGGTACGAGCCCTCCTCGAGCGGGAGAATCGCGAAGCGGCCTTTCACCGGACGGTCGATGACCGTGTCGGTGAACTCCTCGTCGCGCGCCACCTGGAGACGCACGAGCTTCGCGGCCACCTTCCATTTGAAGGTGACCTTCCTGCCCGGCTGGAGCTCCGCGTCCTCCGCGGGCGTGAGCAGCTTCGGCTGTGGTCCCTTCCGGGCCTTCACCTTGCCGGCCTTCTTGGCCGATCTGGCGCTCCGCGTGCCCCTGGCCGCCCAGGCCTCCGGCCCCGGCATGCCGAGCCCGAACACCAGGGCGAGAGACAACACGGTACCCCAACGTGAAGGTCGAAGGTTCATCACGCCGGGGATTGTAGATCCGTAGAGGAAGAAAAGAAGGGCCCAGACCCCGGCGGCGCCCGGTGCTCGTCTCGGCCAATCTGGAGGCCTTCGGCGCGTTGCGTGAGGCGGCGTCGGCGGGACTCGGCATCGCGATGCTGCCCGAGCACACCTGCGTTTCCGCGCGCTCCCACCCCTGGTGCTCGAGTCCTGCGCCATTCCCGGGTTGTGTCCTTTTTCCGGATTTGCTAGAGCTGGGGCCAGTGGTTGATTGACCCACCAGTCAATCAAGTGTGGGGATGACCATGAGTCCTCGTGCGGCGTCGCGGGTGGAGCAGCTTCGGGAAGAGCGGCGGAGGGATGTGCTGGGTGCGGCCCGGCGGGTGTTCGCGCGCAAGGGGTTCGTGGCGGCGAAGATCTCCGACATCGCGTCCGCCGCGGGCATCAGCCATGGGTTGGTGCACCACTACTTCCCCACCAAGGAAGCGCTCTTCGTCGCCGTCATCGAGGAGTCCATCCACGGCTGGGAGGCGCTGATCGCCCGGGCCCGGGCCATGCCCATCTCCGAGTGGGAGCGGCTCGTGTACGTGTGTTCCATCATGGGGGAGAGCTCGGTGGAGGCCTCCGAGCACCTGCGGATCATCGTGCATGCCTCCATGGGAGGGGACGCGCCCCAGCCGGTGCGCGAGGCGCTGGAGCGGCTGGAGCGGCACGTGCACGAGCCCCTGTCCTCGCTCATCGAGGAGGCGCAGCGCACGGGGGCCGCCGCCCCGGGCCCACCCGGGGAGCTCGCGCGTGCGTGGATGGCCGTGACGCAGGGGCTCGCCATCAACCAGACCGTGCATCCCGGCACGGCGCGGCCGCCCATCGAGCTGGTGCTCCGGCTGCTCAAGGCATGACGCCGTCCCTGGCGTTTCGAAGTCCCACCTCGAAGTCCCACCTCAAGGAGATGCACATGAAGATCGTGGTCGATTGGGATCGCTGCGAGGCCAACGGCGTCTGCGTGCGCGCGGCGCCCGAGTCCTTCCACCTCGATGACAAGGATCAGCTGCACGTCCTCACCGAGACGGTTCCTCCCGAGCTGCGCGCCAAGGTGGACAAGGCCATCCTCGGATGTCCGAAGCAGGCGCTGTCGCTCTCGGAAGACTGAGTTCCCACCCGTGTTCGTTGTTTCCCCCCGAAGGAGATGACCCATGTCGCTTCAGACGCCTTCCCATCCCCCCACCGTGTCCTTCTCGCCGGATGCTCCCGGCTACGTCCTCGATCCCTATCCCGCGCTCGAGGCGCTGCGCACCAAGGCGCCCTTGTACTACTGGCCGGAAGGCCGGGGCTGGCTGCTCACCCGGTATGAGGACGCCGCCGCCGTGCTCAAGGACGCCAGGCGCTTCTCGCCCAACCGGGCCGAGTGGGAGTACGCCTCGGTGTTGGGGTCCGCGGCGATGATCCCCGAGCTGGTGGAGCTCAACAAGGCGGGGCTCTTCGCGCTGTCGGGGTCGGATCACGCCCGGGTGCGCAAGCTCGTCAGCCCGGCGCTCACCCCGCGCGCCATCGAGCGGCTGAAGCCGGAGCTGCAGGTCATCATCGATGACATCCTGAATGACCTGGCGGGCCGGGACACCATCAACGTGGTCTCGGACATCGCGGATCGCATTCCGCCCCGGGTCATCGGCTCCATGCTGAAGATCCCCAAGGGGCGCGAGACGCTCTTCCAGCGCTTCACGGAGGCGGCGGTCAAGAGCTTCCTGCCCGGACTGCTCCGCCCGGAGGAGGTGGCCGTGATGCGCACCGACGTCCAGGAGGGAATCGCCCTGGTGCGCGAGACGATCGAGGATCGGCGCCGCAACCCGCTGCCCGACGACATCCTCACCACGCTCATCCAGACGGAGGAGCAGGGAGACCGGCTCAGCACCGCGGAGCTGTTGTCGCTGGTGTCGGCGCTCATCGTGGGAGGCTTCGAGACCACGATCCACCTCATCGGCTTCACGGTCTACAACGTGCTCAAGCGGCCCGAGCTGCTCGCGCAGGTGCAGGCCCAGCCCGAGCTGCTCAAGGGCGTCGTCGAGGAGGTGTTGCGCTTCGACAACTTCGGGAAGATGGGCATCGCCCGCTACGCGCTCGAGGACGTGGAGATGGGCGGCGTGACGATCAAGAAGGGCCAGATGGTCCTGGTCATGCTCAACAGCGCCCTGCGTGACGAGAGCGTGTTCCCGAACGCGGATGCCTTCGACGTGCGCCGCAACACCAACGCGAGCATCGCCTTCGGCCACGGCATGCACTTCTGCCTGGGCGCGAGCCTGGCGCGGCTCGAGGTGCAGCTCGTCGTGGAGACGTTCATCAAGCGCTTCCCGGCCCTGCGGCTGGCGAAGGAGCCCTCGTTCGGGCCCCACCCGGTCATCCGCAAGATGGAGACGCTCGAGGTCCAGCTGAACCAGCAGTAACCCGAGGCAGCTTCCGGGCTGGCGTGGGGGGGAGGAGGCGCGCCAGAAGGGGTGGTTCGGCGCCTGATGCGCTACGGCGGGAGCGCGAGCTCGAAGCCGCGCTCCCGCAGGTGCGTGAGGATGGTCCGGCGGATGTCCGGGTCCGCGGGAAGTGACGCCTCCGCGCACGGCGCCGTGTGCCCGGACACCTTGCCCTTCTGGAGCTCCCCCGTCTTGAGCTGGAGCGTCCACCACTGGTCGCACACCACCGCGGAGACGGTGCTCAAGCCGTAGAGCGGCGGCCCCGGATCCCTCAGGCGCGAGATGCGCTCCCAGTTCGCGTCGGTGCGCATCGAGTCGACTTCCCCCGTGCTGAGAATGGGCTCGGTGAGGCCACGCGGCGCGGAGAGCAGGGAGCGGCCCTCCATCCAGCCCGGGACGGACAGTCCCACGGCCTCGAGCACCGTGGGTGCCACGTCGAGCAGTTGGGCGTTCTCCTTCACCACTCCGTGCCGTTGCCCGCCGGGGAAGTGGATCATCAGCGGCACCCGGTCGAGCGTCATCCACCCCTGGTTGTGATCGGAGCTGATGACCACCAGCGTGTTCTCCAACAGCCCGCGCTCCTCGAGCCCGGTGAGGAGGCGCTCGATGAGGCGGTCCGCGTCGAGGATGGCGTCGTCCAGCATGTTCTCCCGCTGCTCCTCGGGCGTGGCCGCGGGGGTGCGCGCGAAGACCGGCTCGGGACTCTTCCTGTAGGCGCAGCAGTGCGTCCCCATCAGGTGGATGTGTGTGAAGAAGGGCCGCTGGGCCCGCTCGGCCACGGCGAGGGCCCCCTTGATGCGATCCTCGTCCGTGTCCCAGCCGTAGATGCGCGTGGGCAGCTGCACGAGCTTGAAGTAGTTCACCATCGGCCGGAGCCCGAGCACATACAGCACGCGCTCGGAGAGACGTTCGGCCATGCGCTCGGCCACGTAGCGCTCCTCCATGAGGTTCCGCCAGGGCCCCGAGGGCACGTCCGTGGACAACTCCCGCCCGCTGGCCCGCTCGAAGCCTCCTTGCAGGTTCAGGTCGGCCCCGTCCGCGTAGTAGCGGACGGTGAACTGGTGCGTCTCGTAGCCGGCGCGCCGCAGCAGCCCCGGCAGGTGCAGGAACGCCGCCTCGCCGGAGAGGATGTGCGGCGGGAAGATGACCCGGGTGCTCGTGGGCAGGCGCGAGGTGAGCATCGAGGTGAGCGAGCCCGTGGTGCGCCCCGCGTTGGAGAAGGCGTTCTCGAAGAAGAGGGTGCGCTCCTTGAAGCGTGCCAGGAAGGGCGTGTTCGGGCGCTCGTAGCCGTAGGCGGACAGCCGCTTCGCCTCCAGCCCGTCCGAGGCGATGAAGAGCACGTTGGGCCGCCGGGCCGTGGCCGAGGCCAGGGGCGCCTCCTGCTCTGGTGCTTCGCTCCCCCCGGCGAGCCGGAGGGCCAGCACCCCGAGCGAGAGGGTGACGAGTCCTCCCGCCACCGCGAGCCGCCAGCGCCACCCGCCCGTGGCCAGCACTTCCCGACGTGCACGGGCAAGCTTCCGCACCAGCGTGCCGAAGAGCACGAGCAGCAGCGGCACATACAGGAACAGCAGGGACTTCGAGACCGTCACCACCCCGAAGCCGAAGAGGGTGTAGGTGAAGTTGTCGATGAGCAGGAAGGACAGGCCCGTCAGCACCAGCGCCGGGACGGCGGAGGCGACGGGCAGTGCTCGTACCCTGGAGCCCTCGGGGAGGCGCGCGAGCAGTGCTTCGGCTCCGAGCAGCGGCGGGAGCGCGGCGAGCGACGGGAGGAGCAGCACCAGCGGGAGGCACGCCAGGGTGCTGGCCCACACCGTGCGCGGGAACGACACCATGAAGCCCTGCTGGGTGACGAGGAAGAGCCACTCCAGCAGCACGAACGCGTAGCAGGCCCAGACGGCCTGCCACACCGCGACGGCTCCACCGCGCACGACGTCCACCCGCTCACCCGCCACGATCCACCTCTCAGCGGCGGCGCACGTGGCACAGCCGGCGGCGGCCCTCGTGCGTCTCCTGGACGGCCACCAACGTGCCGTGGCGCTCCAGCAGCGCCCGGAAGTTCTCCCAGGTGTAGTCGGGGTACACGTCCGGCCTCAGGCTCAGCATCCGCCGCACCATCGAGTCCTGCTTGTCCACCCACTCCACCACGCCCTCGGGCGCCAGGGCGAAGAGCTGCTCCACCACCTGCTCCAGCGGCACGCCCGCGGTGATCCGCAGGTGGTGCACCAGCGCCAGCGCCAGCACGAAGTCCGAGCCGAGGCGCTCCAGCAGCGAGCGGCGCTCCTTCAGCGCCCAGCCCATGGCCGGCGTGGGGTTGGCCAGGTTGGCCACCAGCGGCCACACGGACGCTCCGGCCGGCAGGCCACGGTAGAGCAGGTCGATGGCCTGCGCGTCCACGTCCACCGCCACCACCTGCGCGCCCCGGGCCCTCGCCAGCTCCGTGTACTGCCCGGTGTTGCACCCCAGGTCGAGCACACGCGCGGGCTTCGCCTCCTCCAGCGCCCGCTCCACGAAGACGCGTTTCTGCCGCTGGTCCTCGTCCGTGTAGTTGTGGAACGCGGTGTAGCCGGACCACTCCGAGGGCGTGGTGGGTGTGCGCAGGCGCTCGATGATGCGCCGCAGCCGGCGCACGTTGGCCACCAGCAGCTCCTTGGGCAGCCGGTAGGTGCTCACCGAGCCGGCCAGCGTCTCCTGCCGGCGGGCGAAGTCCCGCTCCAGGCGCGCTTGCAGCACCACGTCGCGCAGCACGCCTGGCTTGAACCAGTCGCGCAGCCGGAAGAGCCGGGCCACCTCCTTCACCGGCAGCTCTCCCATGGTGCCACGCAGCAGCGGCTGGAACTCCAGGCCCAGGTGCGCCCCGAGCAGCAGCGGGAAGAGGAAGCTGCGGCAGAACTGGCCGTAGCCCGCCCACAGCATGCCCTCCTGGTACGGCTCGATGGAGGGCACGTCCACCAGGCGCGGCTTGCCGCCCAGGAACAGCAGGTTGAAGGAATTGGCGTCCTTGAGCAGGAAGCCCGCGGCCAGGCAGCGCTCGAGTATCTCCAGCGTCACCAGGGCGGCGTCGCGGAGCATCTCGAAGCTCCACTCGTACGCGTAGCTGACCACGGGCACGCGCGGCTGGCGCAGCAACCAGGCCGAGCCCTCCAGTCCGGGCACGTCCAACTCCGTGGCGCGCACCCGCTCGGTTTCGAGCACCAACCCGGCCCGCGTGAGCTCCGGCATCAGGCCGCTCTCCCACGCGCGGCCCAGCGCCTCGCCCGCCTCGGGGGTCAGCGTGCGGTACACCTCATCGCGCAGATAGAAGACGCGGCCGGAGGGGTCCTTGAAGGAGCCGGGTTCGTAGGCGATCACCGGTCGCTCTTCACGTCACGCGAGTCGGAGGGAGCCGGGGCGGCGGCCGGAGGGGGCAGGGGCTTGCGGCCGAACAGCTCGGTGACGCGGCGCCAGAAGAGCTTGCCGAAGAGCGCCAGGCCCGCGAAGCCACCGAGCAGGATTTGCAGCAGCACGCTGCCGGTGCCCGGGTCCACGTAGGCATGGGCATCCAACGACAGCAGCAGGGAGACGAGGAGCAGGGGGGCCAGGAGTCTCATCGCGCGCGAGCCTAGCAAGTCGCGCGGCCTCATCGCTCCACGAAACGCTCCGGCCCGTCCGGGCGGCCGGCCAGCCCACGCTGGCCAGCCTCATGGGCGGGCAGGCGGGCGCCTCAGCCGTGCGCCTTCGGAGCCCCGGTCTTGTCGCCCCGCTTCATCACGCGCTGCACCCCGAGCACCAGGAGGAGCGCCACCGCACCGGCCACGAGGCCCACCAGGGCGTTGGCCAACGACGTCGTGAGCCCGCCGAGCAGACCGCCGATGATGGACACCTCGCCCGCGTGATGGGCCAGGCCCTCGATGCCGTGGTGCAGCGTGGAGATGCCGTGCGAGATGATGCCGCCGCCGACCAGGAACATGGCCACGGTGCCGGCGATCGACAGGCCCTTCATGAGGTACGGCGCTCCCTTCAGGAGGCCCACGCCCAGGGTGCGCTGGAAGCCGGTCCTCCGGCTGAGGAAGAGCCCCGCGTCGTCGAGCTTGACGATGCCCGCCACCAGTCCGTACACGCCCACCGTCATCAGGAGGGCCACGCCCACCAGCGCCAGCACCTGCGTCTTGAAGGGCGCGGAGGCCATGACACCCAGCGAGATGACGATGATCTCCGCCGAGAGGATGAAGTCGGTGCGCACCGCGCCCTTGATCTTCTCCTTCTCGATCGCCACCAGATCGACCTCGGGTCTACCAGGGCCTGGGTGAGCTCGGCGTGGTGGGCCTCGTCCTCGGCCTCGCTGTGCAGGAACTTGTGCGCCAGCTTCTCGACGCCCTCGTAACAGAGGTACAGGCCGCCCAGCATCAGCAGCGGCGTCACCGCCCAGGGGATGAACGCGCTGATGAGCAGCGCTGAGGGCACCAGAATGGCCTTGTTCACGAGCGAACCCTTGGCCACCGCCCACACCACGGGCAGCTCGCGGTCGGCGTTGACTCCCGCGACCTGCTCGGCGTTGAGCGCCAGGTCATCGCCCAGCACGCCAGCGGTCTTCTTCGCGGCCACCTTGGTCATCACCGACACGTCGTCGAGGATGGTGGCGATGTCGTCGAGCAGTGCGAGAAGGCTGGATCCGGCCAAGAGAAGGCTCCTTGTTGAGGGGCGGCAACATAGAGAAGAACGAGGGCTGTGTGTGGGGAGAACGCAAGCCCCTCCGGGGCGCGGGCGCGCGGGTGAAGAGCGCCTTCGCGGGTTGTGCGGCTCCCACATTTCCTGCAATCATGTGCTTCCTGGTTTTTCAAGGCGTCCCGCCATGCCAGTGGAGTGAAGGGTCGTGGGACGCGCCTGCCTTCCCCGCAGTTCCCCCCCCCATGGAGGGTCGTATGAGCACCCGGAGCATGAGCGGTCATTCCTTGAAGTGGTTGGCGGTCCTGGCAGTGGTGGCGGCGGGCTGCGGCGGCGGCCAGTCGTCCGTGGAGAGCGTCGAGCTGACGGGCGTGGACGAGAGCGTGGGCAGCAGCGAGAACGCGATCACCTCGTGCGTCACCGCGGGCTCCAGCCTCCAGACGACCGCGAACCTGAACCTGCGCAGCGGGGTCGGGACGTCCTACGGCATCCTCCTGACGATGCCGAGTGGTGCCATCGCCAAGGAGGCGGGCGGAGGTTGCCCCACCAGCGGTTGGTACAAGGTCACCTACAGCGGCGTGACGGGCTGGGCCTCGGGCAGCTACCTCAACCTGGTGACCACCTCCACCTCGACGCGTGACACCGCCATCGCCAAGGCGAAGAGTGGAATGGGCTTCTCGTACTGGTGGGGCCACGGCGCCTGGAACCCGGGCTCCGCCGTGGGCTCGTGCTCGGGGAACTGCCCGAGCTGCACGCACAGCGGCTCGTACGGCGCGGACTGCTCCGGCTTCCTCGCCAAGGTGTGGGTGGTGCCCAGCACCAACACCAACACGGCCGTCGACTCGCACCCCTACAGCACCGTCAGCTTCAACTCCGACACCAGCCAGTGGACGACCATCTCCCGGGACGCCCTGCTGAAGGCCGACGCGCTCGTCTACAACCAGAACGGCGCCGGCCACATCTTCCTCTACGAGTCGGGTGATGGGTGGGGCAGCATGTGGGCCTACGAGTGCAAGGGCTGCGCGGCCGGTTGCGTGTACAACCTCCGCACCGCCACCACCACGTACCACGCCATCCGTCACTTCTAGTCCCTCCGCCGTGGGGAGGGGGCGGCCGGGTGCGTGTGGCCCGGCCGCCGTTCGTTGGGGAGTGGCTGTCTTCCGAGGATGTGATGCGCGTTCGACCGGGCCTGCTCGCCCTGCTGGTGTTGCTGCTGAGTCCCCTGGTGGCGGGAGCCGCGCCCGGGAAGGCGGTGCTCCTGTTCACCGGAGACAACCGGGGAGAGATTTCCCACTGCGGCTGCGGGCAGCTCCCGGCGGGAGGGCTGGCCCGGCGCAAGACGGTCCTCTCCCGCGAGCGCGCGAAGGGCGAGCCGGTGCTGGTGCTGGACGCGGGCAATGCGCTCTTCAAGACGCCCGAGCCGGAGGGGGAGCCAGGCGCACGCGAGCGCGCGGAGTTGTTGCTCGAGCAGATGGAGGCGTTGGGCACCTCGGCCATGGCCGTGGGGGCGCGGGACCTGGTGCTCGGCACGGACTTCCTGAAGCAGGCCACCCGGAAGTCGAAGATGAAGGTGCTGTCGGCCAACCTCGTGGACACGAAGGGCAAGCCGCTCTTCACGGCCTCCACGGTGGTGAAGGTGGGCCCGCTGGCGTTCGGTGTGGTGGGGCTCTCGCCCGAGGGCGAGGTGCGGCCAGGCGTGACGGGCCGGCCTCCCGGGCCCGTGGCCCTCGCCGAGGCCCGCCGGCTGCGCGAGAAGGAGCGGGTGGACGTGGTGGTGGTGCTGGCCGCGCTGCCCCTGGAGTCCGCCCAGGCGCTCGCGCGGGAGGTGGGGGAGGCGGTGGACTTCGTCGTGCAGTCAAACGAGGGCCGTCTACCGGGGACGGCGCAGCGCCTGGGTCACGCCACCCTGGTGCCCTCGGGCGAGCGCGGCAGGCAACTGGGCCGTCTGGAGCTCACCGTCGCGGGGACGGGGCCGTTCGTCGATCTCGCCGAGGTGGCGAGGGCCCGGGAGGGGCTGAAGCTCCTGGACGAGAACATCCAGCGGGCTCGCGAGCGGCTGGCCGCGGCGAAGGACGAGGCGGCCCGGAAGCCGCTCGAGGAGACACTGGCCGGTTTCCTGTCCCGGCGGCAACGCCTGGAGGAGCAGGCCCGGGAGCGCCCGGTCACGGAGGGCCGTACCCAGTTGCTCTCGTTCATCCAGCTCGGGCCGGACGTGCCGGATGATCCGGAGCTGAAGGCGCGGGTGGAGCGGCTCGTGCCGCGGGGTTCCCCGTCGCATTGAGTCGTGTTCGTCGAAGCTGAAGCTGAAAAGGAAGAGGTCATGGAGTCGCGTAAGCGCGGTGTCATCATCTTCGTGGGACTCACGGTGCTCGCGCTCGGCATCGCGCTCGTGATGGCTCGTTCGGGCAAGGAGGATGGCCCGGGCTCCGCCTCGTCCACTCGAGAGCCGGCGGCCCCGGCGTCGGCCCAGGGTGGCACCGCTCCCCGGCCTCCTTCTGGCGCCAGTCAGGGCCAGGCGGGGGAGGGTGCATCTCCTTCGGAGCCTTCCAACAAGGCCCCGGGAGTGATCGCCGAGCTGGGCTGGGGCAGTGGTCCCTCGCAGCTCGGGCGCGACCGTCCCCAGGAAGCCAACCCCGAGGCGCCCATGTCGCTGGCGGTGACGCCGCTCGGGGACGTCGTGGTGTTGGATCAGCTCAATGGCCGGCTCGTGCGCATCGGCCAGGACGGCAAGGTGCTCGGGACCACGCCCATCACCCAGCAGACGCCCCAGGACGTTACCGTGGCCAGGGACGGCACGATGCTGGTGATGGATCGGCTGAGGGACAAGTCCGTGGCCATCATCGACCCCGAGACGGGCACGCTCCGTGGAGAATTGCCGCTGCAAGGCCAGGGCATCCCCGAGACGGGTGGCATCACCGGCACCTTCGTGGATGGGGACTCGGTGTACGTGGAGCGCGAGCACGGCGCGCTGGTGCGCATTGGCGATCTCTCGGGCACGGCCGACACCACGCGCCCGGAGATTCCGGGCCGCCCCACCCGGGATGGCCGCTCGTACATCCTCGCCGCCATCATCGACAGGCCGAGCGGGCGCCTGCTGGTCAACGCCGTCGATCGCCAGACGAACCAGCAGCGCTACACCCGCGAGTACCGGGTGCAGTTCCCGCTGATGTTCATCACGCTGCTCGACTCGGACCGCTCGGGTGTCATCTACCTGGGAGTGGCGGGTGAGCTGCCCACGGGCAAGGCGAGCCCCGCTTCCGAGCCTGGAGTGCGGCTCTTCTGTCTGGATCCACTCGACGGGAAGGTGCTGGGCCAGGCGGACCTGCCGCTCAACACCATGCCCGAGGAGACCTTCCGGGACTTCACCGTCCTGGACGAGGGAGGCGTCGTCTACCAGTACCGCACCGAGGCCGGTGTCTCGCTGCGGCGCGCGGACTGCCGGTAGTTGGCCGCCTCAGCCCGTGGCGGCCAGCGTGTCCACGTACAGCGCCCGTACCTGCTCGGCGAGCGTCACCGCGTCCGGAGCGAACGACTCGGGGGACAGCGGTGGCAGCACGCGCACGCGCATGGAGGCGCGCGGGCTCATCCAGATGCCATCCCCCTCGAGGAGCTGGGTGGTGCCCTCGATGACCACCGGCACCACGGGCACGTGCTCCTCCAGCGCGAGCTGGAAGGCCCCCCGCTTGAAGCGCAGCAGTCCCTCTTGCGAGTAGGTGCCCTCGGGGAAGATGAGCACCGGCATGCCCCGGCGCAGCCAGTACCGGCATTGATCGAGCATCCTGCCCATGGAGTTGGTGCTGCCGCGCTTCACGGGCACGTAGCCCAGCAGGCTCATCATCCACCCCACGATGGGGATGGGGAACAGGGACGCCTTGGCCACGAACTTGTAGGGGTGGAACAGGCCCATGGCGGCCAGGATGTCCGCGGCGGACTGGTGGTTGGCCACCAGCACGCAGGCCCCGGAGGGCAGCAGCTCCCGTCCCTCCACCCGCGTGCGCCACCCCGGGGACGCGTGCAGCCACAGCACGTGACACCAGCGGCACACCAGCGCGTGCAGCCACCGCCGGTCCGGATCCACCGGGTACGCGACGAGGAACAACACCAGCCCGAGCACGAAGAGCACCGGGGCGGTGGTGAGGAAGAGCAGCCAGAACCAGGCCGTCACGACGTACTTCATGAGGCGGTCACCTGTGTCACGACGAGCTCCCGGCTATCGGGTGCGCCGGAGAGCCGCCGGGTGAGCCGCCGGCGGACCACGTCGATGTGCTCACGGAAGAAGTAGAGGTTCTCCGCGTAGGCCAGCGGCACGGGGATCCGGTTCACCGCGCGCTCGGCCTCCTCGAGCCGCTTCATCATGTCCTCGAGCATCTCGCGCCCGGGGTTCTCCTCCAACTGGAGCTCGATCTCCTTCAGGCGGGCATACCAGCGGAAGATGCGCGAGCGCACCCGCCACAGGTACAGCGCCGGCACGGCCCGTCCGAGCGGCACCACCACGGCGATGATGGGCACCAGCATCACCCAGAGCCGGTCCACCAGGTTCGCGGCCCAGAAGGGGAGGTAGCGCTGCAGCAGCGGGATGCCGGCGTCGTAGTAACGGCGGGCCTCGCTGCTGAGCGGGAAGCCGGTCTCGAGCGGCGCGGGAAACTCGCCAGAGCGGTCCAGCAGCCCGGCGCTGCCGTGGATCTCACTCGCGGTGCGCATGAGCAGGTAGGCGAGCGCGGGGTGCAGCGAGTCCTTCGCGACGAGGTTCGCGGTGGGCGCGAGCAGCACCACGTCGTGAGCGGGGATGTCCGCGGCGAGGTTGAACACCCCCCGGGGCAGCACGAGCCTCGACAGGTAGGGGTAGCGGCGGACGTAGGCCTCACCGCGAGTGAAGCTGAGGAGCCGCACCCCGGGTTCCGCGGCGAGCTTCTGGATGGCGGGCGCCTCCGCGGGCGAGACGAGGAACACCGCGTCGAGCTGGCCCTTCTTGAGCTGCTCGATGGCCGCGTCGCGCTCCAGCGGCAGGAGCTCCGTCGGGGCCTTGTCCACGCCGCTGACCGACAGCAGCGTACGGGCGAGCGCGTGCGTTCCGCTCTCGGCGCCCCCGATGGCGATGCGCCTGCCCGTCAGCCCGCGCACGTCGTCGATGGGCTCGCCCCGGTAGAAGACCCAGAGGGGCACATACGAGAGGCTGCCGAGCGAGACGATGTGCGCCGCCTTCTCGCCGCCGGCCGTGCCGCTCTGCACGAAGGCGACGTCGGCCTGTTCCGTGTCCTCGGAGAGGAGCTCCACGCTGCTGAGGGAGCCCTTCGTCTGCTGGATCTCCACCTTGACGCCGTGCCGGGCGAGGCTCTCCTGGTACTTCTTCGCGAAGTAGCGGAAGCCGCCCTCGTCCTGGGGCGTGGCGAGCACGAGCTTCATGGGCGGCGCGGGCTTGACGAAGTAGAACGTGACGGCGAACGCGATGCCGATGAGGAGAGCAGCGGGCGCGACCGTGAGCCACAGGTCGCGGCGCGTCGTGCGCTGGAGCTGCTCCTTGAGCGTGTCCTTCTTCATGATGGGCGCGCAGTATAGACGCCGCGTGGAGAATGTCCGCTGGGCTGGCGGGGGAGCTCGTTCCGCCGCTCGGTCGGATGGCATATCCTCCCCGCCATGGATTGGTCGTGGATGCGTCCGAGATGGAAGCTGAGCAAGGCGGAGGAGGCGCGCCTGGTGGCGGCCATCCGCCAGGCGGAAGAGGGGCACCGGGGCGAGGTGGTCGTCCGCCTCGAGCGCAGCTGTCGCGGAGGGGAGCCGCTGGCCCGGGCCGCCCAGGTCTTCGAGGAGCTCGGGATGCGCCGCACGGCCGCGGACACGGGGGTGCTCCTCTACGTCGCGGTGGCCGACCGCAAGACCGCCGTCTACGCGGGCCAGGGCGTCCACGGCGCGGCCCAGCCGGGCTTCTGGCAGGAGGTGGTGGACGGGCTCGCCCAGGGCTTCCGCGAGGGGGCTCCCGTGGCGGGGTTGGAAACGGCCATCGAGCGCATTGGCGGACTGCTTCGCACCGCCGTTCCCGGTGAGGACACCCGGGGCAACGAACTTCCGGACGTGGTGAGCCAGGCATGAGTGACGTGACGCGGAACCGTTCCCCCCAGGGGCAGCAGGTCGCCGTCGATGACGTGGACGACCTCATCCACACCGCCACCCGGCTGATGCAGAAGGACGCGGCGCCGGAGACGCTCACCACCGAGGACGTCAAGCGCATCGGGCAGGAGCTGGACATCCCCGCCGAGTACATCGATCAGGCGATGGCGGTGCTGGAGCAGCGCCGCCGGGAGCAGGAGCAAGCGAAGCTCGAGGCGGAGCGGGCGCGGCGGGCCCGGCGCGAGCGTTTGCGCAAGGGGGCGTGGGTCGCCGCTGGCGTGGCGGTGGTGCTCGGGATGAGTGGCCTCGTCGTGCGCAATGGCCTCAACTCGACGCTGCAGGAGGTGACGCGCCAGCGCGCGCAGGTGCGCAACGTGGTGGAGCGGCGGGCACGGGAGCAGGCGCGCTATGCCACCGCCACTCCCGGCCCGGAGCGGGACGCCCAGATTTCCGGCGCGGAGAACCGGGTGAGCGTGGAGCAGCGGCGCTACGACCTCGTGGCCACCGAGTACAACGCCTCCGCGTCCTCCTTCCCACGCTCCTGGGTGGTGCGCCTCTCGGGGCTGCCTTCCTCCGTGCCCCTGTCTTCCGAGGTGACCTCGTGGTGAAGGCCTCGGCCCTGGTGCTGCTGTTGCCGGCGCTCCTGCTGGGGAGCACACCGGTCATCAACGAGCCCGTGGTGGATCAGAGCGGGCTGCTGTCGTCCTCGGACAATGAAGAGGTGGCCAGCGCGCTGGTGCGCTTGCGCAACGAGACGGGCGTGCAGATGGCGATGCTCCTCGTGGACTCCACCGGGGGCGAGCCCATCGAGGACTACGCGACGCGGGTCTTCGAGGCGTGGAAGGGAGGCACCGCCGGCCTGGACAATGGGCTCCTCTTCGTGCTCGCGGTGGATGACCGGCGCGTGCGCCTGGATGTGGGCTATGGGCTGGAGGAGTACCTGCCGGACGACGCGGTGAGGAGCCTTCTCGACGCGCAAGGTCCGCTGCTGCGCGAGCATGACTACCGTGGGGCCCTGCTGAGCGTCATCCAGGGCGTGCGCAATCGCCTGCCGGATGTCCAGGACGTGCCGGAGTTCTCCGGCTTCGCTCCGGTGAGCGCCGCGCGAGTGAACAACATCATGCTGGCGCTGATCGGGATGGGAATCCTCGCGGGCGTGCTGCTCGGCTGCTGCCTGAGCGTCTGGCGCGAGCGGCTTGGCACCTCGCGGCTGGCCGGCAGCATCGGAGGGCTCGTCCTCGTGCCCATGGCCCTCACGGGCCTGATGGTGCACTCGATCTGGATCCCCACGTTCCACTTCCTGCTGGCCTGGGCCACCTTCGCCGTGATGTTCCTGGTGGTCACCCTCGCGGCGCAGCACTTCTCCTTCCGGATTGCCTTCGTTCTGGGGCTGAGCGCCGTGGTGGGCAGCCTGGTGGCGCTCGCGGACCACCACGGCATGAACGTGCTGAGCATGATCCTCGAGTCCGGGAAGACCTTTTCCCTCCTCGCCGTCGTGCTGGTGATCGGCACCTATCCGCCCGTCTTCCGGGTGCTGCTGGAGCTCTTGTTCTTCTTCCTCAGCGACTCGGGCTCCACGTTCAGCTCCTCGTCTTCGGGTGGCTCCAGCTCGGGCGGTTCCTGGGGTGGGGGAGGGGGCGGTTCCGGCGGGGGTGGGGCCAGTTCCTCCTGGTAGCAACCCCACCCCGTGGGGCAGGTGCGCACCTTTCCCCAGGTCCGTCCCCTTGATGCCGGCGGCCCTCGTGAAGACCTTCGGCGCTTCGATGGGGGCTGGCGAGCGGGGGTCCAGGGTGACGCGAGGCGCGGGTGGCGAGGGTCGCTTCAAGGGCGCGTGTGGAGTGTTCACCTGTCTGCTCCTGCTCGCCTGCGAGCCGGGGGTTCCGGCACACGACAGTCCCGAGGATGCGCAGTCGCCCCACGTGGTACTGCCCGCTCCGGAGGAGCCCCGGCCCGAGCCATCGGAGCCCTCGCCGACGGAGCCCTCGCCCGTGCCGCCACCGCCGGTGCCTTCGGGCCGGAGCTGGTACGTGAGCACGAAGGGCTCGGACGGTGGGGCGGGCACGCTCGAGGCCCCCCTGCGGACCATCGGCCGGGCGGCGGCGCTCGCGAAGCCGGGGGAGGTCATCCGGGTGCTTCCGGGGGTCTATCCGGAGGAGCTCGTCCTCGAGTCGCGTGGCTCGGACGTTGCCCCCATCACCCTGCGTGGAGAGGGCTCGCCGAGGCCCACCCTCGTGCCGAAGGACAGGGTGCGCGGCGCGGTCCTCCGCGTGCAGGGGCGGTGGAACCTGGAGAACCTGCTCATCGATGTCGGGGGAGCGGGCATGTTCGCCGTGCTCTTCGATGCTACCGCGAGCCAGTCCATCCTCTCGGGCAGCGAGCTGAAGGGTGGCACCTCGGGCGCGGGTGTCTGCGTGGAGGGTGCGCGGGACATCACGGTGCGGAACAATCACATCCACCACTTCATCAAGCCGGGAGACGACTCCCATGGCGTGGCGGTGGTGGGCCCGGCGCGGAACATCGTCGTCCGGGACAATGACATCCATCACAACTCGGGCGACTCCATTCAATGTCAGCCGGGTTCTGGTCCCGCGGACGGCGTGCTCATCGAGGGCAACACACTGCACGACGAGGGCGAGAACGGGGTGGACATCAAGCAGTGCCTGCGCGTCACCGTGCGGGACAATGTCATTTCCGGCTTCCCCAACACGGCCATCCGTCAGGCGGGCTCATCGGCCGGAGAGGCCGTGGTCATCCACGTCGGCGCCCGGGACATCCTCATCCAGGGCAATTCCATCTCTCGCGCCGGGCGCGGTGTTTCCGTCCTCGATGGCGGCACGCCTCCCGAGAACATCGTGGTGGAGGGCAACCTCTTCCAGGACATCCGCAACATCCCCGCGGGAAACGGGCAGGGCATCCGCATCGAGGGCGCGAGGAACATGCGGGTGGTGGGCAACACCGTCGAGACCACGGCCAGCTACGGGCTGATGCTGGCGGCGGATGGCCGGAGCGTCACGGGGCTCGAGGTCAGGAACAATGTCCTCCGAGGAGGCTCGCAATCGTTGCTGCTTCGCCTAGGTGCCGCCGGTTATCGCCCGGGGCTGTTGATGAGGGAAAACCAGTACGCCAGCGGTGGCGTCCTGAAGGGCGATGGCGCGAACTTCCCGGGTGAGCAACTCACCCTCACTTCCCCTGAGAAGCTCGAGGTGTGGAGACAAGTACTTGGGGTGGATACGGGTTCCTCCGTACTGGAGTGAAGTCCGTGCGTTCCGCTCTTCCAGGCACATAGAGTCCGAGCCCCCTTCCCCAGTGGAGGCCGTACTCATGCGTTGGTTTGGAACGATTGCCGTTGGGATTGTCGCGTTGCTCGGTTCATCGGCTCATGCGCAGACGCCCGTCAGTGAGCAGCATGCCTCCTTCTACGGTTGTGATTTCGCGATCAAGGTCGTGGAGGTGGCCGATCCGGAGTGGCCGTACTACTACCGGCCGCTCTACAAGATCTCCGTCCAGAGCGCGGTGGTCTCGCCCGCCACCTGCGGGCTGACGCCCGCGACCGTCGAGTTGGCGACCTCGAAGCTCCTGCCGGACATCGCGATCGCCGTCAGTGCCGATGGGCTCGTGGCCGGCTACTCCTTCGGAGAGTACATCCGGGCTTTCGGTCCCTGGACCCGCATCCGCGTCCACAGTCTGAACCCGAGCTCGTTGGTCTCCCTGAAGGTGGTGGGTCTGATGTCGAATCACGTGCCGACGAATGGTGGGGCCGGGATGCCGGCCGGCACCTCCTTGAGTGGGCTCTCCCTCCTCACCACCGGCGACCTCCAGGTGACTGGCTCCTTCGGTGGGAATTCGCTCACCGAGGATCCGGCGACCACTGCCTGGCCGTACCCGATCGTGACGGGAAACAACTTCACCGCCACCTACTCTGGCTTCTTCGGCCAGTGGTCGCTGGCTCCCAGCATCGTCACCTACTGAGTGGGGCCGGCGGGGAGCATCTCCCGTGGGGATGGCCCGGCTACGCGAGCGGAAGCTCCAGCGTGGCCGTGGCGCCCTTGCCGGGCCCCTCGCTGTCCAGGGTGAGCCGGCCGCCCAGGGACTTCGCCGCCAGGCTGCTCGAGTAGAGCCCCAGGCCCTGTCCCTCCTCGCGGGTGGTGAAGCCTTGCGAGAACAACCGCTCGCGGTGCTCCGGAGCGATTCCCTTCCCGCTGTCCACCACCTGGATGCGCGCCGTGCTTCCCTCCGCATCGAGCCGCACCCGCAGCTGCCGTTGGGTCACGGGCAACGCACTCATGGCGTTGCGGGCATTGGTGAGCAGGTTGATGAGGATCTGCAACACCCGGTGCTTGTCCAGCCGCGCCTTGGGCTGCGCGCGAAGCTCCCGGGTGACGGTGATGCCATTGCGCTGGAGCGCCGGCAGTTGGATGCTCAGTGCATCCTCGACCAGTTGCGACAGGTCGCACTCCTCGGGCAGGAGCGAGCTCCGGGCATAGGCCTGCTGCACCTGGATGATGGCGCGCATGTGCTCGATGTGCTCCCTCAGCTTCCCCGCGCTCTCCTTCAGGGACGTGTGCTCACGCAGCAGCTCATCGGCCAGGCCGGAGAGGTAGGTCATCCACTGGGGGCCCCGGGGATCCTTCGTCAGGAAGTCCGCGAGGTCTCCCTGATGTTGCTCGAGCAGGCTCGTGAGCTGCTTGAGCCGGACCATGCGCGAGTTCTCCACCTTGTCGCGGAGGATCTGGGCGTTGAGGACGGCGCTGGTGAGGACGTTGCCCATGTTGTGCAGCACGTTGGCGGCCACCTCGGACGAGCCCGTCTCGCGAGCCACGTCCCCCAGCCGGGCCTGGGCCTGCTCGAGCTCCCACGCCTGCTCCTCCATGCGTTGCGCGAGCGCTTCGTGGGCACCGCGCAGGGAGGCCACGGCGCGTTGGAGCACGGCGTGCCGCCGCGCGTTCTCGATCGAGATCGCGGCTTGCGCGGCCAGCTGTCCGAGCAGCGACAGGCGTGCCGGGGTGAAGGTATGTGCGGAGAGGGTGTTCCCCAGGTACAGCACGCCCTGGAGCTCCTCCTGGTGCACCAGGGGCAGGCAGAGCACCGAGCGGAGCGGGCTCCCCTCGAAGGACGTCTCGGATGAGAAGGGGTGGGGCAGCGCGGTGTCCGCGATGAGCACGTGCTCCCGGGTCCGCTCGACGTAGGAGATCAAACTCCCGGGCAGATCCTCCTCCCGGGTCTCCAGGAGCGCCGCGATCGAGAGACCGCCCTCGTGGGCGAGGAGCAGGGCGCCCTGGGAGGCCCCCGCGTGCTCGGCGGCCACGCGCACCAGTGTCGTCGCCAGCCGCTCGAGGTCCAGCTCTCCGGAGATGGCCCGTTGGGCCCTCCCCACGGCGAGCACATCGAGCTTCTGGGCCGCCTCCACCTCGGCGTGGGGCGAATGGAGGGCCGTGAGGGGAACCAACTGGGGCCACAGCGCCTCCAGGTGCCGGACCTTCCCCAGCGCCCCCCACTTCAAATAGGCCTCGCGCGCGTGCCGGGCATAGGTGTCCGCGAGGGTGGGGACCCGGCGCTCGCGCCAGAACCTCGCCGCCAGCTCGTTGGCGAGGCCGACGCTCTGGATGAAGCCGTGCGCGCGCGCGGAGTGGATGGCCTCCTCGTAGGCCCGGAGCGCTTCTTCCATGCCGCCGGTGAGGCGGGAGAGCTCCGCGGACACCATCCGCTCGGCGGCGCGGAAGGTGTCGGGACACAGGCCCGCCCACTCCGCCAGTTGCTGCTGGTGCTGCCACATGGTGTCCAGGTACTGCCGTTGCTCCTGGGGCGCCGCCGCCGGGTAGCAGGCCGCCAGCGCCAGCGCCCGGTAGAGGTGGAAGTTCAAGAGCTGGATGTGGCCGAGCGAGGCCCAGGTCAGCTCCGCGGCCTGGTCCCCCGCCTCCAGCGCCTGCGCGTAGGCGCCGCACATGAAGCGCGACTGCATCTTGAGGATCCAGTACCAGCACCGCATGGTGCTCATGTGGTGCACGGTGAGGCCGGCCTCGAAGGCGTCCTCGTCGAAGCCGTCACCACTCATCGTGTCGAACGAGCGCGACAGCCCACGCAGCTGCTGCACATAGCGCTGGGAGTGGACGAGGACGTCCTGCACGGCCTGGAAGCCGGACTGGCGCGCGAAGTCGAGCCGCGTGAGGCTCTCCTGGTACACGTCCTCCAGCGGGTGTCCCAGGAGGAGGCGGTCCGTGACGATGTGGTTGCTGCAGTAGCAGGCGATCTGGAAGTCCCCGCCCTGCAGCGCCTGGTGGAAGGCGTCGCGGACGACCTCCAGCGAGTAGGAGAGGGGGCGCACCCAATAGCTGTTCAGCTCCAGGGCGTACAGCGCCCGCCCCCGCGCGGCGGAGAAACCGTGGCGCTCCACCAGCTCGCTCGCGAGTACGCCGAAGGCATGGCCTTCCCGGTACCGCTTGAAGGCGGCCCCCTGTGTCAGCCCGTACCAGCCGTACCCGTGGACGGAGGCCTCGGTATTTCCGTACAGGAGGCTCAGGGAGACCATCCGGCACAGGTGGAGGATGAGCAGGTTCTCGTCCGTGAAGATGGCCGGGGTGAACAGCGCGGCGAGCACGTCCATCACCGCCCTCATGCCCGGGTCGGTCATGAGGGGCAGCTCGAGGAGCTCCTCGATGGAGCGCTCACCCAGCAGGGCCCACACCTCGTCGTTGGCGATCGCCACCTCTCTCCGGGAGGGGTGGGGAGGCAGGGGCATGCCGAGCCGGTCCAGGGCCTCCAGCAGACAGCTCCTGGCGCCCTGGATTTCATTGGCGGCGAGGAGCAGCTCGCTGTCCAGGCGATAGACCGCCGCCAGGTCCACGCGGCTCAGGGCCCGGGGACGGAGCGACTCCACCAGCCGGCGCGCCCCGGCGGCGTTGCCGCTCATGAACTCACTGTGGGCCCGGTCCAGCTGGAGCCTGAACGCCAGCTCCGGGTCCGTCTCCCAGGGGTCACCCGGAATGAGCGTGAAGGCCAGCGCGAAGAAGTCCGCGGCCGAGCGGAACGCGATCGAGGCCCGGGCCTTCCTGCCCGCCTCGGCGTTCAGCCGGGCGACCCGGTGGCGCTCGCCCGCGTCGGTGATCAGCTCCACTCCCGCGTCGAGCTGTCCCACCACATCGAAGAGCTGCTCGCGGAGCTCCTCCGGCGGCAGGCTCGCCAGCAGCAGGCGGCCGATGCGCAGGTGGACGGCCTTGCGCTCCGGCTCGGGGATGAGGTCATAGGCCGCCTGCTGGATGCGATCGTGGAGGAAGCGGCACTGCTCCGGGCCGCCGCGCACCAGCATGCCCTCGCGGATCGCCTCCTCGAGGCCGGATTCCACCTCTCCCGGCTCCGCGCCGGAGAGGATGAGCAGCAACTGGCGCGGGAAGATGTTGCCCACGCACGCGGCCAGTTGCAGCAGGTGCTGGGTCCGGACGGGCAACTGGCGCAGCCGGCTCACCATGAAGTCGGCGACGTTGTCGGAGTAGTCCTGTGCCCGGACACCCGCGGCATCCCACCGCCACCCGCCCTCGGCCGTCCGGGTCAGCAGGCCGTCCCGGTGCAACGTCAACATGAACTGGGTGAGGAAGAAGGGATTGCCGCCCGTCTTCTCGTGGGCCAGGGCCGACAGCGGCCCCACCATGCCCTCGCCCGCTCCCGGCAGGGCGTCCGCGACGAACTGCTGGATGTGCTCGGGGCTCAGCGGCTCGAGCCGGAGGTCCGTCATCCGCACCTGCGCGGTGCGCAGCTCCGTCAGCCTCAGCGACAGCGCATGGGAGGGACCCACCTCGTTGTCGCGATAGGCGCCAATCAGCAGCAGCGGCGGCGTCTCCGGGTGGGTGAGCAGGTGCTGGAGGAGCCGGAGGCTCGCCAGATCCGCCCACTGCAGATCATCCAGGAACACGACGAGCGGGTGCTCGGGGGTGGCGAACACGCCGAGGAACTTCTGGAACAGCCGCTGGAAGCGATACAGCGCGTCTCCCGGAGGCAGCTCCGGAACCGCTGGCTGCCGGCCCACCACGCGCTCCAGTTGGGGCACCACGTCCACGAGGACCTGGCCCTGCTCGCCCCACGCCTCGCGCAGCCGCTCCCTCCACCGGGCGAGCTGCTCCTCCGGGCCCTCCAGGAGCTGTTGCGTCAGGCCGCCCAGGGCCTGTGACAGGGTGGCGTAGGGAATGTCCCCCTGGAACTGCTCGGACTTCCCGCTCAGGAAGAACCCCTGCCGCCGCACCACCGGCTCCCTCAGCGTGTGCACCACCGACGACTTGCCGATTCCGGAGTAGCCGCGGACCAGGATGAGCTCCGACTGGCCTTCCTGGATGACCCGCTCGAAGCTCCGCAGCAACGTGGCGACGTGCGTGTCGCGTCCGTAGAGGCGCTGGGGCAACTGGAAGCGGTCGAGGGTGTCCATAGGTGATGGGCCGGTGGAACTCGGAAGAGAGCATGCCACTTCCCACGCTCGCGCACCCGGAAGGGCCGCCTCCGCCACCCACTCCGGGTGAAGCCGGGGATTCCTTGGAAGTGAAAGATAGTTTGCAATCCACATTGCGCTGCGGTTGCGGGTTGTCCAGGTCCGCTGTGTGCTTTGGGTGCCGAGACCTACATGGCGCGTACGCGTGTCTTGGAAATGTGGCGGACTGTTCATTCCAGGGACTACTCCTGAGCCGCGACAGTTCGAGCCCCGCCCCATGCACACCCCAGCTCCAGCCTTGAAGAGAGACGAAGCCCGGCGCCCGCGGGCACTCGATCGTTCCATCGTCCCCGATATGCCTCCCGAACCCGACTACGAGGACCTGGTGCGGCTCGCCGCTGCGTCGTGCGGCATGCCCATCGCGCTCATCAGCCTGGTGGATAGGGACCGGCAGTGGTTCAGGGCCAGCGTGGGGCTGCAGGGGCCGGGTGAGACGGAGCGTGTTACCTCCTTCTGCACCCACGCCCTCCAGCGCGAGGGCGTCCTGCTCGTCGAGGACGCCGTCGCCGACGAGCGCTTCTCCATCCACCCGCTCGTCCAGGGCGAGCCGTTCCTCCGCTTCTTCGCGGGAGTGCCGCTCCGGACGGAGGACGGCGTGTCGATCGGGATGCTCTGCGTCCTGGATCGGCGTCCTCGCGGGTGGAGTGAGTCCCAGCGCCGCTGCCTGAACGGGCTCCAGCGACAGATCGAGCTGGTGCTGAGCACGCGCGCCCGGGCGCGGCGGCTCCAGGAGCGCAACACCGAGCTGGAGCAGGCCCAGGAGCGCATGCGCTCCCTCAACGCGTTCCTCCAGGCGGAGATGCGCGAGCGCCAGCGCATCGAGCGCGAGCTGGTGGATCAACAGGAGCTGCTCTCCAGCATCCTCGCCCACATTCCCCACTCGGTGTTCTGGAAGGATCGCCACAGCATCTTCCTGGGCTGCAACCAGCAGTTCGCCCGTGACATGGGGGTGTCCTCGCCGCTGGAGGTCATCGGCAGGACGGACTTCGAGCTGCCCGTGTCGAGCCCGAATGCCGGCATCTACCGCCGGATTGATCGCGAGGTGATGGAGTCCGGTGTCCCGCGGCTCACCTACGAGGAGTCCCTCCAGGGCCCCGATGGGCAGACGTCCTGGTTCCTGACGAGCAAGGTGCCGCTGAAGGACTCGGAGGGGGTGGTGCAGGGGCTGGTCGGCATCTACGTGGACATCAGCGAGCGCCGGCGCCAGGAGTCCACGCTGCAGGAGACCAAGGAACTCATCGAGCGGCATGCCGCCCACCTGGAGGAGCAGGTCCTCGAGGCCCACGAGCGCACCCTCCATCTGATGGAGCACTCCCGCGAGGTGGTCTTCGTGCTGGACGCGGCCGGCAATGTGCTGGAGGTCAACCCGGTGGCGGAGCGGCTGCTGGGCATCTCCCGCGAGCAGTTGCTCGGCACCTCCTTCGAGGCGCTCGCGTCCGAGGACGATCGCGGGCCCCTGCGGCGCATGCTGACGGATCTGCGCGTGCGCGGCACGGTGCGGCTGGAGGAGCAGGGGTTGCGCTCGGCGAGCGGGGGGCGCGTGGCGCTCGGGATCGCCGCTTCCCTCCAGGTGTCGGGCACGGCGCGGCGCCTGCTCATCGTCGGGGATGACCTCACCGAGAAGCGGCGGCTGGAGCAGCAGAACATCCAGAATGACCGGCTGGCCTCGATGGGGGCGCTGGCGGCGGGCATCGCGCATGAGATCAACAACCCCACGTCCTATGTGCTCTCCAACCTCAGCTATCTCCAGGAGTGGCGGGACGAGCTGGAGCGGGAGCTGGAGGCGATTCCCGGGCTGCCGGCGCGCCTGGCTGAGACGCTTTCCGAGGTGAAGGAGATCCTCGCCGAGTGCCTGGTCGGGGGTCAGCGCATCCGGGACATCGTGCGTGACATGCGGTTCTTCTCGCATACGGCGGGCGAGGAGCAGACGCCGGTGGACATCCACTCGTGCCTGGATGTGGTGCTGCGCATGGCCCACAACGAGCTGAAGCACACGGCCCGGCTGGAGCTGCACTACGCGGAGTCCCTGCCGCCCGTGTCCGCCAGCGAGGGCCGGCTCAGCCAGGTCTTCCTCAACCTGATCGTCAACGCGGCCCAGGCCATGCGGTCCGGAGGCACGGAGCGCAATGTCCTCCGGGTGAGCACCGCGGTGGAAGGGGAGTGGGTGCGCATCGACATCTCGGACACCGGCCACGGGATTCCTCCCGAGGTGCTGTCCCGCATCTTCGAGCCCTTCTTCACCACCAAGCCCGCCGGCTCCGGGACGGGGCTCGGCCTGTCCATCAGCCAGTCCATCATCCAGAAGATGGGCGGGGAGATGCGGGTGAAGAGCGAGCCCGGCCGTGGTACCACCTTCACCCTGCTGCTGCCCGTGCTCGTCTGACTTCCACGGGGTGTCCTGAGGGTGTCCTGATGGTGTCCTGGAAGGAGCTGGTGTTGCTGGTCCTCTCGGCCGTCTGCTTCGCGGGCGGGGGGATCTTCATGAAGCTCTCGGAAGGGGTGTCCCGGCTGCTCCCGACCCTGACCTTCCTCGCCCTGTTCCTGGTCGGAGCCGTCGTCCTGGCCTTCGCGATGCGCCGGGGCGAGCTGGGGGTCATGTACATCGCGGTGCTGGGCCTGGAAGCGGCCCTGACGCTCGTCTTCAGCATCGCGTTCTTCCACGAGAGCTTCTCGTCCATGCGCGTGCTGGCGGTCGCGCTCATCCTCACCGGGGTGGCGCTGCTGCGGTGGTAGCCTCGCGCCGGGCTCACGCCGCCGTCAGCCGGGACTGCGCGAACCGGGCCGCGTCCGTCCCCGGGTAGCGGCCCACCACGTGCCGGTAGAGCTTCTGCGCGCTCGCCGCGTCTCCGAGCCGCTCCCCATACAGGCGCGCCAGGATGACACACGCCTTGGGCGCGAGCGGATCCTCCGGGGTGAGCTGGGCCACCTGCTTCAGGGCTCGGATGGCCAACGGGTAGTCGCCCGCCGCCGCCGCCTTCTGTCCCACCGCCACATGGCTGGCGGCGGGCAGCGACGCCAGGTTCTCGGGGAGCCGCCGGTACAGCTCGAGGGCCTGGTCCAACGCGTTCGTCTCCACCGCCTTCACCACCTGGGCCTCGAGCGGCTCTGGCGCGGCAGCGGGGCGGGGCGCCGGTTCCGGCTCCAGCTCGATGAAGCGCGGGCGGGGCGCCGGTTGATGGGCCTCGGGCTGCGCCTGGGCTGGTACCCGCGCGGCGCGCTTCTTCCCCCGAGGCTTCACGCCGGGCAGCGCCGGCTCGTAGAACTCGGACTCGATTCCGTAGCCCACCCGGTCCCCATGCACGTACAGCAGCAGCCCGAGCATGCGTGCCATCACGAACGGGACGTAGAGGGAGATGCCCTCCGCCAACACCGAGGCCACGAGGGGGATGCTCAGCGAGTAGACCTGCGCGGCCACGAGCATCAACGCCCCGTGCACCATGGCGAGTGGCACCATCCAGGCCGCGACCGTCAGGTAGGCCGAGCCCAGGCGCTTGCCGATGCCGATGACCTTGAAGGGGTTGAGCAGCGACAGCGTGCTCTCCCCGGTGGCCGCGATGATCAGGGCCATGGGGGCGTAGAGGACGGTGGCGAGCACCACCACCACCCAGAACAGGGCGTCCGGAAGGTCCAGATCTTCGACGAGCAGGGCGAAGAGGATGGCGGGGAGCCAGAGCAGCGCGGTGGCCACCGTGCCGCGGATGGCGGGGCGCACCAGATCATGATGGACGTCGTGGAAGTCGGGAGCGGTGAAGTGCTCGGCGCCCATCGAGGTGCCGCGGACGATCCAGAAGATCGAGCCCCAGAAGCTGCCCAGCCAGATGCAGATCGGGACGAGCCCGGGCAGGAGGGGCAGCATGCCGGAGACACCTCGGGACAGCGCCACCACCGCGCCCACCGCGAGCAGGGCCATCAGTCCCGACTTCTTCAGCGGGTACTTCCACGCCCCCAGGAGCCGCCGGGAGAACGGGGCGTGCGAGCGGTGCACCTTCCATTCCTCCACCGCTCCGCCACACCGGGCGCAGGAGAGCAGGTCGGTGGAGGCCACTGATTCGACCACGGCGCAGTCGGGGCACAGCTTCGCGTCACAGGCCGGGCAGAACCACCCGGCGGCGGCTCGGGGGTGGTACTGGCAGTGGGAGTTCTCGGAGGGCGCGGGCATGGTGGGAATCGAAGAAGGGACGCGCACTCTACCCGATGTGGTCGCCCGGCCACGCCTCCTCCTCCCACCGGGCCTGGGACGCGGCCAGCCCACCTCATTCCGGAGGCGCGCGCGCCCTACAGAGGCTGGCACGTCGCGTGCTATTCCTCCTCACGAGGAGAGGATTCCATGTACCGCCCGTTTCGCTTCCTGACCGCGCTGCTGTGTTCCGTCCTGGTTGCCCCTTCCGTCCATGCGGCGGGCCTCAAGGTGTCGCTCACCGAGCGCTCCCAGTGGCCCTGGCCCATGACGAGTCCCCAGGCCTTCGACGTGGCCTCCCGCGCCGAGCTCGCCGTGTTCACCGAGGCCATGGCGGACGCCGATGCCGGCAACGCCGCCACGGGCGACGCGGCGTCCCTGTCGAAGTGGAAGGCGCGGATGCGGCAGGTGGTGGTGACCAACTTCGCCAAGGCCCGGGAGACGTGTGCCGCCGGGGCGCTCTTCTGCGAGGGCGCGGTGCCCAAGGACTGGGAGGCCATGGTCGCCACCTCGCGGGCGGGGCTCGCGAAGCTGCCGGCGGAGCTGGCGCCCTGGTACGCCGAGCAGAAGCCCTTCCACCAGGGCTATGTCGCCGAGCTGGTCCGCCTGGCGGGGCTCTTCCCTAAGGTGACGAGTGAGATCCTCCCCCTCTCGCCCTCCGAGCGGTTCGGTCTGGAGATGCCGGACCGGAGCTTCCTGCTCACCTTCGATGACGGCCCCACGCCCAAGGGCGGAGGCACGGACGCGCTCGCCGAGCAGCTGCGCGCCCAGGGCATCCACGCCGCCTTCTTCCTGCTCGGCAACAACTACGAGGCCCGCCGCAAGGCCACCTCGGTGGAGCAGCTCCGGGCGCTCTACGCGGGCATGTGCGTCGCCTCGCACGGCCAGGAGCACCGCTCCCACGCCTCGTGGGCCGGCGCGGTGGCCGGCATGGAGTCCTTCCATTCCAGGCTCGCGGAGACCCTGCCGGAGGGTCAGACGAAGCTGACGCTGTTCCGCCCGCCCTACGGCCAGCGCAACCCGGGCATCCTCCAGGCGCTGGAGCGCGGCGGAATGAAGAACATGCTGTGGAACATCGACTCGCAGGACTGGCACGCGAGCAACTCGGGCACCAAGGCCGCCGGGCGCGTGCTGTCGCTCATGCTGCTGTGGCGGCACGGCATCATCCTCTTCCACGACATCCACCCGAAGGCCGCCAGCGCCCTCCCTCGCATCTGGAACGAGACGCGTGGCTCGGGCGTGAGCTGGGTGGACTGCCGCTCGGAGTAGGGGACATGTAACCGTTCACCCGCCCGCCACATCTGCTCGCCGTCGGCGACACGACTCGCGCTGCCTGGTCAGTGGCCTCCCCCTGGCACACCGAATGCTCTCCATCGGGCAACCCTCTTGGGGAGGTTGGAGATGAGGCAATGTATTGATGGGCTCCAGGCAAGGATGTTCCACATCGTGTGGGCCGTGGTTCTCACCCTGGCATTCTCTGCTCCATCGCACGCCCATCCGCCGGCAGCGGAGCCGTTCGTGCTGGAGGTGGAAGCGCTGATTGATGGGAGGGAGCAGTTGATCATCCGGGGCAACCAGCTCCAGTGGCATCACTTCGATTTCGCCGCGGTGGGCCGCTTCTTCGGTGGGAATGCCCCCACCCTCGTTGTGATGGGGGACGACCTGGGCCAGGTCGAATGGTTCCCCACCTGGTCGGAGCCGGTTCCCGACGAGATCCGTTTCGAGGACACGTCATCGGTTCTCGAGCAGCTCAATCCCCCGCTGCCGATGGATGGCCGGCCGCTTCGTCTCCAGAAGCTCTTCGGGCGCGGAGACGTCCGCATCATCCAGCAGCCGACGGAGGCCAATGCATACACGTTGATCGTCGAGTTCGATGACAACCCGTATCCCGGTCCCCGTTACTATGGGCTCCGGCTCACCAACGCGCCGGACCGCGACGGCGACGGGGTGGCGGACGAGCGAGATCATTGCCCGAATTCCGATCTGCGACCGGGCGTGGCGATCGGCGAGAGGGTGTGCCCCTCGAACCTGCCCAACAGGGTGCCGGCTGACGGGTGCACGTTCAACGATCGCATCGCCCTCTGCGCGAAGCGGCCTCGGAACTCTGGCGAGTTCGTGATGTGTGTGGACGACTGGGGGAAGAAGTGGAAATACGCCAGCCTCATCACCTCTCAGGAGCGAAGTGACCTGAATAGGTGCGCCGCCCACTGAGCGCTCGCTCCGAGAGGACTTCTTCCTCTGAGTCGATGCCCATGCCGGGCGCACAACGACGAAGGGGGGCGTCTCCGCCCCCCCTCGTGTAAGTCCCGTGCTTGCGATGGTGCATGCACCTTCAAAGTTGATTCGAATCGACAGCCCTTGGGCTTCGCGGCCCCAGGCGCCATGTCGATGCTTCGCACATGTACGCCGAGTGCAGCATCCTTCGGATCACGGCCACTTCGCCCTCTTCAACACCACGGTGTCGCGGTTCTCTTCCACCGTCCTTTTTCCACCCGTGGGGTCCGGGGCTCGCGCGCTTCCGCCCGTGGAGTGACCAGGGAAGCACCTCGTCTCCCAGGGGCTCGGTCGTACCGCGGCGCCACCATGGGCTCCACGTGGGAGGCGCGGCGAGGTTCTTTCGCCGGGACGATTGCCGGGAATTATGATGGCCGGCATGTCCGCTCCCGAGATCTCCTCCGCGACTTCCGTTCCATTCGACAGGCTCGCCGAGGGCTTCGCGGCCTGTTTCGCCGGGTATGTGGTGCCCATCTCCGGGGATGTGCGCGCCTTCGAGCAGCGGGTGCGCACCGAGCACGTGCACCTCACCGACAGTCTGGTGGTGATGCGCGAGGGCCGGGTGGAGGCGCTGGCGCTCGTGGCCCGCCGGGGAGACACGAGCCGGGTGGCCGCCATGGCCATCGTGCCCGGAGCGAGGCGCACCGGGGTGGGCCGTGCGCTGGTGCACAGGCTGCTCGACGAGGCACGGGGCCGGGGAGATCGCTCGATGCTGCTGGAGGTCATCGAGAGCAACGCCCCCGCGGTGGCGCTCTATGAGCGCGAGGGCTTCCAGGTCCGCCGCCGGCTCGTGGGGTGGGAAGGGACGCTTCCGGAGCACGCCGCGCCACTGGAGGAGATTCCCCTGTCCACCGCGCTGGCGGCGGTTCTACGGGATGGCGAGCCCGGGCTTCCCTGGCAGCTCGCGCCGGAGACCCTGGCCGGGCTCACGGCTCCCGCGCGGGCCTTCCGCCTGGGTGCGGCCGTGGCCGTGATTCTCGAGGCCGGGCCCCAGGACGTGATGATTCGCTCCCTGGTGGTGGCCGGGGACCAGCGCCGGCGAGGTGAGGGGAGCCGCCTCCTGCGGGCGCTCGCGGCCCGGCTGCCGGGCCGCCGCTGGAGGACCCAGGTCATCCTTCCCGAGCACCTGGGTGCCGCCTTCTTCGCCGCCAATGGCCTGCGGCGGCATGCGCTCTCCCAACTGGAAATGGCCCATGGGCTTCAGGTGGGCGAGGCCTCCATCCGCTGAAGCGGGGAGCGCAGCGCCGCCTTTTCCCAGGTGAGGAGCGCACGCTGGTAGTTCTCGGAGATCCGCTGTGCCGCCTCGGCCGCGGTGCTCCGTCCCTCCTGCAGGGCCCGGAGGGGGTTCCACCAGATCGTCTGGCCGAGCGAGAAGCCGATGAAGCCCGGCGTGGAGCCGGCCACCTGCAGCCAGCGCTCCAGCCTTTTCCATCCCGTGCGGTGGTCGAGCACGATGCACGACACGTGCTCCCTGCCTCCCGCGCGGGCCTGCCGGGCCACGTTCTCGCAGTCCTCCGGCCGTTCCAGGCCCTCGAGCTTCCACACGTCCGGCTCCACGCCACCGGTCTGCAGCTCCTCCATCGCCCGCACCAGGAGCGAGGGCCGCAGCTCGGCCTCATAGCGCTCCAGGTCTCCTCCGAGGGCCTCGAGCTGGGCCTCCGTGGGTGGCACCCGCAGCTCGAAGAGGAAGCGGCGCCCGCGCTGCTGCAACCAGTCCGTCAGGTGGGCGAGCCGCTCCCGCTGCCGGGCATTCCGCTCGGGGTCTCCCTCGGGGTTGTAGCGCACCATCACCTTGGTGAAGGCCGGGTCGAAGGTCTCCACGTGCGCGCCGAAGTCCTGTCCGTATTCGAAGTCGAACTCGTCCTGCCCGTTCTTCTCCACGGACAGGGCCAGGAGGGGCCCGTCCTCGAGCACGTGGGTCGCCACGTGGGTCGCGTAGTGCTCGTCCACCAGGATGCCACTGCCGTCGCGCCGTCCTCCCTGGCGGAGGGCCAGCAGGAAGCCGGTGTAGATGAGCAACTTCATCCGGCGGATGGCCTCCGCTTCGTCGTCCGTGGGGGGACCAGACAGGCCGAGGAGCGAGTGCTCGAAAGAGCTCCGGTGGTCGAAGGCGAGCAGATACAGACGGGAGAGGGGCGGTGCGGAGAGCGTCGACATGGGGAGGGCCTGGCCTTGGGCGGGGAGAACTCCTGCGACCAAAGGTGAGGCCGGGCCCCGCGGGCGGGCAGCCCGGGGCTGCAACGGCCTACGGGACAGGGTGGCCTGCGTGGTCCGCGAGCAGGCCACCGCCGCTCACGCCGTCATGAACCGGTAGAGCGCTTCCGCGGCACATGCCGGCTTGGACTCGCCCTCCACCTCGATGGTGGCGAGCATCAGGGCCTCGACGCCCTTGGGAATGTCCTTGAGCTCCTTGAGCTCGAGGCTCAGCCGGTAGCGGGCGCCGGTCTTGAGGGGAGCGGGGAAGCGGACCTTGTTGAGGCCGTAGTTGAGCACCAGGGCGAAACCCCGGATGTCGACGATCTCGAAGAACAGCCCGGCGATGCGCGAGACGCTGAAGTAACCATGAGCGATGGGCACGCCGAAGGGCGACTCCCGCGCGCACCGCTCACGGTCCACGTGGATCCACTGGAAATCCCCGGTGGCCTCCGCGAAGCGCACGATGTCCTCGTGCGCCAGCTGCTTCCATTCGGAGGCCCCGAGCTTCTGTCCGGCCAGGGCACGGAGTCCGTCCAGGCCGTCGATGATCGTCGTGTTGGGCATGGGCTGCCCATACCACGGGACTACTGCAGGTAGGGCGTGTTCTCGGCGAAGTACTCGTGGTTGTCCGCGTTGTCGAGCGCGTTGGTGGGGTTGGAGATCGCCAGGCTCTTGGCGCCGCTCTGCCCGTAGACGTGGTCATCCGTGCCAGCCACCGCCGTGAAGTGGCTCATCTCGTGGATGAGGGTGCCGCCCTTGGAGTCGGTGCCCGTCATCGGCGCGGACCAGAAGGCGCTGCACACGTAGATCTTGTACGGCTGGTTCGGATAGACGTAGGCGTAGTAGCTCTTCTTGCAGCTGCAATCGACGGTGATCGGCTTGGTGTCGAAGGCGTCCTTGATGGCGGCGAAGTGGGTCTTCGCGGTGGTCCAGCCGCTGCTCGAGAAGGCGCCGAACCAGGTGGTGTAGCGCGGCGTGCCCGAGGCCGAGCCATTGAGGTAGGACGACGAGTCATTGGCCATGGCGCTGGCCGCGTTGATCGCATCCAGGAGGGTGGTCTGCTGCGTGGTGGAGCAGCGGCCGCTGAACGTGATGCTTCCAATCGTCGTGGGGGGGTCGGTGGGCTTGGCGGAGGCAGCGGCGCGGCCCTCGATCCACACGGTCACGTCGTTGGACTTGAGCAGGCCGGCCTTGGCGCTGTTGCCGTGGAGCTTCTCCGTGGTCACCTCGAAGCGCACGGAGTAGCTGCCGGTGCGCGACAGGTCATACACCTCGCCGAGGTCCAGCGTGCGGCTCAGGCTCTCGCCGGGGGCCAGGGTGAGGAAGTCCTTCTCGGAGGCGGCCTGGCGCTTGTAGTGCGGGCCGGTGAACTCCACGTCCTCGCCGTTGAGCTTCACCTGGAGGAGCGACTCCTCGAGGCCCTCGGAGGGCGTGTACCACTTGAGCAGCTTCACCGGGTGGCGCGAGTCGTTGGTGAGGGTGATCGTCACCGAGGCCGTCTCGCCGGCGCCGAAGGTGGCCTTGTTCGCGGACAGCCGCACCGACACGTCCCGGGCGGCGAGCTCCTGCGCTCCCTGAGCGAGTCCCTCGCCATTCGCCGCGGTCTCGTCCCCCGGCACGCCGCAGGCGCCGAGAAGGGACGCACTCACGACAGCCATCCACTTGAAGTTGCCACGAAGGTTCTTGCTCATAGGACTCGCTTCCTTTGCTGGGGGATGAGGCGGTCCATCTGATGAGCAAGGCGCGGGCCAGGAATTCGCCCTTTGTGAGAACGCGAGGTTGGAGTGTCCCCGGCGCTGAGATGGAGCATCGGGGCTCCACCGTCCGGCGCGCCGGAACGTAAAGCGCCATGACGAGCGCGTGATGATTTCCCAGCAATCTCAAGAGGTTGGTAGGGAGCCGGTGGCTGTCCCAGGATCGGACACCGGCGCGAGCGATGGGGTCATCTGGTACAGGCGGGGCCTCTCGGAAGCGCGGCGCGACCGGCGGCCGTCGTTCTGGAGCCGTTCAGCGGGGTGGGGCTCCCGGGTGACGTGCCGCGCTCCACACTGGGAGCATGTTCGTCTTCCTCCTCGGCCTCGTGAGTGCCCCTGTCGCCGCCTTGTTGCTCGTGGTGGCCTTCTCCGTGGGGGCGACTGTGTCGGGCCAGGCCTATGTCGTGGGAGGCGCGGTCCTCTCGGCCGGGCTGCTCACGAAGCGCTGGCGGAAGTGGCGAGGCCTGACCCGGGCGGGGCTCGGCCTCCTGGTGCTCGTCGCGGGCGCGCGGCTCGTCCTCGCGGATGGGCGCGGCCTGCACACGGTGCGTCTGCCGGACGAGGGCTGGCGGCTCGTGAACCGGCTCGTCGATGAGCGGGATGGAACGCTGCTCGCGGCCCATGCGCTCCTGCTGTCGGGCCGGCTGCCCCGCGCGGACGCGCGTGAATTCGTCCCGGCCCTCGAGTCGGCCTTCTCACGGATGCGGGAGGCCGAGGGCTCGAGCGCCACGCCCGCGGTCGCGACGTGGCTCGGGCTCCAGTCCCCCGAGTCCTTCGATACCGTCATCATCCCCGCCGGGCGCGACGCCGCACCCGAGACCGCCGTGGTGTTCCTGCACGGCTATGCCGGCAACTTCGCCGTGTACTGCTGGCAGATGGCGCGAGCGGTCCAGGCCATCTCGGCGCTCACGGTGTGTCCCTCGGTGGGCCCGATGGGCGACTGGTGGTCGCACCGGGGCGAGGAGACCCTGGAGCGCACCTTCGCCTGGCTCGCGCGGCGTGGCGTCAAGCGGGTGTACCTCGGAGGGTTGTCCAACGGGGGAGTGGGCGCGAGCGTGCTCGTGGGCCGGGCCGCGCATCCCGGGCTGGAGCTCCGGGGGCTCCTGTTGATCTCCGGGGCTTCGACGAAGGTGCCGCCACCGCGCGTCCCCGTGCTGCTCGTCGAGGGGAAGCACGACTCCATGATGCCCGCGAGGCTGATGCGTGAAGCCGCTCGACGGGCAGGGCACTTCGCCACCTACGTGGAGCTCGACAGCGGCCACTTCGCCTTCCTGGACCGGCACGAGGCGTGTGAGAAGGCCATCGCCACATGGCTTCTCGAGAGGGAGCGGGACGCGCACCGGTGACGCTCCGTGCTTGAGGCCTCCCCACGGGTGCTCGAAGATGGTGGCCCCCCTCATCCCGAGCCCTCCATGCCCCGCGCCGCGCCGATCCTGCTGCTCTCGCTGTGTGTCCTCTTCCCCGGGAGGGCCCTGGCCGAGGACGACGTCATCACCAAGGTGCAGGACTGGTTCTCGAAGCTGGGCAAGCCGAAGCCGCCTCCCGAGGAGGATCTGGGCGCCCGGAACACCTTCACCATCAACCCGCTGGCGCTGCAGCACTCGCAGCTGGGCGTCGAGTACGAGCGGGCCTTCGGCAAGCCTTTGTCGATCTACGTGGCGCCGGAGTTCGCCTATGGCCGCACGCCAGAGGCGTGGACGTTGTCGCTGGCGGGCACGCTGGGCATCCGGCTCTTCGTGCTCGGCAATGCTCCGAGCGGCATCTACTTCGGGCCCGAGTTCAGCACGGTCTATCAGCTCCGCTCGGAGAACGGCGTGCGGCGCAGGGCAGTGGGGTTGGGGCTGGGCGGGACCGTTGGCTGGACGCTGGTGCTGTTCAACCGCTTCACGCTCGCGGCGGGCTTCTCGGCCCAGTACCGCTCGACACCGGACCTCGAAGCGGAAGGGGAGGGGGCGCTGCGGGTGCAGATCATCCCCACGCCCCGCCTGGCCTTCGGCGTGGCCTTCTGAGGCCCTCGCTCACGTCTCGCGCACGAGCTTCCCGAAGGGGGCGAGCGCGAGCATCGCGAGCTTCACGTGCTGGATGGCGAAGGGGATGCCGATGATCGTCACGGCGAGCCCCAGCGCGAGCCCGATGTGGGTCACGAAGATCCAGATCCCCGCGACCACGATCCAGAAGACATTCAGGATGCAGCCGATGGCGCTGGCGCCCGGCGCGTCGACGATGTCCTTGCCGAACGGCAGCAGGCCCAGCCCGGCCATCTTGAAGCACTGCATGCCAAAGGGAATGCCCACGATGGTGAGGCACAGCAGCAGGCCGCCGAGCACGTACTCGAGCCAGATGACCCACCCACCGAGGACGATCCACAGGATGTTCAAGAGCAATCGCATGGCGGGAGCTTAACGCCTCGGGCCCGTGCTTTGCCGCCCTACAGTGGGGGTGTAGCGTCCGGGCATCCTGAAAACACAAGGAGCCGGGATGAAGCTGGTATCGAGCAGTGCCATCGTGACGGGGGCGGGGCAGGGAATCGGGCTGGGGATCTCCGCGCGCCTCATGCGGGACGGAGCCAATGTGCTCCTCTTCGGACGGACCCGGGAGAAGGTGGAGGCCGCCGCCGAGGAGCTCAACCGGACGATGGAGGGGCGCGCGCGAGCCGTGCCCTTCACGGGGGATGTGGTCCGGGCCGCGGACGTGTCCCGGGCCATCGAGACCGCCACGAAGGAGTTCGGCCTGCCGGGCATCCTCGTGAACAACGCCGGGACGGCCACGCTCTCCCCGATCATCGACATGCCGGAGCAGGACTTCGAGCACGTCCTGGACATCAACCTCAAGGGGCCCTTCCTCTTCATCAAGGCCCTGGGGCGGGCGCTCGTGGACGCGAAGCAGCCCGGGTCCATCGTCAACGTCTCCTCGCTGAACCAGACGGACGTGACGGATGGGCTCGCCCACTACTGCGCCTCCAAGGCGGGGCTCGCGAACCTCACCAAGGTCGCGGCCTCGGAGCTGGGGCGGTACGGCATCCGGGTCAACATCGTCGCGCCGGGCGTCATCCGCACGCCCCTCTCCGAGGGGGCCGGGCTGATGACCGAGGCCATGAAGAAGGAGTTCCTCGCCCGTACGCCGCTCGGCAAGGTGTGCGGCGAGCCGGATGACGTGGCGAAGGTGGTGTCGTTCCTCGTCAGCGACCTCTCGTCGTGGGTCACCGGCGAGACCATCGCCGTGGATGGTGGCAATCACATCCGCGGAATCCACAGCTACGCGGACACGCTGGGCATCACCCAGCCCAAGGTGGGCTGAAGCCCGTCCGTCAACGGCCGAGGGCCCGATGCACCCGTCTGGGAGACGGAGCACCGGGCCCTCGGCCCCGGCATGCGAGCCGCCTGGAACGCTTGCCGCGTAGGCGGTGCGGGGATAGACGGACACCCGATGAAACTCAGGCCCCTGCACTTCTTCATCTTCTGGCTGGTGCTGAATCTCGTGCAGGCCGCGTTCACCGAGCTGACCAGTGACGAGGCGTACTACTGGTTCTACTCGCGCTCCCTGGAGTGGGGCTATTACGACCATCCCCCCTTCATCGCGCTGATGGTGCGGCTCGGGTACTCGCTCTTCCCGAACGAGTTGGGCGTACGCCTGGTGAATGTGATTCTGAATGCCCTGAGCGTGCTGCTGCTGTTCGAGCTGGTGCCTCGGGAGCGGCCGGGGCGGAACACCCTCATCTCTCTGATGGTGCTGTCCCTGCCGCTGCTGAACTACCTGGCGTTCATCATCTTCCCGGACGGGCCGCTCCTCTTCTTCCTGGTGCTGTTCCTCCTCGGCTACAAGCGGTTCCTGGAGAAGGAGGACCTGTCCGCGGTGCTGTTGATGGGGGGCTCCACCGCCTTGATGCTGTACTCGAAGTACCACGGCGTCCTGGTGGTTGGATTCACGGTGCTCTCCAACCTCCGGCTGCTGCGCTCCCCGCGCTTCTGGCTGTCCATGGTGCTGGCCCTGGTGTTGTTCCTGCCCCACCTGGGCTGGCAGTACGCGCACCAGTTTCCGACGTTCCAGTTCCACCTGAAGGGCCGCACCACCGCCTTCACCACCCGGTACCTGCTCGAGTACCTCGGCCAGCAGCTCCCGGCGATCGGGCCCGGGCTGATCTTCATTCCATTCGCCGTCCGGACGCAGGACCGCTTCGAGAGGGCCTTGCAGCTCATCTGCGTGGGCACCTTCGGCTTCTTCCTCTTCACGGCCCTGAAGGCATTCGTCCACTTCCACTGGACGTCCATTGCCCTCTTTCCACTCCTGCTGCTCGCCGCGCGGTTCTACGAGGAGGAGAAGCGGAGGAAACTCTTTCAATTCCTGGTGCTGCCGCTGGCCTTCGCCGTCGTGGTGCTCCGTCTGTATTTGATGTTCCGCATCTTCCCGGTGAACCACATCAACGTGGACTACTACCATGGCCGGAAGTCGTGGGCGGAAGACATCGAGAAGGTGGCCGGTGACAGGCCGGTGCTCTTCGGGGACAACTTCCGCGAGTCGTCTCTCTATTCGTTCTACTCGGGGCACACGGGCGTGGCCCTGCAGAGCGGCGAGCGGCGCCAATCCCAGTACGAGCTGTGGAACTACGAGGATGGTCTGCAGGGACGCGAGGTGGTCATCGTCCAGGAGCGCCCCTTCGCCGGGAGCACGGAGCTACGGACGCGCATGGACAAGACAGTCCATTACCTCCTCGCACCCGGGTTCTCGTCGTATTACGACATCCCGGTGGAGGTCGCGTTCCCTCCCGCCGTGAAGAGTGGAGACGCCGTGGCCTTCACCGTCACGGTCTCCAATCCGAGGAACACGGCGCTCCGCTTCGAGCGAGGCGGCTTTCCCCAGGCGCCCACGCTGTTCTACGTCATCCGGAAGAACGGCCAGGAGGTCCATCGAGGAACGCTGGATGTCTTTCCGGAGGACGCCATCGTCCCGCCGGGCGGCCAACGGGAGCTCAAGAGCTCCCTCTCCTTGCCCGCGCTGGAGGAAGGGGCCCATACCGTGGTGTTTGGAATCCGGTATGAGCCCCTCCTGGATGCCTACAACTCCAGGCCTCGTGAATTCCGCGTGGGCCGGTGAGGACCGCCGCGCCTGCTTCGGGTTGAAGAATGCCCACGGCGAACTCGACGCATGGGGCGTGCGGCTCACAGCCCCCAGGCGTGGGACCATTTGACGAACAACGTGTCCGTGGACGCTCCCGCGAAGAGACGATTGGGGAGCAGCAAGTGGAACAGCTCGGCGCTGCCCTCTTGCGGCGGCAGCTCCTGCTGGGCGCGCGAGTAGACGAGGAAGAGGGTTGCGCCGGGCGAGTACTCCCAGCGCAGCACCATGTTCATGTTGAGCGCGGCCTCGTGGTAGCTCGGGTCCATGCCGGGCTCCGTGGGGAGGAAGTCCGCCAGGTGCACGCGTCCATCCGCGCCGGGCGTGGCCTCGTAGAAGGGGCCGTAGCGGTTGGTGGCGCTGAAGAGCTGGGCGTAGAGCTGGAGGGTGAGCCGCGGTGACAGCACCAGGAGCTGGCGCAGCGTGAGCGAGAGGATGAGGGGCTCCTGCTCACTGAACAGGTAGCGGCCGTTCGGCAGGGTCTCGAGCCACCGGGGGCCCTCCAGGAAGCCGTAGAAGTCCGCGATGAACTGCGTCTCGAGGTTGGGCAGGGGCCGCCAGATGGTGGTGAGGGTGGCGCCCTGTCCATGCTTGGAGAGCGTGGGGGCGGGGGCCACGAGCCGGTTGACGTAGGCATCCAGGCGCAGCGCGAGCGGCAGGTTGCGGTTCGTCTCGCCCCAGGCGGTGATGTACTGGTAGTCGGGCCGCTCGATGGCAATGCCGGTGAGGGGTATCTCCCGGATGTCCTGCCGGTTGAACTTCGCGCCGATCTTGAAGCCAGCGACGTGGAAGCCCGGGAGGGTGGCCTCGGTCAGGAGGAGGAGCTGATCATTGACGTGGAGGGCGCGCGAGTCCGTCGTCCAGTCCCGGTAGGCGTTGAACGAGGTGGAGAAGGTGTGGAGCGGGCCCCAGCCCGAGGGCCGGACGAACTCGACGGTGGCCTTGGCGGTCTGCTGGTTCTGGGTGGTCTGGAAGCCGGTGGCGTTGAGCTCCAGCCGGGGAGAGGCGTACTCGTAGCCGACGCTGAAGCGCAAGGGATCGCCGCCGAGCAGGCCGGCCGTCATGTACGTGCCGAGGCCGGTGTCGCCCGGGCGCAGCAGGGTGCCATCGCGGCGCATCTGGCCGGCCTCGGGGCCACCGACGACCTGGGAGCCGGCGAGCTGTCCGACGAAGACCCAGTTTCCGTCCTGGGTGCGGAGGTTCCAGTCGAGGGCCGCGGCGTTGCCTCCGGCCACGAGGCAGTCGTCGCGGTGCGCGGGATCCTCGGGCAGCACGGAGCCGCAGCGGTGGCCGAGCGGCGTGGCGGCACCGGCGGAGAGCCCCACGGTGGAGCCGGGGGCCACGGTGGCGCGGGAGATGGCCATGAAGAAGTTCTGGGGAACGCCAGGCTCCCGCGGCAGCGCGCTATTGGGGGCGAAGTGGAAGGGGCGGGTGGGGTGGAACTGGTAGCGGGAGTCCGGCGGCCCCAGGTCCTCGTCGGCGCGGCTCGGCGCGGAGGCGTCCATCACCACGGCATCCAGCAGACCCATCTGGATGTTGCGGGTGAGCGCACCGGTCAGCTTGGTGGCGGCGAGGATGGGCGTGTCCAGGCCGATGCGGCGCGAGTAGAAGAGCATCTGCGAGGCGTCGCTGATCTCCGCGCCCGCGGGCTGGAAGATGTCCATGCCCTGGGTGAAGAAGGGGCGCTTCTCCGGGAAGAAGGCCTCGAAGGTGGAGAGGTTGAGGATGAGCTCGTCGGCCTCCACCTGGCCGAAGTCCGGGTTGATGGTGGCGTTGAGGACGAGCTGGCTGGTGAGGGAGAGCTTGACGTCGAGTCCGACATCCGCGGACGGCTCCCACAGGCGGGGTTTGGGGAGGAAGGGATCCGAGGACAGGGGCCGGCGGCTGGCGCGGGACGCGACGTAGGGGGTGAGCTCCACGTCCATGTGGGGCACGAGTCCCCGCATGCCCACGAGGTTGCCGAAACGCGAGACGAAGGCGTTGGCGTTGCGGGGGATGAGGATGGAGTCGATCACCTCGGACTTGCGGGCGATCTCCCGGCGGACGGCGAAGCCCCAATCCTGGATGGGAGCGCTGGGGAAGCGGAGCAGGCGCAGGGGGATGGCGAGCTCCACGGACCAGCCATCGGGCCGGAGGGCGGCGCGCCCGTCCCAGATGGCGTCCCAGTCATTCGAACTCTTGTTGTCGTCGAAGTAGAGGGTGTCACGGAGGGTGCCACCCGCGTTCACGGAGAATGCGTAGGCGGTGCGGCGATCATGCGCGCTGTCGATGGACACCGTGACGATGTCCGACTCGGGAGGCTGGCCGCGGCGGCCGAGCTGGCGGTTGACGAGCTGTGGCTGCGAGTCGAAGTTGATGATGCCGACGTAGAGCGTCTGGTCGTCGTAGAGGACGCGCACCTCGGTGCGCTCGGTGGGCTCGGCGCCTTCCTGGGGAAAGGTCTGGACGAAGCGCGTGTAGCTGGGCGCCGTGGCCCAGACTTCGTCATCGAGTTGGCCGTCGAGCTGGGGCGGGACGGAGGTGCGGATGGCCTCGAAGGTGCCGTGAGCCTGCTCGGCGCGGGCCGTCGCCAGCGAGAGGAGCAGGGTCATGCAGGCAAGGGAGCGAGCGAGCGAGACCAGGAGGCGGGGGGGAGACGACATGCGGACCCGTTTGTAGCATCAGGGCCTCCCTGAACTGAACGGCAGCCAACCAGGCGCCGGAGCAGGAGCCGCTCGGTCGTCGTGCGCTCAGGCCACTTGCTTCAACAGGCGCTCCGCCTGCTCACGCACGCTCGGATCCGTACTCTTCTGGGCCTTGCGCGCGTGCTGAGCCGCCGCGGCCTTGTCCGTCTTCACCAGGGCCAACGCCATGTTCAGGTTCGCACCCGGCTCGTCCGGGTGCACCGTCAGCACCTTCGCCAGCAGCTCCTTCGCCTTGGCCGCCGTCTCCGGCTTCTCCAGGTAGAGCACCGCCAGCTCGTTCACCGGCCCCGGCTCCGTCGGAGCTCGCGCCACCGCCTCTTCCAGCAGCGTGCGCGCCTGCGCCACGTCCTTGTCCGTGCCCAGTTGCAGCGCCCGCGCCAGTCCGAGCCGCGCCTCCCACGAGTCCGGTGCCAGCCCCAGCGTTTCCCGGAAGAGCCGCCGCGCGTCCTCCACCTTGCCGCTCGTCAGCATCACCAGGCCCTGCAGGTACGGCCCGTTCGGGTTCTTCGGCGCGAGCTGCCGCAGCTCGAGCGCCGAGGGCAGCGCCGCCTTCGGGCTGTTCGTGAAGATGCAGAGCTTGATGAACTCCTCGTGCAGCTCCACGTTCCGCGGCGCACGCTGGAGCGCCTTCTTCAACGCCTGCTGGGCCTTGCCGATCTGCCCCTGTTGCACCAGCACCTTCGCGGCCAGTGAAAGTGGCAGGGACTCGCGGGGCGCCAGGGTGGCGGCGTACTTGAAGCACTTGAGCGCCTGATCCAACTGCCCCTGACGCAACACCGCGACACCCAGGTAGGTCGTCGCGTGCGGGTTCTTCGGCTCCGCCTTCAGGGCCTGGACGAAGGCCTGCGACGCCTCCTCCTCCTTGCCCGGAAGGCTCAGCAGCGCGTAGCCCAGGTTGTAGAACTCGGTGAAGCCCGCCTTGGGGTTCTTCGCCAGCGCGCGCAGCTCGTTCAGCGCGCCCTCGTCCTTGTCCTTCTCCACCTTCAGCCGCGCCAGGAACCCGAGCGCCTCTGGATGGTGGGGGTGGAGGACCCGCAGCCGCTCCAGGAGCGGCCGGGCCTCGTCCGGGTGGTGCTGCGCGAGATGCAGCCGCGCCAGACCCAGCAAGGCCGTGGCGTCCTGCGGATCCTTCGCCAGCACTGCCTCGAACTCACGGGCTGCTTCCTTCAGCAGCCCCATCGTCATCAGCTTGAGACCTTCTTTGGCGCTACGCGCGGTGGCCATGCGAGGAGGATGCTACCAAGCGCCCGGCCGAATCAATTCCACGGCGTGAGGTCGATGTCCGGGATGAGGTCGTCGATGAAGTCCTTCACGTCCTCGAACCGGTCACCCGCCCAGTCGGCGACGTCCTCCAGCTTGTCGCCGGCCCACTCCACGCCCTCCTCGGCCAGGCCGCCCAGCACCTCACCCAGGAAGCGCGCCGTGTTGCCGCCGTTGATGCTGCCGTTGACGTCCACGCCGAAGCCGGCGCCCACCGCGGCCTCCGCGCCCACGTCGAAGGTGAGGCCCTCGCCCGTCAGCTCGATGTTGGCGTGCGCATCCCCGCTCACGCCCGCCGTACCGCTCAGCTCCACGCTGCCCGAGGCCAGCTCGCGGCCCTCGTGAGACACCGTCACGCCACCCGTCAGCGCGCCCCGGGCTCCGGCGAAGCCCTCGGCTCCCGCCTGGATGGACACGTTGCCGTCGGTGCCGATGTGGATGTCCAGGTTCAGCTTGCCGTCGGCACCCACCACGCCCTCGGCGCTCAGGTCCACGGTGATTTCGATCTGCTCGCCCGCCACATCCACCGTGAACGTCTTGGTGGCGCTGGCGCCCGCCTCCACCGCCGTGGCGCTCACGTCCACGGACAGGTTCACGTCGATGCCGCCCGGGCCCACCTTGGCCTCGGCGTTGCCGTCCACCCTGAAGCTCGGGCCGTTGACGTGCGCCTCGCCCTGAATGCCGCCGGGCAGCGTCCCCTGGGTGCTCGCCTCGAACGCCGAGCCCGTGTCATAGCCGACGTGGCCGTTGGCGCTCGTGGCGTTGACCTCGCCGGAGGTGGTGACGCGGCTCTGCGGCTGCGTGGCGACGGGCGTCTGCGCGGGCTGCGTGCGCGGCGTGGTCTGGGAGCGGTTGACGTTCAGGCCGGACATGGGGGGAGACCTCGGCGGAATTCGAGTGCGAGTACTGCGACACCCTTATTCTCCGAGAATCCCGTAGAAAGTTTCCTGGTCCGTGATTCTGGGGCTCAGCTGGGCGTCATTCAGGGGGGCCAGGCGAGCCAAGTGCCTGAAAAGACAGGCCTCACCGGGCCCGGAGCGCTTGAAGTTCAGCGGTCGCGTGGGCTGCCTGCAGATGGCGCTCGAGCAGCTCCATGGTCTCATCCCAGTCGAGCTTCTTACCGTTGACCTTGATGCCGACCATGCTCACCGCGATGCGGCGAGGCTTGCTCTTGGGGAACACCACCGCCTGTGACATCAGCAGGCCGCGAACCTTCTTCGCGGTGGGCAGGCGGGTATTCTCTCCGACGTGGAAGTTGATCCAGGTCTGCGACGGCTCGACGATCTCCAGGCCGGTGACCTCGACCAGCGGCAGTGGCGCGGACAGATTGCTCACCTGCAACTCGGTGCGGGTCAGCACCATGTGTGGCGTCGCACCATCATTGCGGTGCTGATAGGCGAGCACCAGGGAGAACAGCACCAGCCCCAGCATGCCGGCGATCACTCCCCAACTCGGCGACGTCTGCGTTCTCATGATGTAGATCGCCAGCACCAGCAGCACCGCGCCGGACAACGGCATGGTGTAGACGAACTTCTTGGTATCGCTGAACTCGCTGCGCTCGGGCGCGCTGGCGATGATCTGCTTGAGTTCGCGGATGGCCTCGGCCTGATCGGCCTTGCTGCGGTGGGCGAAGTCTTCGCTGAGCGACTGCGCCAGGTTCAGCGTGGCGTCGATGGAGCGGGATTGGGACATGGACAGCTTCCTTGGGAAGAACGGCGGGGTTTCAGGCGGCGTGGGGGCGGCTGGCCAGCATTCGCGAGAACCATGAGGTCTCCGCCTCACCGAGCTTGCGAGTGGCGTGTCGCAGCAGCGCCTGGTCGAGTGATACGGCGAGGGCCTCGAGCCGCGTACGGGTCGGAGGATGGGTATCGATCGGGTGGGCGATGGTGTGTTCCAGCGTCTCCCGGGTCAGCGTCAGCTCGGTCCGCCGCAGCCGTTCCTGCAGGACCTCGAGCAGGTTGCTCCCCCGCAGCCGCGGATCGGCCAACAGCTGCTCGATCACATCGGACACCGCGGTCACCCGGATCAGCGCCGAGGCACATACGGCGGGGCCACCGACACGGGCACCCACTTGGTCGGCAGCCAGCTCCTGCTGGCGGCTCCAGTGATGATAGGCGCGGTCGAACTGGTCGAGGTAATACACCGAGGCCCAGATGGCCGGACGGTTGAACCAGCTCGGCTTGTCCTCGTCCTGCTGTATCAGCACGGCGATCTTCTGCCGCATGCGCTGGTACAGCGGCGACAGCCGGGCGCCATGGTCGGTGTCGTTGTGTGAGAAATGCCCGAGCTCGTGGCCGATGATCGCGGCCGTCTCGGCCTGGCTCAGCACACTGGCGAAGGTCAGTGGGATGTACAGCGTGCGGCCACTCAGCAGGTGTTGTTGCGGCTCGACCCGCACCGGCGTGCTGGTGACGAAGAAGCCCTGGACCAGGCCGACCACGATGTGGTCCGGCCGCGGCACGTCGAGCTTTCTGGCGATGCCGTCGATCCACTTCCACAGCCCCGGCGCGTCGTCGCGCGTCTGCACGCGGCCGAGCACGTCCACGCTCGAGTCCTCCAGTGGAGCCAGCTCGCGGCGGGCGCGGAAGAACAACCAGGCGGTGCACCAGATGGCGCCCCACCACGGCGAGGTGAACACCAGCGCCACGTAACCGTGGGTGGCCCAGTGGGTATACGTCCAGGCCACCTCGTACAGCGCGGTGGCGGTCAGCGCCGTCAGCATCAGACCGATGTGCCACAGCAGCATCCGCGACATCGCGTCGAAGCTCGCCCCCAGATGATCCAGCAGGTAATCGAACGAGCGGTGCGCGCGGTCGCTGTCGACGCGGATCTTCAGCACGATGCCCAGGCCCATCACGAAGGCGCCAAACGCGCCGAGCAGCGCGGAGATCGACAGCACGCGGCGCAGCATCAGACTGCCCGGCTGCGCCTCGAGAAAGCGCAGCTCCTCCTCGATCCGGCTGGCGCGAGACTCCATCACCCTCCGCTTCATCTCCGCCTTGCTGCCGCTCTCTCCAGCATCGGGCGGGTGGCGCAACTGCTCCAACTGCTGTGGCAGCCGCACCAGGTCCTGCTCGATCTCCGTCACCCGGAACCATTGCAGGGCGGGGTAGAGCATCAAGCCAAGAGGGAGTAGCAGCAGGAAGGCGAGGACTTTGCGGTGGATGACGTGGTCGCTCATGGACGGTGTTGGTGGAGAGTGCGCACGCCCATCACGGCGATCGCCGCTGCGGTGCAACCGTATGGGGAGGAGGGAACCGTCCCATCGCCACGCCGCGCTCGATCACCTCGCGCAGGAAGGGGGCGGACTGATTCCGCGGCGCCATCTCCGGTGCGGCGAACCTGGGCGGCAGCGTGTGGAGCTCTTCTCGTGGACCGGCGGATGTGACGGGAGACGGGTGTTCATGACGGCCCTGGTGAACGAACGTTCGTTCGCACGGACGCGGTTAACACACCCTCTTGCTCCTGTGCAATCGCTAGAATGGGAGAGCGAATGTTCAGGTGCCCGCCGGTACTCGAGGACAGGAGGAGCGGCGGGATTTCCTCAGCGCCGGAACATCACGCGCGGGCCTCGTTCCCGCGGCGGATACAGGTCGGCCCCGCCCGTGTCTCCACCTCGCGGCGCACTTCGTCCCGCAGCCCGAGGAGGAAGCCCAGCTCGGCGACGACGAACAGGGGCCCGACGATCAGCCCGATGAGGTCATCGACGAAGGCCGGCTTGCGACCCTCGTAGTAGTGCCCGACGAACTGGATGATCCACCCGACGACGAACAGGCCCAACCCCGCGCTCAGCCAGGTGGACGTGGCCTGGGCGGCCAACACCTGACCGAACCACAGCGCTCCACCCAGCACCAGGGTCATGACCAGACCGAAGCGTCCGTCGAGCCTCCAGTAGAAGAGCGCCGACGCGAGGCTGACGACCGTGGCCGGTGAGAGCATGATCCCGAGCACCTCGAAGCCGGGCCGGGACAACAGGGTGGCGACGGCCAGCAGGATCATCGGAATGCCGACGAAGTGCGTGGCGATGTTGCGACGGTCGCGGTGATAGGCCGCGTATTGAGCGAGATGATCCACCAGCGTCTTCATGTAGGCTCTCCTCGGTTGTTCGAGCCCTCCATGATGGCCCCGGGTGCGGACCGGGTCTGTCGGGTAGCCGACACGGTTGTTGCCCCGAGCACAGAATGACAGACGAGCACGTGCGGGCCTGGCGGCCCCTCATCCTCAGCGGCCGGTGGTTCCAGGATATCCCCGAGGAATTGGGGGCCCGATTGCTCGACGCGGCCGTGGTGCGCCGGCTGAGCTCCGGCCAGCGGCTGTTCTCACGCGGAGACCAGCCCTGCGGCCTCTATTGCGTGGTCGAAGGCACCATCCGCATCAGCGGGGTGAGCGAGAGCGGCAAGGAAGCGTTGCTGATGCTGATGGAGCCGCCCCACTGGTTCGGGGAGATCTCCCTGATGGACGGCCAGCCGCGCACCCACGATGCCATCGCCGAAGGCGCCACCTGCGTGCTCCAGGTGCCACAGGCGGCGCTGAAGACGATGCTCGCCCAGGAACCACGATATTGGCGCGACTTCGCCCTGCTCATGAGCCACAAGCTGAGGCTCATGTTCATCGCGCTGGAGGAATTGTCGCTGCTGCCCGCGCCGGCCCGTCTGGCGCGGCGCCTCCTGATGATCGCGGAAGGCTATGGGAACCTGCGCGAGGGTCCGCGGCGGGTCATCGATGTCTCGCAGGAGCAGCTCGCGCTGATGCTGGCGATCTCGCGGCAGACGACCAATCAGATCCTCAAGGAGCTGGAGGCCCGGGGCGCCGTCCGCCTGGCCTACGGGAAGATCGAGATCCTCAGCCTGGAGACACTCCGGGACGCGGCGAGCCAGGCATAGGGCCGGCTGCGGATGAGCGCGGCTCGGATGGCTCGCGAGCCTCTTGGCGGGGTGGACCCGGCGCTCGCTCTGGTAACGTCCGAGGCCCTCATGGACCTGGAACTCTACCGTTCATTCACTCAGCGATTGCGAGCCCGGCTGGAGACCGATGCGCGCGTCCTGGGATTGGTCGCAGTGGGCTCGATGGCGGAGTTCGGGCGTACGCCCGACGCGTGGTCGGATCATGACTTCTTCGTGATCACGGTTCCGGGTGCGCAGGAGTCGTTTCGCCAGGACCTGGGCTGGTTGCCCGACAGCGAGCACATCGTGCTGAAGGTGCGGGAGACGGCGCATGGACTCAAGGTGCTCTATGGCGATGGCCACCTGCTGGAGTTCGCCATCTTCGACGAAGCCGAGCTGCACCTGGCGAAGGTGAACGACTACCGCGTGCTGTTCGACCGCGCGCGCCTCGAGGCCGACCTGTCGCACCTGCGGACGAAGTCCGCGGCCGAGGCCTCCTCCGTCGACGTGGAGCGCTCCTTCGCGCTCTTCCTGTCGGCGTTGCTGGTCGGCGCGGGACGCACCGCGCGCGGTGAGGTGCTCAGCGGGTCATCCTTCATCAAGCAGCATGCGCTGGGTCATCTGCTGCGGATCCTGACCCATCGGGCGCCCACGGAGAGCCAGACCCGGCTCGACAACCTCGATCCGTTCCGCCGCTTCGAACGGGAATTCCCAGAGCAAGGGCGGACGCTCCATCACCTGTTGTTGCTGGAGCCTGGCCTCTGTGCCCGGCAACTCCTCTCCTTCGCGGAGGAGCAGCTCACGCACCGGATGGAGCGTTATCCAGCCCGGGCTGTGCAGGTCATCCGGAACCAACTGGAGTCATGGGGGGGGCCCGGTCTGAAATGAGTGTATCCATTGATGAGTTCATCGCTCGTGCGTCGGGAAGGCGTCGGCCTGGCCCCGCGCGGGCGGCGCGCCGTCCAGGGACGGGAAGGGCGGCGGCATGCGCGCGGCGCTGACGGCCACGTGTCCGCGCGCGGCGAGCATCAGGAGCCGGCGCACCCCCGTGCGCGTGGCCGCGTCGGTGGCGGAGGAGGTCTCCAGGGACGGGCTCAGAGCAGATCGAGTTCCGTGGACTGGGCGATGGTGATGGCGGGGTGCTCGATGAGGGCGGAGAGCAGCCTCGCCTCCCCCTGGATGACCCCCAGGGTGCCCTGGTGCAGGAGCCGGAGCTTCGAGGGGCTCGAGCCCGTGGCGCTGGCACAGCGGGTGATGACCTCCTCCAGCGTGCAGCCCTTCCTCTCTCCCCGACCGAGCACGATGATGGCCTCCAGCACCTCGCCCGCGTCGTAGAAGCCCAGCTTCCGGACCAGCCGGGGATCGACGAACCGAGGCTCGGGAGAGGGCAGGGGGGGACGAGCCTGCTCTCCGGCGGGTGGGGCGCCGCCGAGCAGGAGCTCCAGCGCGGCGTCCGGATCGACGATCCCCGCCCGGCAGCGGTGCCGCCACGCCTCGGGCAGCGGCGAGGCGCTCCGGACGATCGCCGCTTCGACCTCGTCCACGGTGGCATCGGGCTTCGCCTCCCACAGCGCGGCCGCCACGCCGGCCACCCAGGCGCAGGCCATGGAGGTGCCCGAGTCCCGGACCCACCGGCCCCCGGGCGCCGCGGAGAGGATGTCCACCCCGGGCGCCAGGACGTCGGGCTTGAGGCAGCGCTCGCTCCCCGGCTCATAGCGGCTCCCGCTGAACCGGGCGACGCTGCCGTCGGCGTGACAGGCCCCCACCGAGAGCACCCGCTCATAACAGCCGGGCGACTGGTACCGGTTGCTGCCCTTGTTCCCGATGGCCGCGATGGTGAGCACCCCCTTCTCCCGGAGTGTCTCGAGCGCCTCCACCAGCAGCGGCGTGTGGGCGTGGATGCCCAGCGAGAGCTGGAGGATGCGGATGGGCTTGTCCATCATCCACTCGAGCCCGGCGAGGAGCCGGACGGGCACCTTCCCGTCCTCGATGACGGCGGCGCAGTACAGGCGCGCCTCGGGAGCCACTGACGAGATGATGCCCGCCGTGTGCGTCCCATGGCTCCCCGAGTCGATGCAGGGCCGCTCCGGCTCCGGGAGCCCCTCCTCGTTGACGTAGAGGAACCCGGCGATCCTCCCCTGGAGCGCGGGGTGCGCCGCATCCACCCCGGTGTCGAGGTGGCCGATGGCCACACCCCTGCCGAGATGGCCTCCAGCGTGGAGCTTCACCGGGCCCATGGCGCCGCCGTCAGGCCTTTCCCGTCGCGACGAGGGCAATCCCCGTGCTGCCCGAGAGCAGGCCCATCAGGACATCCCAGCCCACCATCGCCTTGGCCAGTCCTGTGCCCGCCCCCTTCGCCTTGGTGGCGGAATAGAGCATGGCCGCCTGCCCGGTGCCGCCGACGACGGACAGGATGTCGGGGACCGTCCCCACGGTGCTGTCCGGGTCGTCCGCGATCTTCTTGATGACGAGGCTCGCGTCCACCGCCGTCAGGAGCATGTCCTTCAAGGGGCCATGCGTCTCCATCGCCCGCACCAACCTCGAGCCGCTGGAGCACATCGAGTAGATGTCGATGACGATCGGGACGGCGCCCCAGCACCAGGTCGCGTCCTCCTCGAGGTTCTTGTCGTTCCACTGGAGGGGGGCGCTGCAGCCCCAGTTGAGGATGGTCAGCGCCAGGGACGCGACCTCGATCGGGAAGGTGTCCGCGTTCTTCACGAAGTCGAGCACCCCGACGGCATCATCGGGATTGTCTCCCGTCTTCAGGGATTCCGTCCTCGCCAGCTCCTGGGACCTGGCCGGCTTCAACACCTGCCTGTAGTCCAGGTACCCGACCAGGAAGGACTCGACGATGGCGCAGCTGTAGGCCGCGATGGCCATTCCCTTCTCGGCCTTCTCCTGGCTGCCCGACGCCAGACGCGCCTGGAAGTCCGGGGCGTCTCCAAAGACCATGACGTGGATGAGCGTCGTGGGGACCGCCACCAGGAGGGCCAGGAGGCCGAGGAGCGTGAGCGGCTGCCCGGTGATGAACTTGTAGAGGTCGGAGATGCCGGGGATGTCGATGCGGCCCGTGAGGAGCCTGGCGAAGAACTTCAGGAGCACCGACATCGCGTCGATCACGACGTCCACGAGCCCCTTGGCCAGGTCGAAGCCCGCGGCGAGCAGCCCCTTGAGGAAGTTGAGGAACATGCAGGCGATCAGCTCCGGGGCATGGACCGGGTCCTTCGCGAGCGCGACCAGGTCGCTGATCGCCTGTCCGACCAGGGAGGCGAGCTGCTCCTCCTCGACCTTCAGGGCCTTCGACATGGCCTTCAGGACGTCCTTCAGCTCGTCGAGCATGGACGAGATGAGCTTCTCGACCCCCGAGAGCCCGGGGATGGCGTCCAGGAGCTTCGAGAGGAGCCAGTCGAGCGCCTCGAGGGGCTTGGAGAGGGCGTCCGAGACGGTGCTGGCGACGGTGCTGATGGCGGAGCTCGTGCCCTTGGCGACCTGCTGGCTCAGCTTGCTCGGGTCCGGGTCTCCGCCAAGCTTCTTGATGGCGGCATCGAAGGCACGGGTCCCCTCCTTCTCGAGCTGGTCGAGCCTGGCGCCGAGGAGCTTCTTGAGCTTCGCCTTGTCCACCTTGGCGACGGAGTCCAGGGACTTCTCCACGGTCTCGATCAGCGCCTTCTGGGTCTTGATGATGGCCTTCCAGTTCTGCGGGTCACGCAGGAACTCCACCAGCCGCACGATGGCGGTCCCGACGGCGCGCAGGATGCCGCCGATGACCTTGCCGAACTTGCCGGTGTGGTCGAGGACGAACATGAGCGCCTCGCCCTGGAGGGTGTGGACGGTCACGAAGATGTCGAACCCGGTGACCGCCACGTCCATGGCGAGCTGGCTGCCATCCCGGACGAAGTCCTTCCCGAACTCATCGAAGTCACCCCGGGCGAGGTTCTCGCCCATGTTCTTCACCATCCTGGCGCCGGTCTTGCCCAGCTTCTCGAAGTCCTTGCCGACCTGCTCGGCGTTGTCCAGGAACTCCTTGCCGGCATGCTCGGCGGCCTTGCCGAGGTCCTTGCCGAACTGCTCGGTGTCCTTGACGACGTTGCCCGCGGTCTTGCCGATGTCATTCACCGTATTCTTGGCGGTGCTGACGACGACCTTGGTCACGCTGCCCGTCTTCTTCTTGAGCCACTTTCCGATGTTCAGTGCACTCTGCGCCTTGGTGGTCGTCTTCGCGGTGGCGTTGAGCTGACTGGCCTCCTGGGGGCTCAGGGCCTTGTAGTCCACCTTGGGACCGCCGAGGTCGAGCACCCAGTCGGAGTGGTCCATCTTCGCCGGGTCGAGCCGCCGCTCGTTGCCGGCCGGTGCCGAGGCCTTCGCCAGGTTGGTGACGGCCGACTGCACGTGGGCGCACTCCTCCTTGGAGTACTTCGCATCAATCCCGAGCTTCGCCTTGTTGGCGTGCAGGGTGTCCGCGCTCCAGCCCGCGATCTTCTCGTGCGCGGCGGAGTCGGGGTGGAGGGAGATCCACTGCCAGGGGCCCGTCATCGTCGCGGTCTTGAGCTTGAGCGCGGGGCACGCCACGTCCTTGGCGTCGATGTCGATGACGACCTTGTTGATGGCATTGGGCTTGACGGTGGTCTTCCTGACGGGGTCGAGCGTGTACTCCCGCGTGCCGATCGTCACCTGGAGCTCCTCCTCGGCCCAGAGGTCGAGCTGCTCCGTCCCCGGGGGCAGGGTGACGATGGAGCGGTAGTTGGAGAACGAGGCGATCTCGTGCTTCGCCTTCGCGTCGGGCCGGAAGTCCTCCACCAGCACCGACGAGGTGAGCACGTCGTCATCCGAGGTGACGAGGGGCGCGGCATGGACCCCGAGCCCCACCAGCAGGCCCTTCTTGCCGAGCTGGCCGTGGAAGGCCGCGGCCTTCATGCCGAAGTACGAGAAGCCCTGGTCGCTCGTTCCTCCCAGCGTCTTCCCGTGGGGCATGAGCGTCGGGATGGGCATCTTGGGCACCGGGAAGCCGGGCGGGAACTTCCCGGGCTGGGACTGCTCACCCGTGCCAAAGGGGCCCACGACCCGCTCCTGCCCCGTGTTGCTCGTGAGGGTGAGCGTCAGCCGGGCGATGCCCCCGGGGCCGCCCCAGCCCTTGAGCTGCACCAGGGCCTCCTCCGGGGCAAGCTGGACGACCGACTTCCTTCCCTTCGCCTTGCCCCTCAGGGGAGCCTGGTACGTGCCTCCATCGGCGAGCTGGTAGTCCACTTGCAGGCCGTTGAGCACGCTCTCCGCATGGAAGGTGAGCTTCCGGATGCCGACGATCTCCTTGCCCTTCGCATCGACCAGGTCGTCGAAGAGCCTGGTGGTCCCCACCATGGCCGGGATGAAGTCCTGCTTCTCGAGTGAGGCCGAGGCCTGCTCGGGGACCGACTCCGTGGACGTCGTCGTCATGTGTGTACTCCCCCTGTCCCAACAGGTTACCCTGCCTCAATCGTTGGTACACCAACGTTCTGGCTGACTGGAGCTCCCAGCCTGTTCCTGCCGGCGCCGGTCCGTCCAGCCGTCAGGACTCGACGGAGCGGGGCTCGACGAGGGCCGGAGCGGGCACCGGCGCCGGCTGCGGACGCACCCTCAGCTTCAGCACTCCCGCCACGCTCGCCTCCTCCGCTCCCGCTTGGGGGACCAGACACTCAGAAGCCCAGCAATCTCACCGGGTTGCTGGGCTTTTTCTTTGCCCTCGTTTGCGCATGTGCCCTCAGATGCCGATGCGCTCGTCTCGGCCGCACAGCCACTCGCTTCTAGCGCAGCGCCGCGAGGGCCGCGCCGACCTTCGCCACCGTCACCGACACGGGCGTCGTCACCTCCGGAGCGAAGATGGCCACGCGGAGCTCCTCGAAGGCCCACCGCAGCTCCCGCGCCGCCTCCTGGTCCCGCACGGTGGCGCGCCTGGCGAGGAAGCTCTCCCACAGGGGGGTGAAGGGCTCGGCCTTCCCCGCGTCCTTGCCGGGGTTCGCCACCGCACGCGACAGCCGTGCCTGGGCCGCGCGGAGGTAGCGCGGGTAGTTCAGCAGGCGCACGAAGGGAATCCACTCGATGAGGTTCGCGGGGAACAGGTGTCCGAGCTGCGAGCGGATGTCCCGCACGGCCGCCGCGCCGCTCGGCCCCTTGGATGCTGCCTTGAGTGCACCGAGCGTCGCGGCGAGCTCCCTGGAGGTAGTAGCGACGGCGTCCGCCCAGTCCCGGGCCGCACGCTCGATGCGCGGTGAGCCCTCACGGACCAGCGCCTCGAAGGCCGCCTGCGTGCGGGGCAGCGGCGCACCGGGTGCGAGCTTGAACGCATCGTCGACGCTGCGTGCGAGGACGAGCGCCCGGAAGGCGTCGGCCTGGCCCCGCGCGGGCGGCGCGCCGTCCAGGGACGGGAAGGGCGGCGGCATGCGCGCGGCGCTGACGGCCACGTGTCCGCGCGCGGCGAGCATCAGGAGCCGGCGGACCCCCGTGCGCGTGGCCGCGTCGGCGGCGGAGGAGGTCTCGAGCAGCACCAGGTCCACGGCGGCGCCCCGGTCGACGAGCGCGGGGTAGCTGCGGACCTCGAGCCCGCCGACCCGCCGGGTGACCACGGAGGGCAACTCGCCGAAGGTCCAGGCAGTCAGCCCCTTGCGCTCCCATTCCGAAGTCGGTGCCACGCTGCGCAGCGCCGCCCGTGCACGTCCCCCGTACTGCTCGAGCAGCGCGTCGGCGTCGCGGCTCCGCGCGAGCTCCTTTCCCCGCTCGTCGAGCACCCGGAGCGTGATGCGCAGGTACGGCGCCACGGCATCCGCCCGGAGGGATTCCTCGGGCAGGTCCACGCCGCACAGCCGGGACACCGCACGCGCGAGCGCTGGAATCATCGGCCCGCGGAAGGGCACGAGTTCCTTCTCGAGACGGTCGACCAGGTCCGGCACCGGCCCCAGTTGCTTGCGCCAGGCGCGGGGGACCTGCTCGAGCAGGGCGGTGAGTTTCTCCCGCTGCCACCCGGGGATGGTCCAGTCGAGCTCACCCGGGAGCACCTGTGCGAGCAGCAGCAGCGGCACGCTCAGGGTGATGCCGTCGTCCTCGGCCGAGGGGTCGAAGGTGTACGTCACCGGCACGGACGCGCCGTGCAGGGTGATGGCGTCCGGGTAGTGCGCCGGGGACAGGCCCGGGTCGTGCGAGAGGGCATCCTCCATCGAGAGGACGAGCACGTCGGGGTCGGCCGCCTCGGCCTTGCGGCGCCAGGCCTCGAAGCTCGCTCCGTCCGTCACGTCCTCCGGGATGCGCTGGTCGAAGAACGTCAGCAGCGCCTCGCTGTCGAGCAGCTCGCTGCGCCGGGCCTTGTCCCGCAGGCGCGCCACGCGCTCGAGCACCTGGCGGTTCTTCTCCTGGAACGCCCCTCGGGTGCGGTACTCGCCGCGCACCAGGGCATGCTCGAGGAACATCAGCCGTGCCCGCTCGGGGTCCATGCTGGCCAGGGCCACGGGGCGCTCCTTGAACACCTGCAGCCCGAAGAGCGTTGCGCTCTCCTTCACCACGGCGCGCGCGGACTTCTCCGACCAGTGCGGTTCGGAGTAGCTGCGCTTGAGCAGGTGGGGGGCCGCCGCCGCGAGCCACTCCGGGTCGAGCTTCGCCACGGTGCGCGCGAACAGCTGGGACGTCTCCACGAGCTCGAACACCATCACCCAGGCGGGGGGCTTCTTCGCGAGCGCCGACGAGGGGTGGACCATGAAGCGCGTCTGCTTCGCGCCCGTATAGTGGCGCTGCTCCGGATTCCACTGGCCGATGCGGGACAGGAGCCCGGTGAGGAGCGCCTGGTGCAGGGCGTCCCCGCGCGACGGGGCGCCCCGGCCCTTGCGCGGCAGGCGCAGCTCGCGGACGGTCTCCTCGAGCTGGCGCTGGACGTCCCGCCACTCGCGCACCCGCAGGAAGGACAGGAAGTTGTCCCGGCACACGCGCCGCAGATGGGACGTCCCCCGGCCCTCGGCCTCGCGCACGAACTCCCACAGCTTGAGGAGCCCCGTGAAGTCCGAGTGCTCGTCACGGAAGCGCCGGTGCGACTCGTCCGCCTTCTGCGCGAGCTCCCGTGGCCGCTCGCGCGGGTCCTGCAGGTTGAGCGCCGCGGCGACGATGAGCACCTCGTCCAGGCACCCGTACTCGGCGCCGGCGAGAATCATCCGCGCGATGCGCGGGTCCACCGGGAAGCGCGCGAGCTGGTTCCCGAGCGGCGTCAAGGTGCGCTCCTTGCCCTCGATGGCCCCGAGCTCCTCGAGCACCCGCCAGCCCTCGGCGATGGCCCTCGGCTGGGGCGGATCGAGGAAGGGGAAGTCCTCGACGTCACCGAGGCCGAGGGACTTCATCCGCAGGATGACCCCCGCGAGCCCGGTGCGCTTGATTTCCGGGTCGGTGAAGGCGGGCCGCGTGGTGAAGCCCGCCTCGTCGTAGAGGCGCACGCAGATGCCCTCGCGCACGCGGCCGCAGCGCCCTTTGCGCTGGTCGGCGCTGGCCTGGGAGACCGGCTCGATGTGCAGGCGGGTGGTGCCCGAGCGCGGGTCGTAGCGCGACAGGCGCGCCACCCCCGTGTCCACGACGTACACGATTCCCGGGAGGGTGATGGACGTCTCCGCGACGTTGGTGGCGAGGATGACCCGGCGCTGGGGGAGGGTGGCGAAGACGCGCGACTGCTCGGCGGCCGACAGGCGCGCATACAGGGGCTGCACCACCGTGCCGCGGAGCTCGCGTGCGTTCAGGGCATTCTCGGCCTCGCGGATTTCCCGCTCCCCGGGGAGGAACACGAGGACGTCCCCGTCCGGATCGAGCGAGAGCACGTCCGCCACCGCATCGGCGACGGAGTCGGCGAGCTCGGCGTCCTCGGGGGGCGGCTCGTAGAGCACGTCCACCGGGAAGGTCCGGCCCTCCACCTGGATGACCGGAGCCCCCCCGAAGAACTGGGAGAAGCGCTCGGTTTCGATGGTGGCCGAGCTCACCACCACCTTGAGGTCGGGGCGCCTGGGGAGGATGCGCTTGAGCCACCCGAGCAGGAAGTCGATGGTGAGGCTGCGCTCGTGGGCCTCGTCGAGCACGATGGTGTCGTAGCGGCGCAGGAGCGGGTCGCTGTGAATCTGCGCGAGCAGGACGCCGTCGGTCATGAACTTCACGGCCGTCCGCCGGGACGAGCGGTCCTCGAAGCGAATCTGGTAGCCGACGTCCGTGCCCAGCTCCGTGCCGAGCTCGCGTGCCACGCGCGCCGCCACGCTCGTCGCGGCGATACGCCGGGGCTGGGTGACGCCAATCTGGCGCGGGCGGCCGCGCCCCATGGCGAGCAGGACTTTGGGCAGCTGCGTCGTCTTCCCCGAGCCGGTGGCCCCCGCGACGATGACCACCTGATGGGCGGCGATGGCCGCGGTGATGTCCTCCACCCGGCTCGAGATGGGGAGCTCGGGGGGGAAGTGCAGGGTGGGCAAGCCGCCGGGGGTGGGGACGGGTGAGTCGCCGGACATGGCAGCATGGCCTAGCACTGATGCGCACGCTCCGCCCCTGACGAATCGTGTGGGCACCTGCGCACCCGGTGTTCATGGAGGAATTCTCCTTCTGAAATCCCATCGGGGTCATTGCCCGGAAAAAAAGCTCACGGGTCTCAAGCATTGACGGCACCGCATGGACGCGGTGCGCCGGGGAGCGTGCGCTCCCCCGGAGGAGACCCATGTCACGCCGCATTCCGACCCAACCCCTCGCGTTCCTGCTGGTGGCCCTCGGCTCCGCGGCGGGCGGTGCGTACACCTACCACCGCTACCGGGAGGCCGACTGGGAGCGCCGTGAGAACGAGTACCAGCGCCAGCTCCAGGGGAAGCTCACCGAGAGCGAGAAGCAGATGCAGGCGCTGAACACCGAGCTGGGCACGGCGCGCGCCCACCTGGTGACACAGGCCACGCTGGATGAGAAGTACCAGACCCTGCTCACGGCGAAGGACGCGGACTTCGAGAAGTTCCGCCGCGAGCATGCGCTCGCCCTCGAGAGCCTCTCGGATGCCACCTTCCAGCTCCAGCAGCGGGAGCACGGAGGCAAGGAGACGGCGCGCGAGGTGCCCCCGTCCACGCCGCCCGCGGGCGAGCCCACGGCGCCCTCCGCCCACCCGGTCATCGCCTACGAGTACACGGACCCGGAAGGCCGCGTGCAGCTCAAGGACCCCAACATCTGGGTGCAGGGCGACGAGGAGCTCCAGCTCCAGCAGCTCTTCCGGGTGCGGGGCACCGTGCTGCAACAGACCAACGGCTCGTTGATGACCGAGCGCGTCCAGCTCCAGGAAGTCTCCGCGGATGGCGCGGGGAAGTACCGGGAGCTGGCGGCGGCCCGCCTGGTGGATGCGAGCTTCACCTATGCCAATGCGCCGCTGGAGGGGCCGCCGGGCGGGCTGAAGTGGGGCCCGTCGTGGATGGCCACCCTGGGCACCTCGTTCCGCTCCGAGAGCCTGCTGCGCGTGGGGGCCTCGGCGCGGGTGGTGAAGTGGGGGCCGGTGGGCCTCGCCGCGGGGCTCTCCTCGGACTTCCTGTCGCTGGAGGGCAGCGGGGGGGATGCCTTCGTCACCTACACCCCGTCCCTGAATGGGCGCGAGCTGGGGCTCGTGCTGGGCGGAGGCGTCCACCTCCCCCTGGGAGGCACGCAGCGCGTGCGCCCCAATCTCACCGTGAGTTTCGTCGTCTATTGAAGGAGTGCACCGCCATGTCCTCGTGGAATGAACGCATGAAGTCCCTGACGCTGCTGGGTCCCCTGATGTTGACCGTGGCCTGCACCTCACCGGAGTCCAGACCGCGGCCGTCCCCGGCGGCCCCCGCGGCGCCGGCCGTGGCTCCCGCCCCCACCGGGGCCAGCGAGGTGGAGGAGGCCAGCACGGCCGTCCTCGCCACCCCGGCCGTCACCGCGGCTCCCGCGGCCCAGCAGCTCGCGGCGCGGGCGAGGGGCATCGATGTCTCGCACTACCAGCCGACAGTGGATTGGGAGCGGGTGAAGACCTCCACGTCCTTCGTCTTCATCAAGGCGACGGACTCCACGGGCGTGGTGGACCCGCGCTTCGCCTCGCATTGGAGCGGAGCGAAGAAGGTGGGTCTGCCCCGGGGCGCGTACCACTTCTTCCACCCGAAGCATGACGTGGACCAGCAGGTGGCCCTCTTCACCCGGCACCTGAAGAGCGACCCCGGCGAGCTGCACCCGGTGGTGGACGTGGAGGAGTTCAGGACCGAGTACCAGGCCTTCACGTGCGAGCAGCTCGCGGGGATGCTCCAGCGCTTCTCCCAGGGAGTGGAGAAGGCACTCGGGCGCAAGCCGATGATCTACACGAATCACCAGACGTGGCAGATGAGCTTCTGCGACCACCCCTACTTCGTGGACCACCCGCTCTGGCTCGCCCAGTACACGAACCACGCGACAGAGCCGAAGCTGCCGCCGGGCTGGAAGCGCTGGCTCTTCTGGCAGTACTCGGAGAGCGGCACGGTGCCGGGCATCCCCGGAGCGGTGGACCAGAGCTACTTCAATGGCAGTGCCCAGGAGCTGATGGCCCTCTCCCAGCCCCAGGCCTCGGCGGACTAGGCCAGGAGGGGGAACTCCTCTCAGGGGTGAGGTTCCGGCCGCGATGGGGAGCAACTGGTCCGACGCCCTCCTGGACGAACACCTACCCCGGCCCTCGCCCGCAACAGCGCTCCCATGCCGGTGTTTGGAGGTATGTCCACAAAACCGGGGCAGGCTCACGACTCGGGAGCGTCCGGATGCAAGGACTACGGACGGAGGGGGGCGGCGTCCTGGATGACGAGGGGGATGACGGGCTGACCGTCGCTCCAGACCCCGAGTGACCTGTGCTCCGGCGTGTCACCGAGCGCGTACTGACAGTCAGTCCCGTCGTAGGCGCAGCTCCTCAACGCGTCCCAGACCTTCCAGACGAAGTTCCAGTCGCAGGCATCTGCCCGGCCGCCATAGCCGGGGCCCCCCGCGGACACGCCATGCCGGCTCGACAGCGGAGGCGTGCCATGGCGGTCGGTGCGGAGCATCACGAGGTCCTTGTTCTCGTCGGGGATGTGCCCGAGCTTCGGGAACACCGCGTTGCAACTCGAGTGGGCCTTGCCCTTCTCGGAGATGATCCCTTCCTCGCTCGAGTGGCACTGCAGTTTGACCGACGCGGGAATTCCGTCCAGGGACTCGTCCAATCCGCCCTCGCCATCAGTCCCTCCGTCGTGCGGATCCTCGAGGAAGATCGCCCGCGGCGTGGGCAATCCGATGGACGCATGGCGGTTGGCGAGATTCGCCGTGAGGATTCCGCCGAACGAGAAGCCGAAGTAGCTCGTCCTCTCGAGCTGCGGCCGTACGCGCCCAGGCCCGTTCAGGAACTCGAGCCCGCTCTGAATCCCCACGCGCGCGGACGTCATGCAAGGCTCGATGTCGAACGCGCCCGCGCACGGAAACGCCAACCCGGTCTGCCATCGTGGATAGATGACCACATTGCCCTTTCGGACCGTGTGCCGGATGAGCTCGTACATCATGTCGTAGCCCGAGTACTCCGCGTACCCGTGCAGGATGATGGCGAGCGGCGCCGATGCCGGCTGCGGGTGGATGGGCTCGAACACGTACCAGCCGTAGACGCCCTCGCCTCCCGAGCCCACTCGCATGTCCGCATGCGGGTAGTCGCTCCCACCCGGCCCGCTCGGAGGCTGCGCGGGTTGTTGGCTCCCGGTCTCGCCCGTGGTCTCACGCGGCCCCGGCGGAGCGCAGCCTCCCGTCACGAGCACGCCGAGCATGACCATGAGCGTCAGTTGACCCTTCGCGACTCGCGCCGTCATCGCTTGAACTCCCAGCCCATGAAGACCATGGGGACGAGTGTCCAGATGGCCTGCCGCCTATCGCGTGCGTCGAGGATCTCTCGCGTGGACGAGATGGTTGTCGTGGCCACATGTCCATCCGCCCCCAGGAGCTTCAGGTCGACCCCGGCCACGAGCCGATGGGGACCGTCTCCGAACCGCCAGCCTCCGCGAACGTTCGCTCCGGAGGCGAAGTTCACCAACCCTTCGCCGGCCATGTTCATGCTCTGCGAGCGCACTGCCCCGGCCCCGGTGACTCCATGCTTCGTCTGAAGCATGATGCCCAGCCCCAGGACAACGCCTCCGGCGACGAAGGCGCGTTCGGTGAGGTCGAGTTCGGCCATCAACGTGACGTGACTCATGCCGAGCGCCGAGACACGTGACGCGGCCGGGTCTTCGATATCCCGGAGAAAGCCCCCGAGCTGGCCAATCTCCGCGACCAGGCCCAGCCGGCCGAGCTGAACACCCGGGCGAAGGGCGAGCCCACCCGCCAGCGTCCCCTCCGGGAAGAAGAAGCCGCCTCCACCGAGCTGAACGCCAAAGCGCAACGGGGGGCCGGCGTGGCTCGCAGGAGACGGGGAAGTGCCGTCGGAGACGCTGGATGGGTCACCCTGCGCGGCAGCGGTGCCGACGACGAGCAGGCACGAACAGAGCAGGGGCACCTTCATGGCCACCATCCTTTCACGAACACGAGTCTCGGAGGAGCGCACGCCGCGAGTGGACCCTGTCTGCACCGGGCGCGGATGAGGGCCGCGGCGGACACGGCGCGGGAGCAGCTCCTGGGGATGCTGGGAGCCGCCCTCGGGCCCGGGGTTACCGGGCGACCTTCGCGTATGTCCCCTTGAGGGCAACGCCAACGACGAACGTGCCCGCGTGGCACTCATACTCGGTGGCGCTCTTGTACTCGCTCTTCTTGTAGTAGCTGACGATGTCGACCACGGCGTTTGCGCCGGACTTCTTCGCCGAATCCTGCAGGGCGATCAGCGCAGAGAGGGCGGCCCACTTGCAGCCGAACTCGTCCGTCTTCCCCACGCTGTTGGTCTTCTTGTTGCTGACTTCACTCTTCAGGGTGTCGAGCACCTTCGGCTTCTTCTGCCCCGCCAGGTAGAACTTCACCGAGCCATCGAGCTTCTCCTTCGCCTCGGGCATCTCCAGCACGTCGGCGAGCGGCAGGTGGAGCACGGTGTCGCGTGCCAGGGCGGGGCTGGAGAGGGTGAGCGCGAGCAGCGACAGGTGCAGCGTCTTCTTCATCGTGTTCCTCCATCAGGCCCATCGGCGGAAGATCAACGAGGTGTTGATGCCGCCAAAGGCGAAGTTGTTGCTCATCACGGTGTCGGTCTGGATGTCGCGACCTTCTCCCATGAGGTAGTCCAGAGGAGCGCAGCGGGGATCCACCTGCCCGGGGGCGAGGTGCAGCGTCGGGGCGAACCAGCCCGAGCGCATCATCTCGAGGGTCATCCATGCCTCCAGCGCGCCGCAGGCCCCCAGCGTGTGGCCCATGTAGCTCTTCAGCGACGAGATGGCGATGCCCTCTCCGAAGACAGAGTGCGTGGCCGCGCTCTCCGCGAGGTCTCCATGATCCGTGGCCGTGCCGTGGGCGTTCACGTAGGCGATCTCCGAGGGGGGAATCGCCGCGTCCTCCAGCGCCAGCCGCATGGCCTGGGCCATGGTGTCCGAGCTGGGCTGGGTGACGTGCCGGCCGTCACTGTTGGTCCCATAACCGATGAGCTCGGCGTGGATCTTCGCGCCTCGCGCCCGGGCGTGCTCCAACTCCTCCAGCACCAGGGTGCAGGCGCCTTCTCCCAGCACCAGGCCATCCCGCTGCGAATGGAAGGGCCGGGGGCTCTGCTCCGGCGTGTCGTTGTGCTTCGTGCTCGTGGCGAACAAGGTGTCGAACACGGCCGCTCCGGTGGCGTCGAGCTCCTCGGCGCCCCCCGCGAGCATGGCCACCTGCCGTCCCAGCTTGATGGCCTCGTAGGCATAGCCGATGCCCTGACTGCCCGAGGTGCATGCGCTGGAGGTGGTGATGATGCGTCCCGTGATGCCAAAGAAGACGCCGATGTTCACCGCTGCCGTGTGGGACATCATCCGCAGGTACGTCGTGGCGTTGATGCCCTCGGTGGTCTTCTCCGTCACCATCCGGCCGAAGTCCCCCAGGCTGGAAGGCGTCCCCGCGGAAGAGCCGTAGGAGATGCCCAGCCGGCCGCTCTTCACCAGCGGCTCTCCCAGGAGTCCCGCGTCCGCGAGCGCGAGCTCACTGGCGCGTGTGGCCATCAGTGCCACCCGTCCCATGCTGCGCGTGTTCTTGCGGGAGTAGAGCTGCGCGGGCAGCTCGAAGGGAGCGGCGGGCGCGCCGAGCCACGTGTTCAGGCCCTGGTACTGCTTCCACTCCTCCATCACCTGCACGGCGTTGCGGAGCGACCTCAGCCTCGCCTCCACCGACTTCCAGTCATGGCCCAGGGGGCTGATGGCGCCGATGCCGGTAACGACGACCCTCTTCATCCGAGCATCCCCCCGTTCACCGAGATGACCTGCCGCGTGATGTAGCTGGCCTCCTCTCTCATGAGGAAGCTGACCACGGCCGCCACCTCCTCGGGGGTCCCCATGCGCTGGGCGGGGATGAGCTTGAGCGCGTGCTCGAGCACGTGGGGGTCCATCATCTCCGTGTCGATGAGCCCGGGGGCCACGCAGTTCACCGTGATGTTGCGCTTGGCCAGCTCCACCGCCAGGGCCTTGGTCGCGCCGATGATGCCGGCCTTCGCCGCGCTGTAGTTCACCTGCCCCCGGTTGCCGATGAGGCCGGAGACCGAGGACAGGGTGACGATGCGCCCCGGCTTGCGCCGCCGCACCAGGGGCATGGTGAGCGGGTTGAGCACGTTGTAGAAGGCATCGAGGTTGGTGTGGATGACCGCGTCCCAGTCCTCCGCGGGCATGGACGGGAAGGCGTTGTCCCGGGCGATCCCCGCGTTGCACACCACGCCGTAGTAGCAGCCGTGCGCCTCCACATCGGCGAGCAGCGCCTGCTGCGTCGCGGCGCGGTCGGACACGTCGAACTGGAGCACGCGGACCTTGCGTCCCAGCTCGCGAATCTGCCCGGCCACGGCCTCCGCCTGCTCGAGCTGGCTGCGGCAGTGCAGCACGACGTCGAAGCCGTCGCGCGCCAGGCGCAGCGCGATGGCGCGGCCAATACCCCGGCTCGAGCCCGTCACCAGCACCGTTTGCTCACTCATCAGTCTCCACTCTCGGTCTCCAGCCTCAATGCTTCGCTTCCATCCGGTGGTTCGAACACCGTCAGCGCGGCCGTGGCCACCGTCTCGCCATCCATCGCGATCCGACAGTCGAACTGGCCCAGTCCGTTCTCCGCCCAGAACTGCCGGCGGACCTCGATGCGCAGCCGCTCACCCGCCTTGAAGGCGGGCCGGCCGCAGTCGTAACCGCGGGTGCCGAGCAGGAACCCATTCTTCGGCGTCTCGCCGCGTTGCCGCGCGTGCCAGCCGGCCCAGGCGGCGACCGCCTGGGCCATGAGCTCGACGCCCACCCATCCTCCGACGCCGCCGTTCTCGAAGAAGAGACAGTCCTCGCGGATGGTCACCTCGGCCACCAGGCTCTCCTCGTCGCCCTCGAGGGCCCGGTCGAGCAGGCTCATGCGGCCGGTATGGGGGACCAGCTCGGCGATGGTGTAGTCGGTGACCGTGGACATCAGGCGCTTCCCAGGATGAGGACAGCGTTGCTTCCGCCAAAGGCGAAGGAGTTGCTCAGAACATAGCGGAGCGGGCGCCCCAGCGTGTAGCCGCGTTTCACCAGGGAGAGGGAGGGGAGCGAGGGATCCGCTTCCCCATCCCACCAGTGGGGAGGCAGGCGGCCCTGGGGGTTGCCGCTCAGGGTGAGCCAGCAGATGGCCGCCTCGAGAGCGCCCGCGGCCCCCAGCGTGTGACCGGTGAGCGGCTTGGTCGAGCTGGCCGGAATGTCCCCGCCGAGCAGCGCATGCACCGCGTGGCTCTCCATGGCGTCGTTCTGGGGAGTCGCGGTTCCGTGCAGGTTGACGTAATCGAGCGCAGAGGGCGCGAGGCCCGCGCGCTCCAGCGCGGCCCGCATGGCGGCCAGCGCCCCCCGGCCCCCGGGCTCCGGCGCGGAGATGTGGTGGGCGTCCGAGGACTCGCCCCAGCCCGCGAGCCGCACGGGCCCCGGCTCGCGCGTCATCACGAACAGGGCCGCGCCCTCGCCGATGTTGATGCCGCGGCGGTTCACGCTCATGGGGTTGCAGCGCACCTCGCTCACCGATTCGAGCGCGGAGAAGCCGGCCACGGTGAAGCGGCACAGGGCGTCGGCGCCGCCCGTCACCACCGCATCGGCCATTCCCGCCCGTAGCAGGCGCGCGGCGCTGGCCAGGGCCTTGGCGCTGGAGGAGCATGCCGTGGAGATGACGAAGGACGGGCCGGTCACGCCCAGCACGTGGTTCAGCGCCAGGGCCGGCGAGCCCAGCTCCTGCTGCCGCACGTGGAATTCCGGAGGCATCTGGCCCGTGGTCAGGTACCTGGCGATGGCGGTCTCGCTCTCGCCGATGCCCGAGGTGCTGGTGCCGAGGACGATGGCCACGCGCTCCCGCCCGTAGCGGGCGATGGCCGCATCGACGGCGGGACGGATCTCCGCCAGCGCCGTGAGCAGCAGCGCGTTGTTCCGGCTGCGCAGGGGCGAGGGGAGCCCCCCTGTCTCCGCGAGCGGTGACGTGACGAGTCCTACGTGCAGTGTCTTCGCGGCGAAGTCATCGCTGGGGGCTACGCCCGTCGGCGCGTCGCCGAAGAGGGCCGTGGTCACCTCCTGCTTGCCGCGGCCCATGGCACAGACGAGGCCCAGTTGATTGAGGAAGACGGGCGGATTCATGGGGTCATTCATCGGCCGGGCGGGACTCGATGGTCAGCCGGTAGTGCTCCGCGTGGTTGAGCAACTCCGCGCGCCCCGCATGGCGTGGCTCGCCATCGTATTGCACCGTCACCCATTCCCTGCCGGTCTCGAGCAGGGCGCGACGGCCAGGGCTCTCCTCCAGGGTCCAGCCTGGCGGGAGGGCGGAGCGGAGCGCCTCGGCTGGCCAGTAGACCAGCTGGACGTCCCGGAGGACCTGGCGCGACTGGAGCTGAGCGGGCACGTGCGGGTCCCGCTGCTCCGTGAGCACGGTGCCATCCCACTGCATCGTGAACACGCGCCGGCCGAGCATGAATCCAGCCAGACGCAGCGCCGAGGTGTCGATCTCCAGCAGGGCCTCGAGGGAGCGGAGGCCTTCCGGGTCGGCGTCGTGAGCGAAGCTCAGGTGCTGTGCCAGGCTCACGGTTTCACCGAACGTGGCCGGAGAGAGCTCGAGCACGGGCAGGGACACCGCGGGCGCCGCGGGCCGGGTGGGCGTCGTGGCGCACGCGGCGAGAGAGAGCAGGGCGGTGGTGGAAATCAGGCGGCGCACAGGGCCTCGAGCACCCCGAGCCGGCGCTTGCTGTCTGCCACGTAGGGGTTGTTCTTGTCCCAGGCATAGCCCGCGAGGATCGCGGAGATCATCCGGTGGACCTCCGGGGACGGGTTCGGGTGGAAGATGATCTGCTGGAAGCCTCCGGCATACCAGGACTCGACGAAGGTGCGGAACGTATCCACGCCGGCCTTGAGCGGTACGGCGTAGTCGCGCTCCCAGTCCACCGGCTCGCCAGCGAAGGTGCGAGCGAGGCAGTCCGAGGCCAGGCTCGCCGACTTGACGGCGATGGTCACGCCCGAGGAGAACACCGGATCCAGGAACTCGCCCGCGTTCCCCAGCAGCGCGAAGTTCCTGCCCCACAGCGACTTCACGTTGGCGGCGTAGCCGATGAGCGCCCGGGCCGGCGTGTCCCAGACCGCGTCCTTCAAGAGGGCGGAGAGCGAGGGGTCCTCCGCGACGATCGCCTTGAGGCGCTCGGTGTCCGTTCCCTGGTACTGCTCGAGGAACTCTCGCTTCGCCACCACGCCCAGGGAGCAGCGGCCGTTGGAGAAGGGGATGGTCCAGTACCACACGTGCACGTGCTCGGGATGCACGGTGATCCGGATCTTGTTCCGGTCGAAGCCGCCCGGAGCGACCCGGTCCTCGACGTGGGTGAAGAGGGCGCCACGCACCGGGAAGTCGGACGGCGTCTCCAGCTTCAGGAGCTTCGGAAGGACCCGGCCGAAGCCGCTGGCATCCAGGAGGAAGCGGGCCTGGACACGGTACGTCTCGCCCTCGGGCGAGCGGACGGTCACCTGGGGCTGCTCCCCGTCGACGTCGACCGACAGGACCTCGTGGCGGTAGCGCACGGTGGCCCCCATCCGCTCGGCGGCCTTCGCCAGCACCTCATCGAAGTGGGCGCGCTGCACCTGGTAGGTGGTGCCCCAACCCGGGGAGAACTTCTCCCGGAAGTCGAAGTCCGTGAACTTGTCGCCCCGCACGAAGGCCGCGCCGTTCTTGTACTGGAAGCCCGCCTCGACGACGTCGCGCATCATCCCCGCCGCCTCGATGTACTCCATGCTCTGCGGCAGCAGGCTCTCTCCGATGGAGAAGCGAGGGAACTGCTCGCGCTCCAGCACCAGCACCTCGCGGCCCTGCTTGCGCAGCAGCCCCGCCGCCACCGCGCCCGAGGGGCCCGCGCCAATGATGAGGATCTCCGTCTTCTCGCTTCTCATGTGATGTCCTTGCCCGGAGGCATTCTGAAACAAGGGGTCAAAATCCAGATGCTCACCTCGCCCAGGAGCATGGCGAGGCCGAAGGTGCGCAGGGCCGGTGTGGCCGAGAGCCCCAGGAGCCCGAAGGAGAGGAGGGTGCTCACGCCGGCCAGGGCCACCGCCACCCACGCGGAGCCGTCTCCCGGGTGCTCCAACAGGAAGATGCCGTAGTCCACGCCCATTCCCAGCAGGAGCAGCAGGCCCAGCACGGTGAACAGTTGCAGCGGCTCTCCCACCCAGCCGAAGAAGGCCAGCGTGAGGAGGGTTCCCAGCGCCGAGGGGACCCAGGCCCGCCAGGCCTCGCGCTTGAAGCGGGCGAGCAGCATCACCAGCACCGCGAGGTAGCCCGCCACGATGAGCCCGCCCATGAGCCGCCGGTAGCGGCCCATCAGCCGGGAGATCTCCTCCGTCTTGTCCACCCAGCGCACGCCCTCCAACCCGTGAGCGGCCGCGGCCAGCCGGGCGAGGACCGCCGGGCCCTCGAGGCCCCGCAGCATCAGCACGCTGTACTGCTTGCTGCCCAGCGGGCCCAGCCACTGCTGCCGGATGGCCGGCGCGGCGGGACTGGAGAGGAACCGCGCGGGGGTGAGGACGTCGTTCGCGAACCGTGCGCGCGAGGGCTCCTCTCCCGTGGCGGCGGCGACGGCGGCCACGGCCCGCTGCTCCGCGCGGGCACTCAGCTCCGCGTCCGCGCGCTGCTGCGAGGCGGGCGGCAGCCAGTCCGAGACGGCGCGGTAGCCTGTCAGGACCCCGTCCGCCACCAGCGCGTCCAGCCGCTGCTTCAGCGACACCTCCCGTTGAAGGACCTGCTCTTCGTCCTCACCCTCGACGAGGAAGAGCTGGGCCGGGCTGGGCAGGCCCAGCAGTCTTCCCAGCTCGCGCTGGTCCTCGAGCAGGTTCGCGGGTGCCCCTTGCAGCTGGCGGAGGTCATCGCGCGTCTCCAACCGCCACAGCCCTCCCGCGCTCACCACCAGGAGCCCCGCCATCGCCGGCCACCACCGTTTCTCGGAGGTGATGCGTGGCCAGCGCGACAGGGAGGCGGAGACACGCTCGGCGAACGCGGTCACCGGCAGGTCGCCGAGATCGAACGTGGGGAACCAGCAGAGCACGGTGAGGAACGCGCCCACCAGCCCCGCGGCGGCGAACACCGCCATCTGGCGAAGGCCTGGAAAGGGCGCCAGTCCCAGCGCCAGGTAGGCCACCACGCTGGTGAGGAGCGCCAGGAGCATGCCGGGCAGGAGGAAGCGCATCACCCGGCCGCGCTCGGCGGCGGGCTTGCCCTGGCGGGCGGCGAAGTAGTGGAAGCCGTAGTCCTCCGCGACACCGACGAGGCTCGCGCCGAACACCAGGGTGAGGAGGTGGACCCGGTCGAAGAGCAGGGCGGTGACGCTCAGCGCCACGGCGCAGCCGATCATCAGGGACACCCCCACCAGCACGATGGGGCGCAGCGAGCGGAAGGTGAGCCAGACCAGCAGCAGCACGGCCACGAGGGAGCCGAGGCCGATGGTGGAGATCTCCCTGCTGGCCTGCGAGGCGGCGGCCTCCGCGTACAGCGGCACCCCCGCGGCCACCAACCGGCCCCCGGGAATGGCGGCCACCGCGGCCCGGGCGCGCTCCACGGCGGCCGTGACCTTCGCGTCGTCACCCAGGGCGAACGCCGACACCTGGCTCTGCCAGGTCAGCAGCACCCACTCGCGGCCCTCGCCGGAGAGCCAGAGCCGTCCGTCACGCGGCCTCGCCTCGTTCTCGGCGGCGCGGGCCGCCCACCAGTCGGGCCACAGGCCCAGCGGGTCGTCGCTCCAGTCCGTCAGCCTGGCGCCCGCGGGCTGGTACAGCTTCATCAGCGCCGTGCCGCCCAGCTCCTCCGGCGTCGCGCTGGCCAGCCACGCGCGCTGGGCCGGTGTCAGCAACCGGTCCCGGTAAGGGCGATAGAACTCCACCGCGGCGTCCAGGGCGGTGGCGTCCACGCGGGCGGGCTCCAGCGGCGCGCCGGCTTGGGAGAGCGCCTCCGTGGCGGCCTCCGCCGCGCGCTGGGCGGATTCCCAATCCGGAGCGCCCACCAGCAGCACCAACTGCCGGCCCGACTCATCCGCGAGCTTCCGGGTGGCGGCGCCCACTTGGGGTGCCTGCTCATCCTCGGGTAGCAGCGCCAGGATGTCGGTCTCCAGCCGCGCCGAGCGCCAGAACCGGACCTGGTGGACGCCCACGGCGAGGACGAGCAGGGCCCAGACGATGGCCAGCCTATTTCCCAAGGCGCTCCGTCTCCGTGGCACCAGGCGGGGGAGTTTGCGCCAGCTGCGTGAACTGGATGAGGCTCGAGTCCCCGCTGGTCTCCTCCAGTTGTACCTGCCGCACGAACCGGTCACCTTCCAGGCGGATGCCGCGGAAGACACGTGCGAGTCCCGCGTCCGTCGGCGTGAGCGTCAGCCGCCAGCCGTCCGCGCCCACCAGCTCGCCCTCGACCCGGAAGCGCGTGGAGAGCGAGTCCACATCCCCGGAGAGGAGCGCGAAGAGGAACTCGTTCATGGCGGCCAGCGCCGGCTCGCGGCTCGCGTCCAGGTGGTAGGCGGCGCCGCCCGTCTTCTGCTCCGCGCTCAGCGACTTGCGGGTCAACGTCAGGGTCGCGGCGAAGGGCGCGCGGGTATCCCAGAGAAGTCCCTTCCCCCTCGACAGGAGGAACTCGCCCCGGGAGAGCAGCGGCTTCTTGAAGCCGGCCACCGTCTTCTTCTGTTCGAACTGCCCCCGGAGGAGCGGAGGGTCCGCCAGGCGCGAGCGGACGCCCGTCAGCAGCTCGGAGGCGCTGGCGGTGGTGTACAGCAGCACGCAGGCGAGGGCGAGCAGGCGCTTCATCCGGGCATCACCCCCAGCCGCTCCCACAGCACGCGGGGGCAGAGGAACTGCATCTCCCGGGTTTCCACCGAGACGGCGACCTGGATGGTGTGGGCCTGGTTCACCTTGTGGCCGGTGTCCGCGTCACGGATGAGGTAGTCGATCCTCAGGCGGTTCTCCCATTCGGTGATTTCGGCGCGGATCCGCAGCTTCTGCCCGTAGAGCGCGGGCCGCACGTACTTCAGCCGCATGTCCACGATGGGCCACATGAAGCCCGACGCCTTCATCTGCGGGTAGTCATAGTCGAACTTCGACAGCAGCGCGCAGCGGGCCAGCTCGAGGTATTTCGCGTAGTTGCCGTGCCAGACGATGTCCATCGGGTCGAGGTCATGGAAGGCGGGGGACAGCTCGAGCTCATGGCTGAGATCAGGCTTCATAGAGCCTCCACTCGCGGGCACGGATCGCCGTGAGGAGCCCCTGGAGCTCACGGTCCAGGGCGCGGTCCTCCTCCACCAGGGGGATGCGCTTCTCCAGGTCCGCCTGCATGGCCGAGAGCGTGGGGCCGAGGCGCAGCTCGCCGTCCACGCGCTGGCGCAGGGCCACGCCCTGCCTGGCGGCGATGAGCATGGCGGCCACCACCTGCTCGGAGAGCTCCAGCACGCGCAGGCAGTCTCGCGCGGCGATGGTGCCCATGCTCACCTTGTCCTGGTTGTGGCACTCGGTGGAGCGGGAAAAGATGGAGGCCGGCAGGGTCTGCTTGAGGGCCTCGGCGGTCCAGGCGGAGACGCTGATCTGCACCGCCTTGAGGCCATGGTTGATCGCCGCGCGCTCCCCGGTGGCACCGGAGAGATTGGGCGGCAGCCCGTGGTTGAAGCGGGAGTCGACCAGCAGCGCGAGCTGGCGGTCGAGCAGGTCGGCCACATTGGCCACGGCGTTCTTCAGGCAGTCCATGGCGAAGGCGATGTGCCCGCCGTAGAAGTGGCCACCGTGGAGCACGCGCTCCCCCTCCGGGTCGATGATGGGGTTGTCGTTGGCGCTGTTCAGCTCGTTCTCGAGCTGCGTGCGGAAGAAGGGCAGCGCGTCCTCCAGGACGCCAATCACGTGTGGCGCGCAGCGCAGCGAGTAGCGGTCCTGCAGCCGCTTCTCGTTGCGGCTGGGCCGGTCCGCGGTGAGATCCACGCGCAGGCGGGCCGCCACGCGCTGGGGGCCCGCGTGAGGCTTCACCGCGAACAGCGCCTCGTCGAAGTGGTGGGCGTTGCCGGCGCTGGCCAGCACGTTGAAGGCGGTGATGCGCGTGGCCAGTTGGCACAGGTACTCGGCGCGCTCCCACGCCAGACAGGCCAGGGCGGTCATCACCGCCGTGCCGTTCATGATGGCCAGCCCCTCCTTGGGGCGCAGCCGCAGGGGCTTGATGCCGAGCTGTGCCAGGACCTCCGCCGCCGGCCGTCGGGCCCCGCGGTACCAGACCTCGCGCTCGCCGCAGAGCACCGCCGCCACGTAGGAGAGCGGGGTGAGGTCCCCACTGGCACCCACCGAGCCCTCGGCCGGAATCAGCGGCAGGATGTCGTGCCTGAGCAGCAGCTCGAGTTGCCTCAGGAGTGCCATGCCCACGCCGGAGACGCCCTGGGCGAGCGAGGCCAGCCGCGTTGCCAGCACGGCGCGCGTCTCCTCGGGCGTGAGGAACCGGCCCGCCCCGCAGCCGTGGTACGTGTAGAGGTGATGCGGCAGCTCCGGCACGAGCCCGGGCGGAATCGTGACGGTGCACGAGTCGCCGTAGCCCGTGGTCACGCCGTAGATGACCCCGTCCTCGGCCAGCAGCCGGTCGAGGAACTCCGCGCCCCGGGAGATCCGGCGCAGGAATTCAGGGGCGGTACTCAGCTCGGCACTGCATTCACGCCGCGAGAGCGCACACACGTCCTCGAGGGTGAGCCGGCTTCCATCGAAGGACACCGCGCGCTCAGGCTGGAGGCTTTGCAGAGACAGAGACATGGGCTTGGTCCCAGAAGGGGAAGAAGTTGAACCAGTCCAAGGGCGAGCGCTTCAGCAGCGCGGTCAGCCGCTCGGCATAGTGCTGGGCGTAGCCGCTCAGCGCCGCCTCGCGCCTGCCGCGAGGAAGCTCGACGCGCTCGGCCAGACACTCGAAACGGATGGTGTAGCCGGGGCCCTCGTGGATGCAGCCCAGCAGATAGAGCGGGCACTTCAACAGGGCCGCCAGCACGTAGGGGCCCACGGGAAAGGGGGCGGGGTGGTCGAGGAACCCGACGCTCACCGTCTGGTTGGAATTCACCGGGACCCGGTCTCCCGCGATGACCACGAACTCGCCCGCGGCCACGCGCTCGTTCAACGCGACGGCGGTGGCCGGGCCCAGCTCGCTGACCTCCATCAGGCGCAGGTCGCTGTCCGGGTTGAGCCGCTTGAGCAGGCGGTTGAACTGCTCGGCGTGCCGGGTGTGCACCAGCACGTTGAGCTTCACTTCACCCCGCCGCTCGGCCATGGCGCGGCACAGCTCGAGACAGCCCATGTGGGCGGTGATGATGACGCCCCCCTTGCCCGCCTTGGCCGCCTCGTAGAAGGACTCGCGTCCCTCGGTGCGCACCTGCTCGAAGCGGTAGCGGCCACTGACGGCCAGGAGCTTGTCGAGCATCGTCTCGGCGAAGAGCGCGACGTGGCGCAGGCTGTCCCGCCAGCCGGGCCGCCTGCCGAGCGCCCCGGTGGTGGCCTCCATCCTCTCCAGGTACTGCAAGGAGGCCTGGCGCACCAGTGGCCGGGCCAGCCAGTGCACCGTGACCACCGGATAGAGACAGAGGCGGAACGGCCAGCGCCCCAGCAGCCGGTGAATCCAATAGAGCAGCCAGATTCCGGCGACGAAGGTGCTCTCGCCCATCTCGGCCCAATGCCGCGTCCTCACGCTGTCACCTTCCTCCACAAGAGCAGCGGCAGGCGCACCAGCATTCCGAAGAAGAGCCGGGCATGCATGCGGGAGATCCGCACGTTGTCCCAGAGGACATCGAAGTGGGAGATGCCGTCGCTCGGGTAGCGGACCGGGGTGGGGTTGTTGACGATGCCCATCCCGCGCCAGAACAGCCGCACCAGGACCTCCACGTCGAAATCCATCCGCTTGCCCAGCTTCACCGTGTCGATGAGCTGGACGGTGGGCTCCAGCGGATAGACGCGGAAGCCGCACATGGAGTCACGGATGGTGAAGGACAGCGTGTTGATCCACACCCAGATGTGGGTGGCGTAGCGGCCATAGAGGCGGCCCTTGGGCACCGAGGCGTCATAGACCGGGGTGCCGCAGATGAGCTTCTCGGGACTCTGCTCCGCCAGCCGCAGGAAGCGGGGGATGTCGGAGGTGTCGTGCTGGCCGTCGGCGTCGATTTGCAGCGCATGGCTGAAGCCCCGCTCCTTCGCCGCGCGCAGGCCGGCCATCATCGCGCCGCCCTTCCCCTGGTTCTCGGGGAGCCGGACGAGCTCGATGCCGGAGCGATCTCCCTCGGCCAGCGCGTCCAGCACCGCCGCGCAGCCCGGTTCACTCCCGTCGTCGACCAGCACGCAGGGCAGGCCCTCGGCTCGCACACCGCCCACCACCGCGCCCACCGCCTCGCCGTGGTTGTAGACCGGAATCACCGCGCAGACCTTCATACATTGACTCCGCCGAAGAGGATTCGGCCGCTGGCATGAACACCGGCGTCGGAAGTGAGCTTGAACTCGAGGCTTCCGCGCTCTTTCTTCCAGGTGAGCTCCAGCGTGAGGCTCGTGCCGGGCTGGATGACGCGTTGGAACTTCAACGCCGCCAACCGCAGGAAGTCGGGGGGAAGCGTGAAGAGCTCGCGGCCGAAGTGGATGGCCCAGTGCACCTGGGTGACGCCGGGCAGGATGGGGGTGCCGGGGAAGTGGCCCTCGAAATACGGCGAGTCCGCCGAGGCCTCGAGGATCAGCAGGGCGCGGTCGGCGGACTGCTCGAGCACGCGCGCCCGGGGCCTGCGCGGATCGAAGAGGGCGGCCAGTGCAGCTTCGGTGGACTTTCCCTGGCTGTTGACCGGCATGGCCTCCAGATACCGGAACCGGCGCGGGAAGGCACTGGGCTCGAAGCGCGAAGTGAGCTGCTGCCTGAGCGCCTGGTTCAGGGCACGCTTGCCTCCCTCCCCATGCAGCTTCCAGCCGGCCTCCGAGGGCACCGCCACCACCGCCAGCGTCAGCCGGTGGCCGTCCTCGAGCGGCAGCACCCGGGCCTCGCGCAGCAGCCCCCCCTCGAGCAGCGTCCGCTCCAGGGCGCTCAGCGACACGCGCTTCTCCTCGAGCTTCAGGAGGCGATCGCCCCTGCCGAGCAGCTCGAAGCCCTCCGGCAGCAGCCGCACGCGATCCTCGGTCCGCAGCCAGTCCCCCTCGGGCAGGTCCAGGTGCGGCGAGCGGACGGTCAGCATCTCCTCCCGGGTGCCCACCTCGACGCCGGGCATCACGCGCCAGGCGAGCGCGTCGTCCCCGGTGCGCTGCCTCCAGGCGATGCCGCCGGTCTCCGAGCTGCCGTAGACCTCGACGGGCGCCTGGCCCAGAAGCGCGCGACAGGCCTGTAACGCCTCGAGGGGTAGCGGGCCTCCCGAGGAGAACAGCGTGCGCAGGTTCCCGCGGACCTGGGCCCAGTCCAGCATGTCCGGCAGGCGCTTGAGGTGGGCGGGACTGGCGATCAGCCCGGCGGGGCCCTGTCGCAGCGCGGCCACGATGTCCTCGGGGTAGGTGAGGCCGTGGGCCGCGAAGGGCCGGCCCGCCGTCAGTGGCCAGAGTACCCGGAAGAGCAGTCCGTAGATGTGCTGGTGCGAGACGGTGGAGACGACGCGGGCCTCGCCGAGCCGCTCCTCGAACAGGGCCGCCAGCGTCGCCACCTCATGCGTCAGCTGGCGGAGGCGCTTGGGAATGGCGGTGGGCTCGCCGCTGGAGCCCGAGGTGTAGACCACCAGGGCGCGTGCCTCCGGGGAGAGCGGCGTCCATCCCCCCTCGCGCCCCTCGCTGGGCGACAGCGGTGCGTACTCCGCTGGAATCTTCCCGGCGAAACCATCCACCTCGTCGCGCAGCCTCGCCAGCGTCGCGGGCTGGGCGTCGGCGGGGAGGTAGACGCACACGCCCGCATGCCATGCGCCGAGCAGGGCGGCGGAGAACTCGAAGGTGTCGTCGAAGTAGAGTGCCTGGCGCCGGCCACCGTGGCGCTCGAAGGCCGCGCGCCAGCCCGCTGCCCGCGCCACGAGGGTCGCGAAGCCCACGGCCCCGCCCTCGCGGAGGGCGACTGGATGCCCGGGGAGCCGCCCCCGGCTCATGAGCTGCTCGAGCCCGATGAGCTCAGCCATGGACGCGCCTTGCCCTCACCTGTTGCCTCACCACCCACTCCACGGCGAAGAGCACGCCCATCAGCACGTACGAGATGAGCCCGTTGTACAGCGCCCAGGTCTCATCACTGGCCCCAATCGCCGTGAAGAGCGCGATGCCTCCGTTGAGCACGAAGAACCCGCACCACACCTGCGTCACCCGGCGGGTGTAGATCACCCCCGAAGCGGGGAGCTCGGGCTCGCGCAGGCGTGCCAGGCGCTCGATGACGCTGGGGGGATAGGCGAGGCTGGTGGCGAAGACGGCGAGCAGGATCGTGTTCACCAGGACCGGGTAGAGCTTCAACGGCAGGGCATGGTTGCCCAGCATGCTGGAGGCCGCGAGCGCGAGGGCGCCCACGGCCGCGGCCAGCCAGACACGCTCGCGCGTCGCCACCGCGCGCACCACGGCCATTCCCGCCAGTGGCAGGGCCATCCAGCGAGGCTCGAAGTGGCCCAGTCCCAGGTAGACCAGGGGCGGGTACGCGAGGCTCAGCAGGCCGAGCAGGGCCGGACGAAGGAACTTCACGCCGCGGCGGACTCGTCGAGGAGCCCGTGCAGGGCATCGACCACGTCCTGCAGCGTACGCACCGACTTGAAGACCTCCGGAGGCACGCGCTTGCCGGCCACCGGCTTGAGCTGCACGAGCAGATCGATCGCATCGATGCTGTCGATGTCCAGGTCGTCATGAAGCCGGGCCTCGGGGGTGATCCGCGCCGGCTCGATGTCGAAGGTCTCCTGCAGGATCGCGCTCAGCCGCTCGAACAATTGATTCTTGGTCATGGTGACTCCCAATGCTTTTCTGATGAGTTCAGGCCTTGCGATGGGCGCTCACGAAATCCGCGAGTGCCCTCACGCTGGCGAAATGGCGGCGGTTTTCCTTCGAGTCGTTCGCGAGGGACACGCCATAGGACTTCTGCAGCGCCAGGCCCAGCTCGAGGGCGTCGATCGAGTCGAGCCCGAGTCCCTCGACGAACAGCGGCGCGGCCGGATCGATGTCGTCAGGAGTGATGTCCTCGAGGTGAAGCGTCTCGATGACCAGTTTCTTGATTTCCTGTTCAAGCTGCAGCATGGCCCTGCCCTTCCCTGGAGAAATAGTCGTGCAGCTGCGCCGTGAGTTGCCGGGCCGCTCGCGCCTCGCCGCCGGCCTCTCCACGCTGTGGTGCAACGGGGATGTCGTCGTGTACCTGGATGGTGAAGTTCATCCGTTTCGGCGGCACCCTCCACCACGGCGTCCCCTTGCTGAGACCGAGCGGTTCACACCGGATGGTGACCGGGGTGATGTCGCACGGGCCGCGCACCGCGATGTTGGCGGCGCCGCGTTGCAGTTGCATCGGGCTGTTGACCCGGGTGCGGGTGCCCTCCGGGAAGATGATCAGGTTGTTGCCCGCCTTCACGGAGGCGATGCAGTCCTGGATGAGCGCGGGGCCGGAGTCGTTGCACAGATAGCCGGTCGCCCGGACCGGCCCGCGGGTGAAGGGATTGTGCGCCAGGCTCGCCTTCACCACGCAATCCGCGTTGGGCACCAGGGAGATGAGGAAGACGACGTCGATCAGCGTCGGGTGGTTGGCGAGGATGAGCAGGCCGGGCCGGGCCAGCTTCTCCACGCCCTCGATGCGGTAGCGCAGCACCCCGAGGACGCGCATCCACTCGATGAAGAACCTGAAAGAGTGGTGCACCGCGAGGCGCGCCAGCCGCGTCTGCCTCGCCTGATCCCGGACGAGGAGTTGCAACAGCGGGAAGTAGAGCAGCCGCAGCCCGAGCCCTCCCAGCCCGAAGGTGGTGAAGGAGATACCGGTCGCCAGGATGCGCCACCCGCGCTCGAGCGTCTCAAGCATGGCGCTGCCACCGCCAGCATCGAGTGCCGACCTTGTGGTCGAGCCGGGCCTCGCTGGAGACCAGGAATCGCAGCACGGTGAGATCCTCCGGCAGCCCATCCGAGGAAGGGGCATCCCGCGTGTCCTCGGCAGGGTGACAGGTCAGGCTGTAGCCCGGAGCCTCGTCCCCGGCGCGCAGCCAACAGGCCCACGCGCGCGGGAAGTCCATCTGTCCGGAGGCGTGCCCGAGGGGCCCGGGGAGCGGCTCGTCGTAGATCACCACCAGGACGTCCCTGGCGCCATCCGCGAGCAGAGCGCTCGCTTCGGTGAAGGCGGCCTCGACCGTCTCCTCGCCCGCCGCGATGGCGGTATAGGCGGAGGTGTCCCCCCGGGCGATGGAGTAGAGCGCGCCAATCGCGTTGTGCACCGACAGGCTGAAGGACGTGGGTGAGAGCGGGACGGAGTGCGCCAACTGGCGCAACAGGTCCACCGAGCGGCTGATGTCTCCGAAGCGCGAGGCGAAGATGACGGGGACGCTCGGGGAATCCCCCTGGCATCCGTACGCTGCCTGTAGCGCGAACCGGCCCAGGCGCTCCACCCGGCGGCGCATCATCGCCGGCATCTCGGACAGCGGAGGGGTGCCCTCGGCCGGAAGGGAATGGGGCTCCGAGAACCACCTCGTCCAGGCGTCTTGCTCGGTGAGGCCAGGAGCCCACGCGACCCAGCGGTTGATAGAAAAAGCCATTGTCATGACAGGCGTTTCCCCCCTCCCCCAAATCCCCGGCCGCCACTCCTACCAAAGTATTCAGAAAGAGACAATTGCTTGTAGGGCGAGGGGGCGACGGAGCGAATCGTCATGCCCAGACACAGACTCTGGGTGAAGCCAGGACCCGGGGGGCCGAAAGCCCCTCCATGGTGTTCCAGAGCCTCCTTGGATGGACGGCTCCGCCACCCCTCAGAACCCTCGAGTGAGTGGAGGCGGCGGGCGGAGATGCCGCGGCCAGCGTGCCCACTCTCGCAGCCAGGCCTACGGTGAAACCCGTACGCGGGTGTATCTTGCCCGAAAGCAAGAGACGCACAGAGAAGCCATCCATCTCCGGGGACGGTGTCAAAGGATTCGAAACGAGGGACTCAAGCCACAGAACGAGACTCGGTATGGAGGGGACCTCACCGGCTCCCAAGCAGAGGCTCGTGCACGGAACACGCCTGTGTTGGGGGCCCGGGCCTTGCGGGCACAGCACCCGCATGCCCGGCCCGAGCACCTCGAGCGCAGCTCGCGGCCGTTGGGGCATGCCTCGACGCGCCAGGCCTCAAGCAGTTGCGTGAGCGGTACCCGGCTCTTCGACCGCACCGAAGACGGCTTCGCGGCCACGGCCGTCGGCGACGAGCTGGCCGAGACCGCGGCGCGGCTGGAATGAGCAGGTGTCGCTCATTCGCCGCGAGGCCGATGTGGCGCTGCGTCCGCACAACAATCCGGCGGAGGGCCTGGTGGGCCGCCGCGTCGGTCGAATGCAGTTCGAGGCCTACGCCGCGCGTTCACTCGTCGAGCGGATGGGCCCTGGTGCCACCCTCGCGGATTTTCCGTGGCTGCATTCGGACGAGCGCTCCGATGGGCGTTGGCTCGATGACTGGCTGGCCCGGAACGCGCCGGGCGCCAGGGTGTCGCTGCGTTCCGACGACTTCGCGGTCCGTCGGCACGCGCTCTCCGCCGGCATGGGCGTCACCTTCCTGGCGTGCTTCGACGGCGATGCCGATCCAGGGCTGGTGCGCGTGGGAGCGCGCCACTCCGAAGAGGCGCGCGATCTCTGGGTGCTGACGTTGCCCGAGCTTCGCAACAACAGGCGGATTCGTGCCTTCATGGACCACGTCCACGACGCCTTCAAACCCCATCAGCGCATACTCGAGGGGAGCGCATAGGCCGCGGACCATCGGACGAGCCTGAAAACACCAAGGCCGGAAACCCCTGATCGCTCAGCGGCTTCCGGCCTCGGCTTTGTGTGTCCCCGACGGGATTCGAACCCGTGTTACCGGCTTGAAAGGCCAGCGTCCTGGGCCTCTAGACGACGGGGACCTCTGTGAGTCGCGGGGGAATCGAACCCCCGACCCTCGGCTTAAAAGGCCGGTGCTCTACCAGCTGAGCTAGCGACTCGCACTATTCTTTTTTGATCAGACGCCAGATTCCTGGGTCTCCGGCGTCTGGGAGGGGCTCTCTACCAGCACTCGCTTCAGACTTCTACTGGCGATCGTTCCCCTCGTCACCTGACAGTCACCCTTCAACGGCCCGCCCCCGCGCCTCCTTCCGCCTCCCCCTGGAGGCGCTATACAGAGTCCATGTCCCGAGACGTCCGGAATTCCGAGGAAGCCCCCGAGGAGAACGACTCGCTGCAACTGGAGGGTGGGGTCCACCGGCGCTACCTCACCCGCTCTGGGGCCGAGCGCATGCACAAGGAGCTGCTGCGCCTGCTCAACGAGGAGCGTCCCAAGGTCACCGCCGAGGTGTCCGCCGCCGCCGCCCAGGGCGACCGCTCCGAGAACGCCGAGTACATCTACGGCAAGAAGCGCCTGCGGGAGATCGACCGGCGCATCCGTTTCCTCCAGAAGCGCCTGGACACCGCCACCATCGTCACCCCGTCCGAGCAGCCGGACACCAGCCGCGTCTACTTCGGCGCCACCGTGACGCTCGAGGACGAGGACGAGGCCCGGGTGACCTATCAGATCGTCGGCTCGGATGAGATCGACACCGCCGGGGGCCGCATCAGCGTGGAATCACCCATCGCCAAGGCCCTGCTGCGCAAGAAGGTCGGCGACACCGTCGCGGTGATCCGCCCTCGTGGGGAAATCGAATACACCATCGTGCAGATCCGCTACCTGTAGGGGTGTTCGCCCGAGGACACTGGGACCCTCCAGGGAGCAGGGGGAGCGGGTGTCCACTGATCCGGGGATCCATGAGCGGGGCGGGAACCCCGCTGTTAGCGTGTGCGTTACACCCAAGGTAGGCCGCAAATGGGCCAGGGCCGCTTCCCGCGTCGGAGGCCCGGCCTAATATTCGGTTGGTAGTCAGGCGCAGAAGCGGTCCGTCAGTCGGAGTCCCGTCGCACGGTCGGTTCCAGCGGTCGCACCCCCTACGAGGTCGCGCTCCACACGATGCGAAAGAACTTCATCCTCGACACCAACGTCCTTCTCCACGACCCCCGCTCCATCTACAGCTTCAAGGAACACAACGTCATCATCCCCATCTACGTCATCGAGGAGATCGATCAGTTCAAGCGCGATCTCTCCGAGCTGGGGCGGAATGCGCGTCTGGTGGCGCGCTACCTGGACTCCTTCCGGGAGGAGGGCTCGCTCAAGGACGGGGTGCGCCTGCCGCACGGGGGCGTGCTGCGGGTGTGCTTCACCGACAGGGATCTGCCGCTCTCCATGGCGGACAGCAACCTGATGGACAACCGCATCCTCTCGGTGGCCATCGACTTGATGGAGCGCGAGCCGCAGTCGCCGGCCGTCTTCATCACCAAGGACACCAACCTGCGCATCCGCGCGGACGCCCTGGGCCTCATCGCCGAGGACTACGACGCCGAGCGGGTGGAGATCACCGAGCTCTACACGGGCTTCACCGAGCGCCTGGTCCCTCGCGAGATGGTGGACCAGATGTACAAGCCCGGCGCCGAGGTGGAGATCTCCGGGCAGGAGTCGCTCTCGCCGCACCAGTTCATCCTGCTCAAGGACGAGACGAACCCGTCCCACACGGCCATGGGCCGCTTCAACGCGTCCCGGGGGCGGGTGGTGCCGCTGCTGCGCGGCATGAAGTCCGAGGGCGTCTGGGGCATCCGCCCGCGCAACATGGAGCAGAGCTTCGCCCTGGACCTCGTCATGAACGACGAGATCAAGCTCGTCACCATCGTGGGCAAGGCGGGCACGGGCAAGACGCTGCTGGCCATCGCCGCGGGGCTCCACAAGGTGACGGAGGAGGGGGTGTACCAGAAGCTGCTCGTCAGCCGGCCCGTGTTCCCGCTCGGCCGGGACATCGGGTACCTGCCGGGCAGCCTGGAAGAGAAGATGAACCCCTGGATGCAGCCCATCTTCGACAACGTGGAGTTCCTGATGAACCTGAGCCGCGCCGACAAGAAGGCGGGCCGGGGCTACCACGAGCTCATCGACCTGGGGCTGATGGAGATCGAGGCGCTCACCTACATCCGCGGGCGCTCCATCCCCAACCAGTACATCATCATCGACGAGGCGCAGAACCTCACCCCCCACGAGGTGAAGACGATCATCACCCGCGTGGGCGACAACACGAAAATCATTCTCACCGGGGACCCGTTCCAGATAGACAACCCCTACGTGGACGCGACCAACAACGGACTCGTTCACGTGGTCAACCGGTTCAAGAATGAGAAGATCGCGGGCCACATCACCATGGCCAAGGGCGAGCGCAGCGCCCTGGCCGAGCTCGCGGCCAACCTCCTCTAGCCCCCTGCGCCGCACGAGGAAGCAGTCATGAAGGCAGACGGTACGGCAGATGGTGCCCCCCAGGGCACGCAGGGTGACGGCGAGGAGAAGAAGCCGCTCATCGAGTACCCCACCGTCTACACCTTCAAGGTCATGGGGCGGCAGGAGGCGGCGGGGCCGGCGGGGTTCGCCGCGTATGTGCGCGAGCTCTTCCGGACGCTCATGGGCTCGGAGATCTCCCCGGATTCCATCCACGAGCAGCCCAGCAGCAAGGGCAAGTACGTGTCGGTGAGCGTGTCGGTGTACCTGCTGTCCGAGGAGCACCGCCGCGCCATCTATGCCCGGCTGCGGCAGGAGCAGCAGGAGCAGCGGGTCGTCTACTACCTTTGAGGGCGGCCCCCGCCCGGACAGGCGGGGGGAATTGGCGATTCCCGGCCACCGGTGTAGAAGGGGCTCCTCATGAGCCCGGCTGAGCCCTTCCCGCTCTACTTCCCTGGTGACGCTCGGCGCCCCTTCAGCTCCGAGATCGCGACCCGCCGCTTCGCGAAGGTGGCGCAATTGGAAGAGGGGGGGCGGGTGCTCGAGCTCGGCTGTGGTCCCTCCGGCCTGGCCAGCGTGGTCCTGGCCCAGGAGTTCGGCTGCTCGGTGGTGGCGGCGGACGCGGACGAGACGCTCCTCATCCACATGCGAGACCGGGTGCGCTCGCTCGGGCTGGACGGCCGGGTCGAGGTGCGGCGCGTGGATCTGCGCAAGCCCGCCTTCCGGGAGGGCGAGTTCGACGCCATCCTCTGTCAGGGCCGGATCTTCCTGGCGCTGGCGGATGCGATGGGCACCTTCCGGCCCCTGCTGGCCCACAATGGCCGGTTGGGCCTCACCTATCCGGTCCGGGTGGGCCGCGTGACGCCCCGCGCCGTGCTCGACTTCTGGGAGCGCCGCCTGGGGGCTTCGTTGCTGCTGCCCCGCGAGCTGCTCCAGCACCTGGCCCTGGCCGGCTTCGAGCCCGAGTCCGTCGAGTCCCTCCAGGACGCCGAGCTGGACACCCTCTACAAGGAGCTGGAGCCCCACCTCGCCAAGGCCCCGGCCGAGCAGGCCACCTGGCTGCGCGAGGAGATCGCCCTGCACCGGGAGAACGGCAAGGCCACCGCGAGCTACGCGTTCGCCGTGGGCCGCCGCCGCGAGCCGGGAGAGAAGCCTCCGGCCGCGCGCGATCGCGGGTAGTCGGGCCGGGCCGGCTGACCCTCACCCCGGCCCTCTCCCAGAGGGAGAGGGAGGAAGAGGGGAGGGCGGGGTGCTCGCTCAGTGCACCGCGCCGTGGAAGTCCAGCAGCTCCACCGTCTCGGGTGCCACGCTCAGCTTCACGTCGTCGCGGTAGCCCGCCGCGTCGCCACCCACGTGGAAGGGCATGGGCCGGGCGAAGCGGATGTGCACGTCCTGGGCGTAGAAGTCGTGGATGCCCTCGGGGAACCAGCGGCCCGCCCACAGCTTCGGCAGGTTCGCCAGCACGCTCGTGGCGTGCAGCTGACCCAGGCGCAGGTGCATCATCCCCCGGCGCTCGCCCGCGAACGGGAACATCCGGAAGCCGTACCCGTAGAAGGGCATCGTCGCCGCCGCCGCCATCATCAGCTTGCCCTGGAAGATGCGCTGCCCTGGGGCGATGGGCGCGCCCACCGGGTTGCCCTGCGGCCCCACCCGGTACGCCTCTCCGGCCTGGCCGTTGATGATCTCGCACTCCACCCACGTCGGGTTGGACAGGTAGTGCGGCACCGTCTTCAGCGCCACCGCCGAGAAGTAGCCGCCCGGGCCCGACAGCATCTTCTTGAGCAGCCCGCCGCGGCCCAGGTTGTCCTTCACCCAGAGGAAGTCGTTGAGCAGCTTCCCATCCACGCCCATGCCCGCGAACGGCGTGCGCATGCCCTCCACCATCAGCAGATCCATCCGCCGGTGGCTGGGGACCTCGCCCGCGCGCGCGCGCACCACGTCCTGCAGGATGCCGTCCGCGCCAGCGCCGGCATTCACGTACGTGGCCAGTCCGTTGCCCGTGCCCAGCTTCAGCACGCCGAAACGCGGCGCGCGCTTGCCGGCGAAGCGGCCCCGCGGCTCCAGCTGGCGGAACACCTCGCTCACGAAACCCTGGAACGTCCCGTCACCGCCACCCGTGAACACCATGGGGTAGTTGCGCTCCAGCACCGTCTGGACGATGCGGCGGCAGTCCAGCTCCGAGCGCGACAGGAAGAGATCCTGCTCCGGCACCACGTGTGAGAGGGACTTCACCAACTGTGCGTCCACCCGGCGGGCGTTGGCGTTGAGCAGCACCGCGACCTTGTGTGCGGGGGCTCCGGCGACGGACGGATTCTGGCGCGTATCCACGGACCGAAGTGGCTGTACCAGCATGAGGCTGCCTCCAGAGGGGGGTTGGGGCGTCGGGCTGCCTCAGTGCACATTTTCAGCCAAGGGCTGACGCGAGGCGTTATCTCCCCCCTGTCTCAATGGTTCCGGGGGGTTGGCGCGTCAGCTACTGATCGGATGCCTGGCGGGTTGCCACGCGCGGGTGGCGGAGGTGGAGAGCGCGTTACGCACCGTGGCGGGCCGGTGGCGAGCACGTGACGCATCTTGACGCGGTTTGACACCCCGGGGTGGGTGGTTACGTTGGTCACACATCGGAAGCAATCGACGGTTTCTCGATATTTTCAGCAGTCATTTCGGGAGGTTACACACCGTGGGCAAGATTATCGGCATCGACCTGGGCACCACCAACAGCGTGGTGGCGATCATGGAGGGTCGCGAGCCCAAGGTTCTCACCAACGAGGAAGGCGCCCGCACCACGCCCTCGGTCGTCGCGTTCGCGAAGGATGGGGAGCGGCTGGTGGGGCAGGTGGCCAAGCGTCAGGCCATCACCAACCCCGAGCGCACCATCTACTCCATCAAGCGCTTCATGGGCCGGCGGTACGAGGAGACCACCGAGGAGGCGAAGCTCGTCCCCTACAAGGTGGTGCGGGGTCCGCACGGCGACGCGCGCGTGGAGCTCGATGGCAAGCAGTACAGCGCGCCGGAGATTTCCGCGCAGGTGCTGCTCAAGCTCAAGCGCGCCGCGGAGAACTATCTGGGCGAGAAGGTGACGGAGGCGGTCATCACCGTCCCGGCGTACTTCAACGACGCCCAGCGCCAGGCCACCAAGGACGCCGGTGAGATCGCCGGCCTCACCGTGCGGCGCATCGTGAACGAGCCGACGGCGGCGGCGCTCGCGTACGGCCTGGACAAGAAGAAGGACGAGAAGATCGCCGTCTACGACTTCGGCGGCGGCACGTTCGACATCTCCATCCTGGAGGTGGGCGAGAACGTGGTCGAGGTGCTCGCCACCAACGGTGACACGCACCTGGGCGGCGACAACATCGACCACACGCTGATGGACTGGCTGATCGCCGAGTTCAAGCGGGACAACGGCATCGACGTCTCCAAGGACAAGATGGTCCTCCAGCGCCTGAAGGAGGCGGCGGAGAAGGCGAAGATCGAGCTGTCCAGCACGATGGAGACGGAGATCAACCTGCCGTTCCTCACGGCGGACGCCACCGGTCCCAAGCACCTCAACGTGCGCCTGACGCGGGCCAAGTTCGAGGCGATGATCGACAACCTCGTCGAGCGCTCGCTGGAGCCGTGCCGCAAGTGCCTGAAGGACTCGGGCGTGGACCTCAAGGACCTCAACGAGGTGGTCCTCGTGGGTGGCTCCACGCGCATCCCGAAGGTGCAGGAGGCGGTGAAGCGGCTGTTCGGCAAGGAGCCGAACCGCTCGGTGAACCCGGACGAGGTGGTGGCGGTGGGCGCGGCGGTGCAGGCCGGCGTGCTCGCGGGCGAGGTGAAGGACATCCTGCTGCTGGACGTCACCCCGCTGTCGCTGGGCGTGGAGACGCTGGGCGGCGTGATGACCAAGCTCATCGAGCGCAACACCACCATCCCCACGCGCAAGTCGGAGACGTTCTCCACGGCGGCGGATGGTCAGACGCAGGTGGAGATCCACATCCTGCAGGGCGAGCGCGAGATGGCCGGTGACAACCGGAGCCTCGGCCGCTTCCACCTGACGGGCCTGCCCCCGGCGCCGCGCGGCGTGCCGCAGATCGAGGTGACGCTGGACATCGACGCCAACGGCATCCTGAACGTCAACGCCAAGGACAAGGCGACGGGCAAGGAGCAGAAGGTCACCATCACCCACTCGTCCGGTCTGGCGAAGGAGGAAGTGGAGAAGATGGTCAACGCGGCCAAGGAGAACGAGGCCGCGGACAAGGCCCGGCGTGAGCTGGTGGAGGTGAAGAACCAGGCCGAGTCCCAGGCGTACAACGCGGAGAAGATGATCAAGGAGAACCGCGAGAAGCTGTCTCCGGACGCGGTGGCGACGCTCGAGTCGGCGCTCAAGGCGCTCAACGAGGTGCGTGAGGGCCAGGACAAGGACGCCATCAAGACCGCGTTGGATGGCCTGCAGCAGGCCAGCTACAAGGTGGCCGAGGAGATGTACAAGGCCACGGGTGGCGCGCCGGGCGCTGAGGCTCCGCCTCCGGGAGCCGACGCGGGTGCGCCGGGCGCGGCTCCGGGCAGCTCGGCCAAGCCGAAGGACGACGTGGTGGACGCCGAGTTCCGCCAGTCGTAAGGCCGCCTCTGGCGAGCCGCCCTCACGAAGCCCTCCCTCTCCCCCCGGGAGAGGGTCGGGGTGAGGGTATCAGGGACCTGGGGTCGAACCCCGCGGAAGGGCCGGTGCTCCCAACAGGGAGTATCCGGCCCTTCTGTTTCATTCGCGCCGAGTGGGCTCCACCCGATATGAATGGAGCCCACGCGAGGAGCCCCATGAACGCGCTGACGACGACGCCCCCGGGACATGACGTCATCCTGTACGACGGGCACTGCCGCCTGTGCATCGGGGCCGCGAAGCAGTTCCAGCGGTTGTTGGGCGGCCACGGTACGCAACTGCGCTCGTTCCGGGAGGAGGGCGTCCTGGCGGAGTACCCCGGCATTCCGCTCGATCGGTGCGAGAAGGGGATCCAGCTCATCCAGGGGGACGGGCGGATCTTCGAGGGCGCAGAGGCCGTGGTGCAGGCGCTGGGGCGCAGGCCGGCCGGCAAGCTGCTCTTCGTCTACTACGTGCCGGGGCTGAGGCAGCTCGCGGACTGGCTGTATGGGCTCATCGCCCGCTACCGCTTCCGCATCGCGGGGCGGACCTGCCCGGACGGTGCGTGCGCCGTGCACTTCAAGTAGGGGTGGCCGAGCCCTTCTAAAGGGGGTGGGCTGGGGGCTACGATGCGCCTCCCGTGATCCACCCGCCCACGCCCGTCCCTCCCCAGGCCGCGCAGGCCTTCCGTCACTTCTTCCAGGAACTGCGCGAGGCCTACCTCGAGCGTGAGACGCTCTTCACCCAGATCGAGCTGGCGCTGCTGTGCCGGGAGCACGTGCTCGTCGTCGGACCTCCGGGAACGGCCAAGAGCGCCATCGCCTCGGCGGTGCTTGGCCGCATCCTCGACGAGAAGACGGGGCAGCCCTCGCTCTTCGCCAAGCAGATCGCCGAGTCCACGGTGCAGACGGACCTCATTGGCCCGGTGGACTTCAAGGTGCTCACCGAGACGGGCCGCACCGAGTTCATCACCGAGGACGGCATGCTGGGTGCCACCCACGCCTTCCTCGACGAGGTGTTCGACGGGCGCGACATGCTCCTGCGCTCCATCCTCAACGTCCTGCACGAGCGCGAGCTCAAGCACGGGCGCCGGGTGACGAGCGGACGGATCGAATGCGCCATCATGACGAGCAACCGCTACCTCTCGGAGGTGCTGGCGCGCTCGCCGGAGCTGCTGCTGGCCTTCGCGGACCGGCTCAGCTTCATCTCCTTCGTGCCCAAGTCCTTCGCCCGGCGTCCCAGCCGCGCGGCCATGCTGCACCGCTTCGCCCATGGCATCCGGCCGGACCTGCGCGCCTCCCTCACCCTGCAGCAACTGGACGTGCTCCAGGCGGCGGTGGAGCAGGTGACGGTGGGCAGCCACCTGCTCGAGGCCATCGAGCTGCTCACCGACGAGCTGGAGCGCGCGCTCACGGCCCAGGTGTCCAAGCTGCCCGACTACGTGCCCACCAAGTACTTCTCCCAGCGCTCGGTGGTGAAGGCGCTGTGGGCCCTCAAGGCCGCGGTGGTGAGGGATCAGCTCTACCGCCGTCCGGACCGGCCGCTCGAGGCCACCGTGGAGGACCTGGACGCCCTGCGCTGGTTCTTCCTGCTCGGCGGGCCCCAGGCGGAGGAGGTCGAGGCGCTCCTCAAGGTGGCGGTGGATCCTCGCGAGCGCGCGCAGCTGGAGATCGTCCGCATCGAGCAGAAGGCCTTCGACGCGGCGCTGGCCAAGGTGAAGGCGGAGCTGGGCACGGGCGTGGATCGCGAGGCGGCCTCGCTCGGCGCGGCCGACGAGCTCAAGGCGGTGGAGGCGCTCGCGCGCAACTTCCAGCCGGGCATCGTCACCACCACGGCGCAGCGCCTGCGCGCCAAGCTCGTCCCGGGCCCGCGCCATCCGGACAACCGGGTGGCCCTGCTGGGGGCCGCGCGGGGACTGCTGTCGGTGGTGGAGCAGCGCATGACGCGTGGCCCCATCGAGGGCGCCGAGGCCCGGGCGGGGACGGCCATGTTCACCGCGCTCTCGGAGACGGTGGAGCTGTGCCACCAGGTGCCGGAGCTGCGCCAGCGGCTGCCCGCGCTGAGTGACGCGGTGTCCCGCTTCCTCCTGCAGTCGCTCGAGCTGATCGCGCTCAACGCCGAGAGCCTCGCCTTCGACGAGGCGGTGAAGCTGGATACGCTCGGTGGCTTCACGGACAACGTCTCCGACGAGCTGGGCCGGGTGGGCGAGCTCCTGGCGCTGCTCGCCGAGGGCAGCTCGAGCGTGGTGGCTCGGCTGCGGGCCGCGGAGGCCGAGGCACGCGGCCGGGCCGTGGTCGCCCTGCGCCAGCGCGCGACGAATGCCTACCCGGGGACGCGCGGCCGGAGGGATCCGCTCGATGCCCTCGCGGCGGATTCGCGCCTGCTGTCCCAGCTCGAGCAGGCCCTGTGCAAGCTGGACCCCGCCCAGCGTGGCCTCAAGCAGGAGCTGCTGCAGCCGATCGGCTCGGCCTACGCCAGGGACGTGCTGACCACCACGCCCTTCGAGCGCATCGATCAGTTCTCGCGCACGGTGCAGACGGTGGCGGAGAACCTGCGGCGCGAGGGCCTGGCCCCCGAACCCGTCCTCGCCGAGTGCAGGGAGATCCTCGAGGGGCGTCTGCGCGAGTACGTGCGGAACATCGGCCGCGAGGTGGCGAGCCCTCCGCCGGCCCCCCATGCCGCCGTCAGCGGCGAGGCCTACAACTTCTACCGGGGCGACTTCTCCACGCAGATCCGGGATGGCGAGTACGCCTCGCTGCTCGGGCTGGACGGGCAGCTCGCCTTCGCGCGGCCCGCCTCCGCCACGTCCTTCCTGTCCAACGAGATCCGCGACGCGGTGGCCCGGGTGGAGCTGGCCTTCGTGCAGACGCGCCTCAAGTACCTGCGCAGCTGGCTCACCCAGCTCCTCACCGAGCTGCCGGCCCCCAAGACCGTCCAGCGCCGCCCCCAGGCGGATCAGATCTTCGATCGCCTGGTGAAGAGCCGCTTCCCGCTGCTCGCGCTCAAGGAGGGCGAGCTGGTGCGCATCAAGGGCATGCTCGACGTGCTGATCGCCGTCTCCGGCGAGCTGGGCGAGAGCGCGCGCAAGCTGGACAACGTGCGGCGCGGCATCGACGACGACTTCACCCGCTTCAGCAAGGAACTGCTGGAGATGCGGGCCTCGCTGTGAGGAGGTGCTGACGCGTGCTCGGCTCGCGGCTCTCACGCCTGCGGCTCCGGTTGGACGCGCTCCAGGGAGCGCCGTCCCAGGCCGAGGGCTTGCGGGGTTGGTGGCTCGGGCTCACCGCCCCGGCCGAGGTGGACCTGTCCCTGCCCACCCTGACGGCGCTGGATCGGGCGATGGAGCGGGTGGGGGTGCACACCCTCGCGGATGCGCGCCTGCTGCTCGAGCTGGGCGTGCGCAAGGGCAGGGTGGGTGATCTGGCCACGGGCCTGAAGACCCGGGCCCAGGAGACCCTGGAGGAGTTCGAGCGGACGCTCGACGCGGTGGAGAAGATGTTCCGGGTGGGCCGGCCGCCTCCGGGGGCGCGCACGGCGCTGGAGCGCGGCTTCGTCCGGCTCACGCGGGTGCTGCGGGTGGCGGATCTCTTCATGTCCCCCACGCCTCCGCCCACCGAGGAGGGCACCTTCGAGATCTTCGCGCGGCCAGGTCCCGTCTGGAACGACCGGGTGGCGCCGAGCACGGCCCGCATGGCCGTGGCCGAGTTCCTCGCGCAGCGGGCGCGCTCCAACGTGGATGATCTGGTCCAGAAGCGGCGTGACCTGGACATGGCCCACGAGATCCTCCTGCGCATCGGCATGGAGCACGATCGCGACCGGGGCGTGGCCCTGCGCAGTGAGGTGTCCCAGGCACGTGAGCGGGTCCGGGAGCAGCCAGCGGCGCGCTCCCTGGATGCGTTGGTGCAGGAGGTGCGGCGCACCGCGAGCAGGGATCCCCAGATGGCGTGGCGCTCGCTCCGGGGCCTCTACGAGCGCGCGCTGGAGGCGAACGACGCCCCGTTGGCGGAGGCGGCCCGCGCGGCACTCGCGCCCCTGATGCCCAACCGGCAGCCCCTGCGGGCCATGCTGGAGTCCGCCGAGCGGGATGACCTGACGCGCTGGTTCGGCGAGAAGCCCCCCGCGCACGAGGGCCCCAACGGCCTGCGCGAGCCCCCCAAGGCTTCCACCGCGGATGAGCTGCTCGCGGACCTGGCCTTCTCCCTGGAGCCCGAGCAGCTCTCCGCCTTCGAGCTGGCGTCGGGCTGCGGCCGCTACTTCGACGTGGAGGACGCGCTCACCGAGGAAATCGTCGAGATGAACACCCGCAAGGTGCGCCCCGTGCCCCGGCGGGTGCCGTACCCCACCCAGAACATGACGTTCGAGCGCACGGGTGGCCTGCACGAGGTGCACAACTTCGTCATCTCGGACCCTCGCATGGTGCTGTACGACCTGGCCGGCCACAGCCAGACGGTGCGCGCCTACCTGGAGGACGAGCCGCCTCCCCAGCCCAAGAAGATGAAGCGCACCGCCGTGCGCGTGTACGTGTGTGACGCCTCGGGCTCCATGCACGGCGCCCGGGCCCGCTTCCGCGACGCCATCATCATCGCCGAGCTCAACAACCTCCGCGTGAAGGCCCGCAAGGGCGAGCCGTTCGATCCGCTCTACTTCTCCTTCTTCAACGACATCCCCACCGAGCTGGCCCGCGTGGACACCGCCCGCGAGGCCACCCGGCAGATCGAGAAGCTCTTCCGGGACTCGCCCGCCGAGGGCCAGACGGACATCTCCCTCGCCCTCATGTCCGCCTTCGAGTCCATCCGTTCCGCGCAGGGGAGGGATCCGTACCTCGCCCGCGCCACGGTGGTGCTCATCACCGACGGCGAGGACCGCGTCGACCTGGAGCTCATCCGCCGCACCCGCGCTCCCATGGACGCGCTGGACATCTCGCTCAGCTTCATCTCGCTCGGCGAGGAGAACCCGGACCTCAAGTCGCTCGTGATGGAGCAACGGACCCGGGGCGGCCGCGCCTTCTACCACCACCTCTCCGACCAGGAGATCCAGTGGGCGCGCACCGAGTTCGACAGCCCCTGGCGCACCCTCCTGCCGCAGGACGTGCCCGTCACCCCGGAGGCCGTCGAGGCCCTCGCGCCCCACCTCCAGGCCCTGGAGGCCCTCGCCGCGGGACGCACGCTTCCCTCCACGCCCGTGGCCTCCGAGGCCTCGTTCGACGCGCTCTTCCCGGAGGCCGAGCGGCTCTCCGGGCAGAAGGTGGCGGAGACCCCCGGCCCCGAGGTGCTCGCCCGCGTGGCCGACATCCTCGAGGCCATCGTGGAGGCCGCCGCGCTCGCCCCCGCGGATCGCCGTCCCACCGAGGGCCTCTTCCTCCTGCAGCACCTGCTCGGGGTGTACCAGATTCCCCCGGCCCGCTATCTCGCCGCGCTCGCCACGGGAGGTTCAGAGGTGCACGAGCGCCTCGCACGTGTCCGCCTCCTCTGCCGCCCGTTCGAGTAGGCTGCTGCCAGTCATGTTCTTCGACTGGTTGCGCAAGAAGAAGACGCCCAAGAAGCCACAGCGGCCCACGGATCCGCTCGCGGCCTTCGATCAGCTCATCGAGGACCTGGAGCGCCAGGGCGCCGAAATCCGCAAGTCCGCCGCCACGCTGCTGGCGCTCCGGGGTGATCTCGCCCGCTCCGAGGCGCGTTACGTCAAGCGCCTGGACGAGCTCGCGAAGCGGAAGGCCCTGGCGGACGAGCAGGGGGATGGGAAGATCTCCGCGACGCTCGAGCGGGACCGCTCGCAGGCCGAGTCCCTGCTGAACACCACGCGCGAGTCGCTCGTCCGAGCCGAGCAGGACGGCAAGCTGCTGCTGGAGGCCGCCGCGGATCTCGGCAATCGGGTGGCCGAGCTCCGCATCGAGCGCGAGAGTGCCTCCGCCCGGCTCGCGGTGGGCGGGCTCGTCTCCACGGCCCTGCAGGAGCAGGTGGAGCGCTTCGAGAAGGTGCTCGCGGTGGACGCCGCGCGGGACGAGGTGGAGCGGGCCCACGCGCTCGCGGACATCTACCGCGAGGAGCGTGGCGAGGCCGTGAAGCCGGGTTGACCCCCCAGGAGGGACGTATGGGCTGCTGCCACTATCACCCCGTAGGCGAGGGCTGCGACAGCGCCTTCACCGTGGACACCTCACGCATCACCTTCGGCCGCGGCTGCCTGGCCGAGGTGGGCGACCGGGCGAGGGCGCTCGGGATGAAGCGCGTGCTGCTGTTCTCGGACGAGCGGCTGGCCCGGTTGCCCCACTTCGAGAAGGTGCGCCAGTCGCTGCTCGCCGCCGGGCTGGACGTCGCCGTCTACACGGATGTCCACGTCGAGCCCACCGACCGCTCGTTCCTGGAGGCGGCGCGGTTCGCCGCGGAGGTCCGGCCGGATGGCTACATCTCCCTGGGGGGTGGCTCGGTCATCGACACGTGCAAGGCGGCCAACCTCTACGCCACGCACCCCGCCGACTTCCTGGCCTACGTCAACGCGCCCGTGGGAGATGGGCGCCCGGTGCCCGGCCCCCTCAAGCCGCACATCGCCTGTCCCACCACCTCGGGCACGGGCAGCGAGGTCACCGGCATCACCATCTTCGACCTGCTCTCGATGGCCGCGAAGACCGGCATCGCCTCGCCCGCGCTTCGGCCCACCGAGGCGCTCATCGATCCGGACTGCACCGAGACCCTGCCCGGTGAGGTGGTCGCCGCCAGCGGGCTCGACGTGCTGTCCCATGCGCTGGAGTCCTATACCGCGCGGCCGTACGTGCGCCGTCCCGCTCCGCCCCGGCCGAGCCTGCGGCCCATGAGCCAGGGCTCCAATCCGTGGAGCGATCTCGGCTGCCGCGAGGCGCTGCGCCTGATGGGCCTGTACCTCGAGCGTGGGGTGAAGGATGCGCGGGACCATGAGGCCCGTGAGCAGTTGATGTGGGCCTCCACGCTGGCCGGCATCGCCTTCGGGAACGCCGGGGTGCACGCGCCGCACGGCATGGCCTACGCCGTGGCCGGACTGGTGCGCGACTTCCGGCCCTCGGGCTACCCGGACGGCGAGCCCCTGGTTCCGCATGGCATGGCCGTCATCGTCAATGCCCCGGCCGTGTTCCGCTACACCGCCGAGGTCAGCCCCGAGCGCCACCTGGAGGCCGCGCGGTTGCTGGGCGCGGACGTGCGCGGCGCCACGCCCGGTGACGCTGGCGAGGTGCTCGCGGGCAAGCTCATCCAGATCATGCGCGCCGTGGGCATTCCCAATGGCCTCGGTGGGGTGGGCTACTCCGACGCGGACCTGGCCGCCCTCACGGAAGGGGCCTACCCGCAGCAGCGCCTGCTCCAGAATGCTCCCCGCGAGATGACGAAGCCCGTCCTCACCGACCTGTTCCGCCAGGCGCTGCGCTACTGGTAACCGAAGCAGGGGCAACCGCCATGTCCGACGTCGAGACCTCAGACCGCTACCGCTACTTCCTCCCCATCACCACCCGCTGGATGGACAACGACGCCTACGGTCACATCAACAACGTCACGTACTACAGCTACTTCGACACCGTCGCGAACCACTACCTCATCCACGAGGGCGGCCTGGACATCGTCAGCAGCCCCATCATCGGACTCGTCGTGGAGTCCCGGTGCTCCTACAAGGCCCCGCTCGCGTACCCCGACCGCCTGCGCGCGGGCCTGCGCGTGGACAAGCTCGGGAACCGCTCCGTGACCTACGGCATCGGCATCTTCAAGGAGGGCGAGGAGCAGGCCGCCGCCCACGGGTACTTCGTGCACGTGTTCGTGGACCGTCAGTCCCGGAAGGCCGTGTCCATGCCCGAACGGATGCGGGAAGCGCTTGCGCGGATCTCCGTGGCTTGAGCGCGGAGCCTCGGGGTCCCGGTGGGGCATAACCCGGGAGCCGGACACCCTCACCCCGTCCCTCTCCCAGGGGGAGAGGGGATGACGCACGGGTGATGACGCGCGGGTGGTGACGCGCGGGTGATGACGCGCGGGTGGTGACGCGCGGGTGGTGACGCTCGGGTGGTGACGCTCGGGTGGTGACGCTCGGGTGGTGACGCTCGGGTTACGTGCGCCGCGCCGTCTGGTGCAGTTCCAGCACGATGTTGCCGCCCTTGAAGAGCCTCACCGCTCCCGACGTCTGGCTCACCACCAGCGCGATGCACTTCGTCGTCGAGGTGATGCTCGCCGCCGCCGCGTGCCTGGCTCCCAGCCCCAGCGGAATCTTCACCATCTCGTCCGAGGCCGACAGGTAGCGCCCCGCCGCCAGCACCACCCCGTCCTCTCGAATCACGAACGAGCCGTCCAGCACCGAGAAGTTCTTGATGGCCTCGCGGATCTTCGGATCCAACACGTTGCGCTCGGCCTCCGACAGACCCTGGAACGGGTTGATCGTCATCTGCCGGCTCTTCTCCATCACGCTCGTGTGGTCCCCGATCGTGATGATCGTCCCGATGGGATGGCCCTCGAAGCCCTCCTGGCCCACCTGCAGCGCCAACTGGATGAGCGCGTCCACCACCTGCGAGTTGAACTCGTCCCCCAGCTTCACGCCCTCGATCGTCAGCCGGTCGTCCAGCGAGCCCCCGATGCGCATCTGCATCAACGTGTCCGGCGAGCGCCCCAACTTGCCCGTCATGCACAGCACCAGGTCCCCCTCCTTGAAGGCTCCCTGGGAGAGCGCGGACACGAGCGCTACCTTCACCCGCTCGGTACGCGAGTAGTCGTAGGCCGGTATCACCAGCGCCTTCTGTTTAGTGGCCAACAACTCCTCGGCGATCCGCGGAGAGGTCACCGCGTAGACGAGCTTGCGCTTCGCGAGCTGCCGGCGCAGGTCCTCGGGCGGGATGGGCACGTCGCTGATGTAGAGGAAGTGGTCCACGTCCCCCTTCCCAGCGAGCGAGAGGGCAGCTCGCAGGAACTCCCGGTCGAATTTCGAGGCATCGCTCATTGGGTACGACCTCGCCGCCTGTTTTCATGAGGTGAATCCGGGTCTCCTTGACACCGGACCGCACGTGAATAAAGCTTTCCGGCCCTTTTTTACGGGGTGTTGGGCCCATTTCCCCGCAGCACGGGAGCCTAAGGCTGTGAACCAGAAAGATCTCAAGCGTTACAAGAAGATGCTCGAGGACAGCAAGACGAGCCTGCTGGAGAGCGCCAAGAAGACGCTGGTGGAGGAAGCCAGCTTCGATACCGATGATCTCCCCGACGAGATCGACCAGGCCTCCTCCGAGTACGCTCAGTCGATGGTGTTCCGCCTGCGCGACCGGGAGAAGTTCCTGCTGCAGAAGATCGAGCGCGCCCTGGGCCGCATCGAGGACGGCACCTTCGGCATCTGCGAGCGGTGCGAGGAAGAGATCTCCCCCAAGCGGCTGGAGGCGCGGCCCGTGACCACGCTCTGCATCCGCTGCAAGGAGGAGCAGGAGAAGAAGGAGAAGTCCTACGGCTGAGGCCGTGGCAGCGCAGGGGCGCCCCCTCACGCACGGGCCCGCGTGAAAGCGCTCCTGCCGCTCGTCAGGCCGCCAGTTGGATCTCCACCCGGAGCAGCTGGCGGCCGATGAGGAAGTGGTCCCCGTTGTCCACGAACACCGGACCCGTCAGCCGGATGAACGTGCCGTTGGACGAACCCACGTCCCGCACCCGCAGACGGTCCTGCTTCACACTCAGCAGCGCGTGACGCCCCGAGACGAAGCCGTCCGTGGGGAAGGTGATCTCCCCCTGCTCGCGCCCCAGCTGGTTGTCGCCTTCCTTCAGCGGGAAGGCCGCCCCGCGCAGCCCCCCTTCCAGAATCTGCACCAGCCGCAGCCGGTAGCCCGGATCCACCGAGCCCCAGATGTGGGCGCCACCCGGACCCACCGCCGCCGCGGGGATGGGCTCGAGCACCAGCCGCTGCCGTCCCAGGCGCAGCTCTCCGCCCACCGGCAGCTCGCGCTCCTGGCGCAGGCGCACGAAGACGCCATTGGCGCCTCCCACGTCCTCCACCGCCAGCCGGCCCCCCGAGAAGAAGAAGCGTGCCTGCTCGGGCATGATGAAGGGGTCATCCGTCAACGCCAGGTCCCCCTGGGGGCCGCAGGTGAGGGTGTCCCCCGTCATCCGCACCACCGACTCGGGGCCGCCATCCGCCCGGACCACCCGGAGGGCCACCTGGGGCCTGGCCGCCAGCTTCGGCGCGGCCATCACCATGGTGCCCGAGCGCATGGGCGAGCCACAGGCATGGCAGGTGGAGGCGTTATCGGGGTTCTCGGCGTCGCAACGGGGGCAGTAGGAGGCCATGGCGGGCAGAGGTACATATCAAGCCCCGCCGGGGGTTGCTCGGGCGCTGAACATTGCCCGTCCACCTTGCGGGCGACCCGATGCTCGTGGGAAGTTCGGGGGCCAACACCCGATTCCTGCATTCCGGGATACCCCCCTTGCATTGCCCCAGCTGCGGCGCTGACGCCGGTGACGCCTCGAAGTATTGCCCCTCCTGCGACTCCCCCCTCTCGCGTGGGGAGCCGGAGGAGTACATCGGGCGCACCATCGCCCAGAAGTACCAGGTGGAAGCCCTCATCGGAGAGGGCGGCATGGGCAAGGTGTACCGCGCCCGCCAGGTAGCCCTCGACAAGCTCGTGGTGCTCAAGGTGCTGCGCCACACGCTCCTGGGCGATGACCGCACCGTCGCCCGCTTCAAGCGCGAGGCCAAGGCCGCCAGCCGCCTCAACCACCCCAACTCCATCAGCATCCTCGACTTCGGCATCGCCGAGGACGGCGCGCTCTTCATCGCGATGGAGTTCGTCCCGGGGCAGGACCTGCACACCGTGCTCAGCAAGGACGGTCCGCTCCCCGAGCAGCGCATCGTCCGCATCGTCAGCCAGGTGCTCTCCGCCCTCTACGACGCGCACAACGCCGGCGTCATCCACCGGGATCTCAAGCCCGAGAACATCATGGTGGAGCAGCGCCGCAACGAGCCGGACTTCGTGAAGGTGCTCGACTTCGGCATCGCGAAGATCCAGGACTCCGAAGGGGAGGGGCCCGCCCTCACGCGCACCGGCTTCGTCTGCGGCACCCCCGAGTACATGTCCCCCGAGCAGGCCCGCGGCGGCACGTTGGATCACCGCTCGGACCTGTACGCCGTGGGCGTCATCCTCTACCAGCTCCTCACCGGCCGGCTGCCCTTCGAGTCCGACTCGGCCGTGGGCTACGCCACCAAGCACCTCACCGAGGAGCCGCTTCCGCCGTCGCGCAAGCGCTCGGACATCCGCGTGTCGCCCGCCATGGAGCGGCTCATCATGCGGGCCCTCTCGAAGAGCCCGGATGACCGGCCCCAGGACGCCGAGGTCTTCAAGGCCGAGCTGCTCGCCGTGGAGAAGGAGCGCGAGCGCCGCTCCAATGCCTCGCCGGCCGTCCGCCGCAGCGGTGCCGCCCAGGGCGTGCTCGCGCCCCTGCCGCGCAGGGCCACGCCGCCTCCCTCCGGGGTGAGCACGGAGGTCACCGACCCGGGTTGGGGCGGTGAGTCCGATGCCACCGTCCGCGCCATGCCCGAGCGCATGCAGCCCGTGTCCGAGCGGATGCCGCCCGGTGCCGCGCTGGCCCGGGCCTCGGCGGAGCGCACGCAGCTCGCCCCGCCGAGCCGGCCCGCGCCGGAGCGCGAGCGGCCCCACCCGGCGCCCCTCGCCGCCGTGCGGTCCGCGACCGATCGTTTCCCCCCGGAGCGGCCCCCGCTCGAGCGTGCCACCACCGAGCGTTCTCTCGTGGAGCGCTCGCCAGCGCCCACCGTCAACTCGGCGATCATGCACGACAAGACGGAGGCCCTCGTCGCCACCATCCCCGAAGCGGGCGGCGGCTTCGGCTTCCTCAAGGCCTTCGTCCTCACCCTGGCGCTGGTGACGATCGGCCTGGTGGCCTGGTGGATGTACACGAACTGGCAGAACCAGTCGCAGGAGCAGCCCTTCGTCCCGCCGAAGAACGCCCCCATCCCGGGACAGGAGTCCGGAGCCTACGTGCCCGCTCCGAGCGCGCCGCTGTACGAGCAGGACATTCCGAACGACAAGCGCAACCCCCGGGAGGCGCAGCGGCGGCGGGTGGCCGGTGATGCCGCCTACAAGAACGGCAACATCGAGGCGGCCGCCACCGAGTACTCGGCCGCCTTCGCCGCGGCTCCGTCTCCGGAGCTGTCGCTGATTGTGGGTGAGATGTACTGGGCGCTCGAGAAGCACGACGAGGCGCGCGCCTGGTGGAAGCGCCACCTGCGCGACATGCCGGCTTCCCAGGCTCGTGCCACCCTGCTGCTCAAGGAGCCGCAGCTGGCCTCGGCGGCCGGGAGCCGGTAGCCCCCGGTCCGGGTCTCAGCCCATCAACTCCACCTGGACGATGTGCTGGCCCAGGCGCACGCGATCCCCGGGGCGCAGCGGCCGATCCACCGACGCGGCGATGCGCACGAAGGTGCCGAGGCCTCCAGAGAGGTCGCGCAACTGGGCACCGGCGGGCGTGAAGCTCAGCTCGCAGTGCCGGCCGGCCATTCCGTCTTCCTGCGGGTAGGTGAAGTCGCAGTTGGCCTGGCCGATGGTGAGCAGCGGCGCGGACGTCACCACCGTGCGGCCGCTGCGGCCACCCACCAGGACTTCCTCGACGCCGTACACCCCCTGTCCGGGAGGGACGGGGGCTCCGTAGACGGTAGGGCGCCCGGCGAGGGGTGGCGGGGCCTCGAGCTTGCCGAGGAACCGGAAGAGGCGCTGGCCCGCACTGAAGAAGGACATGGGCGCGATCGTCTCGGCACCGGGGATGGTGACGTAGACGCCCGAGGCGCTGGACTCATCGCGCACATGCAGCACGTTGTCCTTGATGAGGAAGGTGGCGTGCTGGGGGGAGACGAAGACGTCTTCCGCGAAGAGGATGGCCCCGCGCGTCCGGCCCACGGTGCAGCCGGTGACGGGCAGCTTGAAGCGCTGGCCCCGGGTGGCTCCCGCGACCACGGCCAGCCCGAAGCGGGAGGCGGCGGGGACGGGACGGGCTCCCGAGGCGGGCGCGGCGGCCGGCTTGGGCGCGGCCACGGGAGGCGCCGAGGGGGGCGCGGCGGGGCGTGTCAGGGGCGCCGCCGGGGAGCGGGGCGCGGCCACGCCGGGCGCGGCGCGGGTGGCCAGGGGGATGCCCCCCCGCCGACGCCACGGGGGGTGGGGTCCGGGAGGAGGCCGGACGGAGACCGGGCGGGGACTCGGGCGAACGGCCGAGCCCTGGGGGCACCCGGGACGTACCGGAGCCAGGCTTGCCCGCGGCGGAGGCGGGCGGGGTCCTCGAAGGTGGCGGCTTCGCCGTGGCCGGCGCCTCGCTCAGCGAGGTGCCGCAACTCGCGCAGACCTCGGCGCGAGGGGGGTTGTAGCCGTCACAGTTCGGGCAGACCACGGCAAGGGCGGACAGCAGGAGCTGTGACATGGGCAGATCGACTCTAGGAGTGGCTGTAACGCCGGGTCAACGAAAGCGAGCCCCGCGCGAATCCCGAGGTTGTGACGTTGCCCCCCCTGGGGGCGGCAGTTAGCATTGCTGACGATTCGATGATTCGCCTCAACGACATCCTCCAGCGGGTTGCCTCCTATCATCCGGACCCCGATCTGGACATCATCAAGAAGGCGTACGTCTACTCGGCCAAGGTTCATCAGGGCCAACTACGCAAGTCGGGAGAGCCTTATCTCATCCACCCCCTCGAGGTCGCTGGCCTCCTGGCGGAGCTGAAGTTGGATGAGGCCTCCATCGTCACGGGCCTGCTCCACGACACCATCGAGGACACGCTCGCCACCTCCGAGGAGCTCACGGAGCTCTTTGGCCCAGAGGTCGCCCAGTTGGTGGACGGGGTGACCAAGCTGTCCAAGTTCTCGGCCTCGGCCACGCTCTCCCAGGAGGAGAAGCAGGCGGAGAACTTCCGCAAGATGATCATCGCGATGGCGCAGGACATCCGCGTCATCCTCGTGAAGCTGGCGGACCGCACCCACAACATGCGGACGCTGGATCACATGGCCGAGGAGAAGCAGCGCCGCATCGCCCAGGAGACCCTGGACATCTACGCGCCGCTGGCCAACCGCCTGGGCATCAGCTGGATCAAGACCGAGCTGGAGGACCTGTCCTTCCGCTACGTGAAGCCCCAGGACTTCCTCGCGCTGCAGGACAAGCTCAACAAGCGCAAGAAGGAGCGGGAGAAGTACATCGAGGACGTCAGCGACCTCATCCAGGGCAAGCTGGAGGAGCGTGGCCTGAAGGGCGACGTGAGCGGCCGCTTCAAGCACGTCTACAGCATCTACAAGAAGATGAAGTCGCAGGGGATCGAGTTCGAGCAGATCCACGACATCATCGCCTTCCGCATCCTCATGCCCGCGGTGCCCAGCTGCTACGAGGCGCTGGGCCTGGTGCACCAGCTGTGGAAGCCGGTGCCGGGACGCTTCAAGGACTTCATCGCCATCCCCAAGCCCAACATGTACCAGTCGTTGCACACGACGGTGGTGGGGCCGCTGGGCGAGCGGATTGAAGTGCAGATCCGTACCCCGGACATGCACAAGGTGGCCGAGGAGGGCATCGCGGCGCACTGGGCGTACAAGGAGGGCAAGGCGCTCACCGTCAGCAAGGACGACGAGAAGTTCGCCTGGCTGCGCCAGCTCATGGAGTGGCAGCAGGACCTCAAGGATCCGAAGGAGTTCCTGGAGACGGTGAAGGTGGACCTCTTCACCGACGAGGTCTTCGTCTTCACCCCGAAGGGGGACGTGAAGAGCCTGCCGCGCGGGGCGACGCCGGTGGATTTCGCCTACGCCATCCACTCGGACGTGGGTGGGCGGTGCGTGGGCGCCAAGGTGAACGGGAAGATCGTCCCGCTGCGCTACAAGCTGAAGAACGGGGACACGGTGGAGGTGCTCACCAGCCCCCAGGCGCACCCGTCCAAGGACTGGCTCACCTTCGTCAAGACGAGCCGGGCCCAGCAGCGCATCCGCGCCTTCATCAAGCAGCAGCAGCGCGAGAAGAGCCTGCAGCTGGGGCGCGAGCTGCTGGAGCGGGAGCTCAAGCGCTACCAGCTCAACTTCAACAAGCTGCTGAAGACCGGCGCGCTGAAGAAGACCTGCGAGGAGCTCGGCTTCCGGGTGGAGGACGATCTGCTGGTGGCCCTGGGCTACGGCAAGGTGGTGCCCAACCAGGTGATCGTCCGCGTGGTGCCGCCGGAGAAGCTGGCGGCCAGCTCGGGTGATGGCAAGCCCACCTCGGCGGAGACCCAGGCGCAGAGCAGCGGCGGTAGCAGCAGCATGCTGCCGGGGCTGTCGAGGGTCACCGACTTCGCCAAGAAGCTGGTGGGGAAGCAGAACAGCAGCGGAGTCCAGATTGGCGGCGTGGACGACGTGCTGGTGCGTTTCGGCCGGTGTTGCAACCCGGTTCCGGGAGATCCCATCGCGGGCTTCATTACCCGGGGCCGGGGCGTGACGGTGCACACGCTGGGCTGCGACAAGGCGCTGGCGACGGATCCCGAGCGCCGCGTGGACGTGTCCTGGGACGTGCGGGGCGACTTCAAGCGCCCCGTCACCCTGCGCGTCCTGACGGCGGACCGGACGGGCCTCCTGGCGGATATCTCCAACACCTTCTCGAAGAAGGGCGTGAACATCTCCCAGGCCAACTGCCGGGCCACGGGGGATGACCGGGCGGTGAACACCTTCGAGGTCATCATCTCGGACCTCAAGCAGCTCACCGATCTGATGCGCACCATCGAGCGTCTGCCGGGCGTCTTCTCCGTCGAGCGCATCTGAGGTGCCGCGTCACTCCTCTCCCTCTCCTCTCGGGAGAGGGTCGGGGTGAGGGTGCCTGTCACCGTTCTCCACCCTGCGTCCCACCCCTCCAAGGGGTTGGCCGTGCGCCGGGCAGATGCTAGAGCCGCCGCGGACGCGCGGCCGCTCCTGGCCGCCTCGTATCCGAGGTGAACTCATGGCTCGCAAGATTGTGCACTCCGACGACGCGCCCAAGGCGATTGGCCCCTATTCGCAGGCCGTGCAGGTGGACTCCGGGAAGATGACCTTCCTGTCCGGGCAGATCCCCCTGGATCCCAAGACGATGCAGATGGTGGAGGGGGATGTCATCGACCAGTCCGAGCAGGTGATGAGGAACCTGGGGGCGGTGCTGAAGGCGGCGGGCCTGGACTTCTCGCACGTGGTGCGCTGCACCATCTTCCTCACGGACCTGGGCGACTTCGCCAAGGTGAACGAGGTCTACGGCCGCTACTTCACCGGAGCGCCCCCGGCTCGCGCCACCGTGCAGGTGGCCGCGCTGCCCCGCGGCTCCAAGGTGGAGATCGACGCCATCGCGGTGTCCTGAGTGCACGGTGGGGGAGGGGAAGACCCTCACCCCGGCCCTCTCCCAGAGGGAGAGGGAGCGCCCGCGAGGGAGCCCGCAAAGAGAAAGGCCGCCGGACCCATTGCGGTCCGACGGCCTTTTTCATTCACCGGAGGCGGGGATTACTTCTGGTCCGCCGCGACGGTGCCCTTCTTCTTCGACAGCTCCTCGTCGATGACGCGCTTGAAGGCCTCGAAGGGCTGCGCGCCGACGACCGAGCGGCCATTGATGAAGAAGGTGGGGGTGCCGTTGACGCCCACGCGGGTGGCCTCGTTCATGTCCGTGGTGACCTGGGCGTCGTACTTACCCGAGTCGAGCGCGGCCTTGAACTGGCCCATGTTCAGACCCAGCTCCTGCGCGTACTTCTCGAGCGAGGCGCGATCCAGGGCGCGCTGATTGGCGAACAGCTTGTCGTGGTACTCCCAGAACTTGCCCTGCTCGTTGGCGGCCAGCGCGGCGGCGGCGGCCGGCTTGGCGTTCGCGTGGAAGGGCAGCGGCTGGTTCTTGAAGGCCACGCGGACCTTGCCCTTGTACTCGTCCTCGATCCGATTGAGCGTGGGCAGCACGCGGCTGCAGAAGGGGCACTCGAAGTCGGAGTAGGCCACGATGGTGACCGGGGCGTTCTTCGGGCCACGCACGGGGGCGTTGCCCACCTCGATGTTCTGCACGGGCGGCTCGGCCGGGGCCTGAGCCTGGGGAGCGGAGCCGTTGGACTTCACGCCCTCCTCGACCGCCTTCGCGTACAGGTCCGCGGGCCTGGTGCCAGCGGCCAGCAGCTTGTCGGCGCGGGCCTTCTCGTCCTCGATGATCCGCTTGAAGTTGTCGAAGGGCTGGGCGCCCACGAACTCACGGCCGTTGATGAAGAACGTCGGGGTGCCATTGGCGCCCACCGCGGCACCGGCGGAGGCATCGGCCTCCACCTTCGCGCGGAACTTGCCGGAGTCGAGCGCGGCCTTGAACTGGCTCATGTTCAGACCCAGCTCCTGGGCGTACTTCTCGAGGTTGGCGCGATCCAGGGCCTTCTGATTCTGGAACAGCTTGTCGTGGTACTCCCAGAACTTGCCCTGCTCATGGGCGGCCATGGAGGCCTCGGCGGCGCCCTTGGCGTTCGGGTGGAAGGACAGCGGCTGGTGACGGAACACCACGCGCACGTCCTTGGGGTAGGACTCCTTGATCTGCTTGAGCGTCGGGCCGACGCGGCTGCAGAAGGGGCACTCGAAGTCGGACCACTCGACGATGGTGACCTTGGCGTCCTTGGGGCCGAAGGAGGGGGAATCGGCGGGCACGTCCACCTTGCGGTAGGCCTGCGCCGGAGCCTGCTGCTCCTGCGGGGCCTTGCTGGGCGCGGACTCCACGCCCTTGGCGATGATGGCGGCGTACACCTGGCTGGCGGGGGTGCCCGAGCGCGTCAGGGCCTCGGCCTTGCCGAGCTCCTCGTCGATCAGCGCCTTGAAGTTGTCGATGGGCTGGGCGCCGGAGAGGAAGCGGCCGTTGATGAAGAAGGCCGGGGTGCCGTTGGCGCCGAGCTTGCCGGCGAGGGCCTGATCCCGGTCGATGATGGCGGAGAACTCGGGCTTGGCCAGGTCCGTCTTCCAGCGGGCGACGTTCAGGCCGATCTCCCCGGCGTACTTCTCCAGGTCCGCGTCCTCGAGCGCCTTCGCGTTGGCGAAGAGCTTCTCGTGGTACTCCCAGTACTTGCCCTGCTCACCAGCGGCCATGGCGGCCACCGCGGCGGGCTTGGCGCGCGGGTGGAAGGAGAGCGGGTTCTGCTTCATGACCACGCGCAGCTTGTTGCCGTAGTCCTTCTGGAGCTGCTTCACCGTCGCGTCGGCGCGGGAGCAGAAGGGGCACTGGTAGTCGGAGAACTCGACGAGCGTGACGAGCGCGTCCGCGCTGCCCTTCACGGGCGAGCCGTCGATGGGAACCTTGAAGACGGTGGGGTCGACCTGCCGGGCATTCTGGCGGGGCGCGTTGGCGGCAGCGGCCGCCGTGGGCTTGTTGGCAGCGGCGGAAGCCGTGGAGCCGCCGTTGATGGCGCGGCCACCGGCGAATCCCAGCACCAGGCCCACCAGCAGGGCCACGATCACATTGGGTTTCATGAGTCTGTTCTGCTCCTAGAGTACGTCGTCAGGTCCGACTACGATCCCGGGCTTTATCAAGTCAGCAGGGCGCGGGTAGATAACAGAGCCCGTTCCGAGCACGCAAGGCGGGCAGGCCTGCTCGGACTGGGTGAAGACCCCACCCAGGGCCCCGGAAACACAAGGGTTTTCGGTGAAAATTCCTCCGGCGGTTCCGTGCTCCAGGCCTACACTGGGCCCATGCAGCCGGACGTGCGCGTGGACGCCTCGGGGACTTACTCGTCCCGTTCCCACTCCTGGAGATCGCGAAGGCCATCCGCCGGCTCGCCCCGGGGACGCTGGTGGAGCTCGTGGCGACCGACCCCGGGGTGCAGGCCGATCTGCCCGCGTGGTGCGAGGCCACCGGCCACGCCCTGCTCGGCCTGGAAAGGCGCGGGGCGGCCTGGGTGGCCTGGGTCCGCAAGGCGGACGGAGGGGCGTGAGAGGAGGCGGGGCACCATCGGACGCTGGTGACCTGAACCGCCCCGGAGTTTCACCCCGGATTTTCCGGGGGATTTCTTTCCGCCCCTGCCCGCTACGTGAGCTGAAGCACCCGCTCCTCCAGCCGGCGGCCCCGGGAGACGCCCAGGATGAGCACCCCGGTCTGGAGCAGGTGGCCCACGACGCGGCTGATGACCTCCTCGGGCTGGTGGGCCTGGCCGTCGAAGCGGACGTGGAGCAGCGTCTCGCCCTCCATGCGCGCCGAGGTGACGCCGGGCAGGGCCTCGAGCTCCGGGATGATGACGGTGCCACGGGCCACCTGGACGCGGAACTCGGCGGACTGGCCGGTGAGCTCGGTCATGGTGCCGGCCTGCGCCAGCTTGCCCCGGTCGAGGATGGCCGCCGCGTCGCACAACTGCTCCAGCTCCTGGAGGTTGTGGCTGGAGACCACCACCGTGGTGTGCTGGTCCTTCAGCTCGCGGATGACCTGGCGCACCTGGTTGGCGATGCGCGGATCCAACCCGGCGGTGGGCTCGTCGAGCAGCACCAGTGGCGGACTGCCCATCAGGGCCTGCGCCAGGGCCGTGCGCTTGGCCATGCCGTGGGACAGCGCGTGCGTCTCCACGTCCCACGCCTCGATGAGGCCCACCCGCTCCAGACACGTGCGCGCCTCCTGCTCGGGATTGGCCACGCCGCCCAACCGCCCCCAGTACGTGAGCAGGGGGCCCACCTTCCAGCCTCCGGGCAGGATGGCGTCCTGGGGCAGCACGCCGATCTTCCCCTTGAGGGAGCCATCCACGCGGGGGTCCACCCCCATCACCCGCAGGGTGCCGCTGCTGGGCCGCAGGTAGCCGCACATCATGGAGAAGGTGGTCGTCTTCCCCGCACCGTTGGGGCCGATGAGCCCGTACACCTCGCCCCGGTTGACGGTCATGCTCACCCCATCCACCGCCACCTTGGGGCCGAAACGCCGGGTGACCTCGACGATCTCGATGGCGCGCTCGCTCACAGGTCCCTCTCCCGCAGGATGACGATGGCGCCGCCGAGGAACAGCAGCGTGAAGACGACGTAGGCCATGCCGCTCACCGCGAACTCGGCCAGCCCGGGGTGCAGCAGGCCATTGGCGTAGTGGGACGGCGAGAGGTAGCGCACGTACGCCACCGGGCTGTCCTTCGCGGCGAAGCCGCCGATCAGGTTCACCAGCCAGAAGCCGAAGAGCACGAAGATGTTGACGATGAGGCTCAGCGCCGGCGCGCGGAACAGGCTGGAGCACAGCGTGGTGAGCGCCAGGTACGAGAGCGAGAACACCACCGCCGCCAGCCAGAACTTCAGCAGGTTGAACGCGAAGGACCCGAGGGTGAACTCCGGTGTGGTGAGCCAGGCGTAGACGAAGATGCCGGCGTCGATGATGAGCACCAGCCCCAGCAGCACCGTGGCCTGGGACAGGAACCTGCCCAGCAGCAGCGACAGGCGCCGGGCCCGCACGGTGAGGTAGCGGATGGAGCGCGGGCCCACCTCGCCGCTCACCTGATCGAAGCCCATGATCGCCACGTAGAGCGGCAGGAAGAAGAGGGTGGCCTTGAAGACCACCACCACCACCAGCGGCACATGCGCCAGGGCCTCCATCACCGCTTGATCGCCTCCCACCAGGAACCCGAGGAAGCCCTTGCGGAACTCCTCCGTCACCTGGCTGGCCGCCGACGCGTCCGCGCCGGCCTGGGCGATCTGCATGTCCAACTGCTCACGCAGCGCCCGGGTGATGCCACCCACCACCAGCAGCACCAGCAGGGAGAACAGGCTGTAGAGTGCCAGCAGCGCCAGCACCCGGCCACTGCGCAGGGTGCGGCGGCACTCGGCACTCCAAACCACTGCAGTCTCATTCAAGACGTTCAAGGCAGGTGGACCCTATCGGGCCCAGGAAGGGCTCGCCAGGATTCTCGCTCTCCAGGGGAACGCTCACAGCGGAATGGACGTCTCGACAGGGGCGGGTACCATGCCCACCCCCCACTCGCGCCACGGTTCTGCATGATGCTCTCCCGGGCCCTCCCCGCCACGCTGCTCCTCCCCCTGTTCCTTCTGCTCATTGGCGCGGACGATGGACGTCCGATGGAGGAGGGGAGTGCGCCCGTCGCCGAGGCCGCCTCCCCGGATGCCGGGCTGGCGGACGCGGGCATCGCCGGGGCCACGGATGGCACCGGGAGCGAGGAGTTTCTGGGACTCGCCCCGCCCGTGCCGGTGCCCTCGCGGGAGTCGGATCCGCCCATCACCCGCCTGCGCTCGCTGACGGCCAAGCAGGACGTGCTCGCTCGGGCGAAGAAGGACGCGCAGGGGCGCCTGGTGGTGCCGGGGCCCCAGGGCAACGTGCCGCTGACCATCGACCCGGTCCTCCAGTCGCAGCTCACCGGCATCCTCTCGCAGTACCGCGTGCCCTATGGAGCGGTGGTGGTGCTGGAGCCCTCCACGGGCCGCGTGCTGGCCATGGCCGAGCACTCGCGGGCCCAGCCGGGGTTGCGTGGACTGGCCACGCGCGCGGTGTTCCCCGCGGCCAGCATCTTCAAGATCGTCACCGGCGCCGCGCTGCTGGAGGCCGGGGTGACGCCCGATGCCGAGACGTGCTTCCACGGCGGTAAGCGGCGGCTCTCCGAGAAGCTGCTGCGGGACAGCGAGCGGGATGGCCAGTGCCACTCGCTGGCCGAGGCCATGGGCAGGAGCGCCAACGTCATCTTCGCCAAGCTGACGCAGCGCTACCTGTCGCCCAAGGCGCTCAAGCACGCGGCGGCCCGCTTCCACTTCAACCGGGAGCTGTCCTTCCCGGTGCCCACGGACGTGTCGCTCGCCGCCGTGCCGGAGGAGGACGAGTTCCGCCTCGCCCAGACAGGGGCGGGCTTCGGGGACGTGTACCTCTCGCCGCTGCATGGCGCGCTGCTGGCGTCCGTGGCGGCCAATGGGGGCGTGTGGAAGGACCCCGTCCTCTTCGATACCGGCGCGGAGGCCCAGGCCGACAAGCCCGCCGAGCAGGTGCTGTCGCCCGAGGTGGCGCGTGACCTGGCGACGCTGATGGAGGCGACGGTGACGAAGGGCACGGCGCGCCGCATCTTCCGCGAGCGGGGCATGGGCGTGCCGGGCGCGGTGGGCAAGACGGGCACGCTGGCGGACCGCAATCCCTTCCGCGACTACTCGTGGTTCGTGGGCTTCGCGCCCAGGGACAATCCAAAGGTGGCGGTGGCGGCGGTCATCGTCAACGAGCCCATCTGGCACATCCGGGCCACGTGGCTCGGCCGTGAGGCCATGCGCCTGGGGCTGGCGCGCCTGCCTCCGGGTTCGCTCGTGGCTCCCGCGAAGGACGAGGAGCCGCGGGAGCAGGCTCCCGCGGAGGAGGAGTCCGAGGAGGAACTGTCCTCCGAGCCGGTGGCCGGAACCCCCGCCGAGCCGGGCAGCAAGTCGGCGATGACGCGGCCCTGAGGGGGCGCGCTCCCTCTGCCCCTGGGCGCTACGGAACCTCGGCCGGCACTCCCAGGCCGCGCAGCCAGGTGTCGGCGAGCGGCTTGGGATCGTAGCCCGTCTCGGCCTTCACGAGGTCCAGCAGTTGCTGCATGCGCGCCGTGCCGCCCACGTGGCGCTGGTAGAAGCCGGCCAGCACGCGGTCCATCGCGTCGGCGCCAATCTCCTTCTCCAGCGCGCGGTAGAAGAAGGCCCCCTTCTTGTAGGGGATGTTGGACCAGAGCGGATGGTTGAGGATGTCGATCTCGTTGCACGTGGCATCCGGCAGCGCCTCCGTGTCGCGGCGCGCCACCGCCCGCTCCAACACTCCCTTCCAGCCGGCCCACACCTGCGCCTCGGCCTCCACGCCCTCGGTGGCGCGCACCGCGCGGGCCGTGAGGTACTCGGCGGTGCCCTCGGACAGGACGAAGTCCTCCCAGCACTGGATGCGCACGCCATTGCCGTACCAGCCGTGGGCCGCCTCGTGATGGTGCACCAGCTTGTCTTTCATGGCGTCCGTGGCCACGTGCCAGTACGGGTGGTGCTCCATTCCTCCATAGGCTCCCTCGCCCCAGTTGGCCGACACCGAGCCCACCTTGTTGCCGAAGGTGTAGGCGCCGTACTTCTTCTCGAAGAAGTCCACCGCGTCCTTCAGGTGCAGCGTGCCCTCGGTGGCCGCCGCCTCCTCACCCGGCAGGTACCAGACGGACACCTGGGTCCCCGCGCTGGTGCTGCCCAGCGGCTTCTCGGTGTACTCACCCACCGCCCAGGCCAGCATGTAGGCCGGAGCGTCGCCCGGGATGCGCGTGGGGTACACCGCCGTCTTTCCCGCGGGCACGTTGCTCAGCTCGAGCGAGAACTTCACGCCGTCTTCCAACTGCGGGTGGCAGGGGAAGAGGTTGGAGCAGAAGGACGGCCACAGGAAGGTGGTCCCGCTGGGCAGGTACCCGTCGAAGTCCGGCGACTGGCCGAGGGTGTAGTCGATGAGGACGTGGCTCGCCCACTCGGGCACGCCGATGTCCAACTGCCCATCCTCCACCGTGTAGTTCAGCGCGCCGCAGCGGCTGCGCACGCCGGTGACCTGCAGGTTGCCGACCTTCAAGGACAGGGCCCCGCTCTCGGCGTCCGCCACCTGCACGCGAGCCGTGGCGCCCAGCGATTCGAGATTCACGCTCAGCGCCAGGGAGCGGATGTCGCGCGATGGATCCTGGCCGGGTTGGGGCGACGTGCTCAGCTCCGAGTCATCGCAGAGTCGGGGACACGCGGGCAGCTCCGCGCCGTTCTCGGGCACCGGGCACGCCAGCGACTCCTCGGTGGGCGCCGGCTCCGTGGGGCGGCAGGCCCAGAGGCTCGTCAGCAGCAGGAAAGTCGTTGTTCTCGAAGGGCTCAGGCGCATACGTATTCCGTGGGAAGCAGGGTAGTCCGGTAGGCCTCCTATCACAGGCGACCGGCCCGTGTGGGCCGTGGGCCGTTGAGCCGGACAGCTTCCCCGGGAGGCGTCATGTCAGGGCAGGACGAGGTCATGCGCGGGATCACCGAGGCCATCGAGCGCGGCCAGCGCGGTGAGCGTGAGGAGGCTCGTCGGATGTTCGCGGAGATCTGGAAGGAGCTGTCTCCCGACGGCGATCCCTTCCACCGGTGCTTGCTCTCGCACTACATGGCCGATCTGCAAGACGACCCACACGAGGAGCTGGCCTGGGATCTGCGCGCGCTCGAGGCCGCGGACCTGGTTCCCGAGGAGCGGGCGCGCTCGTATCACGAGACGCTGTCGGTGAAGGGATTCTATCCCTCGCTGCACCTCAACCTCGCCGAGGACTACCGCAAGGTGGGGGACCTCGCGCGCGCTCGGGAGCACGTGGCGCGAGCGAGGGACTCGGTGGAGGCCCTGGGGGATGACGGCTATGCCCGGATGATCCGGGCCGGAATCGAGCGCCTCGCGCGGCAACTGCCTTCCGAGTGACCCGAGTGCCCCGGCCGTGGAAGCGGGTGCTCCGCCGCTCCGGCAGCGGGCAACCGCTCTCCAACCGTCCATTGTTCGTGCTACGGGAGAACCGTGGAGACGTGGGTCACACCTTTCGAGCCGCAGCCCGCCCCTGACGCCATCGCCGGGTCCTTCCCGAGCCCCTTCGACGAGCTCGGTCCCCACGCCCTGGCGCGCCGGGCCGCGGAGCTGTTGCAGGCGGAGTTCCGGGCGGGCTTCGTCGCCCCGGGGATTCCGGCCGCGCTGCTCGATGGTCCCGAGGGCGGCAAGATGTTCGGCGTGCTGGTCGTGCGGGCCCCCGATGGACGCATCGGGTTCCTCCGGTCCTTCTCCGGCATGCTCGCCGGGCGATGGGCGGTTCCCGGTTTCGTCCCACCGCTCTTCGACCGAGAGGCTCGCGAGCACGTGGAGCCCGCGGGCGAGGCCGTGGTGAAGGCGTTGCTCGCCCGTGCCGAGGCGATGCGGACCTCGCCGGAGCTCACCGGGCTCCGGGCCGCCCATGATGCGCAGGAGGCACGTCACGCCGCGGAACGCACGGAGTTGCGCGCCAGGCACGAGGAGCGCAAGCGGCGGCGCCACACGCGGCGGGCCGAGCTGGAGTCCTCGAACGCGCTTACGGCGGAGGAGACGCGCGCGGCCCTCCATGCGCTCGACCAGGAGAGCCGGGGCGACAAGGCGGAGAAGCGCCGGATGGATGCGGCCCAGGAGGCCGAGCGCCAGGCCATCGCGCCCAGGTTGGCGCGGCTGGAGCGGCGTCTGCGCGCCCTCGAGCGCCTGCGGTGGATCGTCTGCCGCGCGCTCATGAAGCGGCTGCATGACACCTATGGGGTGTCCAATGCCCGGGGCGAACGCCGTCCACTCCGGGCCCTGTACGCGCCGGGAGAGCCGCCCTCGGGGGCCGCCGATTGCGCCGCTCCGAAGCTCCTCGCCCATGCCTTCGCCCACGGCCTGCGCCCGCTGGCGCTCGCCGAGTTCTGGTGGGGCACTCCGCCCTCCTCGGGGGGACGCGCCGCCGGTGCGTTCTACGCCGCCTGCCGCGACAAGTGCGCGCCCCTGCTTCCCTTCATGCTGGAGGGCCTGCGCGTCGACTCCCCGAGGCTCTTCGCACCCCCCTCCGTCGTGACCGGAGACCTGTCCGTCGTCTTCGAGGACGCCTGGATCGTCGTGGTCGACAAACCCGAGGGCCTGCTCTCCGTGCCCGCGAAGGACACCTCGGTGACGGACTCGGTGCTCGCCCGGCTCCGGGCCCGCTATCCGCACGCGACGGGCCCGCTGCTCGTGCACCGGCTCGATCTGGACACCTCGGGCCTGCTCGTCGCGGCGCTCGACTCACGCACGCACGCGGCCCTTCAGCGGCAGTTCGCCCAGCGGGAGATCCACAAGCGCTACGTGGCCTGGGTCGAGGGCCTCGTCCAGGGCGAGGAGGGCACCATCGACTTCCCCATGCGCGTGGACCTCGACGACCGCCCCCGGCAGATCCACGACCCGGTGCATGGCAGGGCCGCGGTGACGCGGTGGCGGGTGCTCGAGCGGCGCGGACCGCGCACCCGGGTGGCCTTCTTCCCGCTCACCGGCAGGACCCACCAGCTGCGCGTGCACGCGGCGCATCCACTCGGCCTCGGCGCCCCCATCGTCGGGGATCGCCTCTACGGCCACGAGGACGTCCGCCTGCACCTGCATGCGGAGTCGATCTCGTTCCTGCATCCGGAGACCGGCCGGCCCGTCTCCTTCGAGCGGCCCGCCCCGTTCTGAGCCGCGGCGAGGCGCTGTTGAATCACCACCGCGCGTAGAGCAGGGGACAGCTCCCATCTGCCTGACTGTGTCACCCACGCGACAGCGACCGTCTGGGAGTGCCATGGATGCAATCATTCGCGCCCGCCGTCTCCCCTGGCGGGCTTGCAAGGCATTCAGGGTCATGGAGGGATGCGCTCGCCTTCACGTTCCGTGAAGGCAGTCATCAACAGGGGGAGAAATGGAGAGCCATCCGGAGACGCGCCGTACCGCCGCTCGCAGGCTGCGCATGGAGGCCGCGGAGCTCGCCTTCAATCGCGTGCATCCGATCCACGCCAACAATGGGGACGAGTTCCTCTACCGCGACAGCAAGACCAATGGCATCACCTACGCGGGCAGCTTCACCAAGGGTCTGCCGCATGATGCGCAGGGCTTCCTCGTGACGGAGCCCGGCCAGCTGGATCCCTTCAATCTGTTCGTGCAGGGCATCCAGTCCGGTGACCCGAAGGATTTCATCCGCACCCCGCTGGGGCCCCCGGGGTTCAACCCGAGTGTCCGGCCTGACTCCTGGAAGTCGCGGAGCGCCAAGAGCACTCTCGGCAAGGACGACAACGCGGGCGCGGACGTGCGCGGCTGGGAGAGCGCTGGCGCGGGGCACACGTTCGATCTGGAAGGGCCGGACGCCCAGTCCGTCACCATGCCTCCCCACCCCAGGCTGGACAGTGCGGAGCTGGTCGGGGAGATGGCCGAGCTGTACCTCATGGCGCTGCTCCGGGATGTTCCCTTCGCCCGGATGCGCGAGGGGAAGGGCACTGCCCGGCTCGCGCAGGCCATCGAGCTGCTCAACTCACTGGACTGGTTCCAGGCGAAGCCCGCGGATCTGGGCGCCAATGAGCGGTGCCGGCACCGCCCGCTCCTCACGGAGCAGACGGTCTTCCGTGGCATTACCCCTGGCGAGCAGCAGGGGCCCTACCTGTCGCAGTTCCTCCTGGTGGGCAACGAGCACCTGGGCCGCAAGGGCAGCAAGCCTCACGTCCGGACGGACGGCTACATCCAGTACGGAAGCATCCGCATCGATCAGCGGGTCCGGGTGGCCAGACCGGGCAAGGACTACCTGACCACCTTCGAGGCGTGGTGGGACGTGCAGAATGGCGCGGATCTGCGCGGGTTGGAGGAGTACGAGCCGGGTGGCAAGCAGGGGGAGGCCTTCCGCTTCATCGCCACGCCGCGGGACATGGCCACCTGGGTCCACTACGACGCGCTCTACGAGGCCTACCTCAACGCGTGCCTCTTCATGATGGCCATGGGCATCCCTTTCGATCCGGGCATTCCCTTCCAGGCCGCCGACAACGTGGACAAGCAGCAGGGCTTCGCCCAGTTCGGCGGCCCCCACATCCTGTCCCTCGTGACGGAGGTGGCCACGCGCGCGCTCAAGGCCGTGCGCTACCAGAAGTACAACGTCCACCGCCGTGCGCGCCCCGAGGCCGTGGGCGGGCTGATCGACATCTGGTGCCGCACCAAGGACTCGCGCGCGAACGTGGTCAACCAGAAGCTCGTGCCCACCTTCCAGGGCGCGAAGCTCGGCAAGCACTCGCTGCTGGAGGTCATCGCCGCGCACAACCGGGAGCAGAACAAGGCGGATGACCGCAAGCACGACGCCAGCGCCAGCGGTGACACGTTCCTGTTGCCCATGGCCTTCCCCGAGGGCTCGCCCATGCACCCCTCGTACGGGGCCGGACACGCCACCGTGGCCGGCGCATGCGTCACCATCCTCAAGGCCTACTTCGACCATGGCTACGTGCTGCCCTTCTGCTACGAGCCCGCGGAGGACGGCTCGCGCTTGGAGGAGGTGAAGGACTGCCCTCCGCTCACCGTCGAGCACGAGCTCAACAAGCTGGCCGCCAACATCGCCATCGGCCGCAACTGGGCCGGCGTGCACTACTTCTCCGACTACATCGAGTCCATGCGTCTGGGGGAGCAGATCGCCCTGGGCATCCTCGAGGAGCAGAAGCTCACCTACCGCGAGACCTTCACCATGACGGTGCCGCTCTTCGACGGCACCATCGTGCGCATCTGAGCACCTCGGTCCATGGGACGAGCGGTCCGCTTCCTCGTCACCTCATTGGACCGGTGGAATCCGCGAGCCCCTCCTCGCCTGGCTGGGAGGGGCTCTGGTCTTGCCCTCGCCAATGGGTACCCGCCGACTACCAGAACACGATCAAGGACGACGCCCGGTCATTCCAGTTGTACCAGCGCGGGAACCAGCCGGACCAGCCGATCCACCCGAAGAGGCCGACGTGGGGGATGGCCCAGCCGCGGCCGAGCCACAGCTGATGGCCTCCGAAGTTGGAGTGCTCGAAGAGGACCGTCCAGCTCGAGCAGGGGCTGTTCCACACGGACGAGATGCGATCGTTCCAGAAGCCACCCAGGTTGCCGAGGGCCTGGCCCGGCCACACGGAGAACCGCGAGCCGCCGAAGAAGCTGTGCTCCCAGTAGTGCGCGGGAGGGCAGAGGAGCTGCCTCTCCTTGGGCTGCTCCGAGGGCATCTGGCCCGTCTTCTCCATGTAGACCTTCAGGTCCTCCGAGGTGCGGAAGCCCTGGACGACGTCCAGCTCCGCGGAGCGCGAGTCGAGCACATAGTGCCCGATGTGCACCCCGGCCTCCTGGAGCTCCTCGGCCGAGTACAGCTTGCCATCCACCAGGATGGGCAGCTCCGGGAGGAAGCCCTCATCCGGCTTCTCCTGGGACTCGGGGCGCGGATCCTGGAAGGCCAGGCCGAGCGTGGCCGGGTAGATCTCCGCCTCCTTGTTGACGACGGGCTCCAGCTCGTTGGGGGGGACGGGCTCGATGCCTCCACCCGCGGCGAGGGCCGGGCCACTCACGAGGCCGAAGGCGAGAACCAGCGAACCGATCAGCTGCTTGCGCTTCATGGATGCTCCTTCAGGGGATGAACAGGGGTGAAACAGCGTCTCCTGGCCTTTCTGCAATCGCAGGGCCAGCCTGTTTGTCCTGTTTATCAAGAGGGAGGCGTCTTCCTGTTTATTCCGTTTGTGGTCTCGCGAGCCACGCACGTGAGCGCACGGTGTTGTCCGGCCGTCCACAGGGGGGCGCGGAGCTTCGCCGCGCCCGTCTCACCGGGGCGTGAGCTTCACCAGCCCGCCGTCCACGAAGGCCTGGAAGTACTTCAACGCCTCCAGCTCCTTCAGCGGGGACATGGAGATGATGGCCCCCAGGTCACGCTTGCCGTCGATGCGCGACAGCAGGTAGCGCTCGGGGGTGCTCAGCTGCAGCGACTTGAGCTGTGCCGCGGACATCTCCAGCGAGGGCACCTGGGGCCTGTCCACCATCTCCCGGCGCAACATCCCCACCAGCGCGGCCTCCGCCGAGCGCAGCAGCGCCTCCGTCTCCGGCGTGGGCGCCATCTCGTGCGCCCGGCGCGCGAGCGCCTCTCCGTCCCGGAAGTTGCCGTTCTCCAGGAAGGACTGCGCCGCCTGGATGACCTCGCTCGTGGGGGACTCGGTGCCGATCACATCCACGTCCACCACCTGCGCCTCGTCTTCCTCCGAGGGCGTGGGCCGCTGGCGTCCCGGCGGCGGCGTGGCCGAGACCTTCACCGCCTCCAGCCGGTAGAGCGCGTACAGGCGCTGGTACACCAGGAAGTCCGAGGCGTGCAGCACCCTGGCCAGCTCGTCGATGGTCAGCCCCTCGCGGATGCGCTTCACCAGCTTCGCGTCCAGGGTGCCCGGCTTGGGCGGCTCCGGCAGCCGGCCCTCGTCCACCGTCAGGTACAGGTTGCCCGAGGGAAACGCCGCCCGGATGGACTGCCAGGCCGTCTCGCGGAAGTCGCCCTCGCGGCGCACCTCCGTCAGGTCCACCCGCGCGTCCACGCCCTCCACCTCCGCCACCGCCCCCGCGTCGAAGGAGAACTCGCCTTCCTCCCAGCGGAACATGTCCAGCAGCGTCTCGCGGAACTTCAGCGAGAGCGTGGCGCGCACCGTCGGCTCGGACACCAGCCCCGTCATCACGATGATCTTCCCCAGCGGCACCTGGGTCTCGCGCTGGGTGGCGAAGGCCATGCTGAACTGCTCCTCGCTCAGGTGCCCCATGTTGATGAGGAACTGGCCGAGGAACTCGCGCGGCTGGTTGGAGCTGGCGCTGATCACCTGCCCGGCCCGTACGAGGATGAGCTTGCGCACGCCCGCCCGAATGACCCGCAACGTGCCCGTGGCCCGCCGGCCGCCGAGGTACGCGACGAGATCCCTCAAGGGCATCGTCGAGAAGTCACCTGACAGACCGCGCATGACGTCACATCCTTCTGCCGAATGATTGTCCGACTCTACTCGAAACCGAACTGTTGCCTCTGCGACCAGGCCAAGGAAGTCCTGGAGCGGGTACGCGAGCGCATCCCCTTCGACCTGGTGGAGGAGGACATTCGCGCCGATCCCGCCACCTTCGCCGCGTACCGCTACGACATCCCCGTGGTCATCATCGACGGCCGGGACACCTTCAAGCTCCGGTTGGAGGAGACCGAGGTCGAGGCATGTCTCCGGAGGGCGATAAATGGCACGCCGGTTGCTCATTCCGGTGGCCATGAGGAGTAACTCCCTTCCCACCCTCAGGAAAAACAGGGGGATGCGAAGGGGCGGCGGCGGGAAGGGCTGTAAACCTGGGGAGAACGCCGGAGGAACGATGGGGAAAAAGGTTCTGGCCGGACGGGGGACACGGTGGCGTTGAGGAGCAAGCACAAGAGGGCGGACCAACCCCTCACGGTGTTGGTGGTGGAGCCGCGGGCGGGAGACCTGGAGCGCACGAGGGTGGAGCTGGGTGAAGCGGGCTTCCGGGTGGTGCCAGTGACGCGCTTCGACGCGGCGGGGCCGCTGTTCGAGGCCATCCGGCCGGACGCGGTGGTGCTGGCGGCTCAGGCGCCGGACTACGCGGCCGTGTCGGTGGCGCGGCGGCTGCGGCAGATGGGCCGGGGCGCGGTGCCCATGCTCTACCTGGTGGACTCGGGGGACCGGGAGGCCTGGCGTCACTGCCTGGAGAAGGGGCTGTGCGTGGACATGGTGCCGCGCAGTGGCTCGGGCGAGGAGCTGGTGCTGCGCCTGCGCGCCCAGCTGCGCCTCAAGGCGGCCGTGCGCCGGGCGATGCTGCCCGAGGACGCGGGCTCGGCGGTCCTGCATGATCCGCTCACCGGGCTCTACAACCGGCCCTTCCTGCTGGAGCTCATCGCCCTGGAGACGCGGCGCATCGAGCGCTTCGGGGGCAGCTTCTCGGTGGTGGCGGGGGCGCTCGGGGACTACCGCACCCTGCGCAAGGAGTCCGGCAGGGGCCTGGCCGAGCGCCTGCTCGTGTACTGCTCGGTGGTGTTCGGCCAGACGGTGCGCGAGGCGGACGTGGTGGCGCGCGTGGGCGAGGACGAGTTCGCGGTGCTGCTGCCGGGGACGCCGGCGGAGGGAGTGCCGGACGTGATGGCGCGCGTGGGCGAGCGCTTCGCCCTGGCGCGGTTGCAGGTGGAGGGCAAGGTGCTGCGTCCCTCGTTGGCGTTGGGGGCGGTGAGCTATCCGGACGTGGTGGGGTCGCCGGTGCAACTGCTGACCCAGGCGCTGCAGTCGCTGCGCAGGGCTCGCGAGGAGCGCCGGAGCGGCACCGGAATGGGACTGACGGTTTGATCGAGGGATGAGCCCAGCGGGCGTCCCACGGAGTGAATCGAGATGGACAGGGTGAGGGGAGGCGAGGGGATGGATCGGATCGCGGTGCTGGTGGTGGACGACGAGGAGCAGGTGAGGACGTTCCTCGGCGAGCTGCTGGGCAGCTCGGGGTACCAGGTGCGCTGCGCGTCGAGTGGCTCCCAGGCGCTGGAGATGCTCTCCGGCGGCTCGTTCGACGTGGTGCTGCTGGACGTGATGATGCCGGAGATGAGTGGCCTGGAGGTGCTGCGGCGCTACCGGGCCTCCGGCGGCGGTGCACCCGTCATCGTGCTCTCGGCGCTCTCGGGCGCGGAGGACGCGATGCGCGCCATGAAGATGGGCGCCAGCGACTACCTGTCCAAGCCCTTCAGCAGTGACGAGCTCGAGGACGCGATGAGCCGGGCGCTCGGCAGCCGCATGCCGGCGCGCCAGGCCCAGGCGGCCCAGGCGGCGGGTGCGGCGGCGTCGCGGGAGGAGTCGAGCGGGGAGCGGATCCTCATCTCGCACTCGCCGGCCATGCGCAAGGTGCGCGCGTTGGTGGAGCGCATCGCGGACACGGACGTGCCGGTGCTGCTGCTGGGCGAGTCCGGAACGGGCAAGGAGGTGATTGCCCGCGAGGTCCACGCGCGCAGCAACCGGCGCAACCGGCCGTTCATCAAGGTGAACTGCGCGGCGCTGCCGGGCGAGCTGCTGGAGAGCGAGCTCTTCGGTCACGAGCGCGGAGCCTTCACGGGCGCGACGGCGGAGAAGCCGGGCAAGTTCGAGCTGGCGGACCAGGGCACCATCTTCCTGGACGAGATCGGCGAGATGGCGATCCGCCTGCAGGCCAAGCTGCTGCAGGTGTTGCAGGACGAGGAGTTCTTCCGGGTGGGCGGCAAGAAGAGCGTCCGGGTGGACAGCCGCGTGGTGGTGGCGACCAATCGCGATCTCGAGCGGGAGATCGAGCTGGGCAACTTCCGCGAGGATCTCTTCTACCGTCTGAACGTGGTGGCGATCCGGTTGCCGGCGCTGCGCGAGCGGCCGGAGGACGTGGTGCCGCTGACGGACCACTTCCTGAAGAAGTACGGGAAGCAGTTCATGAGCGGGGTGGCGGAGCTGCCGCCCGAGGTGCTGAGGGCCTTCACGGAGTACGAGTGGCCGGGCAACGTGCGCGAGCTGGAGAACATGGTGCGCCGGCTGTGCGTGCTGAAGGATGCGACGCTGGTGCTGGACGAGCTGCGCTCGGGAGGCCGTGCGCCGGCGAGTGCGCCGTCGCTGCCGACGTCGTACGCGGGAGACGGGGACGTGGAGCCGCCCGCGCCGACGGTGGTGCGGACGCCGGTGCCGATGTCTCCGGCCACGGTGACGGCGGCGGGCCCGGGCGGGGCGGTGCAGGTGCTGGAGATGCCGGCGCGCGGGGCGGTGCCCGCGGCGGAGGTGCCGGTGAACCAGGTGGTGGCGCAGCCGAAGTACGCGAACCCGTTCGACGTGCCGCAGCCGCCGCCTCCGCCTCCGACGGTGCCGGAAGGGGAGATGTCGCTGAAGGACATCGGCAAGAGGGCGGCGATGCTGGCGGAGCGGGAGGCGATCCTGGCGATGCTGCAGCGCACGGCGTGGAACAAGCGCCGGGCGGCGAGCAAGCTGCGCATCAGCTACAAGGCGCTGCTCTACAAGATCAAGGAATGCGGCATCGTGGACCCGAGGGCCTCGGCCGAGTTCTGAGCCGAGGAGCAAGGGCCCACCGTGAAGCCCCCCTGAGGATCATCCCCTCTCCCTCTGGGCTCATACTTACCCAAAGAATAGGGCAGGGGAGTGGACGGGAGAAGTAGGCTGTTGAGCCACCATGGAGAGTGGGCAGCAGTTGGAGGGAATCTTGGAGAGGGAGCTTGCGGGCTCCCACCTGGGCCACAAGGCACGGCACAAGAGGCTGCTGCGGATAGGACAGGCCATGAGCAAGGCCGCGTCGGCGAGCTTTCCGCGGCAGTTCGCCAAGAATGAGGCGGGGTTGAAGGGGGCCTACCGGTTCTTCGCCAACCCGGAAGTGACGCCCGAGGGAATCCTGGAGGGGCACATCGCCGCGACGCGAGAGCGGTGTAAGGCCCGGGGCAAGGTGCTGTGCATCCAGGACACCACCGACCTCATCTTCAAGCATGAGGTGGAGGGGGCGGGCCGAATCAACCAACTGCCCAAGGTGCGGGGCCTGTGGGTGCACACGACGTTGGCGGTGGATGCGGCGACGCATGAGGTAATGGGCGTACTGGGGCAGATGGTGTGGGCGCGCCCGGACAAGCCCAAGAAGAAGAAGAAGAAGAAGGAGACAGCCGCCCAGCGCAAGAAGCGCCCCAGGGAAAGCCAGCGCTGGGGCGAGGCGGCGTACCGGGTGTCGGACGTGCTGGAGCAGGTGCCGCCCGAGGAGCGTCCGCAAGTGGTGCACGTGCTGGATGCCGAGGGCGACATCTTCGAGACGCTGGAGGTAATTGAGGCGTTGGGTGACTCCTTCGTCATCCGAGTCACGCGCAACCGGTTGCTGGCCCCGCCCCCGGGGCAAGAAGGGATGGACGCGGAGCGCGAGTATCTGCTGGACACCGTGGCCGGTGCGCCGGTGCTCGGACACAAGGTGGTGCAGGTGCCCGGGCGTCCCGGCCAGACGGCGCGCCAGGCCGTGCTGGAGATTCGCGCCTGTCGCGTGCGGGTGAGGCCACCGCTCAACCGGGGGCGTGCCGGCCAGCCCCTGGAGCTCAACGTGGTGCTGGCGCGTGAAGCCCAGCCGCCACAGGGGCAGAAGCCTCTCAACTGGTGCCTGGTGACGGGCGAGCCCATCGAGACGCTGCAGCAGTGTCTCCAGGTGGTGGAGGCCTACGAGGGCCGCTGGCTGGTGGAGGAGTTGCACATGGGCTTCAAGAGCGGCTGCGGCACCGAGGCACGCCGGCTCCAGCACGGCACGCGCCTGAGCAACTTCCTGGCCCTGGCCACCATCCTGGCCTTCAGCATGCTCTCGCTACGCGATGCCGCACGCCGCCTCGAGCCTCCTCCTGCCTCCGAGCACCTGTCCGAGGTGCAACTCCAACTGCTCGGCGACATGTGCCCCGAACTGCCGCCCACCCCCAACGCCTATGAAGCGCTGCGCGCCATAGCGCTGCTGGGCGGCTTCATCGGTCGTAAGGGCGACGGCGAGCCCGGCTGGCGCACGCTCTGGCGCGGCTGGGAGATGCTCCAGCAGGCGGAAACCACCTACCGCCTGCTGCTGCACCGCCTCACCCCTCCCCTGGCTGATTCTGGGTAACTATGAGCCCTCTGGGAGAGGGACGGGGTGAGGGTATAGAGGTCCTCGAGTTGCCGGGTCAGGCCCGATCGCGGCGGACCTGGACCTTCTTGCCGCGCAGGGTGGCCTGACGGAGGGCGGCGACGATCTGATCGGCGAGGGGCTCGGGCACCTCGACGAGGGAGTAGTTGTCGCCGATCTCGATGGCGCCGATGCGCCGTCCCTCGACGCCGGCCTCACCGGCGATGGCGCCCACGAGGTCCGCGGGGCGCACACCGGCATGCCGTCCCACGCCGATGAACAGGCGCGCCATGTCGAACTCCTGGGAGGGAGGACCCGCGCGCCGCTTGTCACCGCGAGGCCCCTTGGGACCCGGACCCGGCCGCTCTCCGAAGCCGGGGCGGGCGGCGGCGCGGGCGTTCTTGCCCGGACGGGGGGCCGCTCGGTGGGCGGAGGCACCACGGGAATCTCCTCCTCGGCCTCCTCGCGGCCCTCGCTCTGCGCGTCGTGGATGAGCTTCACCGCGGCGGCGGCCACATCCACCAGATCGAACTCGGCGCCGAGGCTCTCCACCACGGAGCGGTAGGAGTCGAGATCGCCGGCCACGAGGGCCTCGCGCAGGGAGGCGCGCACCAGCTCGAGCCGGCGGGCGCGCAGATCGGCCACGGTGGGCACGGTGGAGATCTCGATCTTCTGGCCGGTGAGCTTCTCGATGTTGCGCAGCAGCCGGTGCTCACGCGGCTCGGCGAGGGTGATGGCGACGCCCTCGCGCCCGGCACGGCCGGTGCGGCCGATGCGGTGGACATAGGCCTCGGGGGCGTTGGGCACGTCGTAGTTGACGACGTGGGAGAGCTTCTCGATGTCCAGACCGCGCGCGGCCACGTCGGTGGCGATCAGCAGCTCCACGGCGTGCGTCTTGAACTGCTTGAGGACGCGGTCGCGCTGGGCCTGATCCATGCCGCCGTGGAGCGCCTGGGCGCGCCAGCCGTGGCCGTTGAGGGAGACGGTGAGCTCATCCACCTCGGTGCGGGTGCGGCAGAAGACGATGGCGGCGGTGGGGGCCTCCACGTCCAGCACGCGCCCGAGCGTGGCGGCCTTGAAGGCGCGCGGGACGATGTAGGCGGTCTGGCGCACGCGGGGCCCGGTGCCGGGGGCCATCTTCTCCTTGGCGATGCGCACGTGCACGGGCTTGTGCAGGTGGCGCTCGGCGATGGAGGCGATGCGAGGGGGCAGGGTGGCGGAGAAGAGGGCGGTCTGATGCTCGTCGGGGGTGGCCTCGAGGATGGCCTCCAGGTCCTCGGCGAAGCCCATGTCCAGCATCTCGTCGGCCTCGTCGAGCACGACGGTGCGCACGGAGTCGAGCAGGAGGGACTGGCGCTTGAGGTGATCCAACGCGCGGCCGGGGGTGGCGACGATGACGTCCACGCCGCGCTTGAGCACGCGCAGCTGCTGCGCGATGGGCTGGCCGCCGTAGAGGGGGAGCACGGTGACGCCGAGCTTCTGGCCGTAGCGGTGGATGGCCTCGGCCACCTGCATGGCGAGCTCACGGGTGGGGACGAGCACGAGCGCGGAGGTGGAGAACGGCGCGAGCTTGCCGGGGGTGAGGTTCTGGAGGAGGGGGAGGGAGAAGGCGGCGGTCTTGCCGGTGCCGGTGGCGGCGATGCCGAGCAGATCCTTGCCCTCGAGCAGAGGAGGGAGGGCGGCGCGCTGGATGGGGGTGGGCTCCTCGTAACCAAGGCCGCTGAGAGCCTCCACGAGGGCGGGCCCGAGGCCCAGTTGTTCGAAAGTCGGAATGTTCTCGGAAGGGGTGCTCACGATGGAGCGGGCTTGTACCACCCCTGTGGCCCGAGGTCTCCCGTGACGTGCTGGGGATGTCGGAGCGGTGACTCAGACCCGGGTACCAGACGGGCGCTCACGCCGCCGAGGCTGGACGGGCACTCAGCACCTGGACTTCGCCGCCATCGGTCTCGACGGTCCCCTCGAGCTACCTGTAGCTTCGAGTCGAGGAGGCCCCTCATGCCACGCAGGGTGGCACTACTTCTTTTCGTATTCCTCGTGGGATGTAGCGGCACGATACGAGGCGTTCGTTCCGGCACTGGCCGGGACACGCTCGGGCTGGGGCTGCCAGCGGCTCCCATTGCCCAGTCCCCGCCGAGACCGCTCCAGGGCGTTACAGGGGAGGGCCTGGGGAATGGCATTCCACGTGCCGTGCTCCGGCTCGTGCCCCAGGGAGCCGCGGCCGTGGCGGACGCAGGGGCCGTTGCCGCGACGGGAAAAGCCCTTCTGAGGGGTGGCGCGGTGCTGGCGGCAGGGGGCAGCGTTGTCCTGGTCTGCCTGACCGTCAAAGCCGGCCTGGACGGGGTACGGACCCCGGTCGACATCGCGGACACGTTCTACGGCACTCACTTCGGAGACCTTCAGGGATGGGTTCAGGGTTGCTATGCGCCCAAGGCCACGGTGCGCCCGGGAACACCCGCCCGCCGGCCAGAAGTGAATCGAGTGTCCGAGCCTCATACCTCCCCCGCTCCAAGATCCACTTCAGAAGCCGGGAGCGACAGAGACAAAAAGGGTTGGGGCCGACTCTACGCGACCTATACGAAGCTCAACCTGAAGACCGGCTGGTACTACTCGGGTCGAACGAGCATGGTCATCGACCTGAACAAACCTTTGGAGGCGCAAGCCGAACAAGCTGTGGATGCGCGCGATTCGAACCATCACATTGATGAGACCGATGAACCCAAAGGTCCTGGATTCCTACCGGCCGTGCTGGACAAGTTCGATGTAGGGACTGCGGTCGACTACGCGAAGAGATACAGCGACGTCGCTTACTGGCGGATCCGTGGAAGAGAGCAGCAGTTGATCGATTCCTTCGGGGGTGCCTGGTCTGATACTCGAGAACCGCATCGAACCGAGAACGTCAATCGCGGCGTGGCGAAAGATAATCCGCTGGGCAGGCTGTTTCATGATGCCGCTACGAAATCATGGGGTCAGCTCTACCCCTACACTGGGGAATGAGGAATGCCAAAGCAAAGACACAAGCCAGGGTCTTTCGTGAGAATTGCCCTCGCTGATGGTTCCTTCGGCTATGGAAGGTTGCTCGAATCCCCCTATGTTGCCTTCTATCAACACAGAACAATGAGTCCGGATTCTGATCTGGATGGGCTCGGCGCCAGACCCGTGCTCTTCAAGACGGCTGTACGCCACCTGGCCGTGGATGCGTGGGAACTCATTGGATGGAGAGAACTCGAGGAGCACCTGCATCAGCCGCTCGTCCGGTTCATGCAGGACGTGGGAGACTTCCGTCGCTGCACGATCTTCGACACGGCTGGCAATAGCAGGGCCGCCGAGCCCCAGGAATGTGTGGGTCTCGAGCGGGCGGCTGTCTGGGAACAGGATTCCATCGAGGAACGCTTGCTCGACACTCTCCTGGGTCGGCCCAATGCCGCTGAGGAGCATCTGAAGGTACGGTTGCGTTAGGTCGTCTCTGGGCGCTCACGCCGCCGAGGCGGTCTCGGCCACTTCCTTCAGCGTGAGCACGAAGCGCGCGCCGCCCTCGGGCCGGTTCTCGGCGGTAAGTGTCCCTCCTGCTCGGCCGACGTACTCGTGGCAGAGCGCCAGCCCCAGCCCGGTGCCCTTTCCGGGTGGCTTGGTGGTGAAGAAGGGCTCGAAGAGCCGCGGCAGCGCCTCGAGTGGGATTCCCGTGCCGTTGTCTTCTACCTCCAGCCGCACGCCCTCCTCCACCTGCCGGGCTCGTACCGCGATGCGGGCCTTGCGTGGAGGCACCGCTTCCTCCACCGCATCCGCCGCGTTCAGCAGCAGGTTCACCAGTACTTGCACCAGATGCCGCTGCCCCAGACTCACCTCGGGCAGTCCCGGCGTGATGTCCAACGTCACCTCGCCCAGGCTGCGCAGGCGGACCGATGCCAGCCGCCGGGCCTCCTCAATGGCTTCCGACGGCGAGCTGGGCTCCGTGGACGCGTGGCCCTCCCGGGCGAAGCGCCGGAGATCCGTGACGATCTGCTGGATGCGCAGGACGCCCTGTCGTGTCTCGTCCAGCAACTCGCGCAGCTCCGCCTTGTTTTCGGCGCCGTCCGCGTCCAACAGCTCCCGCTCGAGGTAGTGCAGGTTGGATTTCACGAAGGCGAGGGGATTGTTCACCTCATGGGCCACTCCGGAGGCGAGCTGACCCACCAGCACCAACCGCTCCACCTCGGCGCGCTCGCGCTCTGCGCGGAGCCGGAGACGCTCGCTCTCGGCCAGTTGCTCCAGTGCATTCAGCCGCTGCTCCTGTGCCACCTTCTCCGCGTCCCGGAGCCGCCGGTAGGTGCGCCCGCCGTAGAGGCCGAACGCCCCGACGCAGCCAAATACGAAGGTTTGCTGCAGGAAGGCTCGTGGAGGGACTCCCGCCAGGACGTTCAACACCACCACCGCGCCCAGCATGCCCACGAAGGCCACCCGCGTCGGTAAGCGGGAGTCCGGGGCGAACAGCGCGATGATGAGGGGGGCGCAGACGATCGTCACGAAGTAGGGGCTCGCCGGTCCGCCGGTGATGTGGATGATCGCCGTGACCGCGGGAACGCACACCACCGCGGCCAGGGTGCCCGCGAGCCACGGGGCCAGCACTCCCTTGCCCATGCACACGCCGAGCAGCACGTAGCTCAGACTCCAGAGCACCTGCACGAGCGCCAGCGAGGGGATCACTGCGCCTGTGATCAGGAGACGCACGAGGGGAAGCGCCAGGATCATGCACGCGGAGACGAAGAAGATCCTCCGCTTGACTCGGAGCTGGGCCTGGATCGCGGTGTCATCTGCGAGCATCACTCCGAACGCTGCCACGTCGCGATGCGCCAGCGGCACGGTGACACCCCGAACGCGCCCCCAAAAACATCCGATTTAGGACACCGCCGCTCCATCAGCTCGAGGAGGTGTAGAGTGACACCCGGTCATCGCACGGACATGGTTCCTCTCTACCTGCTGGGATGTGGCTATACGTTGACGCGGCTGGCGTGCGAGGAGGCCCGGCGGGGACGTCCCGTGAGGGCGGTGACGCGCGATGAGGCTCGCCGGGAGGAACTGTCCCGCGAAGGCGTCCGGCTCCTCTCGTTGGACGAAGCCGTGGCGTCATCGAAGGGCGCCCACGTGGTGATCTCCATTCCCCCGGAAGCCGGGCTCGACACCTCCCTGTCCGAATCCCTGGCGCGCACCGGTCCCGCCCGTCTCGTCTATCTCTCCTCCACGGGGGTCTACGGCGGTGCCCGGGGGCACGTGGACGAGGACACGCCCGTCGACTCCGCCTCCCCCAGGGCCCAGGGCCGCCTCGAAGCGGAAGCGAAGTACCGCCCGCTCGGTGGAATCAGCCTGCGCATCGCGGGCATCTACGGTCCCGGCCGGGGCCTGCACGAGCGCATCCGCGCCGGCACGCTCCGCATCCCCGAGAGCGGTGGAGGCCGCATCTCCCGGGTGCACGTGGACGACCTGGTGGACGCCATCCGTGTGGTGCTGGAACGGGGCGAGCCGGGGGCAACCTACTGTGTGGCCGATGACCGTCCGGCGACCCAGGCCGAGACGGCCGTGTGGCTGTGTGCCCGGTTGGGGTTGCCCCTTCCACCCACGGTGCCCCTGGCTTCACTGCACGAGTCCCTCCAGGGCGACCGGGCCATCTCCAATGCCCGGCTGAAGGCCCTGGGCTGGCGGCCCCGCTACCCGGATTTCATCGCGGGTTTCTCGGCCCTCCTGGACGCCGGGGCCTCGAGCTGACAGTCGCGATTCCGCCTACTTACAGTGCCCCTCCACCTGTCACACCCGGCGGATGCGGTGCGCGGTAACAGTTCGCGCCCGCTCCGGTGTTGAGGTGCGGAAGGCAGGGAGGAACGACGTTGGCCATCGATGTGGAAGCCTGCTACCGCCGGTATGGACCGATGGTGCTCCGGCGCTGCCGCTTCCTCCTGCGCGACGAGGAGCGGGCGGTGGACGCCATGCACGACGTCTTCGTCCAGCTGCTCGACCATCAGGACGCGCTGCGACAGACGGCCCCCTCCAGCCTGCTCCACCGCATGGCGACGAACGTGTGCCTCAACCGGCTGCGCTCCGAGCGCCGGCGCCCGGCGGACTCGGACGAGGAATTGTTGGTGCGCATCGCCTCGCTGGAGGACATGGAGGCCCGCACGGGGGCGGCGGCGGTGCTGGACAGGCTTTTCGGCAGGGAGCAGGTGTCCACGCGCACCATCGCCGTGCTGCACCTGGTGGACGGCATGACGTACGAGGAGGTGGCTCGCGAGGTGGGCCTCTCCGTCTCGGGGGTCCGCAAGCGTCTGCGCACGTTGCGCGCCCACCTGCAGGAACTGGAGGCCGCCTGACATGTCCCACCGCACGCCCGATTGGTTGTTGGAGCGCATCGCCCTGGGAGAGCTGCCCCCCGAGGAGCTCGCCGCCGCCCGCGCGCGGCTGGCCACGGAGCCTGGTGGACTCGAGCGGCTCGCGAGGCTGGAGGCCGATGATGGCGCCACGCTCGCGAAGCTCCCGCCGTCCCAGGTCGCCGCCGAGATCGAGCGCCGCCGCCGCGTCGTGGATGCCTCCCGCTCCCCGTCCGCCTCCACGCCTCCGCGCCGCTGGCTGCCGGCCGTCGCGCTGGGCATGCCCGTGGTAGCGGGGCTCGCGTTGCTGATGTTCGTCTCCCAGCGGGAGCTGCCCGAGGAGCCCCGGCCCCAGCAGGCGGTGTTGCTGGAGACGACGCGCACCAAGGGCCTGGAGCCGAAGCTGCTCATCCACCGCCAGACGGCGGGGGCACCCGAGCCGCTCGCGGACTCCGCCCGGGTGCAGGCGGGGGACGTGTTGCAGCTCAGCTATGTGTCCGGAGGCAGGCCCTACGGCGCGGTGCTGTCCGTGGATGGCCGTGGCTCCGTCACGCTCCATGCCCCGGAGTCGCCCACCGGCCCGCTCGAGCTGAAGGGAGGCACCGTGCCGTTGCCGAGCGCCTACGCGCTGGACGACGCCCCCGCCTTCGAGCGCTTCTTCTTCGTCACCAGTGACGAGCCCTTCGAGCTGAACGCGCTGATGGAATCGGCCCGCGAGCTGGCCCGTGAGCCCGAGCGCGCCCGCCGTGAGCCGTTGCCCCTGCCCCCGTCGCTCTCGCAGACCTCGCTCGTGCTGGAGAAGGGGCCTCGGGCCTGACGCACCGCGCGGTACGCCCGTGCAGAAGATCCGCTTTCCGCCCGGAGAAGCCAGGAGCCCGTGAGCGGTGTGGGCCGGGCCACAGGTGGAGAAAAGCCTCTCGTTTCCGGGTTCTCGGCGAGCCCCCCGGCCTGTCACGCTCGGGGTCCCTGGCTGTACACTGAAGGACCGGGAACTCGGGCCGGCATGTGGGCCGGCGAGAAGGGGCCATATGTCCACGCTGTTAGCGGCATTCAACGAGGGCGTCAGCCACTCGATGTCCGGCAACCACGAGGCCGCGATCAAGGTGTTCGACCGCGTGCTGTCCCAGGATCCCAGCCACGTGTTGGCGATGAGCGCGAAGGGCTCCTCGCTCACGAGCCTGGGCCGTCCGCGCGAGGCGCTGAAGTGTTTCGAGCGCGCCATCGACCTGGACCCCGAGACGGCCGAGCACTACCGCAACGCGGCCATCTGCCAGTTGGAGCTGGACGAGCCGGAGGCGGCGAGGGCCCTGCTGGACGAGGCCCTGCAGCTCAACACCGAGCTGGCCTGGCGTGAGGCGACGGCGGTGGAGATCGCCAACCTGGGCGAGGCGCTGCTGACGGAGTCGGGCAAGCACCGCACCCGGGGCATCGGGCTGACGGGCAAGGCGCGCTACCGGCACGCGCGCCACGTGTTGGAGATGGCGCTGGAGCTGTACCCGGCGCTGACGGATGCGGCCAGGTGCCTCGCGGACGTCTGGGCGCACCTGGGCGACACCGAGAAGCGCGATCAGTACACGCAGCTCGCCGGCCGGCTGCTGCGCGCCTCCGCGGTCTGAGCTGCTTCTCCGCTCAAAGCGGACGCCACATGAGGTAGTGCGGGCCGATGCCGGGCAGCTCGAACTCGGCCCCCTCCACGGCGAAGCCCAGCCGTTTGTAGAAGCCGGACGCCGTCGTGCGCGCGTTGCACCACAACCGGGTGCCGCCCTGACGCGCCGCGTGATCGATGCAGGCCTGGAGCAGGGCCGCGCCGTAGCCCCTGCCCTGGTTGGAGGCGAGCACCGCCATGCCCCGCAGACGCCACTCGGTGGTGGATTTCGTACCCGGCCGGGGCTCGCGGTAGAGCGAGGCCACCCCATGCTGCTCCTCGTCCACGTACAGCCCGAAGTGGACGGTGTCCGGGGCTTCATCCCCCGGGTAGACGAGCTCCTCGGGCCGCTGGTGGGGGCGCAGCACGACGTGGCGGAGGTAGCGGGTCTCGGCGGCGGGGATGAGTTGGAGCTCGTACGGGGCCATGGCGCGGGGGATTCTCCCGGAGGGGCCGGAAAATAGGGGGAAAATTCAGCGGTATGCCGCCCGGGCGCCTCGTGCGTCCTCCTTTCTGGAAACCGGGCAACGAGGTCCAACCTTGAAGGGCACCGCCGTCATGGACGAGACGCCGATGGAAGCGAGGGGCAGCCCCCTCGACTTCGACGCGCTCGTGGAGGGGGAGCAGGCGGCCCTCCTGCGCCTGGCGCGGCGGCTCGTCTGGGACGGGGAGGAGGCGAGGGACCTGGTCCAGTCCGCCCTGGCCGATGCCTACGAGCAGCGCCACACGCTGAGGGACGCGAAGGCGGGCCCGGCTTGGTTGCGGCGCATCCTGGTGTCGCGCGCCATGGGACACCTGCGCCGGCGCCGGGTGTGGAACGTGGTGCGCGAGGTGTTGGACCTGGGCCCCGCCCCGCAGCCCTCTCCGGAGGAGTGCTTCGCCGGTGCCGAGCGCTGGCGCGCCTTCGGCCGGGCCCTGCGCACGCTCCCGGCCCAACAGGCCACGGCCTTCTCCCTCCGCTACCTGGAGGGGCTCGACCTCGATGCCATCGCCGATGCCATGAACATTGGCCGGGGCACCGTCCGCATCCACCTCTACCGCGCGCTGCGGAAGCTCAAGGCCGCTGACGCGCTCCAACTCGAAGGAGACACCCCATGAGCTGCCAGGACTTCGCCGAGGCCCTCGTGGACGAGCGCCTGCCCAGGCCTCCCGGTTTCCAGGCCCACCTGGAGCAGTGCGCCGCGTGCCGCGCGCTCGCCGGCCTTCACGCCTCCGCCTCTTCACTGCGTCTGCCGGACGCTCCGGTCCCCGCTCGCATCCCGCGCGAGGCCATTCTGGGCGAGGTGCGCCGCCGCCAGTACCGCCGCCGCGTGGTGGCCAGCGGCGCCGTCACGGCCGCCCTGGTGGCCCTGGTGTTGCTCGTCTCGCCGAGGGTGCGGACGCCGGTGCCCATCGAGACGGAGCCGGTGGTAGGGGGGCCCGTCGAAGGCTCCCTGCGGGCCGGGGAGCCCGTGGCGGAGGTGCCGGTGGGGCGGGGGAGTGAGGTGGTCTCGCTCGCGGTGCTGGTCAACGAGGTGCACGGCTACACGCGCACCAACCCGAGCGTCGAGGACGCGGCGTACGCGCCCTTCGGAGCGCTGGCCGCGTGGGTGCGCCCGCCGGATGTCACGGCGCTCGACTCGGAGCCCTTCCAGACGGCCCTCGCGGTCCTCCAGGTGTCACGGTGATGTCCCCTCTCCCTTTGGGAGAGGGCCAGGGTGAGGGTCTTCCCTCGCCCGTGTAACG
>NZ_JPMI01000141.1 GCF_000733295.1 Archangium violaceum Cb vi76 | reverse complement strand
ATGCGCAACAAAGGAGCAGTGCCATGATGAAGAAGCTGCTGTGTGCCCTCGTGGTCCTCACCGCGGTCCCCTCGCTGGCGCAGGACAAGGAGGAGGACGTGCGCATCCGGACGCCGCTGCCCGTCCGGGCGCCGATGCCGCCCCAGCTTCCCATGCCGCCCATGCCGCCCGAGGCTCCCATCGGGCCGCCCTCCTTCGGGATTCCGCCGGAGGTGGCGGCGAGGATCGGCCTGCCGCAGAGCCTCGTGCAGAAGGTGCAGGACATGAGTTTCGAGGCCAATGACGCACTGATCGGCCTGGAGGCGGAGCTCAAGCGGGCCCAGCTCGCACTGGAGAAGGAGCTGCGCCAGCCCACTCCGAACGAGGGAAGCGTGAAGGAGCTGGTGGAGAAGGTGGGCCGGGCGGAGACGGCGGTGCGCCAGAACCGGGTGGGCCTGATGGTGGCCATCAAGAAGGCGCTGGGCCCCGATAACTGGCAGAAGCTGGAGGCGGAGATGGGGAGCCTGAGCATGGGGCGCAGCTTCCCGCGCCGGCTCCACATCCTGCGGCGCGGCGAGGAGCCGCGGGGCGCTCCGGCGGCACCCGTGCCCTCCGGCCAGGAGCCCCAGGAGCGCAAGCGGTAGGCCTCCCCGGAGTGCCGACGAGCCCACACTCCGCACCGCGGTCCCCTTCCATCTCCTGGCCGAGTGTTCATGGTGCCGGGCATGGAAGACGACAAGCAGCATCAGTTGGACGCGGATGCGGCCCAGCTCCAGCGGTTGGGGTACGCGCAGCAACTGCTGCGTGACATGGGTGGCTTCTCCAACTTCGCCGTCTCCTTCTCCATCATCTCCATCCTCACCGGAGCGGTGACGCTCTATGGCCATGGCCTGCGCTTTGGCGGGCCGTTCGTCATGACGGCGGGGTGGCCGTTGGTGGCGGTGATGACGCTGACGGTGGCGGCGAGCCTCGCGCAGCTCGCCTCCTCGTTCCCCACGGCGGGGGCGCTCTACCACTGGTCGGCGATGCTGGGGGGCCCACGGGTGGGCTTCTTCACGGCGTGGCTGAACACGATTGGCCAGTTCGCGATCACCGCGGGCATCGACTACGGGTTGGCGGAGTTCCTGGCGGACATGCTGGGGTTGTCGCGGGAGCGGGGCCATGTGCTGCCGCTCTACGCGGCCATCCTGCTGTCGCACGCGGTGCTCAACCACGTGGGCGTGCGCGCGGTGGCGCTGCTCAACAACCTGTCGGCCTGGTACCACGTGGCGGGCGTGGCGGTGGTGATTGGCGCGCTGGTGGCCTTCGCGCCCCGGCAGGACGCGGCCTTCCTCCTCACGCGCTTCACCTCCGAGTCCAACGTCTACACGTACGGTTTCCTCATCGGCCTGTTGCAGGCGCAGTGGACGTTCACCGGCTATGACGCCAGCGCCCACGTGTCGGAGGAGACGATGGACCCGACGCGCAACGCGCCCTGGGGCATCTTCCTGTCGGTGGCGGTGAGCGCGGTGGTGGGCTACGCGCTGCTGGTGGGGGTGACGCTGGCGATCGGGAACCTGCCGACGGCGGCGGCCGCGCCCAACCCGTTCCTGTATGTGCTGCGCGAGTCGCTCGGGCCCGCGCTGGGCGGGGCGCTGGTGTGGATCACGATCGGGGCCATGTGGTTCTGCGGGCTGTCCTCGGTGACGTCCAACTCGCGGATGCTGTTCGCGTTCGCACGGGATGGGGGGTTGCCGGGCTCGGCGCACCTGGCGCGGGTGTCTCCGCGCTTCCGCAGCCCGCACGTGGCCATCTGGGTGTCGGTGGTGGCGGCCTTCGGGGTGGCCATCTGGAGTGGGGCCTATGCGGCCATGGTGGCGCTCAGCACGCTGGCGCTCTATGCGTCGTATGCGCTGCCCATCTGGGTGGGCTGGCGGGCGCGGCGCAACGGGACGTGGTCGCGCCGGGGACCGTGGGATCTGGGGCGCTTCTCGCCGCTGGTGAACGGGGTGGCGCTCGGCTGGTGCGCGGTGGTGATGGTGCTCTTCGTCCTGCCACCCCACCAGTTGGCGGGGTACACCTTCGTGGGCGTCCTGGCCCTGTTGATTGTCTACTGGCAGGCATCGCAGCGGCACACGTTCCTGGGGCCGAAGGTGACGTTGCTGGCTCCGGCCCAGTCCGGACGGGTTCCGGGAAGTGAGATCTGCTAGACCCGGTCCGGGGTCCCTTCTTCTGGAGTGGCACACGTATGAGCAAGCGGCAGCAATCCGAGTCCTCCGAGTTGGTCAGTGCCGCGGCCTCCATCGAGGAGGAGCTGCGCAGGTTCGAGTCGCTGGCGGAAGAAGTGCGCACGGGCACGATGCGGTCGCAGAAGAACCTGGAGAAGATGGGCAAGCTGCTGACCCAGGTGGCGGACTGCGACGAGCGGATGGTGGGGCACATGCGCACGCTGCTGGGGGTGCTCAACGGGTGGAGGGATCGGCAGCAGGCGTTGGCGTCCGAGGTGAACGAGCGGGCGCTGGAGCTGCAGGAGCGCACGAAGGTGTACCAGACGCTGATGGAGCGGTTCGGCGAGCTGGGGCAGCAGGCGGCATCGTTGAGCTCGCAGATGCACCAGGTGGCGGGGATGACGCAGCAGGGGCAGGCGATGAAGACGGAGGAGGTCATCGCGTCGCTGCAGGCGGTGAACGAGAAGATGACGGAGGTGGCGGAAGGGGCGGGGAAGCTGGCGAGCGACGCGGAGGCGCAGGACTTCATCGACGTGTCGCGAGATGCCGAGTCCCTGCGTCAGCAACTCCTGTCGGCGCGCAACCGGGCGAACCTGTTGCAGCAGAAGCTGCACTCGGCGAACGCCTGATCCCATCCCCAGCGCCCATCGTCCGCGCCAACCCCATTCACACCCGAGCCCATTTCCCCTCTCCCCCTGGGAGAGGAGCCCCCCGTCGTTCAAAGGGGGGGCAAGCCCCCCGGGGTGAGGGTGCCCGGACCCCGGGTTGAATCCGTCACCCCGAGGCCGGTGTATCCGGAGTGGCCGGAGGCTCGGGCTCCTTGTGGAACATCCGGGCGAGAATCCGTTCCGCGGCATCCGCGAGCAGATCCCGCTCGAGTCGGATCTCCTCACCAAAGAATCGGGTGCCCACGGAGGCATCGAGCACGTGGGTGGCGAGGAGCGAGAAGGCGGCGGCCTCATCGAAGGAGGTCTCGGAGGCCAGCACACGCTTGCCGGGTTGGAGGTCCTCCTGGTCGAAGCGGCCTTCCCAGTTCTCGCCGAGGGTGACGGAGAAGTACTGCACGGCCACGTTCCCGGGGCGGGCGGTGTGCGAGACAGCGACCACGGCGCGCAGCCGGGCGAGCTCCTCCGGGGTCATCCGCTGTTTCCAGGCCTCGATGGTCGCGTGCATGGTGTCGATCTGGTCGCGGGCGGCGTCCTCGGCGTTGCGGAGGATGTCCGGGACCTGGGCACGGGTATAGGCGGAGAGCGCCTCGGCCGACACACCGTCCCCGGAGAACACCTGCTCGAGGATCGCCGCCGAGGCCTCGAGGATGCGGCGCTGGCGTGCGCTCTGCTCCAGGGAGAGCCCGCGGCGCTCGATCCCCTCCAGGCTCACGGAGATGAGCCGCTGTATCCCGGAGAGCCGGTCCCGTGTGGCCGCGTCCATCTCCCCGCGTCGGCCGGAGAGCAGCACATGAAGGGCGAGCGGAACGTGGGTGACCACCTTGAGCTCGTGGTAGCGCCGGGTGCGCGCGGGCCCGACGAGACGCTGACCGCCGCGCCGGAGGATGAGCAGGTCATCGATCTGGGCGATGACCGGGCCCATGCCGGCGAGGATGGCGTCCCGGCGAGCCGCGTAGGCGTCGCGGAAGGCCGTGTTGAGCGCGGAGAGTGGATCCGAGGGCTCGAGCGCGGCATGGGTGCTCGGGGGAGCGGACTCAGCGGGACCTTCAGCCATGGTGGGCCCTGGGGAGCTTCGTCCCGCCCATCTCGAGGATGCGCTTGAAGTGCTCGGGAATGACGGGGGTCACGCTCACGCGGCTCTTCTTGATGAGCGGGAACTCCTTCAAGTCGGGGGTGGCCTTGACGGTGGCGAGCGTCACCGGCTCCTTCAGGGCCACCACGGGGCCCACCACCACCGAGGCCCAATCCTCACCGGGCGCGGTGGGGTCCTCGGTCGGCCCGGAGATCACGCGGGCCACGGCCACCACGGCCTTGCCCTCGTTCGAGTGGTAGTAGAGGCACAGGTCCCCGGGCTTCATGGCCCGGAGGTTGTTGCGCGCCTCGTAGCTGCGCACGCCCGTCCACTCCGTCCTGCCGTCCTTCTCCAGCTGGGCGTAGGCGTAGACGGAGGGCTCGCTCTTGATCAGCCAGTACTGGGGTTTCGCCATGGCGGTGCTAGATAGCAGGCCCATGGCCATTCAGGGATACGACGCACTCGACGCCACGGCGCTCGCGGAGCTGGTCCGTAAGAAGGAGCTCCAACCCACCGAGCTGGTGGAGGAGGCCATCTCGCGCATTGAAGCCGTCAACCCGAAGCTCAACGCCGTCGTCCACAAAATGTACGACCAGGCGCGCAAGACCGCCGCGGGCCCGCTGCCGCAGGGGCCCTTCTCCGGGGTGCCCTTCCTGGTGAAGGACCTGGACGGCTATCTGGCGAACGAGCCCTACGCGGGTGGGTGCCGGGCGCTGGTGGGCTTCGTGCCGGACCACGACGCGGAGCTCATGGCGCGCTTCCGCCGCGCGGGCGTCGTCATCGTGGGCAAGACGGCCACGCCCGAGCTGGGCATCCTCGGCGTCACCGAGACGGTGCTCAATGGGCCCACGCGCAACCCGTGGAATCCGGAGCACACGCCGGGAGGCTCCAGCGGAGGCTCGGCGGCGTGCGTGGCGGCCCGGGTGGTGCCCATGGCCCACGGCGGAGATGGCGGTGGCTCCATCCGCATCCCCGCGTCCGCCTGCGGCCTCTTCGGGCTCAAGCCGACCCGCGCCCGCAATCCACTGGGTCCGGACTCGGCGGAGGGGTGGGGTGGCTTCGTCCAACAGCACGTGCTGACCCGGAGCGTGCGGGACAGCGCCGCGATGCTCGATGCGACCCAGGGGCCGGACCTGGGCGCGCCCTACGCGGCGCCTCCACCCGCGCGGCCCTTCCTCCAGGAGGTGGGCACTCCGCCCGGCCGCCTGCGCATCGCCTTCTCCACCGGCTCGCTCTACGGCAAGCACGTGCACCCGGACTGCAAGGCGGCCGTCCAGGACGCGGTGAAGCTCTGCCAGGAGCTGGGTCACGAGCTCGTCGAGGACGCTCCCCGGTTCGATCGCGAGGAGCTGGTGCGCTCCTACCTCGTGAACGTCGCGGCCAACACCACGGTGCAGATGGAGGAGATCTCCAAGGCGACCGGCAAGCCCGTGACGGCGGAGGACGTCGAGCCGTCCACCTGGGCGCTGGTGCAGCTCGGAAGCATCCTCTCCGCGGCGGACCTGCAGCGGGCGCGCGACGTCATGCACAGGGCTGGCCGGATGATGGCGGCCTTCCACGAGCGGTACGAGCTCTTCCTCGACGCGACGCTCGCGTACCCTCCGGTGCGCATCGGCGAGCTGGCGCCCAAGCCCGCGGAGCTCGCGGCGATGGCCGTGCTGCGCAAGCTGCCGCTGAAGCCGGTGTTCCTCAAGCTGCTGGACGCGCTCGCCGGAAACGCCCTGGAGCGGACCCCCAACACCCAGCTCTTCAACCAGACGGGGCAGCCGGCCATGTCCGTGCCGCTCTTCTGGAACACCGCCGGGCTGCCCGTGGGCGTGCAGTTCGCCGCGCGCTTCGGGGACGAGGCCACCCTGTTCCGCCTGGCCTCGCAGCTCGAGCAGGCGCGCCCGTGGGCCGGCCGCAAGCCGTCCTGACCTCTAGAAACACCAAGGGCCTGCCCCCAGGATTTGGGAGGCAGGCCCTGGATCGAGCCTCTATCGTCGAGCGAAGTGGCTCAGGTCCCCATCAGATGGGGCGCACGTTCTGCGCCTGCAGGCCCTTGGGGCCGCGGGCGACGTCGAACTCAACGCGCTGGCCCTCGGCCAGGGTGCGGAAGCCCTCGGTCTGGATGGCGGTGTGGTGGCAGAACAGATCCTCGCCACCGCCCTCCTGCATGATGAAACCGAAGCCCTTCGCGTCGTTGAACCACTTCACAGTACCAGTCGCCATTACTTGTCTTCTTTCTCGTCCGGACGCGGTGGAATGCGCCGGAACTCCGCCGCACTGAGCGCGGAGACCCCTATCTGGCACCTTTGAGCGAACAAAGGAAGTCCCCCCCTTTCTATTTCTCCATGAAAAATGTGGGGGGGCCCTCACCCGGAGCGGCCGATGAAGAGCGTGTGGAGCGGTCCACCGCCCTTGCCGCGCGCCGGTGTCTCCACGACGTCGGTGGTGAAGCCCGCCCGCTTCAGCCGCGTGGCGAAGGCCTTGTCCGGCGAGGCGGACCACACCACCAGCACGCCCCGCGGCTTGAGGGCGCGCTGGATGGAGGCCAGCCCCCGCTCGCCGTAGAGCCAGCGGTTCTCCTCCTGCGTGAGCGCCTCGGGGCCGTTGTCCACGTCCAGCAGCACCGCGTCGTAGTGCCCCTCCGCCTGGCGGAGCAGCTCCCCCACGTCGCGTGTTTCCACCTTCACCCGGGGATCATCCAGCGGCCGTCCGGCCAGGGGTCCGAGGACGCCCCGGTTCCACGTGACGACGGCGGGAACCAGCTCCGAGACCACCACCTCGGCTCCCGGGGGGAGCCGTTCCAGGGTGGCCCGGACGGTGTAGCCCAGCCCCAGGCCTCCCACGAGCACCCGGGGCCGCTTGCCGCCGAGGCCCGTGCAGGCCACCTCGGCCATCTTCTCCTCGGAGCCGTGCTGGCGGCTGGACATGAGCTCGCGCCCGTTCACCCGGATGGCGAACTCCTCGCCCCGTTGGTGCAGCACCAGCTCTCCGCCGCCCGGCGCGGGCGCCCGATCAATCACCTTCCACGGCTTCATCGCCCCGCTACCTTACGCGTTTCCGAGGCACCGTGGAGGTTCCCTCTCCCCTGGGAGACGGTCAGGGGGGAGGGTTTTCCCGCTCTCAGTACGCCTCGGCCGCCTCGTCCTGGCCCACCTCGGCCATCAGCGAGGCCAGCTCGGCCTTGAGCTTGTCCTTGGCGCGGATCTCCAGCTGGCGGGCGCGCTCGCGCGAGAAGCCGAAGTGCTCGCCCAGCTCGCTCAGCGTCATCTCCGCGTCACCCATCACCCGGTTCTCGATGATGAAGCGCTCGCGCGGATCCAGCCGCTGCAGCGCCAGGCGGATGCGCTCGCGGGTGATCTGCGCCTGCTGCCGATCCGCCACCTCGTCCACCTGGGAGGCGGACTCGGACTCCACGAAGTCCAGGTGCGTGGCGTCGCCCTCCTCGCCCACGGGCGCGTCCAGCGACAAGTCCCGCCCGCCCATGCGCTGCTCCATCTCGCGCACCTCGGAGGCCTTCACGTTGAGCTTCCGGGCGATCTCCTCGGCGTCCACGATGGTGCCGTCCGCCGAGCCCAGCTTCTCCAGCTCGCGGCGCGTGCGGGCCAGGCTGAAGAACAGCCGGCGCTGCGCCTGCGTGGTGCCCAGCTTCACCAGCGACCAGTTCTTCAGGATGTAGTTCTGGATGTACGCGCGGATCCACCACACCGCGTAGGAGATGAGGCGGATGCCCTTGTCCGGATCGAACTTCTGCACCGCCTTCATCAGGCCGATGTTCCCCTCCTGGATGAGGTCGGACATCTTGATGCCGTAGGAGCGGTACTCGTAGGCCACCTTCATCACGAACCGCAGGTTGCTCGTCACCAGGCGGTGGCCGGCGGACAGATCGCCCTGGCGGAAGTTGCGGGCCAGGGTCTGCTCCTGCTGCACGGTCAGCAGCGGGTACTGGCTGATGTCCGAGAGGTACGTGGTGAGGGTTTCGGTGGAGGACAGGGAGTTGGTGGCCTGCATGGAGTCTCTCGGGGGATGGAGGACGTTGATCTTCGCGCTGCGACTTCGTGCCCATTGCCAAAAGCAACGGGGATGCCAGCGGCCTTCCGGCAACGTTCCTCAGTGAATGCGGGGAGTTGCATCGCGAGCCCATCGTGACTAGGGCGGAACCCTGTCGTATTTACAGGGCCCGGTTTGGAGGTTTTTTCGGGCCCTACCTGGGCGTACGGAAGCCTACCTCCTGTCCTCGGGTAGGAGGTGGGTGTCAGGCAGTGGACGAGAGGGGGAGGTGGGCCCGGGTGGAGCGTGCGCTGCTGGACGCCCAGGGGCGGTGGGGAAGGGGGGCTGCCTGCTCAGAAGCTCCAGTTGTGGATATTCCAGCCCCATGAAGTCCCCTTCTGAGCTGCCCTACCGCGAGCTCTTCCTCACCATCGTGGAGGAGATGCCGGACGCGGTCTTCACCAAGGATCTGCAGGGGCGCTACACCTTCATCAACGGCATGGGGGCGCACTACCTCGGCAAGCCGGCGGCGGAGATCGTGGGCCGTACCGACCGGGAGCTGCTGTCCGAGGAGGAGGCGCAGAACACGCTGGAGTTCGATCGGCAGACGCTGCTGGCCGGGCGCACGCTCCACGCGGAGATGAGCGAGCACATGGCGGGGGTTCAGCGCGAGTGGCTCTCCACCAAGGGCGTCATCCGCCGGCCGGATGGGCAGGTGGTGGGGCTGTTCGGGATCGCCCGGGACTTGTCGCACCACCGGAGGGGCGAGGCGGCCCAGCGCCAGAGCGAGGCGCTCTTCCGGGCGGCGGCCAGCAACAGCTTCGACGCCTTCTTCATCCTCCGGGGCGAGCCGGAGCACTTGAGGCTGCTGCGCCTCAACAACCATGCCGGGTCGCTGCTGGGCTGTGAGGCGCGCGTGGCGGAGGGGCAACCGCTCTCCGAGTTCCCCCATGCGGCCTTCATCGCGCCGCGCCACCTGTGCGAGCAGGTGTGGCGGACCGGCCGGACCCATGAAGACGAGGTGGATCAACTCCTGCCCGGCAAGGGCCGCCGTTGGTTCCGCCGCCAGCTGTGCGCGGTGGGGGACTGCATGGCCGTCACGGTGCGGGACATCACCGCCCAGCGGGAGAACGAGCTGCGCCTGCGGCTCAACGAGCGGATGGCTTCCATCGGGATGCTCGCCGCGGGGGTGTCGCACGAGATCAACAACCCGCTGGCCTTCGTCTCCAGCAACCTGGGCTTCATCGGCACGGAGCTGCGCCGGCTGGAGCTGCCGGAGGAGGACGGGCAGGAGTTGATGGAGGCGGTCAACGAGGCCCGCGAGGGCACCGAGCGCATGCGGCTCATCGTGGAGAGCCTCCGGGCGCTCTCCCGGGGCGACGCGGTGAACACCCACCCGTTGGAGCTGCACGAGGTGTTGGAGAACTCGGTGCACCTGGCGTGGGGCCGGTTGCGCAGTCGCGGCCGGCTGGTGCGCGACTACGGGGATCTGCCCGAGGTGCTGGGCAACTCCGTGCAGCTCGCACAGGTCTTCACCAACCTGTTGATCAACGCGGCGCATGCCCTGCCCAGGTCGGGCGGGGAGATCCATCTGGTGACGCGCCTGCACGGCACCTCGCAGGCGATGGTGGAGGTACGGGACAACGGCTGCGGGATTCCCGTGGAGAACCTCGAGCGCATCTTCGAGCCCTTCTTCACCACCAAGCCGGTGGGAGAGGGAACGGGGCTGGGGCTGTCCATCAGCCACGACATCATCCGCGGGCTCGGAGGGACGCTCTCGGTGGACAGCGTGGTGGGGCAGGGAAGCACCTTCCGGGTGCTGCTGCCCCTGGCGTGGGCGGAGGCGGAGGACCCACGCCCCGCCGGGCCCGGGCGTCACTCCGTGGCCTGAGCGATAGCGCCAGCTCCCCCTGGTTGGGTAGGACAGAACTTTCGACGCGCACATCCGTTTCCCCGTCGGCTCCTGTTCTCCGCTCCAGGGAATTTCATGCTCGAACACGTCGTCCCACGTGCCCTCCTCGTCCTCGTCACCGTGGGCCTCGCCTTTCCCTCCGTCCAGCAGCAGGTATTGGCCGCCCGGGCGGACACGGATTCACTCGGCGGGCCCGACCGCCATCTGACCTTCATCAGCACCGACAAGCCCCTCTACCGGCCCGGTGAGAAGGTGATGGCGCGAGGCCTCCTGCTCGAGGCCCGCCGTCATACCCCCTTCGGGCACCCGGTGATGGCCAACGTGGAGATTCGGGGTCCCAAGGGGGACGTCGTCACCTCCACGAGGGTGGGGGGCGACGCCTCGGTCTGGGGTTACTCCTGGACCGTTCCACAGGACATGGCCGGGGGTGAGTACACGCTCCGCGTCTCCTATCCCCAGACGGGCGACGCCCCCGCCGAGCGCAAGTTCGATGTGCGGGCCTACCGCGCTCCCCGGCTCAAGTCGCAGATCGAGTTCCTCCGCGATGGTTACGGACCGGGGGACACGGTCACCGCCACGCTCGACGTGAAGCGTGCCGAGGGAGGTGTTCCCTCGGGGGCCCGGGTCACCGCCACCGCCCTCGTGGATGGCGCCACGGCGGCGCGGGTGACGGGCGTGGTCGATGCGCGGGGGTTGTGCACCGTCAGCTTCAAGCTGCCTGGCCGGATCGAGCGGGGTGAGGGCTCTCTCGCCTTCGCCATCGAGGACGGTGGGGTGGTCGAGACGGCGGCCAAGACGATCCCCATCCTGTTGCAGACCCTCGATCTCACCCTGTATCCGGAGGGCGGCGACCTGGTGGCGGGACTGCCTTCGCGCGTCTACTTCCAGGCGCTGACGCCCGCGCACAAGCCCGCGGACCTGTCCGGCGCGGTAATCAATCTGGCCACGGGCGAGGTGGTGGCGCCGGTGCGCTCGGAGCACGAGGGCCGGGGCCGTTTCGAGCTGACCCCCAGGGCTGGCGTGAAGTACGCGCTGCGCATCGACGAGCCCTCGGGCATTCGCGGGCCCTTTCCGCTGCCCGAGGTGAAGCCCCGGGGCGCCGTCCTGCGTGCGAGCGAGGACGTCATCCCCGCCGGACAGGCCGTGGTGCTCACCGTGGGGTTGTCGGGGGTGAAGCAGGCGAAGGTGACCCTGAGCCAGCGGGAGGTGGAGCTCGCCTCGTCGCGGGTGGACCCGAACGAGCGGGTCATCCTCGATCCGAAGGACGCGGACGGGGTGCTCATCGCCACCGTATGGGACGCCGAGGGCCGTCCGCTCGCGGAGCGGCTGGTGTTCCGCCAGCCCGCGAAGGCCCTGTCCATCGAGTTGAAGGCGGACAAGCCGCGCTATGTGCCGGGCGATCGGGTGGAGCTCACCGCCCGGACGACGCGCGGAGGAAAGCCGGTCCCGGCGCTGGTGATGCTCACCGTCACGGACGACGCGGTGCTGGAGCTCATCGAGAAGCGTGATCAGGCGCCTCAGTTGCCGGTGATGGTGCTGCTCGAGCCCGAGGTGCGGGAACTGGCCGACGCCCAGATCTACCTCGACGAGAAGAACCCCAAGGCGAAGCGGGCGGTGGACCTGCTGCTGGGCACCCAGGGCTGGCGGCGATTCGCGCTGGCGGACGCCGGGCAGTTCCTGGCCCAGCATGGCGAGCTGGCTCGGCGCGCGCTCGCCGTCCGGGTGCCGCTGCCGCCTCCGGAACCGGATTTCGAGGGGGGCGTCCTCGATGAGATGGCCGGGGCGCCGCCTCCCATGCCCGCAGCGGTGCCCCAGGCCGCGCCAGTCCCCCCAGCGGTGCCAGCTCCCGAGCCCGTGATGGCTCCGCCTCCCGCGGCCGTCGCCGCGAAACCCGTGGCTCCCGCGGGCAGGGTGGCGGCGGAGCGCAGGGCCAGGAAGGAAGCCCCGCGGCAACAGGAGATTGCCGCGGACCGGGAGATGCCAGCGGAAGAGATAGCGGCGGCGGGGATGGTCTGGGAGCCCTGGGTCTATTTCCGCGAGTACGCCCACACGGTGCGGCCCGGGCGCAAGGCGGGGGATCGCGTGGACTTCACGGAGACGCTCTTCTGGAACGCGGGCGTGCGCACCGACGAGAAGACGGGAGAGGTCCGCGTCTCGTTTGGCTTGAACGACTCGGTCACCAGCTTCAAGGCGTTCGCGGGGGCCGTGGGGGATGACGGCGCGCTCGGCTCGGCGGTGGCCACGATCGAGTCGGTGCAGCCCTTCTATGCCGAGCCCAAGCTGCCGCTCGAGGTGACGTCCGGGGATGTGATCCAACTGCCGCTGGCGCTGGTGAATGGCACGTCCGAGACGCTCAAGGGAGCGGCGGTGAAGGTGTGGCTGAGCGGTGATGTGAAGGCGTCCTCCCTCGGTGCGATGAACCTGGCCGCGAACGAGCGGGCCCGGCGCATCCTGGAGCTGAAGGTCGGTGCTCAATCCAGACCCGTGGACGTGACGCTCACGGCGAGCGCGGGCAACTACGTGGACACGGTGAAGCGCACGCTGAGCATCAAGCCCAATGGCTTCCCCATCCGGGCCTCGTTCGGCGGGCTGCTGTCGTCACGGCAACCGGTGGTGCACGCGGTGACGCTGCCCGCCAACCACGTGCGCGGCAGCGTGAAGACCTCCATCGCCGTGTACCCCTCGCCACTGGCCAACATGACCGAGTCGCTGGCCCGGCTCATCCAGGAGCCCTCCGGCTGCTTCGAGCAGACGAGCTCGACCACCTATCCGATGACGATGGCGCAGCAGTACTTCCAGACACACAGCGGAGTGAGCCCCGAGCTGGTGGCGGCGGCGCGCGAGAAGCTGGAGAAGGGCTACAAGCGGTTGGTGGGCTTCGAGTGCTCGGAGAAGGGCTACGAGTGGTTCGGCGAGAATCCGGGCCACGAGGCCCTCACGGCGTTCGGGTTGATGCACTTCAGCGACATGAAGCAGGTTCGGGACGTGGACGCCGCCATGCTCGAGCGCACGCGGGCCTGGCTGCTCAAACAGCGCGATGGCAAGGGCGGCTTCGAGCGGAAGCGGCGTGCGCTCCACACCTGGATCGAGGACTCCGACACCTCCAATGCCTACATCCTCTGGGCCTTGCTGGAGAGCGCGGACAAGCCAGCACAGCAGGCCCGTGAGCTGTCCAAGGAGGTGGGGGCGTTGAAGGTAGCCGCCATCCAGAGCAAGAACAGCTACGTGCTCGCGCTCGCCGCGAACGTGATGGCGCTCGCGGGGGAGGGGGCCGAGGCCCGCAAGCTCATGGCGCGGCTCGCGGAGAAGCAGGGGAAGACAGGGGTGGTGGAGGGGGGCACACAGTCGATCGTCGGCAGCATGGGAGAGACGCTCCAGATCGAGACCACCGCGCTGGCGGTGCTGGCCTGGCTGAGGGAGCCCGCCCATGCGGGGAACGTGGAGCGCTCGATGCGGTTCCTGGCGGACTCGTGCGAGGGTGGCCGCTATGGCTCGACCCAGAGCACGGTGCTCGCGCTGCGAGCCATCGTCGCCTACGACCAGGCGCGCGGGGCGAAGCGGGCTCCAGGCTCGGTGCGCGTCTACGTGGACGGCCGGCCCGTGGGCGACGCCGTGAAGTTCGATGGCAAGACGCAGGAGGCGCTCAAGCTGCCGGAGGTGTCCGAGCTGCTCACCGCGGGTGAGCGGAAGATCGAGCTGCGGATGGAAGGAGGCTCGGAGATGCCCTACTCGGTCGAGGTCACGTACAACGCCCTCGTGCCGGCCAGCTCGCCGGACACCCGGGTGGACCTGGAGGTGGCGCTGGCGAAGACGGCCCTGACCGAGGGCGAGCCGACCGAGGCGCGCGTCTGGGTGACGAACCGGAGCGACCAGAAGCTGTCCACCACGGTGGCGATCTTCGGCGTGCCGGGGGGGCTCGAGGTCCGGCATGACCAGCTCAAGGAGCTGGTGAAGAAGCACACGGTGGACTCCTACGAGGTCATCGGCCGCGATGTCGTCCTCTACTGGCGGGGCATGGAGCCGCGGAAGAAGTTGGAGGTGCCCCTGTCGCTCATCGCGGCGGTGCCGGGCACCTACACGGGTCCGGCGAGCCGCGCGTACCTCTACTACGCGGACGATTACAAAATCTGGCGCGACGGCCTCAAGGTCTCCATCGCTCCGAAACAGTGAGTGTCTCCCGCCCTGGCGCGGGCCCCTCTGGGCAGCGGCGGATGCCGTTGCCCATCCCCGCTGAGTCGCCAGCCATGTTCACGGGCTCTCTTGTGCCCCTGGCTCGGTGGATGGTGCTCTCTCCTGGGGGGCAGGAGAGGGTCAGACTTCCTCGTCAGGCAGGAGTGTGAGCAGCAACTCGTCGTCGGGGCCGAGCGGGCGCCAGCCGGGATGCGGCGGTGTGGCGAGGAGTGCATCGCCGGCCTTGTCGGCGCGTTCCTTATGGGTCTCTGGGGTGAAGGTAACCCACGCGCCGAGTGCATGGGCGACGTCGAAACGGTTTGCGTCGTCGAGCACTGCTGGCCAGCCGTTTGGGAGACATGCCCACAGTTCTCGCACGAGTTGTCCGCGCACCAGGCGTGTGAGCCGACGGCTTCGCTCTGCTTCGGCCACCAGCCCTTTGAACACCTGCACTCCCGCGACGTCGTCCGGACCAAGCTCCTCAGCCAGAGCCACCAGCGACGCGGTGGGGCGTGCCTCGGCGAAGGCCGTGAGTGAATCGTAACCCCGCTCGCGGACCCGCTCGTACAGGCGTGCTACCCAGTTGCCCTGAAAAGGATGTCTATCGCTCATGGTCCTCTCCACGGGATGAAATTCATTGGGATGTAGTACGCCTTCATACGCTCCGCGACGATCTTCAGGATCTCGTTCTGAGTCAACATACGGCCCGCTCTGGACTCGGTCCTTCCCAACACCTCCATGATCATCCGGTTCCATTCGCCGGGCCATATGCGCCCCAGCTTCCAGTCGCCACCGCCGTGAATGGCCTCGTGGTGAGCCTGCTCCAGCCTGACGCAGAATTGGTCGATGTCCATCTCGCCGGTGAAGCCGCGCTTCTCGAACCACTCGCGGAACTCTTTCGGCATGACGTGGTGCCGTGGTGGCTCGGCCATGCCGGCGCCCGCTTTGCCCGTCACGTGCATGCCCCGCACCTCGGGCCCATCGCCGAGCGCCTCGCGCACGCCCCTGGGAAGCTCTCCGTGCGCCTCGGCCATCATCACCTGGCCGGCCTGAATCCGAACGGCGGCGCTGACCGCGGGCACGGAGAGGATGCCTGCCCGCACCAACTGGCGCATCATCTCCACCCACTCGGCGGAGACGACCATCCGCGTGCCGAGCATCACGCCGTTGGAGCCCACCATGAATCCCACGCCGAGTGTGGCGGGACCGGCTCGCGGCAGCAGCCGGGGCAGTGAGAATTTCAGCGAAGACAGCAGGGTGAGCGCCTCCATGGCCTCCTTCAGTGCCAGCGCCTTCTGGAGGACTTCCGCCCCCTTGCGTATGGCCTCACGGAGTGCGGCGAACTCGCTGGTGAGGTGGCCTACCAGGGCGGGGACGTCTTGCGCCGCTGCCTCCACCTGCTCTGGCTCCAACGACGAGAGCGCCGTCATGGTGGGCTCGAGCATCTTCTGGAGGCGGTCCATGTTCATGAACAGCGTCTCCACGCTCTGGAGGTGCCGGGCGAGCGCGGTGTCGGTGAGGTTGAGGAAGTCCAACCACACAGCCAGAAGGAGGGAGCCCATCATGGCGGCCTCCAGCCGTGGGCCAGCCAGGCGTAGCAGGGCGAGCCGCATGTCCGGGTCTTCCACCTTCGAGGCGGCGGTGGCCATCCGGGTGGCTGCTGCGAGTTCGGCATCAATCCACTGCCGTTGACGTTCGCCGTAGTCGACGTATCGGACGAAGATGCTGTTGCCTACGCTGGGGATGCCCGGGTCGCCGGCCTTGAGCCTGGAGAGCGCACTGGAGACACGGCGCGAGGAGGCTGACACCTCGTTCACGGCACCGAGAAACGCCACGTGGGCCGAGAGGGCGATCGACCACGCATTTCCCTCAACCCTTCCTGGACTCTCCGCCGTCATGGCTTTCCGCGATCCCCGGCTCCGGTGCAGCGGCTCCACACCGCTTGACTCGGGCGGGGTGGGAGGCGGGGAGGCGCGGGAGATGGGAAGCTCCTCGTCTGGCCCTCCGGCCATCGCGAGCCTTGTGGACTCGCGCGGCGTGTAGTGCAGGCTCATCCCCCGGCCGGGCGGTGGCTTCAGCGACGCACATGCGTTGGACAGCAGAGCCAGGGCGAGCAATAGCCCCGTTCCCCTTGCCCCTGGCGAGTCAGCACGCATTGTCTACCCCCAGACCCAGGGACGCGAAACAGCAGTGTGCCGAGGATTCACACAAACTGCGGGAAAGCCGCAACTGGGGCAAGCCCACTGGCGGTGGCATGGGGGAGCGCTCTCTCGCCACGTGACGAGACCGGACACCCACCAGGGCGTCCCCACCTTGATTCGGACTCCATGGGTGTCTACCTGACGCATCGCACCGAGGCGCGAGGACCCTCCCGTGGGTGGGATGTTGTGCTATGCGCTCGGGCGGACCGGACGGGATTCCGCTGCCTTCGGGCACGTTTCACGTCCAGTGAACGAAAGGCACGATTCGATGGCGTCACTCACCGAGACGTTGACCAACCAGAGCAAGAAGGCGGCGGTCATTGATGACTGCTGCACGCTCATCGACGCCGAGGTCGCCGACAAGGGCGGCATCTCGGGGCTCGCCATCAAGGCGGGCTACAGCGCCGTGAAGAACATCAAGCCGGGTTTCATCCGGCACGCCGTGGAGGATCTCCTCCCCGACTTCGCCAAGGCGCTGGATCCGCTCTACCAGGAGGCGAAGACGGGCGGGAGGCCGGTGGGGGCGCACATCGCGGCGAACTCCGGCCGCGCCGCGGATGCCCTGCTCACCATCACCGATGGCAAGGTCCGCAATGCGCAGAGCGGCCTCGTCAAGGGCACCTACGAGAAGCTGCGCGGCACGGCGAAGAAGAACGTCGAGGCCGCCATTCCCCGCATCGGCAAGCTCCTCGAGAAGCACGCCGGCTGAGCGGTGGGGGGAACCCCACTGGCTCTTGCATCACGCCACTGCACGCACGGGTCTGGACGCAGCGGCCGTATCCCCGGACTCAGTCCGTCGCTCCTCCTCGATGAGCGCGAGGGTCTTGCGGTACTCGGCCGCCTCGGCCACCCGGGTCAGCTCGAAATCGCCGTGGTGCTTGCGCACCGCCTCCGCGATCTCATCGAGCGATACCCGGAAGAACTCCTTGCGCTCGTTGATGCGGTTGACGCGCCTGTGCGCGAAGCTCCGGTGCAACGCTGCTTCCAGTGCCGGAGCATCCTGGGTGCGGATGATGGCGTGGACGTCGAAGTCGAAGGGCACCGAGGCATCCCCCAGTTCGTCGACGCGATCCTGGGGGACGAGCCGCCGTGTCATACCCACCTTGAAGACGTCTTCTCCGAAGGAGCCGATGTTGGAGATGACGTAGACGTGGCCGGTGCGCGTCAGCTGTGCCTGGGAGATGGCGCGCTGCCGCTCCTGATCCTCGGCCACCTTGCGCTCGAGTTCCGCGATGCGCTCGAGCAGCTTCTGCTGTTTGCTGCCCTCAGCTTTTTCCAGCTCGGCCCGAGCCTTGTTCAGGGCGTCTTCGTCGCGTCTGGCCTCACGCTCGGCCTCGAGCTTCGCCCGCTCCAACTCGCGCTGTGCGGCCTCTTCCTCGCGCATCTGCTCGCGGATGCGCCGCTGTTCCTCACGCTCCTCCTGCAGCTTCTCCTGATACTCGTATGCCAGGTGCAACTCGTCGAGCTTCAGGCTGACGTATTGTTTGGCGATGAAGCACTGCTGGACTTCTGCGAGGTGGGTAATGGCCTCGGCGGCTTTCTGGATACGCGCCTCCATCGCTTTCACGTTCTTGTAGGTCACCTTGGTGACACAGGCGTCCGACTCACCGTTGAAGGCGCGCAGCATCAGCTTCAAGGTGCGTTCCGTCTGCTTGCGACCCTCGGCCTTGCTCCCATTGACCTGCCATTCGGTGGTGCAGAAGGCCGCTTTCTTGTCCTTCAGCATGGCTTTCTGCTGCTCACGAATCTGCTCCAGCCTCTGCTCGTATTTCTCCGAGGAGGAGAAGTTGTAGATGGGCTTGTAGAAGCCGTTGGCGCGAAGGACCTCTTCCTCCTCGAGTGCCTGGAACTCCGCCGTCAATCGGGCAATGCCCGCCTCGAGTTCGGCCCACTGGGCGTTTGCTCGTTGACGCCGCGCCTCGGCGTCTTTCACGGCCTTGTCGGCCTCCTCGCGTATGCGCGTCACTTCGTCCGCCGTACGTTTCCGCTCCGCGGCCAGTGCTTTCTCGGACTCGGACTTTTCGCGCGCCAGTTCGTCCGCCACGCGCTTGCGCTCGGCTTCCACGTCGATGACGGGCTGGGAGCGTTCCGTCATCGCACGGAGTTTCAAGAACGTGCGAACCAGAAGGCCCGCGAGCAGGGTGCTTAGAAGCACCAGGGTCACGACGGTCACCAGCATGTCCGCTCCTTCTCGAAGACCGACCTTCGGCGATTTCTGATGGCGATCGGGTCGGCCCATGAGCTTCGCGCCAGGGCGGTTGGCGCGACAATACTCCCTGAGAGGTATTGTCGCCCCCTGACCGCCTATGCAGTGCGGTGGTCCTCGCAAGCCATCTTGGCCTACCGGCGGAACCGGTCCGTGGCCTCGACGAGCGCGCTCGTGGTCCCCGGCTCGAACGCCGCGTGTCCCGCGTCCGCGATGATCTTCAGCTCCGCCTCCGGCCACGCCTTGTGCAGCGCCCAGGCGCTGTCCATCGGGCAGCACATGTCATAGCGGCCCTGGACGATGACGGCCGGGATGTGGCGGATGCGCGGCACGTCGTCCAGCAGCTGCGTGTCGCTGCGCAGGAAGGCGCGGTTGACGAAGTAGTGGCACTCGATGCGCGCGAAGGCGAGCGAGAACTCGTCCTCGCCCAGGTGCGCGATGTAGTTCGCGTTGGGCGCCAGATAGCTGGTGCGGCCCTCCCAGACGCTCCAGGCCCTCGCCGCCTCCTGGCGCACCTTGGGATCATCCCCCATCAGCCGCCGGTAGTAGGCCTGGACCAGATCCCCCCGCTCCTCGGGAGGAATGGGCGCGAGGTAGTCCTCCCACGCGTCCGGGAAGATGGTGTGCGCACCGTGCTGGTAGAACCAGCGGATCTCCTGCTGGCGCAACAGGAAGATACCGCGCAGCACCAGCTCCGAGACATGCTCCGGGTGCTTCTGCGCGTACGCCAGCGCGAGCGTGCTGCCCCACGAGCCGCCGAACACCTGCCACTTCTCGATGCCCAGGTGGCGGCGCAGCGTCTCCATGTCCTCCACCAGGTGCCAGGTGGTGTTCTCCTCCACGGAGGCGAAGGGCGTGCTCTTGCCGCAGCCGCGCTGGTCGAAGAGGACGATGCGGTACGCCGCCGGATCGAAGAAACGCCGCTGCTTGGGATCCGTGCCGCTGCCCGGCCCACCGTGCACGAAGACCACCGGCTTGCCCTTCGGGTTGCCGCTCTCCTCGAAGTAGAGCTCGTGGAGATCGGACACGCGGAGGCGGCCGGTGTTGTAGGGCTCGATGGGCGGGTAGAGGGTGCGGAGCTCGGTGGTGGCCATATGGAGGCGCACCCTATCAGACGAGCGCTTCACGGGCCCTCGGGTTGGAAGCGGGAGCAATCACCAGCCCATGCACGCCGCCCGTCAGGGCTTGTCCGTATCTGATTCGATGTGGCGGGTGTGGTAGCAGGGGGCGCGAACGCCGTACGCGATCCCGAGAGGGGGGAGTCAGCATGAAGCTTTGGAAGACAGGGTGGATGCTCGCCGTGCTGGGTGTGGTGATGGCGGGCTGCCCCACCAGCGATCCCGACGACACGTGCGCGCGGGATTCGGACTGTGCCGCGGGCCAGCGGTGTGAACTGGCGACAGGCCGGTGCGTGGCCAGAACGGATGGTGGGATGGATGGCGGGGGCACCGGTGCGGTGGATGGCGGGGCGGACGGTGGGACGGATGGCGGGATGGACAGTGGCGTGGATGGTGGAACGGACGGTGGGGCGGATGGAGGCGCGTCGTGCGTGGACGCCTCGGATTGTCTGGCGTCGGAGTTCTGCGATCCCACGGCGACGGTCTGTGTGCCCAGGTGCACCACGGACACGGACTGTGGCGAGGGCCACACGTGTGACACGGCGACGGGCCGGTGCGAGGAGAAGGTGGTGGACAGGGACCCGTCGTGTACGGCCGACACGGACTGTCTGGAGGGGGAGATCTGCCACCCCACGGCGAAGGCGTGCGTGCGGACGTGCGTGAGCAGCGTGGACTGCCCTGACTCCGCGAAGACGTGCGACCCGATGAGCGCCACCAGCTCCCAGAAGATCTGCAAGTGCTCCACGGACGTGCTGTGCAACCTGTACCGCGAAACGTCTGACCTGGTGTGCTTGAACCAGGACAAGGTGTGCGCGCCGAGGTGCACGGCGGATGTGGACTGCGCCGCGGGGCAGATCTGCGAGACGTCAACGGGGCAGTGCCAGGCGTGGGGCGGTACTGGCGCTCCCTGCACGGGAGAGGGCCAGTCGACCTGCGACTACGGCACGCACTTCTGCGGCACGAACCAGTGCACACCGTTGCCGGCGCCGACCTGCGCCAACTACGAGAGCTTCTCGGGCAAGGGTGATCTCGGCACCATGGGCCCCATCCTCTACAATGCCCGGCTGGTGAGCGTCGTGACGGACTCGGCCTACTGCGGGTCGACGACGCCCAAACAGGTGAAGATCGCCCTCTCGGCGTACAACAACAATCCCTTCCCGACGACCCGCAGTGGCCTGAGCGGCTTCTTCTTCGTGCGGGTCGATGGCACGATGGTGGACGCCACCAATCTGATGCTGTCGGCCGCGGGCAACTACACCGTGTCGGGGAGCAACCGGGAGCGCGCCGAGCTCATCGTGAACCTCTGCTACCCCTCGACGAGCACGTCCGTCTCGACCGGCTTCTACTTCACGACCGGCAACTTCCTCTGCTACCAGGCCACCTTCTAGGACTCACGGTGAAAGGCCGTGCCTCCAAGGCTCGCGGAGTTCCCTTCCACTCCGCGAGCCTTCCCCCGTAGCTTTTTCAGGCTTCCTTGGCGATGCCGGCCGCGGGCACCGTTTCCTTACCGGTGCCCAGCATGGAGCTGCCCGCGAACAGGCCCGCGCCCACCAGTGCGAGCGAGGCCGCCTCCGCGTAGGTGCCCAGCACCGGGCCGAGCAGCGCCATCATTCCCGCTCCCACCACGAACATCCCGACCACCGCCCCCGCCGCCGCCTTGCGCATAGCCGCCATCCACTCCTCGCTCGCCCGGGCTTTTCCCGCCCCCGGGTTCCGCGAGAGATGATTTCAAGCGGCGTGCCACCTCTTCCCCCGGGGGAATGGGAAAAACCCCGGCACGGGGTGGGAAAAGTGTTTCCCTTTGTGAGGGCCTCCCGGCGTGTGATCCGTACCCGCCCCTCGGGGTGATGCCGGAATTTTTTCCCGGACATCCCACCCGCTTCCGTAGGGGTGTAGCGCGTAACCCATGACGATCCGGGGACTTTGCCTGTCCGAGGGCTTTGGCACACCCGCTGCTAATGCCTCCCGCGAACATGTGCTCCCTGTCCTTTTTGGGGGCAGGGGACTTTGGGAGAGGCGAGCGATGGGAAAGACGAGCGCGAGGTGGTGGGTGGTGCTGGGATTGCTCCTCCTGTCGGGGTGCGCCCACCGGGCCACGGCGCGGGTGGACAATTCGGACCAGCCGTACCGCATCGGCCGTGAGGACGTCCTCGATGTGGCGGTGTGGCGTGACGCGGATCTCTCGCGCACGCTGCCGGTGCGCCCCGATGGTTTCATCTCCCTGCCCATGGTGGGCGAGGTGAAGGCCGAGGGCCGTACGCCCAACGAGCTGGCCGATGAGATTCGCGAGGCCCTCAAGCCGTACGTGCAGGAGCCCCGCGTCACGGTGATCGTCCGTGAGGTGAACAGCAGCCGCGTCTTCATCACCGGCGAGGTGACGCACCCTGGCGCCTACCCGCTGCGGGGCCGGGTGTCCATCCTCCAGGCCATTGCCCTGGCGGGAGGCTTCACGGACTTCGCGGACCGCGACGCCATCGTCGTGCTGCGCCGCTCGGCGGCGAAGCAGGCCAATACCGCGCAGGGTTCGGGCACGGGTGGCTCGGGTGACATGGAGGGCGCCTCGCAGGGCGACTACATCTCCGTGAGCTACCGCGACCTGGTGGAGGAGCCGCAGAAGTACGAGCCGCTCATCCTGCGGCCCGGTGACACCATCATCGTGCCGTGACGGAACGGGAGCACCGCGGAGCGTGGTCTGGGTGGGTGCGTGGGGATGGAGGGTGCCGTGAGGGTTTCCTGGAAGAGATGGTTGGCGGCGGCGGCGGTCGTGGGGACCTCTCCAGCCGCGCTCGCGGGCACGGTGGTGGAGCCTCGGGCCCGGGTGTCGCTCGAGGAGCGCTACGACGATGACTTCCGGCTCAACACCGCCGGCGCGACGGGTGGTCAGTTGATGACCAAGGTCACGCCGCGGATCGGGCTGGACGTGAAGGATCCGACGCTGAAGCTGGAGAGCTACTACGCGGCGGATCTCCTGATGCGGCATGGCAGTGGCCGGGTGACGTTGGATCACCGCGGCGGGCTGATGGTGAACAAGCGGCTGTCGCGCCGCCTGCGGGTGGAGGCGTCCGGGAGCATCTACCGGGTGACGGATCCGGCCTCGCTGCCGCGTGACAGCGTGGCCCGCTCGACGGACCCGGTGCTCTATGGCCAGTCGCGCGTGTACGTGTCGGGGCGGCTGAGCCGGGTGGTGGACGTGGGGGCCGGTTACAACTTCGAGGGCGTGAGGGTGCAGGTGCCGGGCAGTGACGCCGGTTTCGTGCACACCCCGTTCGCGGAGCTGTGGCTGCGCACCACGCGGCGGTTGTCGCTGGGAGTGGAGTACCGCTACCAGGGCTTCGTCTTCGGCGACAACTTCCAGCAGGCGCACGGTGTCTTCGGTGCGCTGCGCTACCGGCTGTCGCGGCAGACGACCTTCACGGCTCGCGGTGGCCCGGTGTCCTTCGACTCCGGGGATGGGACGAGGGGGCTGATCCCCCGGATGAGGCTGGAGCTGCTGCACGAGGCGGGGCCGTTCGACCTGGGCTTCGTCGCGGGGCATGACCTGGTGGGAGCCAGTGGCTTCACCAACGCGCTGTGGGCGGACTTCGCGGGACTGGTGCTCAACCGGCACTTCAGCGACCGGGTGTCCGTCTACGGGATGGCCAGCTTCTTCCGCAATGGACGCGCGCCAGGGGAGGGGGCCTTCACCTGGGATGGGGGGGGCGCGGGTGGCCCAGGGCTACGCGCTGGGCGCGGGGCTCGAGTACGAGATCAACCGGTATGTATCGATGCAGGCGGCCGTGGATCGGATCTCGCAGGTGGGGATGGAAGAGGAAGTGGCGGCGGGAGTGAACCTGACCCGGAACGTCGCGGCGATCCGGCTGCACATGAAGGCTTGGTGACACGTGGAGCGAGGAGGAGGAGCGCACATGGAGCGTGGGATGACGGCAGACCAGGTGCTGAAGGCACTGTGGCGCCGGAAGGTGCTGGTCGGGGCCATCGTGCTGGGAGTTTTCGCGGTGGGAGCCGCCATCGTATTGAGCCAGCCGAGCGTGTACGAGGCGACGGCGGTGGTGCGCGTGCAGCACCAGCGCCCCGGAGAGGAGATGGTGCAGCGCACCGTCAGTGAGCTGGTGGAGCAGCGGCTGCTCACCGTCCGCCAGGAGCTCATGGCGCGGCCGGTGCTGCAGAAGGCCATCGAGGAGATGAACCTCTATCCGGACATCGTCTCGGAGAAGGGCATGGAGGCCGCCGTCAACCGCATGCGCAAGGACATCACCGTGCGCGTGGAGGGGGAGAGCGCTTTCGAGCTGACGTACGCGAGCACGGATCCGAACGTGGCGGCGCAGGTGGCCAACCGGCTGCCGCAGCTCTTCGCCGAGCAGGCGATGAAGTCCCGTCAGGAGCAGGCGGCGCGTGCCACGAAGCTCTTCGAGGACGAGGTGGTCGCGCTCTCCAAGAGCGTCACCGAGTGGGAGAAGAAGATCGCCCAGTTCAAGGTGGACCACCAGGGTGAGCTGCCCGAGCAGCTGGAGATGAACATGCGCGGCCTGGAGCGCGTGGGCGCCCTGCTGCAGACGAAGTCCGAGGAGCTGCGCGTGGCCGAGGCCCGCCGCTCCGATCTGGCGCGGGCCCGCAACGCCGCGGACAGCGAGGCCGGCCGTCTCGAGGCCGCCGAGAGCACCCTCACCCAGGGCCTGGTGGCCGCCCGCTCCTCGTGGACGGCGGATCACCCCGAGGTGAAGCGCCTCACCCAGGAGCTCAACACCATGCGTGAGCGCCGCAAGGATGCCGAGAGCCGCCAGTGGGCCGAGCGTCAGGAGCGCACCCGCGTGGCCGACCTCATCACCAGCATCCAGAAGGAGATCGAGGCGCTGCACGTGCAGGCCAAGGACTACCAGTCCCGCCTGGATCGCACCCCGCAGTGGGCCCACGCGCTGGGCGTGCTGAACCGGGACTACGAGATCGCCCGCACCAAGTACCAGAGCGTGGTGTCCCGCCGGGTGGAGGCGGAGCTGGCCCAGGAGCTCGAGGCCAAGAGCGCCGAGAGCCTCTTCTCCACCATCTCCCCGGCCGGCGTGCCGGTGGCGGCGGCGAAGCCGGACCGGGTCAGCGGGTTGCTCATCTGCTTCCTGCTCGCCCTGGGCGCGGGAGTGCTCACCGGTGTGGTGATGGAGATGCGTGACGACAGCATCCGCGACACCCAGGAGCTGCGCGAGCGCCTGCCTCTTCCCGTGCTCGCGGTGGTCCCGAACATGCAGGGCAAGGTGGAGAAGCGGGTGTTGATGCCCGCCACGGGGAACCGCAATGGGGTGGTGACGTCTTCTTCGTCCGACTCGCCGCTCAACTAGGAGACTTCGGGTGAACAACGCGGAATCCGGGAGGAATGGAATGGAGCAGCAAATGGATCGGGCGGGGAATTTCCTTCCCCGGGTGGATGACGCGGCGGGCTCGCCCAACGCGGTGGACAGGCGGGTGGTGTCGCTGACGGCGCCGGCGTCGGGTGCGGCGGAGCAGTACCGCAGCCTCTACTACCGGCTGGAGCGGATGCGCGAGCTGCGTCCGCTCAAGGTGGTGGGTGTCACCTCGGCCATGCCCGGCGAGGGCAAGACGGTCACCACCGTCAACCTCGCCCTGGCGGCGGCCCGGGCGAATCCGGAGCGCCGCATCCTCCTCATCGACGCGGATCTGCGTCGCGGCCAGGTGGCGGACGTGCTCGGCATCAAGGGGCGGCCCGGCTTGTCGGAGCTGCTCAGCGGCGAGTGCGAGGTGCGCGAGCTGGTGCGCCGCTTCCACGCCACGCGCATGGCCGTCATCACCGCGGGCGCCACGCCGGAGGAGCCCACCCAGGCGCTGGCCAGTGGGAAGATGAAGCAGTTCCTCAAGGTGGTGCGCGAGCACTTCGACGAGGTCTACATGGATCTGCCGCCGACGCTGCCCTTCGCGGACTCGGCCATCCTGGGGCACCAGACGGACGGTCTGCTCATGGTGGTGCGCGCCAACGTCACCCCGGCCCGGGCCGTCAACCAGGCCGTGGAGCAGCTGGGTGGGGCGCCCATCCTGGGCTGCGTGTTGAACGGCGCGGAGATGAGCGACACGCCGTACCTGAAGAACTACGTCCGGAAGTAGCGGACGCGGAAGCGCATCCGGCCACGTGCGCAGCGGGCGCGTGGCCGGGTGTCGCCGGGCAGGACAGGGGGGAGTGGGCGAGGTGGTCGGAGGGAGATACGTGCTTCGGGTATTCCATCATTACTTTTCATCCAGGAAGCTGACGCTCTTCGTCATCGAGGGCGCCGCCATCGCCCTGGCGTGTCTGTTGGGGGCGGCGGCTTGCGCGAGGATGCTGGCGCCGGCGGACACCCATCTGGCCCTGAATCAGGCGATGCCGGGGCTGCTACTGCTGGGGGCCACGTTCGTCCCCACCTTCCAGTTCTCGCTGTACCTGATGGATCTGTACAACCTGCGGGTGGCGGCGGAGGACCGGGGCCGTGGCGCGCGGCTGCTCAAGGCGGCGGGTGTCACGACGGCGGTGGTCGGCCTGTTGATGCTGGCGCTGCCGCTGGTGTTGCCGGTGCGGCTGCCGCCCGGGGCGCTGCTGGGCGGGGCCGTGGGAGCCCTGGTGGGCACGCTGCTGGTGCGCGCCTCGCTGCGCGCGGTGGTGGGGGTCCCCAGCCGCGTGCTCATCGTGGGGGATGGCCTCAAGGCGCGCTCGGTGGCCAACGCCATCGAGCAGGGCGGTGAGGACAGCTTCCAGGTGGTGGCGCTGGTGGATCCGCGCGAGCCGCGGGCCAACGGCCAGCCGGCCGAGCCGGTGGATGTGACGGCCGAGCGGCTCGGGGCCGAGTTCGTGGTGCAGGCGGCGGATGACATGCGCGGGGCCAACTGGATGGAGGCGCTGCTGCGCTGCCGCCTGGCCGGGCGCCGGGTGTACGAGGCCTCCGGCTTCTGCGAGCGGGTGCTGCGCCGCTTCCCGGTGGCGCACCTGCGCACCAGTGACTTCGCCTTCGCGGACGAGCTGACGGTGTCGCGCCCCCGCCGGTGGGCCAAGCGCGTCTTCGACATCCTCGTGGCCTCGACGCTGCTCCTGTGCGCCGCGCCCTTCCTGCTGCTGGTGGCGGTGGCCCTCAAGCTGGACTCCAAGGGGCCGCTCTTCTACCGGCAGGAGCGCGTGGGGCTGAATGGCAGGACGTACCAGCTGTGGAAGTTCCGCAGCATGCGCACCGACGCGGAGAAGGACGGCGCGGTGTGGGCCCGGGCGAATGATGACCGTGTCACGCGGGTGGGCCGCTTCATCCGCAAGACGCGCATCGACGAGATTCCCCAGGTGTTCAACATCCTGACGGGCGACATGAGCTTCGTGGGGCCCCGGCCGGAGCGCCCCGTGTTCGTCGAGCAGCTCAAGCAGCAGATTCCCTTCTATGGGTTGCGTGAGGCGGTGAAGCCCGGCCTCACGGGGTGGGCGCAGATCCGCTACCCGTATGGGGCTTCGGTGGAGGATGCGCGCAACAAGCTGGAGTTCGACCTGTACTATGTGAAGAACGGCTCCCTGTTCCTGGACATGGGCATCATCTTCCACACCGTGCGGCACGTGTTGCTGGCGCGGGGGGCGCGGTAGGGCGGTACGGGCCGGAGTGGCTCGGGTGGAGTGACGCCGCCGGGGGGCCCGGCGGTGGTGGTTGGGATGGGCGTTGGAGGGGATGGGACATGCTCGAGTCGTTGGAGTGGGAGGCGCGCGAGGAGCGCCGGGCGGGTAACCGCAACGAGTTGATGCAGGCGCTCGATGTCCGGCCGACGCGGATCGTCGCCATGGGCGGAGGGACGGGGTTGCCCATGGTGCTGCGCGGCCTGGCCCGGCGCGCGGATCCGAAGCTGGGAGACCCTGGCCTGGACATCACCGCCGTGGTGGCGATGAGTGATGACGGTGGGAGCTCCGGCCGGCTGCGGCGCACGCGGGGGACGCTGCCTCCCGGGGACGTGCGCAACTGCCTGGTGGCCCTGGCGGGTGGAAAGGCCAACAGCCCCCTGAGCGAGGTCTTCCAGTACCGCTTCGCGGGCAGGCGCGGGCTGGCGGGCCATGCGGTGGGCAACCTGCTGATCGCCGCGCTCGCCGAGCTCAAGGGGGACTTCCTGGAGGCGGTGCGCGTCTCCGGGGAGCTGCTGGGCGTGAAGGGCCGGGTGCTGCCGAGCACCACCTCGCCGGTGCAACTGGTGGCGCAGATGGAGGACGCCACCGAGGTGGTGGGCGAGCGCAACATCAGCCGCGCCCATGGCCGCATCCGCAAGGTGCTGCTCAGCCCGCGCTCGCCGCCTCCGGTGGATGGGCTGATCGAGTCCATCCGCACCGCGGACCTGATCGCCATCGGGCCCGGCTCGCTGTACTCGAGCGTGATGCCCAACCTGCTGGTGGACGGGGTGGCCCAGGCGCTGTGCGAGACGCGGGCGCTGAAGGTGATGGTGGCCAACCTGATGACGCAGCCGGGTGAGACGGACGGCATGGACTGCCTGGATCACGTGCGCGCCGTCATCGACCACGTGGGCCCGGTGCTGGACGCGGTGTTGATCAACGGCGCCCATCCTTCCGAGGAGGCCGCCAAACGCTACGCCCTCAAGGGCCAGTTCCCCGTCCGGGTGGATCGCCGCGCCCTCATCAGCGCGGGCGTGGTGCCGGTGGAGGCGGACCTCCTCAAGGAGTGCCCGCGCATCCGTCACGACAGCCGCAAGGTGGCGCGCTGCCTGCTGAAGATGGCGCGCTCCGGGTTGTAGCGCGCCTGTCTACTGGACGGTGCCGGAATCGGGAGAGTCCTCCGGTGCGTCTGGAGAACCGCCGTCGGCCACCGCGGGCGGAGCGGGGGATGGGGCGATGGGGTCTGGCTCCATCCCTCCGTCCGGTATCTCGGTGCCTTCGGGTTCGGCACCGATGATGCGCCGCAGGATCCGTCCGTCGGTACTGATGGCGTACCTGGCCCCCGTATCCAGCGACAGGTACTTCAACCCGCAGAACTCGTCATCGTCCTCGATCTGGACGAAGACGATGTCTCCACGCCGGATGACGCGGTAGCGGTGTGCTTCCAACTTGTCCCGGCACGGTTGCTCCTCTTCAGGAGGCGGCAGGAAGTCCCTGGCGGCGAGCACGAGGGCTCGCAGGGCCACGCCATCCAATTCATACGGGCCTTCTCGCGCTCCGACCTTGATGGCGGATTGCTCGTGGAACCGTGGGAAGACAATCGTCTTGTCTTCCTCTATTGGGAGCGGGTGTTGAAGCCTGAACCACGAGCAACTGGCGAGCAAGGCGGCAAGGCAAAGGAACAGGCTTGTCGCTCTCATGGAATCCCTTTCTCCCTGGCCGGCACGAACCTGAAATCCGTCTTGTTTTCCCAGATGACCGTGCCGGCTTTCTCTCGACGCCACTGGCCTTGCTGATCAGGCGCCCACTCCACGACTTCGGAGCTTCCCTTGCTGTATTCGTAGAAGCCATCGCACGCCGTGGGGTTGGGGTCGTAGTGGCGCGAGAAGAAGGCGACGATGCTGATGGGGATCTTCCCCTCCTTCGTCTCGACGAACTCACCATGGATTTTCGCCGCGGTGACGACAGCGGTGATGTCTCTCTCGGAGATGTTGGTGGGCGTGCCAGGATGGTTGTGAAGGACGTAGAGGTGTTTCAGGCTGTTCGCTGGATACCGCTGATCATCCACGAATGCAGGCAGTGTGCACCCGCGCTCGTCCTGATCGTCGGGCGGAGTCGGGTTCGTACTTTCCACCAGCCTGCTCAGTTCGTACTTGCTGTCGGGTGTGTAGTAGAGCCAGGCGCAATACTCCGTCGAGACTCGCCAGCGTGTATTGAAGCTCATGTCACCCCGGTGGCCGGCGTTCGCCCCCCGTTGTGAGAGAATCAGAGGGCAGGCGGCGAGCAGTGCGTCCCAGTGGGACTCAAATGGTCCGAAGCCAGGCATGGGCCCCTTGACGCTCTCCGGGAAGGCTCTCGGATCGAAGCGTTCGACGCCAGGGGGTGGCCTGGTCGGCGCACATCCCAGGACGGTGAGCACGAGAAGGTATTGTCGTATCTGGCTTCCAAGAGGCATGGATGATGAGCTCCAAACTCAGGCAGCCTGCTCCTTGGCGGCGGCCGGGGCGAAGGGCGGCTCCGGCTTTCGCTCGAGATCGGCGACGGTGGGCTTCGTGGTGAGGACCTTCAGCACCATGCGCGGGGAGAAGAGGGCCGTGGGCTGATCGACCATCTGCATCACCCGGACGAAGGTGAGCAGGGCCTCCTCGTCGATGCACGCGAGCGTCTGGAAGCGGTCGCTGTACCAATTCGTCAGGGCGAACGCGGGGGGGCGCTTGCCCTCCACGTGGGGGAAGCGCAGGTCTCCGGTCGTCGCCATGGACCAGGGGGTGGACAGGAGCTCGCCCACCTGCCGGCGGTAGCGCTCGGACACACCGCTCAGGCCCTGACGCAGGCACTCGCCCAGGGCCCGTGCCTGCAGCGCGCCCGTGGTCATGCCCTGACCGTAGATGGGATTGAAGGAGCAGAACGCATCGCCCACGGGTGCCAGCCCTTCCGGGAAGCGAGGCATTCGCTCGTAGTGGCGCCGCTGGTTGTGCGAGTAGCGGAAGATGTTGATGGGCCCGAGCGGCTCGGCGTGCTGGAGCACCTCGTGGATGTGCGGCTGGGCCAGGGTCCGCGTGAATTCGATGTAACCGGCGTCATCCAGGGGCGGTTGCACGCCATGCCAGCCGCCGAGCAGGAGCAGCATCTGGTCGTTCTCGATGGGGGCGAGCACGGCCATCCGCGGATCCGTGGGCAGTTGGGGGGCGATGGTCATCATCTTCCAGTCCGCCACGAGGCCGGGAGGCCGCCGGAAGAGCCGGCTGGCGTAGACCAGATCGACCTGGATGTGCGTCTCCTCCACGCGGGGGTAGCCGAGGGCCTCCAGCCACTGGGGCGTGCGTGAGCCGCGGCCACTGGAATCCACCACCAGCTCGGCCTCGAGCGTCTCCTCCTGGCCGCCGCCGGGGATGCGCAGGTGGACACCGGTGACGCGGGCCTTGTCCGCGCTCGTCTGGAAGCCCGTCACCTCGCGGCCATCGCGCACGGTGACGTTCGGCAGGGCCTTGAGGCGCCGGCGGATCACCCACTCCAGCAGGGGCCGGCTCTGCGCGTAGAAGTGCAGACCGCAGGGGATCCGCGGGCGCCAGAGGCCGCCCATGAACCAGGCATGATCCCGGGTGAAGTCGACGAAAGTGGAGCCGGCTGCCTCGAGCTCCTCCCGGAAGCCGGGGAAGACCTCGCACAGGACGTTCATGCCGGGCGTGAGCAGGCCGTGAACGTGGGAGCCCTGGGGGACGCCCTTGCGGAACTGGGGACCGTCCTCGAGGCGGTCACGCTCGACCAGGGTGACGCGCTCGAAGTGGCGGGCCAGGACACCCGCGGCGATCAGCCCCGCCGTGCTGCCGCCATAGACGAGGGCGTGCTTGCCGGCGGGTGTGGAGGGGAGGGGGGTCGAAGTGCTCATGAGAACCTCGGTGCCGCGAATGAGGCCCTGGAGCGTAGGCGACAACCCGCCCGGCCGTCGAACACGTGAAGGCTCGCCTGCTCAGACGGCTTGGTTGCTGGCGATGGCCATCGGCTTCGGCGCGTGCTTCCGGGCATCGGCGCCGGGCCGGGCGGTGAGGACCTCCAGCAGCCTGCGGGGAGAGGCCATGGCGGAGGGGGACTCGACCATGTGCACCACTCCCATGAACGTCCTCAGCGTCTCCGGATCCTGGGTCGCGAGCCGCTGGAAGCGGTCACCGTACCAGTTCATCAGGGCGAATCCGGGGGGACGTTTGCCCTCCACCTCGGGGATGCGCAGGTCCCCCGTCGCCGCCATGCTCCAGGCGGTGGCCAGGAGCTGGCCCACGTGCCGCCGGTAGCGCTGCGCCACGCCGTCGAGGCCCTGGCTCAGGTGCTCGCCCAGGGCGTGCGCCTGCAGCGCGCCCGTGGTCATGCCCTGGCCGTAGATGGGGTTGAAGGAGCACAACGCATCCCCCACCACGGCCAGTCCCTCCGGGAAGCGAGGCATGCGCTCGTAGTGGCGCCGCTGGTTGTGTGAGAAGCGGTAATGGTGGATGGGGCCGAGCGGCTCGGCGTGCCGGAGGGCCTCGTAGAGGTGTGGCTCGGGCAGGCTCCGGGCGAACTCGAGGAAGTCCGCTTCATCCGTCGCCGAGGGGCCCTCGCCCAGCCAGCCGCCCAGCGCCACCAACCAGCGATCCCCTTCGATGCGCTGGATGTTTCCGAACTTGCGCTGCTCGGGCAGCCGGGGCGAGATGCTCATCATCTCCCACCCCGGCTCGAAGCCACGGGGCCGCTGGTAGACGCGGCTGGCGTAGACCACGTCCACCTGGATGAGCGTCTCCTCCACGCGGGGGTAGCCCAGGGCCTCCAGCCACTGGGGCGTGCGCGAGCCCCGGCCACTGGCGTCCACCACCAGCTCGGCCTCGAGCAGCTCCTCCTCGCCACCGCCGGGGGCCTGGAGCCGGACGCCGGTGACGCGGGCCTTGTCCGCGCTCGTCTGGAAGCCCGTCACCTCGCTGCCATCGCGCACGGTGACGTTGGGCAGGGCCTGGATGCGCTGGCGGATGACCCACTCGAGCAGCGGCCGGCTCTGACAGGTGAAGTCGAGCCCGATGCGCCCACGAGGCAGCCAGACTCCTCCCATGCACCAGGCGTGGTGCTCGGTCATGTCCAGGATGAGCGCGCCGGCGGCCTGGAGGTCCTCGCGGAAGCCGGGGAAGACCTCGCCGAGGATGTTCAAGCCCCGCGTGAGCAGGATGTGGGCGTGCGCTGCCTGGGGGACGCCCTTGCGTACTCGCGGCCCGTGCTCGAAGCGGTCTCGCTCCACGAAGGTGACGCGCTCGAAGTGACGGGAGAGCACGCCCACGGTGATCAGCCCGGTGATGCTGCCGCCATAGACGAGGGCGTGCTTGCCAGCGGGAGTGGAGGGCAGGGGGGTCGAAGTACTCATGCGTGACTCGGTGTGTGTGTATGAAAGGACCCGGAGAGTAGGCGACATCGACCGGATGGTCGACTTGCTGACAAATCCCCGCCTGGACTCGGGAGTCCCCCCTGCGTGGAGCTGGACGGAAATGCCCCGCGTGGGTTGTGGGCGGGCGCGTCCGTTACCACCTTCCGGCGCACGCGGACCCCTGGAGGTTCCGCGCCGTCAGGAGCCGGACACATTCACATGGAAGCCAGACAGCTCTCCCCCGCACCGGGTGTCATCGAGGTGCAGGATCGGACCGCCTTCATGGCGCTCGAGCCCGAGTGGAACGCGCTCGTGGAGTCCACGGCCGACGAGCCCTTCTATCGTCACGAGTTCATCCGGGTATGGGTGGACAACTTCGCCCCGGAGTCGCGGCTGCGCGTGCTGACGCTGCGCGACGAGGCGGGGCGGCTGAGCGCCGTGCTGCCGCTGATGGAGGGGCGGGTGTCGATGTATGGGGTGCCGGTGCGGCAGTTGAGCGCCGCGGCCAATGCCCACTCGTGCCGCTTCGACGTGGTGGCGCGCGAGCCCGGGGTGGCCGCGGAGGCATTCCTCTCGCACCTGCGCGCGGACAAGAGCTGGGACGTGCTGCTGCTCACGGACGTGCCCGAGGGTGGGGCCGGCTGGCCGCTGTACGAGGCGGCGAGGGCTGCGGGGCTGTCGGTGGGGACGTGGGAGTCGCTGCAGTCGCCCTACATCCCGCTGCCGGGCTCGTGGGAGGCGTACCAGCAGACGTTGCAGTCCAAGTTCAAGGCCAACTGCCGCCGCCGGCGCCGCAAGCTGGAGGAGAAGGGCCGCGTCACGGTGGAGCGGGTGGAAGGCGGGCTGGAGCTGGAGGCGAAGCTGGAGGAGGGCTTCGCGCTGGAGGCGAGCGGCTGGAAGGGCCGGCGCGGGACGGCGATGGCGCAGGACGCGCGGACGCGGGGCTTCTACTCGGAGCTGGCGCGCACGGCGGGGTATGCCGGCCGGCTGGCGCTCTACTACATGCGGCTGGACGGGCGGGCGGTGGCCTTCCAGTACGCGCTGGAGTACGGCGGGCGCTATTTCCTGCTCAAGCCTGGCTACGACGAGTCGCTGGGAGACTGCAGCCCGGGCCAGCTCCTCATGGAGGACGTGCTGCGTGACTGCATGTCGCGGGGCCTGCGCGAGTTCGACTTCCTGGGGCCGGACATGGTGTGGAAGCGCGACTGGACGGACAAGGCGCGCCGCCACACGTGGCTCTACGTCTTCAACGATACGGCATTGGGCCGCGCCATGTGCGCGGCGAAGTTCCGCTGGGCCCCGGTGGCCAGGGAGGTGGTGGCGAAATGGAAGCGCTGAAGAATACGCGGTTGTTCGTTCCCGCCCTGCCGACGTTGTGGCCGGGCATGTTGCTGGGCCGCGGTGAGCCGAGCGGCTTCATGCCCTTCAGCGCGCCCAACGTCCGCTGGTTCTACTTCGCCCGCAACGCCGTGTGGCTGACGGTGAAGATGCTGGGGTTGGACAAGGGCGAGGTGTTGATGCCGGCCTACCACCACGGTGTGGAGGTGGAGGCGGTGGCGGACGCGGGAGCCACGCCGCGCTTCTACCGGGTGGGCAGCCGGTGGGACGTGGACGTGGAGGACGTGGAGCGGCGCATCGGGCCGAACACGAAGGCGCTCTACCTCACGCACTACGCGGGCTTCCCCGGCCCGGCCGAGGAGATGCGGCGGATCGCGGACAAGCACGGCCTGCCGCTCATCGAGGACTGCGCGCTGTCGCTGCTGAGCGCGGACGGCTCGGTGCCGTTGGGGACGACGGGGGACATTGGCATCTTCTGCCTGTACAAGACGCTGCCGTTGCCGCATGGCGGGGCGCTCGTCGTCAACGGCCCGAGGCAGTACAGCCTGCCCGAGCCGCCCACGCCGCCCATCACGTCCACGCTGAGCCACACGCTCTCCGCGCTGCTGCAGAACCTGGAGCTGCGAGGGGGCCGGTTCGGGCGCGGGCTGCGCGGCTTCATCCGGAGCCTGGGCAAGGGAGCGGTGAAGGCGGCGGACATCCAGCGGGTGGCCACGGGCACGCAGCACTTCGACAGGCGGCACGTGGACCTGGGGATGAGCCCGTTCGCCAGGCGGATCGCCCAGGCGCAGGACCTGGAGGCGATCGTCGAGCGGAGGAGGCGCAACTACTTCTTCCTGCTGGGACGGCTGAGGGACGTGTCTCCGCCGCTGTTCAACCAGTTGCCGGCGGGGGTGAGCCCGCTCTTCTACCCGCTGGTGGTGGAGGACAAGGCGGAGGTGCTGGCGAGGCTGCACGCGCGGGGGATCGAGGCCATCGACTTCTGGAGGCACATGCACCCGGCGTGCGACGCCTCGGCCTTCCCCGAGGTGATGCAGTCGAGGCGGAGCATCGTGGAGATTCCGTGCCACCAGGATCTCTCGCCGGAGGTGATGGCGGAGGTGGCGCTGGTGGTGCGGGGCGCGCTGACGCAGGACCGGCGCACCCGCAAGCACGCGGGTTGATCCCCGCCACCCGCCACATCATTCCAAAAGCCCCGAGTTCCATCCCTTCCCTCTCCCCCCCGGGAGAGGGTCGGGGTGAGGGTATTTCGAGCCACGAGGTCAACACCGTGATCCACGAAGCGGAACTGTCACCCACTCCGAGCCCCGCGCAGTGGCTGGAGGTAGGCACCGTCCGGGAACTGTCCCAGCTCGCGGGGCTGAGGAACGAGTGGAGCGAGCTGCTCGACGCGAGCAACGCGGGTCCGTTCAACGCATGGGAGTGGCTGTATCCGTGGTGCCGGCGGATCGGCGCGGAGCGCAAGCCCTTCGTGTTGCAGGCGAAGGATCGGACGGGGGCGCTGGTGGGGCTGATGCCGCTGGGCTTCGAGTTCCACTGGGTGCTCGGGAGGCCGGTGAGGCGGCTGGCGTTCCTGGGCGAGACGCACGTGGGGAGCGACTACCTGGACGTGGTCGCGCGGAGGGGCCGCGAGGAGGAAGTGGCGCGCGTCTTCGCCGAGGCCCTGTGGGAGCTGAGGGATCAGTGGGACGTGCTGGACCTGACGGACCTGCGTGAGGACTCGGTGACGGTGCGGGTGCTGCGGGAGACGTTCGAGAAGTACCGGGCGGACCTGCGGATGTCCACGCGGTACGTGTGCCCGTACGAGCCTCTGGCGAAGGGCGAGTCCTTCGACGGTTTCCTGAAGCGGGCGAGCCGGCGGGACAACTACCTGCGGCGCAAGAAGTGGCTGGAGAAGCAGGAGGGCTACCGCATCGAGAAGACGGAGGCGCCAGGGGCGCTGGCGGGGCCGCTGACGGACTTCTTCCGGCTGCACTCGGCGCGGTGGGAGTCGGACGGAGGCTCGCAGGGCATTCGTGGGAAGGGCGTGGAGTCCTTCCACCGCGACGCGACGCAGCTGCTCGCGGAGCGGGGCCGGCTGCGCCTGTACACGATGAAGGTGGGAGGCCAGGCGGTGGCCTCGGTGTACGGCATCCTGCACCGGGACACGTTCATCTACTTCCAGTCCGGCTATGACCCGGCGTGGCGCAACCGGAGCGTGGGCCTGGTGTTGGTGGGCGAGACGTTCAAGGACGCCATCGAAGCGGGGCTCCGCGAGTACGACTTCCTGCGCGGCACCGAGTCCTACAAGTCCGACTGGACGACGCAGCAGCGGCGCACGGTGTCGATGCGTGTGCTGTCGCCGGGTGGGGGAGGGGAGTGGCTGGTGCGGCGCGAGGAGGCCATGAAGCAGGTGCGAGAGGTGGCCAAGCGCGTGATGCCCCAGGACATGGTCGAGCGGGTGCGCCGGTTGAGGCGCAGGCTCTCCGCGGTCCGCGGTTGAGCCCGCTCCGAATTCCTCATCGCGTGGCAGCCGGGCGGACAGGCGCCACGACCACTTCGCCGGTCCACCCAGGGGGGCCGGGCCTCTCCTGAATGGAAGCATCGTGCGCGATCGGTCATACTTGGCCGGCTGCCCGAGACTCCATGTGCCCCCGGTCGTCCTTCATCTCCCTCCTGCTCGCACTGGCCGCTTCGCTGAGCCCCTGCGACGCCGCGGCCACATCCCTCGACCATTACGCCTACACCCCGTTCTCGGTGACTGACGGCGCGCCCGCCGACATCTGGACGCTGGAGCAGGCACCCACGGGCTACCTCTGGCTCGGCACGGGCGTGGGCCTCTATCGGTTCGATGGGGTCCGCTTCGACCGCTATCCGCTGCGGGATGGGCAGCGGCTGCCCTCCTCCAATATCAACGCGCTGAAGGTGCTGCCCAACGGCGACATCTGGCTGGGCTTCTACACCGGAGGTGTGGCACGACTGCGTGATGGCCGCTCCACCGTCTTCGGTCCCCACGAGGGGATTCCGCCCGGCCGCGTGCTGAGGTTCGCTGGCACCCCGGACGGTGCGCTCTGGGCCGCCGCCGCGGGTGGGTTGGCCAGGTATGAGGCGGGGCAATGGCAGGTCGTGGGCCGGGAATGGGGCTACGACGATGGCGCCGCGGAATATGTCTATGTCGATCGGCGCGGCGTGCTTTGGGTCTGCACGCCACACCGGCTGGTCTTCCTCCGTCCGGGGGAGCGGCGGTTCCAGGATACGGGAGAAACGATCTCCCGGGATGCCGTGCTCGCGGAGGACGCCGAAGGCCGGCTCTGGCTGAGCGAGGAGCTCCAAGGGACGCGTCCTCTGCCGGAGCATGTCCGGTCCGTTCCTCCGAGCACCGCACTCGCATCTTCAGCGGCTCCGCGGACGTCAGGCTCATCTTCGACGACGGGCGCGCCTGCTTTCCTACGGGCCAAGCAGATGCTGTTCGCCCGCGACGGTAGCCTCTGGCTCACCGTCTGGGGTGCCGGCATCTGGCGACTGCCCTCTCCGGCCAGCATTCCTACCGGGCGCGGCCTGCTCCCCTCGGACCCGCTGGAGAAGTTCGAGCGGCCCGATGGGCTGGCTTCCCCGGTGGTGGTACCGGTGATCGAGGACACCGAGGGCACCGTGTGGGTGGGCACGAACGCCGGGCTGGCGAGCTTCCAGAAGAAGCGCTTGCACGACATCCCCGAGCTGTCGTCAGCGTCTCAAGGCGGCTTCTCGCTTGCGATTCTGGGGACCGGGGTGATGGTGGGCAATCGGCGGACCGCGCTGGTGGTGGACCCTTCCGGCCCACCTCGCGCCTACGGCGGTCCGGTACCGGCCCGCTCGGCCATCACCGCCGCCGATGGTGCGCTGTGGTGGATCAACGGACGGGAGGTGTTCCGGCGCTTGGGCGACACGTTGCGGAAGTTCAACCTCCCCGCCGGCAATGCTCAGTCGTATGTGATGGCCTTCACACCGAACGGCGAGGACGGCATGTGGCTGTCCATCTGCGGGCTCGGGATCTTCGTCATCACACCCGAGGGTATCCAACCCGAAAGGCGGTTCGGCGACAGCCCCGCCCCCAACGCCATGGTGCTCGGTCCCGGCAACGTGGTCTGGATGGCGTTCGAGGACGAAGTGGTCCGGTGGTCCGGCGGCCACGCGATCCGATATGGCCCAGGCGATGGGTTGGCGATCGGCCGCGCTACCTCGATTCACGCGACCGGCAAGAACCTGTTGGTCGCTGGCGAGAACGGGGTCGCTCGTTTCGACGGCCAGCGCTTCGCGACGATTCTGGAAAGTCAGGACATCGCTTTCGGTCTCATCACCGGCATCGTCGAGTCGTTGGACGGGGACCTGTGGATGAACGGCGGGCGGGGTGTGGTCCAGGTGAAGGCCGGCGACATCGAAAGGATGTTCTCTCAGCCCGGCAGTGAGCTGAACTATCGCCTGTTCGATTGGCGCGACGGGCTGCCCGGCATCGCCTTGCAGGCGAGCGCGGTCCCCACGGCGGTGCGGGATCAGCGCGGACGGTTGTGGTTCGCCACCAACCTCGGCGTCGCGTGGCTGGATCCAGCCGCGTTGCCCAGGAACGAGCGCCCACCTCGGACCGAGATCCAGAGCGTACGGGCTGGCGACCGTACCTATCTCGCCGGGGACGGCCTGCATCTGCCAGAAGGCACCCGCAGCGTGACGCTGCGCTACACCGCGGTCACGCTATCGGCGGCGGACCGGGCCCGCTTCCGCTATCGGCTGGAGGGGGTGGACGGCGAGTGGCACGACGGCGGCTCGGTGCGCGAGGCGACCTACGCCCATCTCACCCACGGCCGCTATCGTTTCCGGGTGGTCTCCTCCAACGGTGACGGCGTGTGGGACGAAACCGGCGCCACGCTGGACTTCACCATCGAGCCCACCCTGGTCCAGACGAAGGCTTTCGCCGTGACGTGCGTGGTCTTGCTGTTGGCCATCGTCTGGAGTGCGTACCGGATGCGGGCCCGTGTCATCGAGAAACAGGTCCAGCTGCGGCTGGAAGAGCGCCACCGCGAACGGGAGCGGATTGCCCGGGAGCTGCACGACACGCTGCTCCAGGGCGTGCAGGGCCTGGTGCTTCAGTTCGACAGCGTGGCCAGGCGAATCTCCGAACCCAGACTCAACGAGGAGATGGAGCGCGCGATCGTGAAGGCCGAGGGATTGATCGCCGCCGCGCGCGATCGGGTCTCGGATCTGCGCGAGACGGACGGGCCGCTCGGCACGGCGCTCGCTCGTGCGGCGTGGGAGCTGGCGGACGGAAAGCTCCTCGTCGATGTCTCCGTCACCGGCGACGAACGGCCGCTGCGCGCCGCCGTTCGCGACGAGTTGCTCATGATTGCCCGGGAGGCGGCGGCCAACGCGGTACGCCATGCGAAGGCCCGATCCATCGCCGTGTCCCTGACGTATGAGGAGCACCGTTTGAGCCTGTGCGTGAAGGATGACGGCACGGGCCTGGACCCTCTCTATGCCAACCACCAGGGCAAGCCGGGCCGTTACGGCATCAAGGGCATGTTCGAGCGAGCCAGGCGCCTGGGTGGAGCGCTGCGGATGAGCAGTGCACCGGAGGGAGGCACGGAGGTGGAGGTGTGGATCCACGCGGCCTCCGCCTACGCGGAAACTTCATCCGGTCTGTTGAACCGGTGGATGAAACGGCTCAAGGCCGCCCGGCCTGGATGACCCGAGCGCTCAACCGCCGATCACCGCAAATCGAGGCGTGGCTCCCGGGCGAGCGCCTCGCGCACGGCCGTGAGCAGGGAGTCCACCGAGTCCATGGCCACCTCGCGGAGAGAGCACGGCGCGGGCTGCGCCGGGCCAGACGGCATCAGGTGAAAATTAGGGATGCGGCGCGCGCCCCCGCTCTTGGCCTCCTGTCCCGTCTCCTCCGGTGCCATGCGAGGCAGCCCTCTCTGCTCCCGATGGCGCTCCGATGGGGTGAAAGGCGCCAAACCAGACGCGGATGTGGCGTTTACGTCACGCGGCTTCATTTTTCCCATCTTCATTGCGTTGGAGATTCAACTGTGTATTCTGAACATAAGCGTTTTACTGCTTTCCCTTCGTAAGGAGCGGGCCATGCGGCGAGACCTGATGCGGACTTCCTTGCTCGCCTTGTTGGGAGGGATGCTGTGGATGGCCTGTGGCGCCCCTCCCGAGCGCGTCGGGGCTCCCTCCGAGGAGCCGCTGGGGTCCTCCGAGGCGGCCCTGTGCTCGGGGCTGAGCGTCAACAGCCTCACCCTCCAGGGCGTCAGCTCCTACCAGGGTGAGTTGGCCGGCGGTGGAAACTGGACGGTGTCCACCGGCGCCAACGCGGTGAAGCTGGAGTACTTCCTCAATGGGGCCTCGTACGCGGCCGAGGAGCGCGTCGGCAATTCGGGCAGCTGGTTCTTCAGCCAGTCCGGTGTCGCCTGTGGCGTGCACGCTTTCGAGGTGAAGGCGTGGCCGATGGTCATCGACAGCGCGGGCAACCGGACCGTCTGCACCTCCACCTCCACGGTGCTCTTCCAGAACGTCCCCCAGACATGCGCCAGAGCGACCACGGGCCTCTACCATACGGTGGAGCTGAAGGCGGACGGCACCGTGTGGACCTGGGGCCACAACACCTATGGCCAGGTCGGCAGCGGAACGCTCACGCCAGACTCCGCGCCCGTGCGGGTGAGGGGGCTGGCCAACATCATCGCCGTCTCCGCGGGCTACTACCACTCGGTGGCGCTCCGGGAGGACGGCACCGTGTGGACCTGGGGCTACAACACCTATGGCCAGCTCGGGGACGGCACGACCACGAACCGCTTGTTGCCGGTGCAGGTGCCGGGCCT
>NZ_JPMI01000140.1 GCF_000733295.1 Archangium violaceum Cb vi76 | reverse complement strand
TGGCGTTGAAGAAGGACGGCACCGTCCACGCCTGGGGCCACAACGCCTACGGCCAGCTCGGCAATGCAACGACGACGAACCGCTCCATTCCAGGCCAGGTGCCCGGGCTCTCCTCCGTCACCCGCATCGCCGCCGGCCTCTATCACTCCCTGTCGGTGAGGCAGGATGGCATCGCCCATGCCTGGGGCTACAATGCCTACGGCCAGCTCGGCAACGGGACGACGGCCAACAGCACCACGCCGGTGCAGGTGTCGGCGCTCAGCTCCGTCGCGGAGATCGGCTCGGGCGGCTACCACACGATCGCGGTGAGGCAGAGCGGCACCGTCCATACCTGGGGCCACAACGCCTACGGCCAGCTCGGAGACGGTGCCGGCACGGACCGCACCACTCCCGTACAGGTGACGGTCAGCCATGTCAGTGCCGTGGCGGTGGGAGATCACCACGTGCTGGCGTTGAAGAAGGACGGCACCGTCAAGGCCTGGGGCACCAATGGAAATGGCGAGCTCGGCAACGGGATGACCACCGGCAGCAACGTGCCGGTGCAGGTAGCGGGCCTCACCAGCATCATCGCCCTGGCCGCGGGGGAGGCCCACTCGGTGGCACTCAAGGAGGATGGCACCGTCTGGGTCTGGGGCTACAACGCCTACGGCCAGCTCGGCAACGGGACGACCACCAGCAGCACCGTGCCGGTGCAGGTGCCGGGTCTCACCGGTGTCATCGCCATCACCGCGGGACGGTTCCACACGGTGGCGGTGAAGCGGGACGGCACCGTCTGGGCCTGGGGCTACAACGACTTTGGCCAGCTCGGGGACGGGACGACCACCCGGCGTCTGACCCCGGTGAGGGCGTCGGGCCTCGTCAACGCCTTCACCGTGACCGCGGGCGACTACCACACGGTGGCGGTGAAGCAGGATGGCACCCTCGTGGGCCTGGGGCTACAACGGCTACGGCCAGTTCGGGGATGGGACGACCACCTTCCGGTATGTGCCGGTGCAGGTGACGAGCCTCACCAGCGTCATCGCCGTCTCCGCCGGTGCCTACTCCACCATGGCGCTGAAGCAGGGCGGCACCGTCTGGTCCTCTGGCTACAACGGCTATGGCGAGCTGGGGGATGGGACGACCTCCGGGCGCTACTCGCCGGTGCAGGCCTCGGGCTTCAGCAGCGGCATCCTGTTTGGCGCCGGGGATCACCACACGCTGGCGGTGAAGCAGGACGGCACCCTGTGGGGATGGGGCGGCAACACCGAGGGTCAGCTCGGCAACGGGACGGCGACCTCCAGGTACACGCCAGGGCGGGTGACGAGCCTCACGGGCATCATCGCCCTGGAGGCTGGCGAGGCCCTCACGGTGGCGGTGCGCAAGGACGGCACCGTGTGGGCCTGGGGCCACAACGGTCATGGCGAGCTCGGGGATGGGACATATACCCAGCGCCTGACGCCGGTGGTGGTGCCGGGCCTGTAGGAGCGGCTGCGCCGAGGCGGGTGGCGGCCCGCCTGTCGTGCAAGGGGCGCGCATGGGACGGCGGTTCTCCTGGAGCACAGGGGCGCGGAGAGTGCTGTCCCGGGTCGATGACCGCGAGTTATCGATGAGACATGCCTTTGTTCCTGCCGGTAATCGAGGCGTGTGTCTAGTTTGCGGGTGTCTCTTGGGGGAAAAGCGAAATGAACAGCCCTGCGAATTCCGATCGTCGTCCCTGGCTTGCCTGGCGCGTGACCATGCTCGCGGTCCTCGTGAACGTGCTCATCCACCTGTGGATTGTGTCGTCCGAGTTGCTCATGGAAGAAGGCGCCTCCCTCATGGACCGGGCGCGCATCTACACGGACGAGGTGGCTGCTCCCATGAACCTCTGGTCCACCGTGGTCCATCTCCCTGGATGGCTCGCGGCCGGGTTCACGCTCTGGCACATCAACGACCGGAACTCGCTCGCGGCACTGCTCCTGCCACAGTTGGCCTTCCTGGTCGTGTCCTCGGCCCAGACAGCCCTGGTGGTGGGCGGCATCTACCGGCTGTGGCAGTGGGGATGCCGCATGGCGCGCCTGCGCGTCAGCTGACTGGCTCAGAGAGTGAGGCTGGTGATGCTCGGGCCCTTGCCTTCCAGCAACACCACCCCTCGGCTGAATGTCCTCCCCCAGCTCCTCGGCATGCCTCAATACTCGCCTGCCCACCGCCAGCGCCTGCACCAGAAGCGTCAACATCGCCGCCAGCGGGTGTCTCTGTCCCCGGCGAGCCCTCGGGTCCAGCCGTGGGCGACCATCTCTCGCTTCGAGGAGGGCAAACTCGCCGAGTACAACGCCTACGTCGACTCGTCGGAGCTCTTCAACCCGCGGCGAGCATGAGACGGCACGGTGTGCCCCCGGGCTGTAGGCCAGGCCCCCAAACGAGATGGGCGCCCTTGATACAAGGGCGCCCATCCTCGTAACCCGGTACGAGGTGATATCAGACGTCTAGCTGTGGTGCGTCAGACAGCTGTCGCGGGAGTGGCAGACAGCGCACTGAATGGTATAGATGGGCTCCTCCTGCAGCAGTGAGACGTCTTTGGGTGCGCTCGGCAGGACGAGGTGGATGGTCCCCGGCTCGTTCTCCACCACCTTCACTTTCAGGCCCGGCGGGGTCTCGACGCCGTACTCCGCCAGCAGCGGCATGGGATCGCTGAACAGTCTGGCTTTGAAGTCCGGATCGCTCCACACTCTCAACACCAGCTTCGCGAACGCTTCACCCTTCTTCGTATCAGGCATGAGTCGTTGTCCTCTTCTCGCCGTTGAATGACATCCAGGGACGTGGGCGTGAGAAGTGCCTCCCCCGTCGAGCATCCTCGTTTATGGTGAGATTCCTGTCAATCATGGCTTTCAGGAGTTTCTCGGGGCATTCGGGTGGATGAGAGTGCATGCCCGCACAGGCGCGGCGGAGTCAGGGGCAAACTGCCGCTCACTGTGACGTCGGGCTGGACAGGTCAGTAGGCTCCGGCGCTCGCGGTCATTGCGGCCGGGGGCGCACCCGAGGCTCAACGTTGGGCCTGGAGCGTCTGAACGCTCCGCATACCGCCTCGCGGCAAGGGAGCCTCGGTCTCCACCTGCAGCACGCGGCGTGCCTCGCTTTCGATCCACAGGATGATCTTCCGGGGAGCCTTCTCCAGTTCCTTCTCCCCGGAGGACTCGAGCAGCTCGACCTTGTAGCTCGCGACGTCCTTCTTGAGTCTCGCGAGACCCGTGACCGGGCCGGCGAAGGGAACGGAGACCCGCCAGGTGGAGAAGGGCTTTCCAGCGGCCATTCCCTCCGGGTCGAGCACCCGGAGGCTCCCGGTGAAGCCCGGCGCCAGGGGAAGCGTGGAGAGGGCAAGCTCCAGCGGAGCGCCCGGGAACAAGAGCGGCGTGTCTCCCAGGTGCTGGTTGAACTTCACCGCGCCGGCGCCCTTGCCCTCCGCGCGCAGGAAACCGTCGATGACTTCCAGCCGCGTCGAGGCACCGGGAGACCGGCTCGTCCACCGGTAGGGAAGCAAGGTCTTCGCATCGAGCCAGAAGCGGTGCTCGAACGTCCCCGCCTGGGTGCGGCCCGTCTCGATGATGATGAGCGCATCACGCTTCTTGTCGCGCTTGCGCTGGATGATGCGTTTGGCCGTCCCCACGGAGAAGCTCCAGGGCATTCCCTCTCCGGGGAGCTTTTCCTGGATGCTCTGGTACTGGAGCTTGCCTGGCTTGAGCAGCGAGGCCTGCATCCGCGCGGTGATGGACGACGGAGAGGGTTCGGGCTGGAGCGAAGCGGAGGACGCCTGTGCCGGCTGGGGAGCTGCTGTTGGCTGCGTGGGGCCAGGTGCGGCGGAGGGCTCCGGAATGGGCTGGGGCTCCGGAGCCGAGCTCGCGACGGCCTCTGACTTCCCTGGCTGGCCCTCCACGCGAAAGGTGTTCATGAAGCGCTGGATGGCCTCCTCGGAAGGCAGCGTTTCACCGCCCACCTCGATGGCGACGATCCGCGTGCCGATGAGCACCAACCGCCCCACTGCCCCATAGGCCGACTCGTCGGTGGACTCGAAGCGGTAGTCGAGCGCGGGGAGGTCGCCGACGTGTGTGGCCTCCTGGCGGGCGATCCGGAAGCTTCCGTCCTCCGCACTCGAGTCCAGATACTTCTGGAGGGACCTGGCGGGCGGCTCCGAGGACGTGACCTTCGAGAGCGACGCGCTCAGGACCCACCCCTCCTTGGGATACACATAGTGGCAGCTCGGCTCGTCCGCGTTCGCGTCGCATGTTGGCGTCGCGGGGAACTCGATGCTGAACAGCCCGCCCGCGGGCGTCACCCGCTGGGGCGAGTCTCCGGGGGAGGGCTCGGCGGCCACGGCCGTGCCGCACAGCAGCGACAAGCCTACCGACATGCAGATGGAAGCGACGACTCGCCGTGAACAGAAGAACATGAGGGTGGGGTGTACCACGGTGGCCCCCGTGCCTCACACGGGCGGGGAGGGCAGGCTCACCGGGCCTGTGCCGGGCTCAGGAGGAAGGGGGCTCCTCCTCTTCCGGTTCCGCCTCCACCTGGAAGCCCCGTGCCTCCGCGGCGTCGCGAAGCTCCCTCATCACGCGCTTTGAAAGCCAGCGGAGTCTCAACTCCGAGTATCCCCCGAGCCGCTGATGCACCTGCGAGATGGGCAGGTCCTTGAAGTCCGGGATGAACTGCCGCAGCAACGCGGCGTCCTTGACGGTTGCGCTGGATCCGCGCCACTTCATACAGAGGTGCCAGAGGGGTTGGGGTTCCAGCGGGAGCGGCGCGCAATGGATTGCCTGCATCACGTAGCCGCATTCCTGGCACGGGGTGGAGACGATGCCCCGTTCCACGGTGGAGTCTCCGAATGCGCCCCCGCAGCGCGGGCACCTCGGCTCGGTCTCGGACTCGTTCGTCATGGCTGGCGCTCCCACCTTCCGTGCGGACCCACGGCTCACTCCGCCCGCGTGCGTTTCGGTAGGTGCTCCAGGGCTCCCTCCCGGAGGGAATGCGGCGTGAGCCCCTCGATGCTGTGGCCGTGCGTCTTCAGGTCGAGGAGCGCTCCCCATTGCGCATCTTGGAGCAAGGCTTCGTCCGCATCCTTCTCCAGGTAGAACAGCTGGAAAACGAGCTCGTCACCCGCCTCGACCTCCATACCGAGCCGCCGCAACCCGGCGAGCGTTCGCTGGTTCTCGCCCTCGGCTCCCGCGGCGCGCGCTTCAACGACCTTGATGCACTGGAAGACCTCCACCCGCCCCAACTCCGGGTTGTACTTCGCCTCCAGGTGGCGGCGCTCACCGCAGCGCTCCCGGGCCTCGCTACAGATGAACGCCTCGAGCGCGGCCGTTGCGGCATCCCACGCAACGCCCTCGTCGCGCACGAGTTGCTCCAGTATCTGCCGGTGGCTGGGCTCCTCCGCCAATGATGATGGCTCGTCACCCATGCTGGATGCCCTGCTCGGCAGCGTAGACCAGCGGCGATTTCGCCAGGGGAACGGGAGGATGCGAATGCGGGACCTCACGCTTCCGTCCCATTCCACCGCAACCCCGTGCCGCTCCAGCGCTTCGAACACCTCGCGCGCGATGACCAGGCTCGCCTCGTCATCGTCATCCCGCGCCCCCTCGTCCGAGAGCGCTCCAAAGGAGAGCATGAGCCCCGCTCCAAGGACCCCCTGTGCGACATCCTGCTCGAGGAAGAAGGTGGCGCCTCGTGCCGGAACGTAGTCGCCCCGCACTGCGTCGATCACGCGCGCCCAGGCCTCCGAGAGGGTGCCTCCTACGTTCTGAGCTGCGGTGATGCCCTGTTCGTACAGTTCCTCGAACGCCCACGAGATGGCATCGTTCGTCGTCGGCTCGGTCCAGCGGGCCTCTTCCTTGAGCTGTGCATCGAGCAGGTCCCGGGCATACGACAGAAGCCGTTCGGCCGCCGGAGCCTTCCCGAATTCGCGCCTCACCAGATCCTCGAGCCGGGCGAGAACCTCGCTCTCCGTCCCGTAACCGCTGCGAACCGCTATCTCCACCTGCTGGCGGAGGTCGCTCTCCAGTTCGTTCCCGGTAGCCATTGTGCCACCCAGCGTACTGCATTCGTATTCCCTGGCAGCCACTTCGTGCGACAGCGCGACCCCGCGCGGAATGCGCTCAGCGGGTGGGGACGTGCCGTGCCCCCGGAGCGCTCGTTCGTGGCTGTCTGGGCACTGTCATACTCCGAACGGACCTGTCAGGATCCGTCGGGTCCTAGTCCGAATGGAGAACCCGGCCATGCGTCTCCGAGCGTGCATCGCACTTCTGCTCTTTCTCTCAGCCTGTACGACGACACCGCCTACTCCAAGAGAGCCAGCGGCCCGGGACCCAAGGCTCGCCAACCTCCAGCGAGCGGCGACGCTGCCCTGGATGGACGGAGGGCGTTGCTCCGTACAGGAGGCTTCCGAGCCCTGGCCCGTGCTGGCGGAACGGTGCTTTCATGCACTCGACCATGACCGGATCGAGTTTCACGACACCACGGGACGATGCGCGGTTGCTTCTGCTGGCGCCGCTGGCATGGGGCTCGGGGTCTGTGTCCTGGCGGCCCCGGAGATCGTCGTGGGAGCGGTGATCGTCGCGGGCGTTAGTGGTGGGCTTCGCCATCAAGAAGGCGCTGGATGCGTATGCGCTGAGTTGGGGCGATCCCGAGAAAGTGAGGCCCGCGCCGGAAACGAGGCCCGCGCCGCAGAAACCCTCGCCGAAAGAAAGGCCCAAGCCGGAGCCCAAAGGGCCGGATTTCCCTCCCGTGGGGCCAACCGAAGTCACGGAGCGAGAGCGCCGCCCGGAGTGCAAGCCCCAACGGGTGCCGCCAAAGGGTGGAAATAGGCTGCACAATCAGTGTGCCGACGGGATTCCGTTCAACGCCTACCGTGGTGCTAACGCGCTCGTTAACGGCAAGGCTTTCGACGCGCTGCAAGTTGTGGCTGGTGTGCTTTGGGAGGTGAAGACCGACAATTTCGATACATATCCGCTCGAACTTCGAGACATTGTGATCAGAAAGAATGTGCGTGACCTCCTGGTAGAGCGCGAGCTTGCGAGGGCATGTGGATTTGGCTTCCAGGTCGGCGTGCGAAGCGCCACTCACAAGGCCATGCTGGAAATCGAGGAACCGCAACTCCAGGGCGTTATCGTCCTCATGGATTGGTGCTGAAATGTCCGCTGCACAAAAAGACCAGATGACAATGATCGTCTACGCGCCTGCGCTTGCAGTCGATGATGGCCGTCCATTGGCTGTTGTTCATGGAATGGAAAGCGCGGTTCCTGGCTTGTGCATCGGGCTTATGATTTCTGACGAGGGACAACTTGTCCCGTTACAGGATCGTGATGCACTCGTTGCCCGTGAGAGTCAGCGCGGGGAATTTCCGACTCTGCGCAGCATCGATGACAACTTCCGAGTGAGGGTAATGGGGTGGGGGAAACCGGCGGGGATGTCCCCTGGCGGTCGGGCACAGTTTGAATTCCATGTGTCAGTGCCTCTGTCCGCAGACGGCATCGCGGCTGCGGCGGCTTTGCTGGAGGCTGTGGCGGAGGAAGCACGCGCGTTCTGGGGGCACGCGACGCCATTCAGCGCGGGGGTGGACATTGCACGCCAGACGAAGAATCGGCCAGACGATATGGAGCCGCCTCCCCGTGGCCTGCCGATGATCAGATCCCCCAGCGCCATGCGCTTGCCAGAGATTCCGCACCGCTTTGGGTGGCTGAACTACTGGTCAGACGCCGCTGCACGGACCATCGGCTTCCCGGACCCGGCCCGCGATGCCGAGCTGCTCTCACGGGCGCGGCGCACCGCGACGGGCGGGTGGGTGGTCAGGCTTACGGATGCGCCGCTCGACCTGGACAACCCCGCCCACCTGGACGCGCTCAAACAGGCCTACGAGCGCTTTCCGGAGATCGGCGGGCGTTCTACCCCTTGAGGCTCGGCACGGTCGACCGGCCTATGCCCCAACTCCACGCCGCCCCGGCCAGAGACGCCGGAGGGGCACGCCGAGGGCACATGAGGAACCGGGGGCAAAAGAAAAGCCCAGCAACCCTTCGCGATTGCCAGGCTTCTCGGGTTGTCCCCGACGGGCTTCGAACCCGTGGGCAGGGCTTTCTACCGGCCCAGCTCGCCGCGCAGCTGCTGGATGGCCGCGAGCAGCGGAGGCGGTTGCATCTCGGCAGGCACTTCCACGGCGAAGCGCTCGAACATCCCCAGCGCCTTCTCCTTGTCGCCCTGCCGCATCGCGATGGCGCCCATGAACAGCAGCGCCTCCTGGGCATCCGGGTACGTGTCCACCAGCTTCATCAGATCCTGCTCCGCGCCCGCCTCGTCCCCGCGCACCGCCTTCAGCACGCCCAGGTGCACCCGAAGCTCCACGCTGAACGGATCCACCGCCAGCGCCCGGTTCGTGACGCGATCCGCCTCCTCGAACATCTGCCGCCGGATCAGCTCGTGGCTCAGCAGCGCCGCGGCGTCTATATCCGCCGGGTTGTTCTTCACGCGCTCCATCGCCTCGCTCAGCTGCGTGTCCTCCTGCGGCTGCTGCGCGGTGGCGCCCATGCCCGGAGGCACCCGACCCGTGGCGGCATCATCCTCGCCCCGCGTGCGCTGCTCGGACACCAGCGTGTAGCCCAGCGTGGCGAAGAACAGCACGATGCCTCCGCCCCACAGCGCGCCCTTGAGCTGCGGCGACAGCAGGCCCTTCGACGCCGGCGCCTCCCGCCGCACGCCCGGCCCGTCCTGGGTGGCCCCGCGCTTCAGGTGCTCGTCCTTCGCACGCAGCGCCGCCGCGGCCTCCAGCTCCAGCCGCTTGCGCTCCGACTCGTAGCGCTCCGGCTCCAGGGTGTGCTTCTCCGCCGCCAGCTCCTTGAGCTGCTCTATGAGGGACTGGTAGCGCCGCTCCAGATCCTCGAGCGCGCCATCCTTCGCCTCCGGCGCGGACGCGGCCACCCTGCGGGTGAAGAGGAACAACGCGGCGGCGATGAAGCCCACCGTGAGCACGATGAGGCCAGGCGCCCAATTGGTCGCTGTAGGGTTCATTGATCCAGCTCCCGGCGCACGGCCGCGAGGTACGGGTCCTCGGAATCGGTGGAAGCGGCAGGAGGCGTCGCGGGCGCGGAGACCGCCGGAGCGGCCGCGGCGGGCTCGCGCCGCACCTGCCGGAAGATGACGAAGGCGCCGCCCAGCAGCAGGGCCACCGGGCCGAGCCACACGAGCAGGTTCACGCCCTCGGCCTTGGGCTGGAGCAGCACCCACTCGCCGTAGCGGGCCACGAAGTAGTCACGGACCTCCTGGTCCGACTTCCCCTCGGCCACCAGCTCACGGATTTTATCGAGCTGGGCGCGGGCCATGGACGAGGGGCTGTCCGCGACGGAGAGGCCCTGGCACACGGCGCAGCGCAGCTCCTTGCCGAGCGTTTGCACGCGGGCCTCGAGGGCCGGCGCGAGGGGTTCACTTCCAGCCTGCTGGGGCGCGTACTGTCCCGAGGCGAGAAAGAGGGTGAGCGTGAGGAGGGCAGCTGTCATGGGGTGGCCGGGATCCGGCTCACCTACCTAGCGCCCCGGGCCGGGTGTTGCCCAGGGAAACCCGAGGGTAGGAGGGCGGAGCCTCCCCCGCCCGCCCGCTCCCCGGGCTCCGGGTGAGGGTCTCGCGGTGGAGACGCTCAGGAGGGGGAGGAGTCGCGGGAGGCGCGTCCCTGCCGCATCAGCCTCAGGCGCAGCAGGCCGGTGGCCATCAGGCTCAGCAGGCGGAACTCGGCCGGCTCCAGCCGTTTCACGGTGCGGACCAGGCGGCGGATCTCCCCCGGCTCCTCGACGGGACGGGCCGGCGGCTCCTTGGTCCAGAAGTTCTCCTGGGCGGGGGTCAGCCCCAGCAGTACGTCCGAGGGGATGCGCAGGACCTCGCACAGTTTCTTCAGGGTGGGGACGCTGGGCAGCATGCCGCCGCGCTCCAGCCGTCCATACACCTCGGTGGCGAGACCCACCCGCTCGGCCACGTCCTCCTGGGTGAGATTGGCCTGGACCCGAGCCGCCCGGGCCGCTGTCCCGATCGTCCCTGCCAGTCCTCGTGGGAGTGCCATGTGCCGTGCGGTCCTGAATGAGAGTGGAAGGTGTAGGGCCCGGAACTCCGGCCTACATGACTTCTAAGATAACCGGAAAAGTGGTGACTTCAAGAGTCATGTGAGAGGTAGACACGACTTTGGAGGTCATGGCCTGAACGTCCGCCCTGCTGGATCCCCGTCATCGTTCTTGGTCCTTTCGGGGGCGCATGTTTACCTTTCGAGTCAGCCCGCGGAAACCCCCAAGGAGTACTTCGCATGTCGATCCGGACGACCCCTGAAACAACATCCACACGTGAGACCCACCCGGTGGTGTTCGACGCCGGGATGGTGAGTTACGAGCTGGTGCGCTCGTTGGGACAGGGCCATCATGGCGAGCTGTTGCTCACGCGCCAGCGTTACCAGGACGGAGAGGGCGGCCTCACCGTCCTCAAGCGTCTCAACCGCGTGGTGCGGCAGGAGGACTACCAGCGGCTGGTGGAGGAGGCGCGCCTGGGCAGCCAGATGCGCCACCCCAACATCGTCTCGGTGCAGATGCTCGGGGGCACCGCGGACACGCCGCTGCTGCTGCTGGAGTACGTGGAGGGCCGGCCCCTGGGTGACCTGATGCGTCTGGCCGCCCGGGCCGGCCGCTCCTTCTCCGAGGCCTTCGCCTGCTATGTGACCTCAGAGGTCGCGGATGGTTTGCACTACGCGCACGCGCTCCTGGATCAGAAGGGCCGCGCGCTGGGCGTCGTCCACCGGGACGTGACACCCCAGGGCATCCTCATCGGCCGGAACGGCGAGGTGAAGCTGATGGACTTCGGAGCGGCCTGGTCCCGGCTGGAGGGGCGCATCTCCACCGAGGGCGACAGCGATCTGGGCAACCTGGCCTACAGCTCTCCCGAGCGCGCCATGCTGGAGCAGCTGGATGGGCGCTCGGATCTGTTCTCCCTGGGACTGGTCCTCCTGCAGACGCTCACCGGCCAGCACCTGCTGGACGCCGCCGAGCGCCACGAGGCGGAGCTGCTCAGCCGCCAGTTGCGTGCGCGGGGGGATGGCCGGGTACCGGGACTCGAGGAGCTGGCGGCCGTGCGCACCGGCGAGCTGATGAAGCGCATGCGCCAGCTGAGCCCCCAGGACGTGCAGGCGGCGACGCGCTCGCTGCCGGAGGAGCTGAGGCCCATCGTCCACCGGTCGCTCGCGCCGCAGAGGGAGGAGCGTTACGCCACGGGAGGGGAGCTGGCCCAGGCGCTCCGGGAGCATCTGTGGCGCTCGGGCCTGCGGTACGGACGGGCCGAGCTGGTGGCGGAGGTCTCCGCGCTCAACCAGGCCGTCCTGGAGGACCTGGAGCAGCCCCCGGGCACGCCGAAGCGGGGCAAGGGGGCGGCGTCGCGGAGCCGCCGGGGAGGCCCTGGGAAGGCGTCCTGAGGCGTCCTGAAGGGGTCCAAGGAAGTCCCGAAGGGGTCCTGAGGCTTGGCCTGGGGCCCCGGGCCGTGTTAGTCCGCCCCCCTTCCTGCTTCCGTGAGAAGGAGTCCGGAAATGGCTCGTCGTCACATCCGCGTCGTGGGCGCGATGCTTCAGAACGCCGAGGGGCGCTACCTCATCACCCAGCGCCCGCCCAAGGCGACCCTCCCGCTGCTCTGGGAGTTCCCCGGCGGCCGGGTGGAGGAGGGGGAGGCGGACGAGCAGGCCCTCGCGCGTGAAATCCGCGAGGAGATGGGCGTGGAGGTGGAGGTGATGGAGCAGGCCCTCCACACCCATCACGACTACCCCAGCTACGACATCGACTTCCGCGTCTACCGCTGCCGGCTCACCAGCTCCGAGTCGGCCATCCAGCACCTGCGCGTGCATGATCACCGCTGGGTGACGCTGGAGGAGATGTCGAAGTACCAGTTCCCCGACGCGGACGCGAAGACGCTGGCCAAGTTGCTGGGGCTGGAAGCCTGACGTGGGCCGTCGTACCGCCCTGGTGCTCGCGGGGCTGTTGCTCGGGGCCTGCACGACGAAGAAGCCCTCCAGCCCGGATGCCTCCACCCCGGTGGCCGATCCGCGCTACCCGTCCGCCGAGGGCTTGCCCGGCTGTGTGCTCTATGGAAAGCCCCAGCGGGTAGGACAGGTGCCGCTGGAGTTGGCCGAGCTGTCCGGCCTCGCCGCCAGTACCCGCCACGAGGGGGTGCTGTGGGCGCACAACGACTCCGGCAACGCCTTCCGGGTGTTCGCCCTGGATGCCGCCGGCAAGGTGCTCGCCACGGTGACGCTCACCGGGCTGGAGCCGAAGGACGCGGCGAGGATGGACCTGGAGGACATCGCCCTGGGCCCGTGCGCCCCGGGCGAGCCGCGCGAGTGCCTCTACCTGGCCGACATCGGAGACAACTTCGAGCGCCGGCCGCAGGTGCGCCTCTTCCGCTTCCCCGAGCCGGAGGTGGCCGACGCCCGTGTCGCCGTGGAGACGCTGGCCTTCACGTACCCGGACAGGCCGCATGACGCGGAGTCGCTCGTGCTGGAGCCGGGCACGGGCCGGCTGGCCGTCATCACCAAGGAGCGCGACTCGCTGGGCGAGGTGTTCGCGCTGGAGGGGCTCGCGCCGGGCACGGTGGCGAAGGCCACGCACCTGGGCACGCTCCAGGCGCCCGGGGGGGTGGATTATCGCACCACCTCGGCGGCGCTCCATCCGTCCGGCCAGCGGCTGCTGCTGCGCACCTATACCCGCGTGTGGGAGGTGCGCGCTCCGGGAGCGTCGCGGCTGGAGGGGCTCGTACGGGGCCAGGTGGTGGAGGTGCCCGGCCCCAGTCAGGCCCAGTCCGAAGCCATCACCTGGTTGCCCGGTGGACGCTCCTTCGTGCTCGGCTCCGAGTTCGCCGGCCAGTTCATGTACCGGGTGGACTGCCGCTAGCGGTGTCTCCCCGCGTGGCGTGTTCGCTGCCGGGCATTTCCGCTGCCCGGATGGACGGGTGCTGTTCCGGCGTTACCACCATTACCCGGCTACGTGGGGCATGCCGGGTTGACCGGCTGGCGGGTGTGAACATCTTTTGCCCGCGGATCAGTCGTACCACGTACCACCAGGGGTACGTGCAATGGGGGAGGGGGAGTGCGTCGACGATGAAGCCTCAGAACACCATGCCGCCGGGGATGAGCCCTCGCGGAAAGAAACAGGAAAAGCCTCAGCCTCCACCCGCCAACAAGGGGTTCCGGTTCGGCTCGCCACTGGGCTACATCGCGCTGCTCCTCCTGGGCTTCATGCTCTTCAAGAACGTCTTCCAGGACGCGGGCGTGCAGCGCAAGACCTACAGTGAGTTCCGCACCGCCATCCAGGAGGAGAAATTCTCCAAGGTGCAGATCGCTCCGGACTGGGTGAAGGGGTTCCTCAAGGACAACGCCGCGGCGCGCGCCTCGGGGACACCTCCCGCGGGAGGGACCGAGCGCCTGCGCCCCGAGCTCAGCGACCTGCCGTGGATGGCCTATCGCGTGGAGGGAGACGAGCAGCTCGTCCCGCTGCTGGAGCAGCAGGGCGTCCCGTACGAGGCGGTGGTCCAGTCCGGCTTCAGCGACGTGCTGCTGATATGGCTGCTGCCGCTGGCGTTCGCCTTCGTGTTGTGGAGCTTCATGATGAGGCGGATGGCCGGAGGCATCGGTCAGGGCCCGCAGAGCGTCATGAGCTTCGGGAAGACACGTGCCAAGGTGCAGGCCGAGGCAGACACCGGCGTGGGCTTCAACGACGTGGCGGGCGTGGACGAGGCCGTGGACGAGCTGCGGGAGATCGTCGAGTTCCTCAAGACGCCGGAGAAGTTCCGCCGGCTGGGCGGCCGCATCCCCAAGGGGGTGCTGCTGGTGGGCCCGCCGGGAACGGGCAAGACGCTGCTGGCGCGGGCCGTCGCGGGTGAGGCGGGCGTGCCCTTCTTCAGCCTCTCCGGTTCCGAGTTCGTGGAGATGTTCGTCGGCGTGGGCGCCGCCCGCGTGAGAGATCTGTTCGCCCAGGCCACCGCCAAGGCGCCGTGCATCATCTTCATCGACGAGCTGGACGCCATCGGCAAGAGCCGCAACGCGGGGGTCGCCGGTGGCCATGACGAGCGCGAGCAGACGCTCAACCAGCTCCTGGCGGAGATGGACGGCTTCGACAGCCGCGCCGGTCTCATCATCCTGGCGGCCACCAACCGTCCGGAGATCCTCGACAGCGCGCTCATGCGTCCGGGCCGTTTCGACCGGCAGGTGCTGGTGGACCGGCCGGACAAGCGCGGCCGCGAGCGGGTGCTGGAGATCCACTCCAAGGGCGTGAAGCTGGGGCCGGACGTGGACCTCAAGTCCATTGCCTCGCGCACCCCGGGCTTCGCGGGCGCCGACCTGGCCAACGTGGTGAACGAGGCGGCCCTGCTCGCCGCGCGCCGCAACCGCGACTTCGTCATGCGCGCCGACTTCGAGGAGGCCATCGAGCGCGTGGTGGCCGGCCTGGAGAAGAAGAACCGCCGGATGAACGAGCGCGAGAAGGACATCGTCGCGCACCATGAGGCCGGCCACGCGGTGGTGGGGTGGATGCTGCCCAACGCCGAGCGGGTGACGAAGGTGTCCATCATCCCCCGTGGCATCGCCGCGCTGGGCTACACCATGTCCCTGCCGCTCGAGGACCGGTACCTCATGTCCTACGACGAGCTGCGCGACAAGATGGCCTCGATGATGGGCGGCCGCGCCGCCGAGGAGATCTTCATCGGCGAGGTCTCCACGGGTGCCTCCAACGACCTGAAGCAGGCCACGGAGATCGCCAAGCTGATGGTGCGCGACTACGGCATGAGCTCCCTGGGCCCGGTGGCCCTGGGCAGCGAGCAGAATGCCTTCCTGCGCTCGGCCGGGGGTCCGGAGATGCGCTCCTACTCGGAGCAGACGGCCCGGATGGTGGACGATGAGATCCGCAAGATGGTGACCGAGGCGCTCGAGCGGGCCCGGGAGGTGCTCACCACCCACCGCGACAAGGTGGAGGCCCTGGCCGCCCGGCTGCTCGCCACCGAGGTGGTGGACGAGGACGAGATCCTCCGCATCCTCGGCCCCAAGGCCACCGCCGCACGGGGACTGCTGCACCCGGAGGCCCGTCAGGTCATCTCCGCCCACCCGGCGAGCAGTGACGAGCCGCCTCCGCCCGGTGCCCAGCACTCCAACGGGAAGCTGCCCGACGCCTGAGCCTCCAGGCGCCCGCCTGGTTGCTCCCTGGCCTTGCCTTCGCCCTTTCACGCCGCATGTTCTGCGGTGTTGGAAGGGCGAAATTATGTTGGCCGGGAAGGAGGGAGAGGCCGTGGAGAATAGAATCGGGAAAAGCTATACGGCGCGGAAGGCACTCTTCGCCAAGGGACTGCGTGAGGGCCGCCTGACGATGCAGGAAATCGAGAAGGCCCTGCCCGCGGGGACGCTCACGGCGGCCGAGCGGTGGTTGTTGTACTACTCGCTGCGGGCGGCCCAGGTGGAGATCATCGACGAGGTGACGGGCCAGGTGGATCACGGCTTCATGTCGGAGCAGCCCGCCGCGCCCGCCGAGCACTAGTCTCGTCGTCCGAGCGTTGACACGACTCCGGGGCTGGTTACGTTCGCCGCATGAACGGCAATCCCCGGACAGACGGTCCGTCCCAGGAGGCGCAGGCCCACGAGGCCGCCGCTTCGGCTGCGCCCGAGGCGTCCACCGAGCAGCAGCCCCCGGCCCAGGAGGCCGCGGTGGATGCGGAGAAGCAGCGGTTGGAGGCCGAGTTGGTCGCGGCCCGGCGCCGCGTGGATCAGCTCGCCCGCGCCTACCAGGAGCTGGAGAAGGACCGCGAGGAGTTCAAGCAGCGCCTCACCCGCGAGCGCGAGCGGATGATGGACGTGGAGCGCGGCAACGTGGCCGCCACGCTGCTGGAGGCGGTGGACGAGTTGGATCGCTCCCTGTCGATGAGCGGAGGAGACGTCTCGTCGCCCCTGGCGCAGGGCGTGAAGATGATCCGTGACGGGCTGCTCTCGAAGCTGCAGCAGACGGGCATCGAGCGCATCCAGGTGGTGGGTCTGCCGTATGACCCGAACACCGCCGAGGCCACGGACATGGACATCACCCCCCACCCGGACGAGGACCAGAAGGTGGTGGCCGAGGTCCGGGCCGGTTACCGGCTGAAGGATCGGATCATCCGTCCGGCCCGGGTGAAGGTGGCGAAGTACGTCGCCCCCGCCCAGGCCTGATCGTGGGTGTTCCCTCTCCCTCTGGGAGAGGGTTAGGGTGAGGGTCTCCCCCCTCGCCCCTCCGCACGGTGGACGCGGATCCGGACAATCCCGGGAAATAGGCGGAGGGAGTGGTTGTTCGAGCCCTTCGCCATGGCCCGTGTCGTGAATCCCCGAGCTCCCGTCCTGCTTCCCCTCCTCGCGCTGCTCTCCCTGGTGCTCGTCCCGGGTGCACGGGCACAGCAGGGAGCGCTCGCGCCGTGGCTCCAGGCACGGGCTCGGGAGCATGCGGCCTGGGCCGAGGACTCCAGCCGGGTGAACAGCGGGCCGATGGGGCTGTGGCGGGAGTGGGCCTCCAGCGAGCCGATGCTGCCGGGCTTCGTGCCCCCCACCTCACTGGCGCCGCTGATCCGCGCGGTGGAGGCGGGCGTGGTGAACATCAACGTCATGGAGACGGTCCACCCGCTGCGGGGCGCGACGCGCTCGGCGAGCGGCTCGGGCTTCATCCTCACCCCGGACGGACTGGTGGTGACGAACAACCACGTGGTGGCGCGCGAGAACGAGGCCGCGAGTGAGATTCTCGTGCGCCTGTCGGACGGGCGCGAGTTCCAGGCCGAGGTGGTGGGCCGGGACGCGTCCACGGACGTGGCGCTGCTGCGGCTCCTGGGCAAGGGCGTGGGCGGGTTGCCGGCGGTGTACCTGGGGGACTCGGACCGGATGGAGGTGGGGGACTGGGTGGTGGCCATTGGCAACCCCTTCGGCCTGGACCACTCGGTGTCGCACGGGATGATCTCCGCCAAGGAGCGGGTGATCGGCGTGGGCCCCTTCGACGACTTCATCCAGACGGACGCGCTCATCAACCCGGGCAACTCGGGCGGGCCGCTCTTCAACATGCGGGGCGAGGTGGTGGGGGTGAACACGGCCATCATCACCGAGGGGCAGGGCATCGGCTTCGCGGTGCCCATCAACATGGTGAAGGATCTGCTGCCCAACCTGCGCAAGAACGGCCAGCTCCAGAAGGGCTGGCTGGGCGTGGTGATCGACGAGCAGCCCCAGGTGGGCATGCGCGCCGCGGTGGTGACGCGGGTGTACCCCACCAGCCCGGCGGCGCAGGCGGGCATCCGCCCCGGAGATCAGGTGGTGCGGGTGAACGGCAAGCAGGTGGACTCGTTCCAGCAGCTGCTGCGCAAGGTGGCCATCATGGCGCCGGGGTCCGAGGCGAAGCTGACGCTGCTGCGGGACGGGGTGTCGCAGGAGGTGCTGGTGAAGCTGTCCGCCCGTCCGGCGCAGGAGGTGCTGGCGGCGATGAACAGCCCGGGCAACCTGGGCGAACTCGGCCTGGTGCTGAGGGACGTCACCCCCGAGGTGGCCGCCCCCATGGGCCTGGAGCCCTACGCGGGGGTGCTGGTGTCCGGGGTGTTGCCGCGCAGCCCGGCGGCGAGCGCGGGGCTGCGGACGGGTGACGTGGTGCTGGAGGTCAACCGCCGCAAGGTGAAGGACGTCGCGGCGGTGCGGGGCGCGCTGGAGAAGGGCGCGAGCGCCTCGGTGCTCCTGCGCGTGCAGCGCGGGGATGTGCAGCAATACGTCGCGCTGAAGTACTGAGCTGCCCGGCGGCTACTTCTTCTTGCCCTTCTTGCCGCCCTTGCCGGTGGGCTCCTTGGGCGCGGCCGTGGGCTGCTCGGCGAACCACAGGCCCAGCGGATCTCCCGTGGGCGCGAACGTGAGGAGGATGGCCTCGATCCGCGCCGCGACGCCCTGGGCCTTGCCGCCCTGCTTGCGCGGGATCGTCCACACCCCCTGCGGCGTGAAGACGATCTGCGCCCGGATCTTCTTGTTGGAGAAGAGCCGCAGGAAGTCGGTGGCGGCCCAGCCCTCGGGGGTGGTGCCGGTGATGCGGATGAGGGGCAGCAGCGGGTTGCCCGCCGAGTCCGTCTGCGTGGGCATGCCCAGGGTGAGCGCATAGGCGTCCCCTGGGAAGTAGGGGAGGACCTGGATGGTGTAGTTGCCGCTGCCGGGCTGGTACGGGCCCGGGGTGAGCATGGTCGCCGCGTCCTCTCCGACGATCATGTACAGCTTCCGGCCGCCGTACTTCGCGCGGAATGCCTCGGCGTTGCTCTTGCACGACGGGTTGACGAACAACCCGGCGCACTCGCCGATGTACTTGTCCAGGAACGACGAGAGGCTACCCAGGGCCTCGGCCTGATCCCTCAGCTGGGCGAAGCGCGCATCCACGTCCGCCAGGGCGAGCGTGGGCAGCAGCAACAGGGCGGTCAGGAAGAGTCGTCTCACTCGGGGGCTACTCCAGGAAAAGGGGAAGAGAAAAGGGGAAGGAGGGGAAGCCGGATGGTGCCACCCCCGGGCCCCTCCGGGCACTCCGGAGATGGGTACGTGGCGGTACGTGCTGGTATGTGGCGGTATGGGTTGGTGGAGATTTTGACTACATGCTCTCACCATGTAGTTTCTGTCCTACCTTCCCCCCTACCCGGAGGCAGCAGTTTGGCACCACAGGCCCAGGTCCGAGAGCGGCGTACCCACCTTCGTTTCGACAAGGTTTTCACCATCTACCTCTCGACGGAGGGGGGGTTGAGCCGGGGGATCGGCCGCAACATCAGCGCCCAGGGCATGTTCGTGGAGACGCGGGAGCACCTGTCGCTGGGTGAGCGGGTGAAGGTGACGTTCGCGGGCGAGGACGGCACGGAGATGACGTGCCTGTGCGAGGTGCGCTACCAGGTGGCGCTGGCGTACGGGCGCAAGGATGGGCGCGAGGGCAACAGCCGCGGCGTGGGCCTGCGGGTGGTGGCCTACGAGGTGGCGGAGGATCAGCCCCTGCTGCTGGTGGCGCGCGAGCGCGTGATGCACTGAGCGGACGGGGGGCGGAAAAGCGGAAGGGCACGGCCGCCAGGAGCAGCCGTGCCCTTCGTGCTTCAGGGGGAGGGGCTTACTGAGAGAAGCCCTCGAGGAGGTAGTGGGCCTCGATGCGCTTGAGCGCGAGGATCATCGCGGCGCAGCGGGGATCCACTTCCTTGCCGATGCAGTACTGCCGGCTGTCGTGCGTGTCCGAGCGGCGGGCCTGGTTGCGGGAGATGTCGCGGATGATGCGGTAGTTGCGCTTCATCGCGTGCTCGAGGCGCTGGTTGACCTCGGCCTCGCTCCAGCGCTCCATGCGCTTGTTCTGGATCCACTCGTAGTAGCTCACCGTCACGCCGCCGGCGTTGGCGATGATGTCGGGGATCATGTCGATGCCGCGCTTCTGCAGGACGCGATCGGCCTCGGGGGTGGTGGGGCCGTTGGCGCCCTCGGCGATCAGCTTGACCTTGAGGCGCTCGGCCACGTCGGCGGTGATCTCGCCGCCGAGGGCGGCGGGGATGCACATGTCGGCCTGGACCTCCCAGAAGTCCTTCTTCTCGATCTTCTGGGCGCCGGGGAACCCGAGCACGCTGCGGCGCAGGTTCTTCGGGTCGCTGACATGGGCGATGAGGGCGGGCACGTCGATGCCGTCACCGTTGTAGATGGTGCCGTCGGCGTCGTTCACCGCGAGCAGGCGGGCGCCCATCTTCTGGAGGATGGCGGCGCCGTGGCTGCCCACGTTGCCGAAGCCCTGGAGGATGAAGGTCTTGCCCTTCAGGGTCTCACCCTTCTCGGCGTAGTAGTCCTCGATGCAGAAGGCCACGCCCTGGCCGGTGGCGGCCGCACGGCCCTCGGAGCCGCCGATGCGCACGTCCTTGCCGGTGACGATGCCGCGCATGTTGTGCCGCTCGCGCTCGCCGTCCGAGTACTGGCGGTACATGAGCGCCATGATGTCCCCGTTGGTCCCCACGTCGGGCGCGGGGATGTCGATGTTGGGGCCGATCATGCTCTTGAGCTTGTACATGAAGCGCAGGGTGATGTTCTCCAACTCCTCGCGGCCGTACGAGCGCGGATCGATCTGGATGCCACCCTTGCCACCGCCGAAGGGGACCTCGGAGATGGCGGTCTTCCAGGTCATCTCGGCGGCGAGCGCCTTGAAGAGATCCAGGGAGACCTCGCGGTGATAGCGGATGCCGCCCTTGTAGGGGCCGCGGGCCTGGTTGTGCTGCACGCGGTAGGCCTTGAAGCGCTGGGACTCACCGGGCACCAGCTGGTAGACGTTGCCGTCCGGCAGGCGCAGGTGGCCGCGGCTGATGTTCACGTCCGAGCCCAGGAGGGCGCGGCCGTTGAGGATGATCTTCCCGTCGGCGAGGCGCTCGAGACCCTCGGGGTTGCGCACCTGGGTGACGGAGAGGCTGGCGAAGTCCTTGGCCTGCTCGGGGGCGAGCGGGACCAGGCGGTCCTTCAGCTTCGCGGTGACGTAGAAGATGTGCTCGTAGTCGGGCTCCTCGAGCTCCAGACGCACGCGCTTGTCGAGACCGATGAGGTCGGCGGCGCGGTGGAAGATCTCCATCGCCTCCGTGTAGACGGTGCGCTTGGGCGTCGGGGCCGGGGCGCGCATGAAATTCTCTTCGCTGGCCATGTGAAAAATCGCTCCTTGGGGAAAGGCGATTGTTGAGTAAAGGCGGGGCCCTTATGCGCATAGGCGCCCCCATGCGGTCAACCGTCGGACAGGGTTGTTGGAATCCAAACTTTTAGTTTTTTCAAGTAGTTAGCCAACGCGGCGTGTCATTCACGGCGGGTGCTCGGCTGTCTGCTCTCCCGGGCTGTGGCGGGGAGGAGGAAGGGCAGGTGGAGGCCGGAAGTGGGGGGCATGAAAGAAGTGCTTGCCCTGTCCGGAACCGCGTGTTACTTCGCGCCCATCTTCGGTGACGCCGAAAAGCGCTGTGGTTGTGCCGACATAGCTCAGTCGGTAGAGCAACTGATTCGTAATCAGTAGGTCCCCAGTTCAAATCTGGGTGTCGGCTCCATGAACGGGTCGCCAGGTGAAAGCCTGGCGGCCCGTTCTCTTTTTTCGGGCCTTCGTTTCCCTAGCCTGTGCGGCGCGCTGGGGAGGTGACGCTTGAGCACCCGGCTCATGGGAGGGCCTCCGGCGGACGCGCGGCGGCGCCCGGGGTTGGGCGCCTGGGCTCTCATTGTCCTCTTGCTCCACGCCGCGTGCGCTACGAGCGTGCCTCGGGGCGGCGTGCGAGTGGGGTCACTCCCGTCCGAGTCGCCCCCGGTGGCCGCGGAGGCCGAAGTCGGGGATGCGCGGGTCCACCTCTCCCTTTCCACCCGGTTCGGGGCGGTGCGGGTGAGCGACTCCGAGCTCAATGAGGCCCTGGCCACCCTGGTGCTGAACGTACCGCTGCGGCTGGCCGACTGCCCTGTCCCGCTCTACCTCCACCGGAAGCTGGCCTTGGCCTCCGTTCCGCTCACGGGCGAGGCGTGGCGCACGCCCCTGGCGCGGTCCTACGGGAGCTTCTGCGAGCGGCAAGGTACGCCGGGTGATTGCCTCGGGTTGTTCAAGGATGGGCCGGGTCTGGACGGCGAGGACAAGCGCGACCTCGCCCTGGCGCTCTCCGTGAATGCGGCGCTGGAGGCCAGGGACGCCGAGCTGCGCTCCATGTTCTCCACGACGCAGCTGTGGACGGCGTTGAGCCTCACCCTCATTGGATACCTCGCCCTGGTTTCGGCACCCGAGCCCGTTTCTAAAGGCGTCTCCGCTGCACTGGCCCTGCTCATGTGGGGCTACCTGGGCTGGGAACTCTTCGACCTGATACGGGCCTGGTTCCGGCTATGGGAGGAGGCGGCGGAGGCCAGCACGTTCGCGGAGCTGCGTGAGGCGGGGGATCGCTTCGGCAAGGTCATCGGGCCCAACAGCGTGCGGATTCTCCTGCTGTTGGGAACGGCGGCATTGGGCGAGACAGCGGTGCTCACGTCCAAGGCCCCGAAGCTGCCGGGCTTCGCGAAAGCCGCCGGTGCGCTCGAGTCACATGCCGGCATCCGCGACGTGCTCACCGCCGTGCAGGAAGCAGACAAGGTGAAGGTCGCCGTGGCCGAGGGCACCATCAGTGTCGTCCTTCCCGCCAATGTCTTGAGCATGGCGGCACAGGCCTCTCCTGCTCGCGCGGACCCGCCGAAGAAGCCGGACGTGCACCACATCGCCACCGTTGAGAACAGCAAGTCCACTGCGCGAGGCGGGCCTTGGACGCCGCTATTCAAGAAAATCTTCGCCAAGGCGGGCATGTCGATGGAGGACCCGGCCAATACGGTCCCACTCCTTGGGCACAAGGGGCCTCATCCCGAGGAGTACCATCAACTCGTTCATAAGCACCTGAAAGCTGCGACGGACAACTGCTCCAACCAGCAGGAGTGCGCGCTTGCATTGAGGCAAGCACTCCGGCAGCTGGCCGAGGAGATCATCAGGGAGGGAAGCAGGCTCAACAAGCTGCTAACCAGAGGGGCATCGCCCTAGGAGTCCTCATGACGGGACTGTACTTCGATCTGTTCGACGACGTTTACATCCCGGGTCGCTGGCACCTGGATGATCCCGTGGATCAGCAGGGGCAGGAGATTCGTACCTGGCAGTTCGTACGGGGTGAGCCCGCTCACGTCGATGCGCGGATCCGGATTCCCATCTATGTCCCGGGCAGGCCGCTCGACTTCTCCTTGTTGGCGGGTGCGACCATCCCCGTGGTTCATGCCAGGGTGGCGGTCGTCTTCGCCGAGCTGGCGCCCGGTGATGTGCAGCTGATTCCGGTGGAGGTGGACGGACAGACCGAACCGTACGTCTTGCTCAACATCACGCGTGTCGTGAAGTGCATCGACGACGAGGCATCCGACGAGGTGCGCCACTGGGAGCCGGGGGATGACAGGCCCGACAAGACAGGCCAGTACAGGTCCGTGATTGGCATGCGCATCGACCCCTCGAAAGTGGGCGATGCCCGAGTGTTCCGTACCTGGGGATGGAGCCCGGCCATCATCATCTCCGAGGAGGTCAAGCAGGCCCTGGAGCGCATGGGCGCAACGGGGGCGAAGTTCAAGGAGGTCACCGGCCCGAGCACCGTCAGCGCGGAGGAGCGCGAGCAGGACCGGAAAAGCCGCGAGCTGTTCGAGCAGGCGGACACCGCTCGTGAAACGGCTTGGTGCACCTTGGGGTCGCTGGACAAGGAGGTCTTCATGCCCATCGCCATGAGCGGCTCGTGGCCAGGTCACCGGCAGCTCTGGCGCGTCATCCGTCGCGAGGCGGGGCGTACGCTGCTGGTCACGCACGGGCTCTCGGACCCCTTCATCGAGCGCCTGGAACCCTCCATGGGCTTCGGTCTGGAGCTCGCCCTGGAAGTGGACGCGGCCGTGAAGGACATCTCGAAAGGGTGGCCCCTGATGCTGTTGGACCGTGTGGCGGATGAAGTCGCCGAGCACGAGCAGGTGCGCGAGAGGGTGAAGGCGGGCCTCTTTTCCATGGAGGTGTCCGGAAAGGGCATGCCCAGGTCCCTCGTCACCGAGGAGGGCAGGGTGGCCGTGCTGCTGGGCGTGGAGTCACGCATGCTGCCGAGTCACTTCTCCACCCCGTATGGTGAGGTGAAGCTCGTCACCGTCAAGGTGTTGCTGCCCTCGGAGCTGGCGTACCTGCTGGAGCACGGCGCGGAGGGACAGGCCGAGCTGGCGCGGCGTTTCGCGGAGAGCGGCGAGGCGCACCTGTCGCGTCTCAGAAGGAGGCCCGTGGCGTAGCACGGAGCGGCGGTAGCTCCGGGCTGGCGATGCTGCACAGCACTCGAGGCCAAAAAATGCCGGGGGCTCGTGGGCCACGACCGGCATGCAGCTGCGAGAGGGCGGGGGAGTGCGTTAGGGCACGCGCGTCTCGGGCGCGGTGCTCCCATTGCCCTTGCGCCTGTTGTTGGGGGTGGGCTTCTTGCCCGTCTGCTCCTGCTTGGGCGGAGCCTCGGTGGTGCGTTGACGCCCGGGCACCGCGAAGACCTCGCCCTGGTCCTTGCCGTTGAGAAATTGCTCCACGGCGTTCTGCCTTCGCGCCAGGTCCGCGACGGCCGCACGCAACTCCTCGCCGAGCGCCCGCGTCTCGCGCCGTTGCGCGTCGAGCTCGCCCTGGAAGTTCTCGGCCATGGAGCCGAGCTCCTCGTGGACGTCCTTGATGAGCCCTTTGAATTCGGTCACTGCGGCGGTATTCAGGGCGAGCTTGTCCAGCAGCTCCGCGTGCTTCTTGTCCAACTCCGGGCGCTCCTGGTTGCGCTCGTCGGACTCGTCCGCGAGCCAGCGGCCGATCCGGTCACGGTTGATGTAACCCACGATGCCCAAGGTGGTTGCAGCCGCAGTGGCGATTTTGCCGAGATTGTTGGCGATGATGGGGAAGAAGACCATGAGGGGCTCCTGGTGTGGCCGGGATGAATTCCCGGGCTCAGGGGCTGATACCCACAGGAGGCTGCGGATTTCGCATGCAGGAGAGGGGGGGGGCGGCTGGCCGTCGTCATCGAGTCGTAGGGCCTGCCAACAGCGTGGTTGCGCAGGCACGGATCGGGGGCATTCGGCCTGCGGCGCTCCTGGTATAGCGCGGCGCGCAGGTGCATGACGAAGGAGCCGAGCGCAGCTAACGTCTCCATCATGGCAACTCCCAGCTACACACTCGGGGATTTTCTCGCGCAGCTACCCGGCGTTCCGAAGCGCGGCGCGCAGAGCGCCGCGACAGACGTCCTTCACCGAGCCGGTCTGTTTCAGGGGTCGGTGGGGAGGTGGCCGGCCGCCCGCGAGATCCCGACAAGGTATGGGAGCATGGTCCTCGTGTATCCGGCCGGGGCCCGGGCGCTCGTGGCGGCGTACCATGAGGGACGCCTCCCGCTACGCAAAGGGGCGCAGCCCGGCGATTTGCCGAAACACATGGCCGCTTGGGTCGCGTTGACGGAGGACGAGCTGGACGCGATGGTCGAGACGCTGCCGACGTCGCACGAGCTGCTCCGGGAACTGGACGCCCTCCGTCGAGATCAGTGTCCCCATGGGGCCGGCGACGAGCGCCGGGCGTGGCTTGAGGCGCACCCTCTTCGGCATCGGGGCGTGACGTTCCAGGTGGACCGCGGGGAGATGGCCTCGAACTCAGGGAAGTCCATCGTCGCCCGGTGGACCGACTATTACGGCAGCGATGGCTCGGTATATGCGGCCGCTCGTCCCGCCCCGAATCGCACCAACGATCCCGAACGCAACTGGGGCCTCGGGCGCGAGTAGGTGGCGCTCGTCCGCTCATTCGCCCGCTCGCTCACCCGCCTAGAAGGCGGGGATGCCTAGAGCCCCTTGGGCAACACGCTGGCCCAGGCCGCCCTCACAGTAGGGAGGTGGCAGCGGTCGGCCCGCAGCCAATTGACTGGCTGGATCGGATGTCGCGGACACGGTAGGGTGCGACCGCCGCTTCACCAGCGATGGCCCCCCGCGCAGCCGCGCGGCTTGGCAATCGCTGGAGGGCGCGGTTCAACCGGCGCCGTGACCTTGGCGCGCAACCGTGCGTTCTGGACCTACGCGGAGGAGGCGTTCCGCGTGCCGCCAGTCGTACGGGACGCGTGCCCGAGGGCATCTCGCCAGGAGCACATCGTCATGAGTACGAAGCAGAATCGCATCAGTACGAAGCAGAATCGCAGCGCCGCGGAGCAGGGGGCTGTGCCTGTCCCTGGTGGCACGTCCAACGTCCCGCTCTCCTCGCTTGATCCCACGGCGGCCCCGCCCAACGACGGTGGGCCGCACGGGAATCGCGAGTCCGTGCAGACCGCGATCAACGTGCCCCCATCGCCGAGCAACCCCGCCGCCCCTCCGGACGCCGGGGCCCTTCGCGTTGAGAACGTCACGTTCATTGTCGACCGGCTCTACCAGGACTGCGCGCCGGGCCAGTTCGTCCGCGAGCTGACCGCTAACGGGTTGCAGTGGCTGCCGCCCGAGGGCGGGCAGGTGATCTGGACGATCCACCGGCCGATGTACGACCACGAGCAGCTCACGAAGCTCTGCTGCATCGACACCGGTATCGGCATGACGGGCCCGCAACTCGTCTCGCATGTTGCGGGGCTCTCCAAGAGCGGGCGCACGCAGTCGATGGAGGAGAACTTCGGCGTCGGCGGCCGCATCTCGACGGTGCCCGCGAACCCGGAGGGGGTGGTGTACCTCTCGTGGGTCAACGGGCAGGGGGCGATGGTCATCCTCAAGCACGACCGGGCCACCGGGCGGTACAGGCTCGAACCCTTCGTGCATGCCGACGGCTCGCATGAGCTGTGGGGCCAGGTGCCACCGGAGCAGAAGCCGGACGCCATTGACCAGCATGGCACCGTGGTCATCCTGCTCGGCAAGACCAAGGGCGAGGACACCACCGTCATGCCTCCGGGGCTCCACACTCCGAAGCGGTGGATTACGCGCTACCTCAACGGGAGGTTCTTCCGCTTCCCGGCAGGGGCCGACGTGCGTGTGCACGAGGGCTGGCGGCTCCCGAAGGGGGACCAGCACAACTTCCTGCGCAAGATCTCCGGCCTTGAGGCGTGGCTCAACGATCCGAAGAACCGGTTCGATTCCGGTTCGGTCCCCCTGAGTGGCGCCACGGCGCACTGGTGGATTCTGCGCGAGGACGCCGACACCAACAGCGGCCACTACCCCACGCCAGGCGTCGTCGCGGCCCTGTGGCAGAACGAACTCTACGACGTCGCGGTCGCGCCGGCCGGTAATATCCGGCTCCAGAGCTTCGGCGTGGTGTTCGGGATGAAGCGGGTCGTGCTCATCGTCGAACCCGACTCGACGGCGGGGTCGCTCACCTCGAACACAGCGCGTACCACGCTGCTGCTCAACAGTGAGCCGCTGCCGTGGACGGATTGGGCCGAGGAGTTCCGTGCGCGGTTGCCGGCGCCGCTTCGCAAGCTGATGGAGGAGAGCGCGCCCAAGACGATGGATCCCGATCACCGCAAGAGCCTGCTCGACCGGCTCAAGGGAGTCGCGGACCTCTTCCGCTTCAGCCGCTACCAAGCCTCACGCCGGGGCACGGTGCAGGCCGATCCGGACTCGGTGACGAGCGGCTTCGCGAACCCGGGCGAAGAGGTCGTCGATCCGCCCCAGCCGCCCGAGGAGCCGTCCGTCAATCCGGTTACCCGGACGCGAAAGCGCGGTACGGGGGGGGCGGCGGACTACTTCACGCAGCGTGCGGCTGCGAACGCCGTTGGCGTGCAGGCGCGCGAGGTGAAAGTGCCGGACCTGCCCAAGGTCTACTGGGTCAGCACCAGCGACAGCAGCCGGAACCCGGACGAGATCGAGGACCAAGCGGCGCTGTACATCGAGAGCGCGCACGTGCTCAAGATCAACGCGGACTTCCGGGTGTTCACGGACATGATTTCGCGCTGGCAACGGCACTACGCGCACATCCCCGGGGCTGGAGTCATCGTTACTGAAACGGTGCGGTCGTGGTTCGAGCTCCAGCTCATTGAGGCAGTTCTGGCCGCCCGGGCCCTCAAAGGGTCTAGCCCGCTCTGGACGTCGACGGATGTTGAGTCGATCCTCACGCCTAGGGCGCTGACGGCGGTCGTGTTGCCGCGCTTCCACGTCGACCAGATCGTGGGGCGCACACTCGGCACTCGCATCATGTCGCTCGACCGGGCCCGCCAGCTCGCGGGGGCTCAGGCCCCAGGTGAGACCCCGTCTATGTCCGGTGTGCCTACTAACGGCGAGGCGAGCGCAGACTAGACGGCCACGTGGCTGCCATCCCGGGCGGTCTCGCCCACGCGGCCCATCGAAGGTGCGGCTTGGGGCTGCTCGTGTTGGGTAATTTGTTGGGTAATTTGAGCCGCCACCGGTAGCCAAGCAGGGCCAAAAGAGGCCATATTCCGCAGTGTTTCCGGCTGGTTACGATGGCGGCCCAGGGGGGCTCCACTCATTCGTAATCAGTAGGTCCCCAGTTCAAATCTGGGTGTCGGCTCCATGAACGGGTCGCCAGGTGAAAGCCTGGCGGCCCGTTCTCTTTTTCGGGCCTTCGTTTCCCAGCCTGTGCGACGCGCTGGGGAGGTGTCGCTTGAGCACCCGGCTCATGGGAGGGCCTCCGGCGGACTGGCGGCGGCGCCCGGGGTCGAGCGCCTGGGCGCTCATTGTTCTCTTGTTCCACGCCGCGTGCGCTACGAGCGTGCCTCGGGGCGGCGTGCGAGTGGGGTCTGCTTCCAGGCCACCTCTGGTGGTCGTGGAGGCCGAAGTCGGGGATGAGCGGGTCCAGCTCTCCCTACCGACCCGATTCAGAGCGGGGCGGGTGAGCGACTTCGAGCTCGATGAGGCCTTGGCCACCCTGGTGCTGAACGTACCGCTGCGGCTGGCCGGGCTCCCCTACCGGAACAAGGCCAGGTCGATGGCATTGGCCATCGCCTCGTAGCCGACATCGTTGGGGTGCAAGTGGTCACCGCTGTCGTACTCCGGGCGCATCTGGAGTGGGTCGGCCGGATCTCGCGTGGCCGCCTCGAAGTCGATGATGCCCCTGGCCTGTGCGGTGTTGGCGCGAATCCAGGCATTCACCGCCTGCCGTTTGGCCTCGGTCTCCTCGCTGTAGTACGGCGGGAAGGTGCCCTTGAACGGGAGCAGGGTGCCCAGGAACACCGCGACGTTGCGGGCCTTGGCCTGATCCACCATCGTCTGGAGACCCGCGATGATTTCGTCGGCTGTCACCGCCTGCTCCGGCGCGAAGGCTCCGAAGCCGATGTCGTTGATGCCGATCAGGATGATGGCGTGGGTGACACCCGTCGTGCCCAGCGCGTCACGCTGGAAGCGGTCCACTGCCCTGGTCCCGATGACGTCGTTGAGCACCCGGTTGCCTCCAATGCCCTGGTTGACCACGCTGAACCCTTCCATCGCCGGATCGGCCGCGACGCGACGCGCGAGGAAGTCGGGGTAGCGGTTGGCCGCATCCACGGTCGAAAACGCGCCGTCGGTGATGGAATCCCCAAAGGCGACGATGACTCCGCGGGCATCGTCGTTGCGCACGTCGATGCCGGTCACCCAGTAGTACGACTGCCGTGTCTCAGTTGGGGTGAAGGTCGCGCTGCCGAGGGCGTTTCCGGCCGCGACCGAGATGGTCTGCTGACCCTGCCCGTGCACGGTCGCCACGGACGTCGTCTGGGGCACGTACACGGTGACTGCCACGTCCGTCTGGGACGGGAGCGAGAAGCGCGTCTCGTCACTCCAGGACTCCTGGCCGGCGGGAACCGTCACGGACTCCTGACCGTTGAAGCGGAGGACGGTGTCCGTGGACGCATTGATGGATGCGCCGCCCGTGCTGTGGGCGATGTGCACGCCGCCGAGGATGACCGGAGCGGTGCCGAAGAGGTTCGACACCCTCACCCGAACCTTGTCCCCGCCGGCCGACACCCGCATCACATGTCGTATCGATTGATCCTGGAAGGATTGCGGCTCCGGTTGCGGCACCCCCGGTATTGGAAAGGGCTCGTTGTAGTCCTGCGGCGCGGCCGTCCATGTGGCCTGCAACCGCTGCGTATTGCCGCAGGCGCTCAGGCCCGCGGCGATGCACGCAGCAGCCACGAAGCCGAAGAAGCGCCGGAGGGTCACCGCCTCCGGCCAGTAGTGGAGCAGGGTGTCTTTCGTGGTGGTGTTTCTCATGATGGATTCTCCTCTCCGAGAGCGGGTGGCATCGGTGGCTGCTGCTCTGTGTGCTGGGTCCGATGCCGTGGGCCACCATAGGACCTGGGGCTGACGAGCTTGTCGATTGCCCGCTTTCTGTCGGTGGAGAGATGAATTCCGCGCTCGTTCAGCGGCGAACCGCCCAGGCCAGAGCGCCGGTGCGCACACTCACAAGAGGGGAAGCCTGCTCCCCGTGTCTCAGGCCTGGCTCTTCGCGCCCTGGCGCGCGGCGTCGACACTCCAGATGCCCGAGCCGTGCGCGGCGATGTAGAGGAACACGAAGCAGTAGAGCGCGGCGAGCTCGCCCTTGTTCACGATGGGGAGGATGTTCCACTGGGCGGGAATCACGTGCCCCATGAAGTAGGCGACCGCCATGGTGCCGCTCGAGATGAAGGCCGCCGGTGAGGCGAACAGCCCGAGCAGGATGAGCACGCCGCCCACGAACTCGATGCCTCCGGCGCCGTAGATGATGAACGCGGGCGCCCCCGCGGGCACGCCGCCGAACATGCCGAAGAGTTTCTGCATCCCGTGCAGCGTGAACATGAATCCGCTCATGATTCGGAGCAGGGCATAGATGCGTTCGGTGTGGGGCTTCAGGAATCTCATGGCTTCTCCCTTTTCTTGATGCGTTCGATACATGCTAACGACGGGGCGGCGGACCATAGCGGCCAGAGTGGTACTCGCCCATCACCCGCATGATGTCTGCCTGGGTGTCTCCGATGAACGGTCCGTAGCTGACCAGTTGATCTCCCTGGGGCTGGCCGGCGTACAGCAGGGCCCTCGCCCGGGTGGTCCCGGTGATTCGGATGGAGCCAGGTCCACCGGCTTCCGGATGATCCAACCAGCCCACCTGTCCGGGCCGCAGTGTCCTGGCGTCGGGGCCCACCGAGATTTCTCCCTCCAGCACGTAGAAGAAGCCGTTGTACGAGGCCGGCAGATCCTGCTCGATGGATGCGCCCGGCTCGAGCTGGAACTCGGCGAGGGTGACGGGCACGTAGTTCTTCGTCTCCGACCGCACCCCTCCCGAGCTGCCGCTGTACAGCCGGACCTCCACTCCCGGCTCACGCCGGACCGGGAGCTGCGCGTAGGGGATGTCCTGGAAGCTGGGGGGAGCCCATCGCTGCGCCTTGGGCAGCGTCAACCACAACTGGAGGATGCGGCCGTGGCCAGCGTCCTCCAGTCCTTCGCCGTGGATGACTCCACTTCCCGCCGTCATCCACTGCACGTCACGCTCGCCCAGTCTGCCGTTGTCGTGGACCATCCCGCCCTTCACCACCAGGGTCACCGTTTCGAATCCGGCGTGCGGGTGGGGTCCGCCCTGCAACTTGCCGTCGATGCGGTCGTCCATCAGCAGGATGAACGGATCGGATCGTGCGTAGTCCTCCGGCGAGATGACCGGCACCACGGTGTGCGCGGGCCCGAACTGCCCCGGCGTGGGAGCGGGAAGGTCGATGATCCGCTCCAGGCGGCGCTCCTTCCCTCGCGGTTGATGTGTGTTGGTCATGAGGTTTCTCCTGGGCTGGTTGGCCACGGCTCTGAAATGTCGAGGCCGCCATGGACGTGCCATGGCATCCAGTCCAAAAGAATTGACCAATCGTCCAGACTCCCAGGACGAGCGGGGCTCCGACGTCCTCGCCGGGGTGCCGGACCCGATACCCTGTCGAGGGGGTCTGGCCGTCTGGCTCAGCGTCCCCTGAGCACCAGGCACAGGCGCATGGCGGCGCCAACGACCTCGTGGATTGGCTGCGAGTAGCCACTCGCGATCCACTTCAAGGCGACGTGGATGACGCCGCCTACCACTCCCGCGCGCAGCAGCGGGTCGCTCGCCGCGCTGCCATCTCCACGAGGGGAGAGCGTCCGCGCGATGAGGTCGCCGAATTCACGGAGCGAGGCCTCGAGCGCCTGGTCCACCGCGGGGCTGACGCCCGAGATCTCCACGAGGAACACGCGCGCCGACTGGGGATGGCCCTGCAACGCCTCGTAGTACGCGGTGAGCATCGCGCGCGCGCGTTCGACGGGGCCGCCCGAGGCTTCCGCGATGGCCTTCTCCAGCTCGCCGAAGAGGAACCGCATCACCGCCTGGAAGGAAGCGACGAGCAGCTCCTCGCTGTTGGAGAACGACTCGTAGAAGTAGCGCTCGGTCAGCCCGGCTGCCTCGCAGACCGCCTTCACCGTCGCATTGCGATAGCCCTGCTCGCCATAGACCTGGATGGCCGCCTCGAGGAACTGCTCACGTCTCTGGGCTCGGCGCTCCTCCGCTGAGGAGCCGCGATAACGCCGGTTGGCCACGGGAGAGGAGGGCATGTGAGTTCTATTGACATGAACCGTTGTCAGATGCAATTTGACAATGTGCGGTGTCAATTGCTTCGCCGCACGGGAGCGAGCATCCATGACTGACCGGGCAGGACTCGACGAACACGCCTCGGGCGCTTCGGCCGCGAAGGCGGAAGCACCCGTGGAGCACTTCGACGTGCTCATCGTTGGCGCGGGACTGTCCGGCATCGGCGCGGCGTACCACGTGCAGGCCAGGTGCCCGGGCAGGACCTACGTGCTCCTCGAGGGCCGCGAGGCGATTGGCGGCACCTGGGATCTCTTCCGTTATCCAGGCATCCGCTCGGACTCGGACATGCACACGCTGGGCTACTCGTTCCGGCCGTGGACCGACGCGAAGGCGATCGCCGATGGACCGTCCATCCTGCGCTACGTGCGCGAGACGGCGAGCGAGTATGGGATCGACCAGCACATCCGCTTCCGACACCACGTCAAGCGGGCCTCCTGGTCCTCCGAGCACGCTCGCTGGACGGTCGAGGCCGAGCGCGGGCCCGAGAAGGAACGGGTCCGCTTCACCTGCAACTTCCTGCTCATGTGCAGCGGCTACTACAACTACGCCGAGGGCCACCGGCCCGAGTTTCCCGGTGAGGCACGCTTCCAGGGCACCCTCGTCCATCCGCAGTTCTGGCCGGAGAAGCTGGACTACGCGAACAAGCGCGTCGTGGTGATTGGCAGTGGTGCGACCGCCGTCACCCTCGTGCCCGAGATGGCCAGGACGGCCGCGCACGTCACCATGCTGCAGCGCTCGCCGACCTATATCGTCTCGCGTCCGGCCGAGGACCGGATCGCCAATGGGCTGCGCCGTGTCCTGCCGTCGAAGCTCGCCTATGGGATCACGCGGTGGAAGAACGTGCTCCTCAGCATGCTCTTCTACAAGCTGGCGCGGAAGATGCCCGAGCGGGTGAAGGCGTTCATCGTCCGCCTGGCGCGCGAGCAGCTCGGTCCCGGCTACGACGTCCACTTCACGCCGAGCTACAAACCGTGGGACCAGCGCATGTGCATGGTCCCCGATGCCGATCTGTTCGACGCCATCAAGCAGGGCCGCGCCGCGGTCGTCACCGATCACATCGAGACGTTCACGGAGAAGGGCATCCAGCTCGCCTCCGGCCAGGAGCTGGAGGCGGACATCATCGTGACCGCCACGGGGCTCAAGCTGCAGCTCCTGAGCGATATCGAGTTCAGCCTCGACGGCGAGCGGTGCAACCTGTCGAAGAGCCTCAGCTACAAGGGCATGATGTTCAGCGACGTGCCGAACCTCGCCTTCACGTTCGGCTACACCAACGCGTCGTGGACGCTGAAGGCGGACCTCACCAGCGAATATGTCTGCCGGCTGCTCAACCACATGGCGCGGCACGGCGTGACCACCTGCATGCCGCGCCGAGACTCCTCGGTCGAGGAGATACCGCTGCTCGACTTCACGTCGGGCTATGTCCAGCGGGCGCTCGACGTGATGCCGAAGCAGGGCTCGAAGAAGCCGTGGCGGCTGTACCAGAACTACGCGCTCGACCTGTTCATGCTGCGCTACGGCAAGGTCGACGACGGCACGATGGCGTTCTCCCGTGCGCCGAAGCTGCTGAAGGCGGGCGCCGGGGATTCCCGGCGCGACGCCGCCTGACGAGGCCCGCCGGGCTCAGGGCTGGAAGCGGTAGATCAGGCGGTCTTCACCACACCGTGCTCGACCGTGACGGGCCAGGGCGTCAGCCGTTGGCCGGAGCACGGTCCGCCCACGCACACGCCGTCGTCCAACCGGAAGAGCGCCCCATGCCAGGAACAGGAGATCAGCTGGCCATCGGGCGTCAGGTAGGCGTCGAGCTTCTGCGCCAACGGCAATCCCTGGTGCGGGCAGCGGTCCACATAGCCCCGGACCATGTCGCCGGTGCGCACCAGGAAGCCGTGGAAGAAGGCGTCATCGATCTGCAGGACGACGTTGCGCGCTCCGGGATCCGCCAGGGCGTCGAGCGTACAGAGCGCGACGCCAGCCGGAGTCTCGAAGACGCGCGCACGTCCCGCGGTCATCGGCGCGGCGCCGCGACGGACTGGTCGATCGCGCCGAAGATGGAACGGCCCGTCTCGTCCTGCATCTCGATGCGCACGCGGTCACCGTGACGCAGGAAGGACGTCTTGGCGGCCCCGGCCAGGAGGGTCTCGACGGTCCGCACCTCGGCGATGCAGGAGTAGCCGAGCCCGCCGTCCCGGATGGGCTTCCCGGGACCGCCATCCGCATCGCGGTTGGACACGGTACCCGAGCCGATGATGGTGCCGGCGCAGAGGTCGCGCGTCTTGGCGGCATGGGCCACCAGGGTGCCGAAGTCGAACGTCATGTCGACGCCCGCATCCGCGCGCCCGAAGGGCTCTCCGTTCAACGAGACGCGCAGCGCCCCGTGCAGCTTGCCCTCGCGCCATGCGCCGCCCAGCTCATCCGGCGTGACGGCCACCGGCGAGAAGGAGGAGGCGGGCTTGGACTGGAAGAACCCGAAGCCCTTGGCCAGCTCTCCCGGAATCAGGTTACGGAGCGACACGTCGTTCACCAGCATGACGAGCCGGATGGCCTTCAGGGCCTCCTCGCGCGTGGCGCCCTGCCGCACGTCTCCGGTGATGACCGCGACCTCGCCCTCGAGGTCACAGCCCCAGCTCTCGTCCGCGAGCGGGATGGGCTCCCGCGGGCCGAGGAAGCCGTCCGAGCCGCCCTGGTACATGAGGGGATCGGTCCAGAAGCTCTCGGGCATCTCCGCCTTGCGCGCCTTGCGCACCAGCGCCACGTGGTTCACGTACGCGGAACCATCCGCCCACTGATAGGCGCGGGGCAGGGGAGAGGCGCACTCGGCCTCGGAGAACGGGCGCTTCTGTGCGTCGCCACGATTCAGGGACGCCGCGAGGGCCCGAAGCGGAGCCTCGCAGCGCTCCCACTCGTCGAGCGCACGTTGCAGGGTCGGCGCGATCGCCGTGGCGTCCGCGCACCAGGCCAGGTCATCCGAGACGACGACCAGACGGCCGTCACGTCCCGACTTCAATGAGGCAAGCTTCACCGCTTCGTCTCCGAGCCCGTTCCGGGCAGGCGTGCCTTGGGGAAATTCGACCAGCAGGCGTCGTAGTCGCGCTGCAGGGCAGGGGTCTCCATCGCGAAGCGCGTGGGGGAGATCACCCAGCGCGTCTCGAACATGAACGCGAGCGTGTCGGCGATCTTGTGCGGCGCGAGGTTGGCCGCCACCGCGCGCTCATAGGTCTCCCGGTCGGGACCGTGGCCGCTCATGCAGTTGTGCAGGGACGCGCCGCCCGGCGTGAAGCCCTCGGCCTTCGCGTCGTACGCGCCGTGCACGAGCCCCATGAACTCGCTCATGATGTTGCGGTGGAACCAGGGCGGGCGGAAGGTGTTCTCGGCCACCATCCACCGCGGCGGGAAGATGACGAAGTCGCAGTTGGCCACCCCGGGGCTGTCGCTCGGCGAGGTGAGCACCGTGAAGATCGACGGATCCGGATGGTCGTAGCTCACCGTGCCGATCGTGTTGAACCGCGACAGGTCGTACTTGTACGGCACCAGGTTGCCGTGCCACGCCACGACGTCGAGCGGCGAGTGGTCCAGCTCGGCGGCCCAGAGGCGGCCCTGGAACTTCTGCACGACGCGCGTGGGGCGATCCACGTCCTCGAAGGCGGCCACCGGCGTGAGGAAGTCGCGTGGGTTCGCGAGTCCGTTCGAGCCGATGGGCCCCAGCTCGGGCAGCCGGAACAGCGCCCCGTAGTTCTCGCAGATGTACCCGGACGCCGCGCCATCGGGCAGCTCGGCGCGGAAGCGCACGCCGCGCGGCACGACACCGGCCTCGCCCGGCGCCAGCCCGAGCACGCCCATCTCGGTGACCAGCCGCAGCCGCCCCGACTGCGGGACGATCAGCAGCTCACCGTCGGCGTTGTAGAAGACGGTGTCGGTCATGGACCGGTTGGCGGTGTACTGGTGGATGCCCACGCCCACGCCGTGCGACGGCGAGCCGTTCCCGCCGAACGTGACCAGCCCCTCGATGAAGTCCGTGGGCTGGGCCGGGCGCGGGAGCGGATTCCAGCGCAGGCGGTTGGGCGTGGCGGGCGTCTCGGTGAAGGGCCCGCTGCGCAGCAGTCCTTCCGGGAGCGGGCGGAAGGACCCGTGGCTCGAGCTGGGGCGCAGCCGGTACAGCCAGCTGCGGCGGTTCTCGCGCCGGGGCGCGGTGAACGCCGTGCCCGACAGCTGCTCGGCGTAGAGTCCGTAGGGGACGCGCTGCGGAGAGTTCTGACCCTCCGGAAGCGCTCCCGCAACGGCCTCGGTGGTGAACTCGTTGCCGAAACCCGGCATGTACCCGTCGATCGCCATGTGCCCTCCCGCGCGAGCCCGTTCTACCGGATGACTACTTCCGGGTCTCGACCTTGATGACGCCGCGGCGGATCTGATCGAGCTCGATGGACTCGAACAGCGCCTGGAAGTTGCCGTTGCCGAACCCCTCGTTCCCCTTGCGCTGGATGACCTCGAAGAAGATGGGCCCGAAGAGGTTCTCGGTGAAGATCTGCAGCAGGAAGCCCTCGGACTTGCTGCCGTCGATGAGGATGCGGTTCTTCTTCATCCGCTCCAGGTCCTCGCCGTGGCCCGCCACCCGCTTGTCCACCAGCTCGTAATAGGTCTCGATGGTGTCCTGGAAGATGACGCCGCGCTCGCGCAGCTTCTCCACCGTCGTGTAGATGTCCGGGGTGGTCAGCGCGAGGTGCTGGATGCCCTCGCCGTTGTACTGGTTGATGAACTCCGCGATCTGCGACTTGTCGTCCTGGCTCTCGTTGAGCGGGATGCGGATGGCGCGGTCCGGGGCGATCATCGCCTGCGAGAAGAGGCCGGTGGCCTGGCCCTTGATGTCGAAGTACTTCTGCTCGGTGAACCCGAACACGCGGTTGTAGAAGCTCGACCAGGTGCGCATCTCGCCGCGGCGCACGTTGTGCGTGAGGTGGTCGAGGATGTCGAGGCCCACGCTGTTCTTCTTCTCGGCCTCCGCGGCCCCGGGAATCTGGCGCCAGCCGTCATAGAGCGAGCCCTTCGCCCCGAAGCGGTCCACGAGATACAGGCGGCTGCCTCCGATGCCCTCGAGGACATAGCAGCCGGCGCCCAGCGTGCTCGACTCCGGGTCCGCCGGACGGGCGCCGCGCTCGATGGCCAGCTCGTACGCCTTCTTCGCGTCCGCCACCCGGAACGCCATGCCGCTGGCCGAGGGGCCGTGCAGCTTCCGGAACTCGGCGGCCTGCCCGCTCGGATCCCGGTTCACCAGGATGTTGATGCCCCCCTGCTTGAAGCGGATCACATCCTTCGTCGGGTGCATCGCGTAGGCCGTGAAGCCCATCCGCTCGAAGAGCTCGATCATCTTGCCGGGATCCGGCGAGGTGAACTCGACGAACTCGAAACCATCCAACCCGAGAATGTTCTCCGCCGTGCTGTTCATGACCTGGTGTCCTCCCACTATCTCTAGCCGCCCAGATAGTAACATCTGAAACAGTAACATCTGAAACTAAACGTGCAAGCGGGCATGCGGACGCCTGTTGGGCGGCGGATGGTTTGAACGCAATGCGTCAGCGACGGGAGAGCACGCGCTCGGCGGCCGCCTCCAGGCGGAGGAGCACGTCCTTGAGGCCGGCGATCTCCCGCTCGCTGAGCCCCTGGAGGACCTCCGCCTCCAGCTCGATGGCGGCGGGCACGACGCGGGCATAGAGCTTCTGCCCCTCGGCGGTGAGGGAGAGTCTGAGGGAGCGGCCGTCCTCGGAGTTGGTCACCCGGCGCAGGAGCTTGCGCCGCTCGAGCACCTGGGCGGCGCGGCTCACCGTCACCTTGTCCATCTTCGTGCGGCCGACGATCTCCTGCTGGGAGAGCTCGCCGTCCTCCGCCAGCACGGTGATGACGCGCCACTCGTGCATCTTCAGGCCGAAGTGTTCCTCGTAGGCCCGGGCGATGACCTGGCTCACCGCGTTGGAGGCGAGGGAGAGCCGGTACGGAAGGAACTCATCGAGCTTGAGATGGGAGCGCGCCACGGTCGCCGGCAATGTACACCAGCGTGTGCAAAAGCTGCGCGCCGGCCCTCCATTCCGCAGGGCTTGCGCGTCTCCGGGGCCCTCCCCGAAGGGGCTCCCGTGGCGTGCTTCTTGCC
>NZ_JPMI01000139.1 GCF_000733295.1 Archangium violaceum Cb vi76 | reverse complement strand
CCGGGGCCCTCGAGCCCGGTGGCCCGGGGGGCATTGCCGCCCTGGCTCCCCCGCAGGGTTGACTTCCATGCAGGGGAGGGCGGTTCAAACGATGTGTCCAGGGGATGGGCGCGCTAGAACATTCACCTACGAATGGCAGAGACCTTGTTCGAGGAGTTGAAAAGATACGTGGGCTTCGGGGCGGACGACGAGCAGTCGCTCCGGTCCTTGCATGAGCTGGCCCGGCAGGAGTTCCCGGCCATCTCGGAGGTCTTCTACGACCACATCCTGCAGCACGAGGGCGCGCGCAGCGCCCTGGCCGGTGAGAGCCAGGTGGGCCACCTGAAGGTGACGCTGGTGGCCTGGATGGAGCAGCTGCTGCGCGGGCCCTGGGACGAGGAGTACTTCCTGCTGCGCTGCCGCATCGGCCGCATGCACGTGCGCATCTCGCTGCCCCAGCACTACATGTTCGGCGCGATGAACATCCTCCGGCAGGAGCTCAACCGCATCATCGACCAGCGCTATGTCCAGCAGCCCGCGCGGCTGTTCGCCGCGCGGATGGCGCTCGGGAAGATCCTCGATCTCGAGCTGGCCATCATGCTGCACACCTACCGGGAGGATCTGCTCGCCCAGCAGGCGCGCAGCGAGCGGCTGTCCACCTTCGGCCAGCTGGTGGGCTCCATCGGGCACGAGCTGCGCAATCCGCTGGGCGTCATCGAGACGTCGCTCTTCATCCTCAAGGGCCGGCCCCTGGCCACCGACGAGCGCGCCGCCAAGCACCTGGGGCGCATTGGCGAGCAGGTGACGCTGGCCAACCGGATCGTCACGGACCTGCTGGACATGATCCGCGACCGGCCGCTCAAGCGCGAGCCGTTGCGGCTCGACGAGGTGTGGAAGGACGCGCTCACCTCGGTGCATGCGCCGGAGGCCGTGTCCATCCGCGCCGAGGGGCTGGAGGGACTCCCCTCGCTCCAGGGCGATCCCGGGCAGATGCGCCAGGTCTTCGTCAACCTGCTGGAGAACGCGGTGCAGGCCGTGGGGGAGAAGGGGGAGGTGGTGCTATCGGCCTCGGCGGGCCCGGAGAAGGTGGAGCTGGTGCTGGAGGACACGGGGCCCGGTGTCAGCGACGCCATCCGGCGCCGCATCTTCGAGCCGTTGATGACCACCAAGGCGCGAGGCATCGGCCTGGGGTTGCCGCTCGTCAAGCGCATCATCGAGCGGCACGGTGGCTCCATCGCCTACGCTCCTCGCGAGGGCCGTGGCGCGCGCTTCGTCCTCCGGCTTCCTTTCCAACCCTCCACCCCCTAGGCGACGGAATGAGGAAATACCTGTTGCTGGATGACAACGAGGCCTTCGCGGAGAACCTCGCGGAAATCCTCCGGGACGGGGGAGACGAGGCCACCGTGGTGACGGAGGGCGCGCGGGCCCTGGAGCTGGCGCGCGCCCAGCGCTTCGACGTGCTCCTCACCGACATGAAGATGCCCGGCATGAGCGGGGCGGCGGCGGTGCATCGCATCCGCCAGGTGGATCCGGAGCTCGCCGCCGTGGTCATCACCGCCTACCCCGGCGAGGACGACCTGGAGACGGCCCGGCGCGAGGGGTTGCTCGCGGTGCTGCCCAAGCCGGTGCCCATCCCCATGCTCGTGTCGCTGCTGTCCGAGGCACGCCGGGATGGCCTGGTGGCGCTCGTCGAGGACGATCTGGCCCTCAGCGACAACCTCACCGAGGTGTTGCGCGCACGCGGCTTCTCGTGCGTCACCGCGCGCTCGGTGCTGGACACGGAGTATCTGGCCGCCGTGCGGCCCTTCGTGGCGCTGGTGGACCTGCGGCTGCCGGGGGGCCCGGATGGGGAGGCCCTGCGCCGGCTGCGCGAGCGCTTCCCGGACCTGCCGGTCTTCGTGATGACGGCCTACCCGGAGGCGCTCCCGGCCATGGCCATGCCGGCGCACACGGACATCTTCTCCAAACCCTTCGACACGGCCGGGCTGCTGGATGTGCTGGAGCGCGTCCACGCCTCACGCCGGCAGAGGACCTCATGAGTCCCTCCCTCGCCAGGCGTCCCACCGTGCTCGTCGTCGACGACAACGCGGCCTTTCTCGACAACCTCCAGGAGTTGCTCGGTGACGCGGGCTACCAGGTCCACGGCGCGAGCAGTTGCCGCGAGGCCCGTGAGCGTGCCCGCGAGGGCTTCGACGTGGCGCTGGTGGATCTGCGGCTGCCGGACGGGGACGGGACGGCGCTCGCCCGGGAGCTGAAGGAGAAGGTGCCCGAGTCCGAGGTGGTGCTGCTCACCGGTTTCGCCACGCTGGAGACGGCCGTGGCGGCGGTGCGCGCGGGGGCCTGCGCCTACCTGATGAAGCCGTGCGCGCCCAACGAATTGCTCCTCACGCTGGAGCAGGCCATGCGTCAGGTGCGCCTGCACGAGGAGAAACGCGAGCTGGCGCGCCGGGCCCAGGTGACGGAGAAGCTCGCCGCGGTGGGCACCATGACGGCCGGGCTCTCGCATGAGATCCGCAACCCGCTCAACGCGGCGGCCCTGCAGTTGTCGGTGCTGGAGCGGCGGGTCCGCCGGCTCTCCGAGGATCAGCAGTCCCCGCTGCTGGAGCCGTTGCGGCTGGTGCGCGATGAAATCCGCCGGTTGGATCACATCCTCGAGGACTTCCTCCAGTTCGCGCGGCCGCGGGAGTTCCGCCCGGAGCCGGTGGAGGTGAAGCCGCTGTTGCGTCGCGTGGTGGATCTGCTCGCCGGCCAGGCGGAGTCGCGTCGGGTGCGGCTGGTGCTGGCGGGCGACGGGGGCGAATCGGTGTCCCCCATCCAGGGGGAGGAGGAGCGGTTGCGCCAGGTGCTCATCAACCTGGCCCTCAACGCGCTGGAGGCCACGCCGGCCGACGGGCTCGTCCGGGTCTCCGCGGAGCGCGAGGGCGACCGGGTGTTGATCCTCGTGGACGACACGGGCCCGGGCGTGCCCCTGGAGATTCGCGACCGGCTCTTCGAGCCCTTCTTCACCACCAAGGCCCAGGGGTCCGGCCTGGGCCTGTCCATCGTCCACGCCATCGTGACGCAGCACGGTGGCACGCTGGAGGTGGGCAGCTCGCCGGAGGGTGGGGCGCGCTTCTTCCTGCGCTTGCCCCTGGTCCGTTGAGCTACTCGGAGGCCGCCTCGGTCTCCGGGTTCTCCTCCTCGGTGTCGCTGCCCGTCGCGGGCTTGCCGGTGCCGTACTCCTTCAGCCGGTACTGCACCTTGCGCACGCTGATGCCGAGGATCTCCGCGGCCCGCGTGGTGGAGCCCTGCACCATCTCCAGCGTGCGGAGGATGGCCTCGCGTTCGATCTGCGCCAGCGTGGCCCCTGGAATCAGGGACGAGGGCGAGGAGCCGGTGGGCCGGGGTCCCCGCAGCACGGGCGGCAGATCGTCCGTGGTCAGCTCGTTGCCGCCGGCCAGCACCACCGCGCGCTCGATGGCGTTCTCCAGCTCGCGGATGTTTCCGGGCCAGTCATACGCCAGCATCGCCTGCAGCGTGCCCGGCGCCAGCCCCCGCACTTCCTTCCCGTACGCGTCGCTGTACTTCTCCAGGAAGTGGCTCACCAGCGCGGGGATGTCGCTCTTGCGCTCGCGCAGCGACGGCAACGTCACCGCCACCACGTTCAACCGGTAGTACAGGTCCTCGCGGAACCTGCCCGCCTTCACCTCGGCCGCCAGGTCCCGGTGCGTGGCCGCGACGATGCGCACGTCCACCTTCAACGATTGCGTGCCGCCCACGCGCTCGAACTCGCGCTGTTGCAGCACGCGCAGCAGCTTCACCTGCACCGCCGGGGAGATCTCTCCGATCTCATCCAGGAAGAGGGTGCCCCCGTCGGCCAGCTCGAAGCGGCCCTCCTTGCGGGCCACCGCGCCGGTGAAGGCGCCCTTCTCGTGGCCGAACAGCTCGCTCTCCAGCAGGTTCTCGGAGAGCGCGGCGCAGTGCACCTTCACGAAGGGCTTGTCGCGCCGCTGCGACTCCTGGTGGATGGCCTGGGCGATCAGCTCCTTGCCCGTGCCGGACTCGCCGAGGATGAGCACCGTGGCGCGCGTGGACGCCGCCCGCCGCACCACCTCGTAGACGCCCTGGAGCTGCGGCGCCTCGCCGATGATGTTGTGGAAGCGCGTGCGCTGGCGCACCTGCTCGCGCAGCGTCTCCGCCTCGCGCTTCAGGGCCCGCTTCTCCAGCGCCTTGCTCAACACCACCAGCACGGCGTTGGCGTCCAGCGGCTTGACCAGGTAGTTCTCGGCGCCGGCACGCATGGCCTCCACGGCCGTCTCCACGCTGGCGAAGGCCGTCATCACGATGAACGTGGCGTCCGAGCCCTGCTCCCGCGCCTTCTGCAGGAAGGTGAGCCCGTCCATCTTCGGCATGCGCACATCCGTCAGCACGATGGCGGGCGAGAAGTCGGAGAGGCGGGCGAGCCCCTCTTCTCCGTTGGAGGCCTCCGTCACCTCGTAGCCCTCTTCACCGAGGATGGTGGCGATGGCGCGGCGGGCATTGCCCTCGTCGTCGACGACCAGGATGCGTTGAGCGGACATGGTGTGGACCGTAACAAGCAATCGCCCCGGAGGGGGCGGGTTCCTACACGGTGAGCAACCATGCCCCGCACGTCACGTCAAGGTTCATAACCGGCCGCTCGTCCGCTCTCCCACCACCGCCAGGTCTGCCGGTGACGGCGATCCTCCTCGAGCGCCGCCGCGTGCTGCTCGTCCCACGTGTCGATGATGGGCTCGATGCGGGGTGTGAGCCTCAGCATGGAGCTGGGAAAACAACGCTCCGGGAGCGCCTCGAAGATGCCCCGCGCGAGGCTCGCGTCGTGCTCACTCCGGACGGCCACGTGGGGGCGGACGATCAGGTCCGTGTAGTGGGGAAGCCCATCCGGACCGTCCGCCCGGCGGGCCACGGCGGAGCTCTGGTAGAAAAGAACCTCCACACCCAGGGAACGCGCCTGCTCCAGGAAAGCCCAGAGGGTTCGCCCCTCCACGGCGCCGACCAGCAGGGTCTCGGGATTCCATTGGCCCTCGTTCCAGGGTCCCTCCGGGTCCCCCGTCCCTCCCAGCGGGATGGCGGAGGCCCGGTCTCCGGAGAGCAGCGCCCCACAGCCGCGCTGCCATTGGAGCCGCGTCTCGAACTCCGTGATGGGAACGTATGTCACAGTGCACCTCCCGGGTGTCGTTCACTGGGATGAGACCTTCAAGGTGCGTGCCGTTTCCGCCCGGGCAGGGGAGGGAAGGCCCCTTCCCAGGTGGGATGGCGGGAGCCTGGATGCCCGCCTGCTCACTGCGGCCGGACGAGAAACACCGGCCTCGGGCTCGCCTGAAGCACCTCCTGGGCCACGGAGCCGAGCAGTGCCTTGGTGAGCCCCGAGCGCCCATGGGTGGCCAGGCAGATGACGTCGCAGCCGAGCCGCTCGGCCGCCTGGTGGATGGCCTCGGACACCTTCCGGCCGTGGACCACCTCCACCCGCGTGGTGATGCCCCGGACGGCCGCCTCGGGAGGGATGAGCCCCCGCAGCACCTCGGCCACGCGCTCCTGCTCGGGCGTGTGGACCGGGCCCTGGGGCGGGAGGTATTGCGCGGAGAGGGGCGGTGCACCGCCGGCGGGCTCCAGCACGTGCAGCAGGTAGACGGCGCCCCCGGCGGGAACGATGGAGTAGGCGTGGCGGATGGCGCTGATGCCCACCTCGGAGAGATCCGTGGGGGCCAGCACCCGGCGCACCTCGGGGATGGTGAGGGTGGACACCGCGCTGGCCGGCACGCACAGCACGGAGACGGGCGCGTCGTGGACGATGCGCTGCGACACCGAGCCGTACCACCACTTGCTCGCCCCGGTGCGCTGGTGGGTGCCCACCACGATGAGATCCGCTTCCTCCTTGCGCGCCAGCGCCACCAGCGATTCCGCGGGCCGGCTCAGGCCCGGATCCAGGTGCACCCAGACGGCCCCGGTGCCGGGCATGTCACCCAGGCGGGCCGTCAGGTCGCGCCGCAGGGCCTCCTCCACCTCGGGCGTCACCTCGGACTCGGGGGAGAGCGGGACGCCATAGCGCACGTGGGCATCCGCGCCCCAGTAGTGATGGGCGGCCACCACCTCGCAGCTGCCGAGCGTGCGCAGCTTGCGCACCCAGGCCACCGCCGCGTTGGAGGGGGGGGAGAAGTCCAGGCCCAGCAGGACGCGCAGGCTGCGTTCCCCGCGGGCCCAGGCCGCCAGGGGGACGCCGAGCGCAGGACGAGCACCGGGCACCGGGCCGACTGCACCACCCGCTCCGCCACGTTGCCGATGCGCCAGCGCGGGGCCCGCTGCCCATGGTGGGACACGATGATGAGCGAGGCGTGCACGACGGCCGCGTGCTCGACGAGCACCTCGTCCGGGGCGCCCTCCCGCAGGTGGACCTCCACCCGGATGTCTCCGGTGCGCAGCTCGGCGGCCTGCGCCTCCAGGCGCGCGAGCAGCTCACGGCGCAGGGTCTCATCGCTCGAGGCGGTACGGCCGACGCTGCCGTACTCGGTGACATGCACCAGGTGGAGCACCTCACCGGTCCGGTGGGCGAGCACCGCCGCGGCCCGCGCCGCGGTCATCGCCCGCTCCGAGAAATCCGTTCCGAAGACGATCGACATGGTGCTCCCCTCTGGCCCTGCTCGGGCCCTTGTGGCGCGGGTCAGGCTTCGTATTCGGCCGCGAGGCTGCGGCGATCCATGTCCTCGATGAGGTGCTGGGCGAAGCGGACCATGTCCGCCTCGGTGAGGATTCCGACGAGCGTGCCATCCGCCCCCACCACGGGCAGGCAGCCGAACTTGTTGTCCAGCATCATCTTCACCGCCTCGCGGCTGGACGTGTCCGGGCGCACCGTCTTCACGTCACGCACCATCACGTCCGAGGCCCACAGCGGCTGCTGGACCGGATCCGCTCCGCCGCACTTCGCCGCGGCGCGCAACAAATCCCGGTGGGTGACGAGTCCGACGAGCTTGCCCCCCCGCACCACGGGCAGGTGGCGGATGCGGTGCAGACGGAGCAACTCCTCCGCCATGGCCAGGTTCTGGGTCTCGGTGATCGTCACCAGGCTGCGGGTCATCAGCTCACCAACGGTCTGCATATACGTGGCTCCAGTCCTGAGAATCGTGGGTCTTGGTGGAAGCTATTGCAGGATCGGCTCCAGGGCGTGCTCTTTTGGAAGGTCGTCACGTTGGCAGCCGATGGCAGGGTCGTCCGGCGCAATGATTTCGTCCGGGCGGGGGCCCGCCGCAGATGCTGCGCATCCGGCCTCGTGCTGGCTGGTGGACAAGGGTCCCTCCAGGCGGTTGATACCCGGTCCCCCGGTGCGCTAGACCCTCGCCCTGACGCTAGGGGTGCCCCGGGTAAGGGGCTGAGACGGCCGTGATGCGGCCAACCCTTTGAACCTGAACCGGTTAGGACCGGCGGAGGGAAGCGGCGGGCGCCCCACGCCTCGCCTGTCCCTTCCGTGCACGGAGGAGAGAGACGTGAGCGGAGCCTCGAAGAGCCTCAAGGTGGATGGCAAGGTATTGGAGGGCATTACCCAGGGGCCCCTGCCGGCCTCGCGCAAGGTGTACGTGCCCGGCGTGCGGTACCCGGACGTCCGCGTGCCCATGCGGGAGATCAGCCAGACGCCTACCCGGCATGGTCACGGGCCGGACGCGAAGGTGACGCCCAACCCCTCCATCTTCGTCTACGACTCGAGCGGCCCGTACACGGATCCCGGCGCTTCCATCGACCTGCGCGCGGGGCTGCCCCCGGTGCGCTCCGAGTGGATCCGCCGCCGCGGGGACGTGGAGGAGCTGGCCGGCATCACCTCCGAGTATGGCCGCGCCCGGGAGGCGGATCCGCGCCTGGCGGGGCTGCGCTTCGGCCACCGCCGCAAGCCGCTGGTGGCGAAGCCGGGCGGCAACGTCACCCAGTTGCACTACGCCCGCAAGGGCATCATCACCCCCGAGATGGAGTACGTGGCCCTCCGCGAGAACCTCAAGCGCGAGGCCGCGGCCGCCGAGCTCTCCCGGCAGCATCCGGGCCAGTCCTGGGGCGCGGCGATTCCCCGGGAGATCACCCCCGAGTTCGTCCGGGACGAGGTGGCGCGAGGCCGGGCCATCATCCCGGCCAACATCAACCACCCGGAGCTGGAGCCGATGATCATCGGCCGCAACTTCCTGGTGAAGATCAACGCGAACCTCGGCAACTCGGCCGTCACGTCCTCCATCGAGGAGGAGGTGGAGAAGATGGTCTGGTCCATCCGCTGGGGCGCGGACACGGTGATGGACCTGTCCACCGGCCGCAACATCCACGAGACGCGCGAGTGGATCCTCCGCAACGCCCCGGTGCCCATCGGCACGGTGCCCATCTACCAGGCGCTGGAGAAGGTGGGCGGCAAGGCCGAGGAGCTCACCTGGGAAATCTACCGCGACACCCTCATCGAGCAGTGTGAGCAGGGCGTGGACTACTTCACCATCCACGCGGGCGTGTTGCTGCGCTACATCCCGCTCACGGCGAGGCGCGTCACGGGCATCGTCAGCCGCGGCGGCTCCATCCTGGCCAAGTGGTGCCTGGCCCACCACCAGGAGAACTTCCTCTATACGCACTTCGAGGAGATCTGCGAGATCCTCAAGGCGTACGACGTCAGCTTCAGCCTGGGGGACGGGCTGCGGCCGGGCTCCATCGCGGACGCCAATGACGCGGCGCAGTTCGGCGAGCTCGAGACGCTCGGCGAGCTGACGAAGATCGCCTGGAAGCACGACGTGCAGGTGATGATCGAGGGCCCGGGCCACGTGCCCATGCACCTCATCCAGGAGAACATGACGAAGCAGCTCGCGGTGTGCCACGAGGCGCCCTTCTACACACTGGGGCCCCTCACCATGGACATCGCCCCGGGGTACGATCATTTCACCAGCGGCATCGGCGCGGCGATGATCGGCTGGTTCGGCACGGCGATGCTCTGCTACGTCACGCCCAAGGAGCACCTGGGCCTGCCCAACCGGGATGACGTGAAGGAGGGCGTCATCACCTACAAGATCGCCGCCCACGCGGCGGATCTCGCCAAGGGGCACCCGGGCGCTCAAATCCGCGACAACGCCCTGTCCAAGGCCCGCTTCGAGTTCCGCTGGGAGGATCAGTTCAACCTCTCGTTGGACCCCGAGCGCGCCCGCGCCTTCCACGACGAGACCCTTCCCGCCGAGGGCGCCAAGGTGGCCCACTTCTGCTCCATGTGCGGCCCGCAGTTCTGCTCGATGAAGATCACCCAGGACGTGCGCGACTACGCGGAGAAGGTCGAGGCCGGCATGGCCGAGAAGAGCGAGGAGTTCAAGAAGACCGGCGGGGAGATCTACCGCTGATGTCCCGTTGACCTCAAAGGTCTCCTCCACCTACCCGATGCGAGGAACGTGACATCCCCCGGGGACTGGCGGAGAATGGGTCCTGAAGGGCACGGCTCCGTGCTCCTTCAGGACCCGAGGGGACCTCGCATGGAAATGCACCAGCAGCAGCGGGCTGATTCATTCATCACGGGTTCTCCAGCGCCCACGGCGGAGGAGCGGACGTGGGGCATGTTGGCGCACCTGAGCGCACCGGTGGCCGCGGTCCTGACGGTGTCGACGCTGTCCTTCCTCGGGCCGCTGCTCGTCCTGGCCTTCAAGAGCAAGGAGTCGGCCTGGGTCGAGGCGCACGCCAAGCGGGCCCTCAACTTCCACCTCGTGGTCTGTGCGGTGGTCTGGGCCTTCCTGGCCACGTGTTTCCTCAGCCCCGTGGGGGTCGGCGTGGCCCTCCTCGGCGCGCTGTTCAGCGTGGTGGCCGGGCTCCGGGCCAACGAGGGGTCCGTCTACCGCTACCCGATCGACGTCAAGATCGTGAAGTGACCGGGCCGCGG
>NZ_JPMI01000138.1 GCF_000733295.1 Archangium violaceum Cb vi76 | reverse complement strand
TCTTCGTCGACTCTCCCCGCCAACCTGGCCTCGCCGCCGTTGCGGCTTCCGCCTTGTCGAGGGGCGCGGCTTCTACCACCGCCGCGTTGGGAGTCAACTCCGCACTGCCGACCCCGTATTCCTTCTTCAGCCCGTCCGGATCATCCCACCGCCAGTGCGGCTTCGCTTTTCCGTCCGAGGGGGCGCGGCTTCTACCACCACCGAGTGGGGAGTCAACACGCTTCTCCGACTTCCTCTTCCAGGCACCGTCATCGAGGACCAATCGCCTCGAGCCACAGCCCAGCGTGCCTCGCTCATGAACTCCACGCCATGCCTGCTACCACTCAGGCCCCCCAAGATGAGCAACCGGAGAACCAAGCGCTCGTGCCTCAGCCTCCAGGTTGGTCCGCACTGAAGAACACCGTTCCCAATCGAGCGCTACGACCCGGCACGACTGGCCCGAGCCCCTGAATGTCGGAGCCCGTTTTCGCGCGGCGAAGACAACCCGCGTTGCTCACCCCCCGACACCGCCGGAACTGTCGAATCAGGAACCTGGACCCACAGCGTTCAGCGTCTCCACCTCCTGGACGCCCCCGCCTACAAAAAGCGCTACCCCACCCTGCGCGTGTTCGCTCCGAGTGGCGGCCGCCAGGCCATCGCCGAGGTCGTCCCCGTCGACGGAACCTACGAGGACTTTCCCGCCGACGACACGGTCCGCCTGGAGATGTTGCACGGCGTGAAAGCGGGTGAAGGGGCCATGTTCGTTCGCTCGAGCGATGGGCTGACGCTGGTGCTCAACGACTGCCTCTTCAACATGGACCGCAAGAAGGATCCGCTCGGCTGGTTCTTCACCACGGTGCTGGGCTCGGCGCCAGGGCCTCGCGTGTCCCGCCTGGTGAAGCTCATGTTCGTCCAGGACAAGAAGGCACTCCGGGCGGACTTCGAGCGCTTCGCCCAGCTCCCCGGGCTCGTCCGGCTCATCGTCTCGCACGAAAAGGTGGCCCATGGTGCCGAGGCCGCGAGCGCGCTGAAGCAGGCAGCCACCTACCTTTGAACGCCAGGGGCGGCAGGGGGGGTGTACCGGAGATCCCAGAAGCGTGAGGATCGGCCGCATGCAATCGGTACGGGTGAAATCATGAGGACCCAGCTCCCGCGTATCCTCGCCACCACGCTCCTGGCCTGCACCCTGCTGCTGGTGCTCCTGGGGATGAACTTCTCGCCCATCTTCCTGTGGTCGGTCACCCCCAGGACTCCGTTCAGCGAAGCGCGTGCTCCCGCTCCCCCCGACTACACCCAGCCCTCCGCCTGGAGCGCGCTTCCCGAGCTCCAGGATCTCGCGGACACGGTGCCCCCCTCGAGCACGGCCGTCGAGCCATCCCAGGCTCCCGTGGATGTCTTCTACATCCACCCCACCACCTATATCGGCGGCGAGTGGAATGGCCCCGTCGATGACTCCACCCTCAACGAAGCCACCGACCGGGTAGCGACACTCATTCAAGCCAGTGCCTTCAACGCCTGTTGCGCGATCTACGCGCCCCGGTACCGGCAGGCCAACATGACCGCCTTCACCGGGCAGGTGGAAAAGGGCCAGGCCGCGTTGGACCTCGCCTACCAGGACGTCGCCACCGCGTTCCGCTACTGGCGAGAGCACCACAACCGCGGACGGCCCTTCATCCTCGCGGCGCACAGCCAGGGAACCGCGCATGCCAGGCGCCTCCTGCGCGAGGCCGTGAGCGGAACCCCACTCCGGAACCAGCTCGTCGCCGCGTATCTCCCCGGAATCCCACTGGCCGAGAGCACTCTCCGCCAGGACCTTCCCGACATCCCCTTCTGCGACTCGCCGGAGCAGACCGGCTGCGTCATCAGCTGGAACGCACGGGCCGCCCACTCCACGGAGCGCATCCATCTGCGGGAGCCCGTCCCCCACGCGGCGTCCCGCTCGGGGCCCTTCCTCTGCGTGAATCCCCTGACCTGGCGGCACGACACGGAACCCGCATCCCCGGAACGGAACGAAGGCGCCGTGTTCCTCGATGCGACTCCTCCCCAGGTGATGCCCGGCCTCACCGGTGCCCAGTGCAAGGACGGAATGCTGGAGGTCCTCATCCGCGCGGACATGCCCCGGGACTTCATGAGCCGGCTGCTCGACCATTCGCTCGGCGAGGGCAACTACCACCCCGTGGAGTACCAGCTCTTCTACACGAGCATCCGCCGCAACGCCGTCGAGCGCGTGGCGGCGTTCCTCCGCTCGAACGCCCTCCCGACTCCACGCGACAACTGAGCCCAGCGAGCACGTCCCCCGGCTACTCCCCTCGCTGCTGGCGCTCGTGGAGGACCTCCACGTAGTCCCGCAGCACCCGGAAGGCATCGCTGTCGTAGACCTGGGGGCCCCCAGTGGAGACGTGCTCCTCCAGGGCGAACAGGGACGAGGTGAGCGCTCTCCAGCCCAACAGCATCTCCTCGTAGCGGTGCTGCTCGAGCAGCGCGCGGAACTCCACCACCGCCGGCAACTCCGCGTGACGGTTCATCGGCCCCCAGTTGCGAGCTCGCGACAGCAGCTCCTCGGTGCCCAGCAACCGCAGCTGCTCCTTGTGGCGGCGGCTGGCCTCCCGCTCCTTGCGCCAGAAGAAGACCGCCAGGGCCACCCACCCAAGCAGGAACAACCCGCCCAGCAATCCGAGCCCCGTGCAGATGCGCATGGGGGTGAGTTACCCCAAACTGCCCGGCACCACAGCACCTCCCGGTACCGCCGCCAGCACCAGACTTCCGGGGTGCTCTTGACCGCCAGGACTGTCTTTTTTTACTATTAGTGCATGACCACGACCCCCTCCATTCCCGAGACCTGTGAGCTGGACAACGACCTTCTGGACACCGTGACGGGAGGCGGCGGGGTGGTCCTCGTTCCCACCGAGGAGTGCCCCACCTGCGCCTCGGGCGCGGACCCGACGGTGCTGAACGCGCAGTTCCAGAACCTGCTGGCCGGCGACCTGTAGCCCCTTGAGCCAGCGCCGGGCCAGGCTGGGCGTCGGACTGTCCTACCAGGGCTCGCTGCGCGAGTTCGTGCGCGAGCACCTGGAGGCCTACGACTTCCTGGAAGTCATCCCGGACATCTTCTGGACCGAGGAGCACGGCCCCGACGGGGCACTGCGCTTCCGGGAGAACCCCGAGGGACTGCGGCTGCTGGACTGGGTGGCCGCGCGCCGTCCCCTCGTCGCCCACTCGGTGGGCATGTCGCTGGGCAGTGCCGAGGGCGGTTTCTCCCCGGACTACGTCGCCCAGCTGGCTCGCTGGCAACGGCGCTACCACTTCGCCTGGCTCAGCGAGCACCTGTCCTTCACCCGCCTGCCCCACGGTCCCGGCGAGCACATGGACCTCGGGGTGATGCTGCCCGTGCCGTATGACGAGGACACGCTGGAGCTGCTCGCCGGACGCGTCGCCCAGGTGCGGCAGGCCGTGGACGCCCCCTTCCTCCTGGAGAACAACGTCTTCTACTACCAGCTCCCCGAGCAGGAGCTGAGCGAGCCAGCCTTCCTGAAACGGTTGGGCGAGCGCACCGGCAGCGGGCTCCTCCTGGACCTGCACAACCTCCACACCAACGCGCGCAACCACGGCTTCTCGCCGCTCGACTTCCTCGAGGCGCTGGACCTCTCGCAGGTGGTGGAGCTGCACATCGCCGGCGGCTACGAGTGGGAGGGCTTCTACCTGGATGCGCACTCGGGCGCGTGCCCCGAGCCCGTGTGGGAGCTCCTGGAGCAGGTGCTGCCGCGGCTGCCCAATCTGGGAGGCGTCGTCTTCGAGATGTTCGGCAACTACGCCCCCCTGCTCGGCACCGACATCCTCCTGGGCGAGCTGCGGCGGCTGCGCGGCGTGTTGGAGCGCCACGGCGGAAGGCCCTGAGTCATGTCCCTGGCGGGCTTCCAACGGGCACTCTCCGCACTCGTCATGTCCCCCGCGCTACGGGCGGAAATGGCCGCGCTCCCGGAACAGGAGCTACCCGCCCGGTTCGTGGGCCTCGAGCTGACGGAGCGCGAGCGGCGCCGGCTGCACGCCCTGGCTCGCGACGCGGGGATGAAGGTGACGACCCTGCTCCACCGCGCCAACCGGCTGAGCATGCTCACCAACACGCTGCCTCGCACCAGCGAGGCCATGGCCCACCCGAAGCTCCAGCCCCTCGTGCAGCGCTACTGGAGGGAGCACCCCCCCACCAGCGTCATGTACGTGCGCGAGGCGCGGCGCTTCGCCGGGTTCCTCCTGGGACTCCTGCGCTCGGGCGAGCTCGTGCACCCGCCCCTCGCCGAGCTGCTGGAGGCGGAGCTGGCCCTGCTCGAGCTGGGGAAGTCGGGGCTGGCCATGCCCGCCGCACCCGAGGTGCCGCCGGAGGGAGCCGCACTGGAGCAGGCCCGGCCAAGGCTCGGCCCGTGGTGCCATGTCCTTCCCTTCCGGATGGAGCCGCGGATGCTGCTCCGCTCGGGAGGCGCCATCACCCTGCCGGAGAACCTGCCGGACGAGGAGCGCTACCTGCTCCTCACCAGCGTGAGCCCCGGTCAGGTCGTCCCGAGCGGCCTCGAGGTGATGCGCGGCCGCGTCCTCCGGGCCAGCACCGGCGAGCACTCCGTTGCATGGCTTCGCGCGGAGCTCGGCTGCCCGTCCTCGCTCTTCCTGGAGCTGGCTCGCGAGGGGTTGCTCCTCCTGGGCCCGGCGCAGTAGGCCGCCCCGTCCTCACATCCGGATGCCGAGCTGCACGCCGGGCCAGTACCGCACCGTGGTGGTCTCGGACAGCCACTCCTCCCGCGAGGGCAGCGTGGTGAGCGCGTATCGGTCCCGTTCGCTCCCCGCCAGGTACACGTTGTAGGTGGGCCCACCGAAGAAGGCGAAGCGCTGGAAGAGCTGCACCCCCAACATCAGCCGCCCCTGGCCGAGCACGTTCGAGCCGCCAGCGAATGGATCCCTCACGCGCAGCACCGTGCTGCCCGCCACGTCCCCATCCAGCCACATCCGCTCGCCCAGCGGCACGTGCACCCCCAGCCCCAGCCCCAGGCTGAAGCGCTCCAACCGGTCGTCCGGCCCGATGCCCCCCAGCAGCGCCGTGTACACGTACTTGCCTCCAAACTTCACCGCCAGGTTGGTGAGCTGGATGTCGCTGCCGTACAGCTCCACGTGGAACTGCCCCTTCTTCTCGAAGGAGAGCAGCCCCAGCGGCACGCCCTTCACCTCCTCGGACACGTTCACCAGGCCCAGCTGCACGCCCGTCACCACCCGGGCCACGTTGACGAGGCCCAGCTGCGCGCCCGTCACGTCCCCCCCCACGTTCAGCAGCGCCGCCTGCACGCCCATCACGTCGCCCGCGCGGTTGAAGCCCGCCGCCCACTGCACGCCCCGCACCGAGCCGCCCGTCACGTTCCCGCCCGCCGCTCCCTGCAGGCCCGCGAAGTCCCCTCGCGCCACGTTGAGGCCCGCGGCCCCCTGGATTCCACTGAAGCTCCCTCCCGTCACGTTGCCGCCCGCCGCCAGCTGCACGCCCCACACCGAGCCCGCGGCCACGTTCGCCCCCGCCGCCGCCTGCCCCACCCACACATCCCTTCCCGCCACGTTCGCCCCCACCGCCAGCTGCAACGCCTCCACCTCCCCGAGCACGATGTTCGCCGCCGGGGACGCCATCAGCCCGCTCGCCTCCTTCTTCACCACGTTGAAGCCCGAGGACATCAACAGGCCATGGGCCTCCTCCTCGTACCAGTTGGCCACCAGCGACAGCGCCGCTCCCCTCACCCGCACCGCCCGCCCTCCATTCACCACGCCGAACGCGAGCTGGTTCTCCACCCACCCGCCCGGCGGCCTCGGCACGTTGGTGCTCAACCGCGGAATGAGGCTCAGCGACACCGGCACCTGCGTGTAGCTCCGCATCCGGTACAGCCCCTCCGCCTCGGTGAGTCCGGCGCCCGCCAGGAGCTCGGGCTTCACGAGCGCCGGCTCCACCCCGGGCGCCACCGGCGCCACCTCGGGCCCCCCGCGAGACACCGTCGCCTCCAGCGGAATCGCCTGGAAGCTCGCCGCCGCCAACGGGGTGCGCTGCCCCTCCACCAGCGTGAAGCCCGCCTCGGAGGCCCCGCTCTCCAGCTCGCGCCTCACCTGGTAGCGCCCGGGCGCCAGTCCCAGCTCCGCGGCGCCGCCAGCTTCTGCACCTCCACCACCAGCGTGCCCGCCTCGTCTCGCACGAAGAGCCGCCCCTCCAACGCCTCGGTGAGGTACAGCCCCGCCGACGTCGCCCGCAGGTCCGTCATCACCAGGTCCCCCGAGCCCGCCAATTCGATGTCGTACGCCGGGTGCTGCGCCCCACCCCGCGTCTTCTCGGTGCGCGCCAGCGTCTCGTGGAAGGCGAACTGGTAGGCCTCGTTGAGCGTGACGCGCCCATCCCTCGTGGCATCCGCCGCGCCCCGCAGGCCCGAGATGAGGTGGTGGGTGAAGTACGAGGCCCCCAGCCTGTCCGACTCCTGCGACACCTCGTCCTCGCTCGAGGAGGTGAGGATGGCGTGCCCCTTCACCTTGTTGCCCGAGTCCACCAGGAAGGCGGGCCGGCGCGTCCCCCCCTTCGCCCGGGCGAAGGCCCCCGAGGCGCAACTGTCCAACACCGCGATGCGCACGTCCGCCGGCAGCGCATTCAGGGCCCGGCGCAGCTCGCCATAACCCAGGCGCTCGCCCTTGAGCAGCAGGCCCTCCTCGTCCGAGTGCCCCGAGTAGTAGACGAGCACCTCCACGCGCGAGGCCCCCGAGCCCCGCGCCGCCTCGGTGCGCGCGCGCAGTTCCCCGAGCGCCTCCAGCAGCCCCGCCCGCCCCACGTCCACCAGCACGCGCCGATCCGCGGCGGCCACTCCGCCCAGCTCCCCCAGCACCTTGTCGAAGGAGCGCGCGTCGGACACGGCATAACGCAACCGCACGCGCCCGGGCCCGCCGTCGTTGACTCCCACCAGCAGCGCCAGGCGCCGCACCGGGCCCGTCTCCGCGAGCGCGGGCGCGGCCAGCAGCAGACACAGGAGGGCGAGGACTCTCGAGGCACTCATGGGGAGGACTTCTCCAGCGTGAAGGAGGCCTGCATGTACCGCGAAGGCAGGGGCAACGGCGAGGTGCGCGCCCCGGGGCGTCCAGCGAGCGAGCGGGCGGCGGCGAGCACCTCCTCCAGGGCGAAGGGGGCCTCGGCGGTGACGAGGAAGAAGCGCTCGAAGCCCGGGGCATCGTCCAGGGCATAGGCACCGGGCAGCGCGTGGGCCCCCGCGGGCGCCAGCGGCACCGAGCCCACACCGGACTCGGGGGCGTGCAGGGTGACGGTGCCGCGTCCGTCCACCGAGAGGATGACGCCATGGCCCCGGCCCGCGGCCACGTAGGCCAGCTGCACCACGTCCCCGGAAGCCGCGGGCGCTCCGTCCGCGAGCGCCTCGGCCGCCCCGTCCCGCTGGCGATGAACGGTGAGCCGCGGCTCCAGGCCCTTCACCCGCGTCTCCTCCACCCGCGTCTCCAGGGCCACCGGCCCGGCCCCCTGGGGCCGCACGAGGACGACGAGCGCCACCGCCGCGAGCGCCGGCACGAGGGCGGTGACGAGGAAGGGAAAGCGGCGCGCCAGCCCCTCCCCCCGCGCATGGAAGCGGCGGGCCCTGGCGGACACCCACCGGGCGACGTCGGCGGGCGGGTGCCGGGCCAGGGTGGCGGCGGTATCCGCCTCGAGCGCGGCGAGCCGGGCCGCCCCGTCCGGCTCCTCCAGGAGGCGGGCACGGGCACGGACGAGTTCCTCGGGGGGGAGCTCACCCAGGGAGATCCTCTCGAGAAGCCAGTCGGGGGTGCGGGTCGGGGAACGCATGCGGCCTCCTGCCGGAGAAGGGAACACCGCGCCCGCCCCGGGCTGTTACCGCCCCTCCCTCCTCCCCGCGCTTTTCTTCCCCGGGGCCTTCCCTCCCCCTTGCTTTCCCAACTTTCGAGCAGGCGAGCAGGGACCCCGGACGCACCCTCCCGCACGCCGTTGTTGACTGCCTGGGAAATCGAGCAGCCCGTGCTTCTTGGAGTGAACAGACCCGAGTACCTTGGCCCCTGTCCCCCCCATCGCGACTTCACCTTGACCACCGACACCATCGCCGCGATTCGCGCGTCGTACCTCTCCGCACAGCTCGCGGGAAACCGCCGTGAAGCCCTGCGCCTTCTCGTGGATGAGGGCATCCTGCGCGGCATTCCCCTGACCACCCTGCACCTGGACGTCATCCAGAGGGCCCAGTGGGAGATCGGCCGGATGTGGCAGGAGAATGAAATCTCCGTGGCCCAGGAGCACATGGCCACCGCCATCTCCCAGCTGGCCCTCTCTCACCTCTACCGCCACCTGCAGAGAGACCCCCCCAATGGCCGCAGCGTGGTGGTGACGTGCGTGGAGGGCGAACTGCACGAGCTGGGCGCGCGCATGGCCAGCGACTTCCTGGAGATGTCGGGCTTCGACGTGCGCTTCTTGGGTGCCAACGTTCCCACCGAGCACCTGGTGCGCGAGGTGCGTGAGTCGAAACCCGATTTGCTGGCGTTCTCGGTCACCATGACGTACCACCTCCCCGCGCTGCGCAAGGCGGTGGCGGCCGTGCGCGAGGTGGCACCGGCGCTACCGATGGCCGTAGGGGGGCTGGCCTTCACCTGGGTTCCCGGAGTGGAGGCGGAATTGGGAGTCCCCTTCTTCGGCAAGGACGCGCGCGAGCTGGTGGCCGCGGCCTGCAGGATGTTCGAGGTCTAGCCATGCAGTCGTTGGCCCGTGAAGTGGAGCGCCGCACGCAGCGGCTGGCCGAGGCATCCGTCTCGGAGCTCTACGATGACCCCTTCTGGTTCGCCCGCTACGGCGAGGACCGGGCGCGGCGCTTCGGCGGCGAGGACGCCGTCTTCCACGTGCGCTACCTGGTGCAGGCCCTGGAGGCCAAGGACGCCGGGGTGATGGAGCGCTACGCGCGCTGGTTGCAGGGGCTGCTGGTGCCTCGCGGCATGTGCTCGCGCCACCTCGCCGCGCACTTCCAGGGGCTGTACGCCGCGCTGGTGCGCGAGGGCCTGACGCAGCCCCCCGAGGCCCTGGAGTACGTGCGCGCGGCGGAGCTGGCGCTGGAGTGGCCCGAGGGCCCCGCGCGCACCGTGCACCTGGCCCTTCCCCGGCTGGTGCCCCAGACGCTCGGCGAGCTGGCCTCGCGCGAGGGGCCGCTCACCCGGGGGCAGGAGATCCGCCTGGGAGACGAGTTGCTGTTGCAACTGTCCTACTTGATAGACTCGCTCGGAGCACAACGGCCGGGGCTCTTCGTGGAACATGTGCGGTGGTACGCGGGCTTCTGGCCGCGCCGGGACTTGCGGTGCAGCTACCGCGGGCTGCTGGAGGCGCTGGAGGCAGCGCTGGCCCGGGATGTCTCCCTCTCGGAGTTGCCCCGGGTGACGGTGGCGACGGGGCTGACAGCCCTGGAAAAGGAGCAGTCATGACCGCGTCCGTACCGGCCGCCCTGTGGCAATTCCTGAGCCGCGAGGTGGCGCTGGTATGCGATGCATCCGGCACCCTCTCCTGGATGGATGACCGCGCCGCGCGGCTGCTCGAGGCCAGCCCCGGCCAGACCCTGCGCTCGCTGGCGGCGCAGGGCACCGAGGACAAGGTGGACAAGCTCGTCACCCTGTCCCGCGACGAGCGGGTGGAGCGCTGGGAAATCATCCTGTGCGTGGCGGGCCAGCCGCGCACCTTCGCCTTCCGGGGCGCACCGCACGAGGGCGGCGCGGCGCTGGTGGGCAGCCTGGTGACGGAGGACTACGCCGCCGCGCTCTCGCAGGTGACGGAGACCCTGAGCGAGCTGTCGGCGCTGCACCGCGAGACGGAGCGCCAGCAGCGCGAGCTCAAACGGCGCGCGGACGAGCTGGCCCGCATCAACCGCGAGCTGGAGGAGTCCAACCGCGGCGTGCGCACCCTGCACGCCGAGCTGGACGAGAAGACGGAAAGCCTGGTGCGCGCCGCGGAGATCAAGAGCCGGGTGGTGGCCAACGTCAGCCACGAGTTCCGCACCCCCCTGCACTCCATCCTCGGCCTGGCGCGGCTGCTGCTCAACCCCGCCAACGGCTCGCTCACCCCGGAGCAGCAGAAGCAGGTGCAGTTCATCCGCTCCTCGGGCGAGGCCCTCTTCGAGCTGGTGAACGACCTGTTGGATCTCTCCAAGATGGAGTCCGGCAAGGCGACGCTGCGGCCCATGAAGTTCGGCGCCGGGGACTTCCTGGGGGCACTGCGCGGGATGATGAGGCCGCTGGTGCCGGGGGACTCGCCGGTGGAGCTGCGCTTCGAGGAGCCGCCGGCGGACCTGGAGCTGGAGACGGACGAGGCCAAGGTGAGCCAGGTGCTGCGCAACCTGGTGTCCAACGCGCTGAAGTTCACGGAGAAGGGCCACGTCACGGTGTCCGCCAGGCACGGGCCGGAGGACACGGTGTGCTTCCAGGTGAGCGACACGGGCATCGGCATCGCGCCGGAGCACCACGCGCACATCTTCGAGGAATTCACCCAGGTGGAAAGCCCCCTGCAGAAGCAGGTGAAGGGCACGGGCCTGGGGCTGGCGCTGTCGCGGCGGCTGGCGGAGTTCCTGGGCGGCAGCCTCACGGTGCAGAGCACGCCGGGCCGGGGCTCCACCTTCACCTTCATCGTGCCCCGGGTGCATCCGGAGGTGAAGGAGATGGTGGGCCTCACCGAGCGCAGCCAGCACCTGGAGCCGGGCCGCGCCCCGGTGATGGTGCTGGAGGACGACCGGCAGACGCTCTTCCTGTACGAGAAGTACCTGTCACGCTCGGGCTTCCAGGTGCTGCCCGTGCGCACCGTGGAGGATGCGCGCCGCACGCTGCAGCGGGTGCGTCCGGCGGCCATGGTGATGGACGTCATGCTGGAGGGCGAGACGAGCTGGAGCTTCCTCTCCGAGCTCAAGAGCAACGAGGCCACGCGCGACATCCCCATCCTGGTGGTGACGCTCATGGACCGGGAGCAGAAGGCGCGCGCGCTGGGCGCCGACGAGTTCTGGCTCAAGCCGGTGGGCGAGGAGCAACTGCTGCGCAAGCTGGCGGAGATGGCTCGCAGCGGCCCGGTGCAGAAGCTGCTCATCATCGACGACGACGAGGTGCACCGCTACCTGCTGCGCCAGCTCCTCAAGGACACGCCCTACCTCCTGGACGAGGCGGGCACCGGGCCCGAGGGCATCCGGCTGGCGCGCGAGAAGACGCCGGACCTCATCTTCCTGGACTTCGTGCTGCCGGACATGACGGCCTTCGACGTCCTGGACGAGCTGAAGGCGGACCCGCGCACGCGCGACATCCCCGTCATCCTCCACACCTCGCGCCAGCTCCAGGAGGAGGAGCGCAAGCGGCTGGAGAAGGGAACCTCCACCATCCTGGCCAAGCACAAGCTGAGCCGGGAGGTCGCCATCACGCGCATCCGGGACGCGCTGCACAAGACGGGGCTGGGCACCGACAAGGGCGAAGGGAGCCGCCGTGGCTGAGCTGACTTTCTCCGCGACGATTCTCAACGTCAACGACGACGAGGCGACGCGCTACCTGTCGACGCGCACCCTGACGATGGCGGGCTACCGCGTGCTGGAGGCCGCCACGGGTGAGGAGGCCCTGCGGCTGGCGGCCCAGGAGCGTCCGGACGTGGTGGTGCTGGACGTGAAGCTGCCGGACATCAGCGGCTACGAGGTGTGCCAGCGCCTGCGCGGCCAGCCGGAGACGGCCTCCATCGCGGTGATGCACACCTCGGCCACCTACGTCACCCCGGACAAGAAGGTGCGCGGACTGGAGGGCGGCGCGGACGCCTACCTCACCGAGCCCTTCGAGGGGGAGGAGCTGATCGCCACGGTGCGCTCGCTGTTGCGCATGCGGCGCGCGGAGCAGGACTTGCGCCGGCGCGCGGAGCACCTGACGGAGGCGGACCGGCGCAAGGACCTCTTCCTGGCCATGCTGGCGCACGAGCTGCGCAACCCCCTGGCGGCCATCACCACCGCGGCGGGCATCCTCGAGCGCCGGGCTCCCGCGGACCCGAAGGACGCGAAGATGGTCTCCATCATCCAGCGCCAGACGAACCACCTGGCGCGGCTGGTGGATGACCTGCTGGACGTGAGCCGGCTGACGCGGGGCAAGGTGGAGCTGCGCCAGACGCGGGTGGACCTGCGGGGCGTGCTGGAGCAGGTGCTGACCATCTTCCGCCCCCAGGCGGAGGGCAAGCACCTGACGCTGGAGTCGGACCTGCCGGCGGTGCCGATGTGGATGGAGGCGGACACGACACGGCTGGTGCAGGTGTTCACCAACCTGCTGGACAACGCGCTGAAGTACACGAACGCGGGTGGCGCCATCACCGTGAAGGCGGAGCGCGTGCCAACGGGAGACACCCGCGAGAGCGCGCGGGTGCGGGTGAAGGATACGGGTATTGGCATCCGGCCGGAGATATTGCCCTCGGTGTTCGAGCTCTTCTCCCAGGCGGACGAGTCGCTGGAGCGCACGCGGGGCGGACTGGGCATCGGCCTGACGCTGGTGCACAACCTGGTGGAGATGCACGGGGGCCGGGTGGAGGCGCACAGCGACGGCCCGGGCCGGGGCAGCGAGTTCGTGGTGTGGCTGCCGCTGCATCCGCGGACGGAGGACTCCCCGGAGGAGGTGGTGGTGTTGCCGGAGCTGGTGAAGCGGCGGCGTCACATCCTGCTGGTGGAGGACAACGCGGACGCGAGGCTGGCCCTGCAGGAGCTGCTGGAGACGTGGGGCCACCGGGTGGAGGTGGCGGCGGACGGACTGAGGGGCCTGGAGCTGGCGGTGCAGCGCACGCCGGAGGTGGCGCTGGTGGACATCGGACTGCCGGGGCTGGACGGGTACCGGGTGGCCGAGGAGCTGCGGGCGAAGATCGGCCGGGGAATCCGGCTGGTGGCGCTCACGGGGTACGGCGAAATGGAGGACCGCAGCCGGGCGCGCGAGGCGGGGTTCGACCTGCACCTGGTGAAGCCGGTGAAGCCGGACGACCTGAGCCGCCTCCTGTCGGAGCTGTAGCCCTCGAGGCCGCGCTCCCACTCCGCACCATCCCCTCTCCCGCCGGGAGAGGGACAGGGTGAGGGTATCCGGACCGCTATTCCCCAGCGTGCCACACACGGCGTTGTCCCCGGAGACACGCAGGCCCCCCCTCCCACCTGGAAGTCCAGTGAGCGCAGTGCGTTTAACACCCACTCTGGCCCCTAGCGGATCAGGTCACGAATTTCACCTATCTGCCTCAGGCCGCAGCCATGCGGCCCATGGTTGCATATATGATTCATACATGTTAGACCCGCTCTACATGGACGATGGGATGTCGTTCATAGTGTGAGGAGCGGGCTCCATGAATGATGAACTGCCGATGCCGGCCAGCACGGGCTCTGTCATCTCGTCGCTGCGTGCGGAACTTGGTGCAACACAGACCCAGGTTGCCCAAAAGGCGCGGATCGACCAAAGCCGTGTTTCGCGTATCGAGAAGGGTGAGGTCGCTGTAGCGGCAGATGTAAAGCGAGTTCTGGAAGCCCTGGTTAGCCTGGGTTCAAGCGCCGCTGGCCGCTATCTTGAGTTCGTAAAGCGGGAGTGGACGCAGATCGAACGCCCAGCTTTCTGGAACCCTCAAATCGTGGCTCTGGAGATGGCGGAGAATACCCTCAGCGAGATCAAGACGTTTCTCGCCGAGACCGACACCCCATGGCCCCTTAAAAGGCAAATCGAGCGCCACAGCGGTGCAATCCAGAGCGCAGCCGCCTACCTTCAGTCCACCAACCATCAAATAGCGTTCATCGGTGATATCGGCGTAGGCAAATCCACAGCCTTGAGCTTCCTCTTCGATCTCCTGGTGCCTTCCACTCCCGATGGGCGCCGACTCGAGCGGGTGGTTCTTGAAACAGGCAGTGGTCGCACGACCATTTGCGAAGTTCACATCCGACGCGGTCCCGAGTTTGGAGTCTCAATTCAGCCTTACACAGATAGCGACCTCCGCGCTCTCGTTGGCGACTTCTGCGCCAGCCTGTGGCTCAGGGTGGGCAAGAAAGCCGAGGATGGCGGTGAGGTTGCGCACGCCAGCGAGGAAATAGGGCGCGCTATCCGGAACATGGCCAATCTCACCGTGAAAAAGGAGCGTACGCCCGAAAACAAGACCATACGGCGCGACACTGCATTCGAACTCGCGCAAACCTGTTCGAGCGAAGACGAATTGCGCGCCAAGGTTCTTGATCGCATGCGCCTGGATGAGCGTACGCGGCGTGAGGCTTGGTTCGATCTGAGCAGCGGAAAGAACCCGATGAAATGGATGGGGGATATGTTCCGCGCCGTGAACAACGGACGGATGCCCGACGTGCCCCTGCCACGATCTATCGATCTGCTCGTCCCTGAATTCGGCAAGGATGCTGGTGCTCTTGAGATCTCTGTCATCGATACGAAGGGCGTGGATGACCTAGCCGTACGCGAAGATCTTGATCGACGCCTCCGGGATTCTCGGACGGCAGTCGTGCTCTGCTCGCGGTTCAACGACGCACCGAACACGACTGTGCAAAACCTTCTCCAGCACATGAAGACGACGTTCGGTGAGCAGATGGACACCGGAAAAGTATCCATCCTGACCCTTCCTCGCGCAGGCGAGGCGATGTCCGTGAAAGACGACTCAGGAGATCCTCCGACCGATGACGCGGATGGTTACGAGATGAAGCGCGGACAGATCGAACGCACTCTCGGTGCCTCTGAGCATAATCTGGTCGGTGCGCCTATCCGGTTCTTCAACGTCGAGTCGGATGAACCAAGCGCCATCAGACGAATGATTTTCGAGCAGGTCGCTCAAATGCGCAACGCCTATTCGGAGCGTATCTCAGACCTCTGCGCTGCCGCCGAGGATTTGATCAAGAATTACGAGACGCAAGCCGTGAACGCCACCATTGAGGAGGTCGCAGCACAACTCGCCCTCTTCCTCAAGGGCAATCGGACGCTGAAGACTCGCGAACAGCACGCCTACGTGGAAGCCACCAACACGGTCGAGAGCGTCCGTTACGCTTCGACTCTGTGGGCAGCTACCCGTCGCAATGGGATGTGGGCTGGACTCAATTTGCCCCACCTTATCGGTACCGGCGCTGCCCAGGACGCCCTTCTTCGCTCCCGCGACTTCTTCACTCGCCTCAGTGGGTTCCTGAACACCTTGAAGGCCAACCCCGAGTTGTCGCTCGCACACCGTACGATCGAGCAGATTGAACGAAGCGCACAGCAGTTGCGAACAGCATTCGCGGACGCGGTGAGTACGGCGGGTATCGAGGTCTATCGAGAGCCACTCACTCAGGCCAATACGCTCTGGTCCAATTGTGCGAATGAATGGGGGGGCGGTGCAGGATTCAACTACCGCGTTTCATCCCACCTCAAGAGGTGGTTCGACGAACAGACCGAGCTAAAAGACAAGCTCGAGAAGCTGACTCTCAAGATATGGGAAGAGAAGGTGGTTGGTCCGCTCGCGCGTTTGACAAACGAGAGCGCCGCCGAGACACCAGAGTCACAGACTGCTCGCGTGTTGCCGTTCCCCGCCAAGCGCCCTGCATGAGCCAAGGGTCTTTCCACCTCGGCGTGAGGGTGCAACGTTCCCCCACGCCGGGTTCACCTTGAAAGGAATCAACGAATTGCAGTGCACGTCGCTCAGGAGGATCCATCCATCTCGTCGGGCAGAGCCCGCATGGACGCAAGAAACGCTTCGAAGCTCTCCGCGATACACGTGACGTTATCGTAATTCGAAGGACCTCCGCTGCCAGCCTCCCACTCATGGTCCCAGAAATACACCCCGCCGTACTCGCCCCCCCGTACCGCCAAGCAAATCAGATTCCCGAAAGCGTCATGCGCAATCGGCAGCAACTCCGGTGGCAGTCTCCCCTGATAAGCGTTCACATAGTCGAGCAGGTTGTCGTGCTCTCCCTCGTGGATGCCGAGGAACCGATCCACCATCTCCCACCTCCCGCTCATCTGGAACGCATCTGGAATGGGCCGACCTCCATTGTTCGAAAGCAAGAAGGCCCGGTAGTCTCGCGGCAATTCGATGGCTAGCGTTGACTCGACCTCTTCGATTTGCCTCGTGGACAAGGGGGCGTACGACTCCTCGAGGTTCACACTCATTCGCCAGACTCCACGGCCTTCTGAGTGGCATGCCCGCCCGTATGCGAAATCGCACGATGGAGGTCCGTGGGAACGAGTTGCATCGTCCTTCCATTCTGATGGTGGTGCCAGGTGTATCCGATGGGAGTGTGCTTGAAGCCCGCCGCAGCGTTGGCGGCCACCACGTCCCGCTTGCGGTCTCCGGAGAAGGAGATTCCCACGGTCTTGAGGGCATAGGGAGCGAAGTCAGGAAAACCTTCCTCGGTGAAGCGAACGCTCTTGGGATACTTGGCCTGCAACTCCTTGGGCAGTTCTTCAAGAGGAAAGACCTTGCCCGCATACTGGCTGTTACGCGGCAAGCGTCCGTTCACCTTGGGAACAGCCGGTACGCCCTGTTGAACAACAACCGGCGACCCCTTCTTGGGGGGAAGTCCGCCGCTCCCTTTTCTTCCGGCAATCGCATGCCCTTCAAGCCCCCACACCATTGGCAAAGAGGCGTCCTGCAGCGGACTCCGTGGACGAGCCACTGCCGTCATGAGTGGCAACAGTGCGCACAACACAAGACCTATACGTTCCAAGGATGAGACCTCCCACCTTCTCGATGACCTCAGCGTCCCGGAACTCACCTCGGCCCGTCCAGGGAATCCCATTCCGTATCGGTACGGTGTTCCGCAGATGTCAGTGAAATCCCCACCAGACCGGGTACACGTAGGCGTCCCATCACGTGGAGAGCTCCCCCCGCCAGCACCGTCCCACCCCGGGGGGCGGACAAGTGCCTTGAGCCAGACATCCGGTCCGCCCATTGGGTGACGAGGTCGCGAATTCCCGGTTCAGCGCACTTCGCAGCGCGGCGCGCCATGGGCAGATTAGAGCCCTGGGGGCGACGCCAGAGGCGCCATGCCGGGAGCAAGCTTCCGTGGCGCGGGCTGACGTCGAGATGAAAGAGCGTTCGTGACGCGGCGTCCCAGGGTGAAACCCGGGGACGAGATGGTGGGACGAGTCACGCGATCAGCACGGGGGTGTGGTCGTGAAGGCGACGAGGGTGGTGGCCGTGGCGGGCATGCTGCTGGGAGTGCCGGTGGGAGTGGTGGGGTCGATGTCCGTGGAGCCCGCGCCGCCCAGGGTGACGTGCGAGCCGGGCTCGAGGGACTGCGGGGCGCTGGAGGTAGAGGAGACGGTGCCCCAGTCGGTGGGGCTGGAGAGCCGCCACCCCTGTGACTGGGTGGAGACGTGCCAGTTGCCCTGTGGCCGCGAGGGGGGCGAGTGCTGCCACGCGGAGTGGAACTGTCCGCCGGACGCGAACCTGCCGCGCTGCTGAGCCCCCGAGGGAGCGGGGAAGCGGACCGTGGGCTCCTGAACAACCGCTCGGGTTTGCCCTAGGCTGGGCGGGATGGCGCTCGGGATTGGACGAAGGCGCAGCCTGCTGACGAAGTTCTACGTGGCGCTCCTGATCGCCGTGTTGCCGCTATTGCTGTTGCAGCAGCTGTACGTGTTGCCAGCCATCCGGCAGCAGCTGCGGGACGATCGCATCCGCGCGGTGCGGCAACTGGTCGAGGCGGGCCACGGCATCCTCCAGGCCTACGAGGTGCGGGTGCGCGCGGGCGAGCTGTCGCCGCGAGAGGCCCAGCACGAGGCGGCGGCGATGCTGGAGGGCCTGCGCTACGCGAACGCCGAGTACTACTGGATCAACGACCTGGAGACGCGGCTGGTGATGCACCCCTTCCTGCCGGGACGGATCGGCGAGGACATGAAGGGGTACCAGGACGTAGCGGGCAAGCGGGTGTTCGTGGACATCGTGGAGCTGGCGCGCCGGGAGGGAGAGGGCGCGGTGGAGTACCTGGCGACCCGTCCACGCGAGCCGCAACCCATTCCCAAGGTGTCCTACGTGAAGCTGTTCGCGCCGTGGGGCTGGGTGCTGGGAACGGGCGTGTACGTGGAGGACATCGAGCGGGAGGTGGCGGCGGTACAGCGGCGGATGTGGGTGGCGCTGCTGTCGGGAGTCGCGCTGGCGGGACTGGCGGGGGTGTACTTCTCGAGGCGGGTGCTGAGGCCGGTGCGCTCGCTGGTCGACGCGGCGGGGAAGGTGGCGCGAGGAGACTTGAAGGTGACGGTGGTGGCGCCCACGCACGACGAGGTGGGGGACCTGGGCCGGGCCTTCAACGCGATGGTGGGGGACGTGCAGCGGATGCTGGGAGAGATGGGGGAGGTGTCTCGGGCAACGGAGACGGACGCGCGGCACATCCACCGCTCGGCGGCGGGGTTGAGACAGGCGGCGCAGGAACAGTCGAGGTCCCTGCGGAACATGACGGACTCGGTGATGGGGATGACGCAGGAGCTGGCGATGGGGGCGAGCCAAGCGGAGCTGACGGCACGGACGGCGGAGGCGAACGAGCAGGCGGCGCGCGAGGGCGGCGCGGTGGTGAGGGGGACGGGGGAGAAGATGAAGGAGATCGCCCAGGTGGTGGAGCGCTCGGCGCGGATGGTGGAGCGGCTGACGGAGTGGAGCGCGGAGGTGGAGCGGGCGGTGGAGCTCATCTCCGACGTGGCGGATCAAACGCGGGTGCTGGCGGTGAACACGGCCATCGAGGCGATGCGGGCGGGGGAGAACGGGAAGGGCTTCGCGGTGGTGGCGCAGGAGGTGCGCAAGCTGGCGGAGCAGGCGCGGACGGCGGCGGAGCGGATCGGCACGCTGATGAAGCAGAGCCAGACGGAGACGGAGGCAGCGGCGGCGCAGATGAAGCAAGGGCGCCTGAAGGTGAGCGAGGGACTGGCGCTGTCTGCGGAGACGGGGAAGGCGCTGGAGCGGATTGTGGCGGGGGCGGAGGAGATCCAGCGGCGGGTGAAGGACACGGCGCGAGCACACGCCACCCAGGCGGAGACGGGCGAGGCGCTCACGTTGCGAATCCACGTGCTGTCGAACCAGGCGGTGGAGTCGGCGACGAACGTGGAGCAGATAACGAAGGCGGTGGAGGACCTGGAAGCGCGAGCACGCCAACTCCGGGAGTTGGTCACCCGCTTCCAGGTGGAACGCCCGGCCGAGGAGGAGAAACCCGAGCCCCACCTCGGACACCTCCCCTCGCCCCCCGGGAGAGGGACGGGGTGAGGGTATCGAGGGCCCCGGATTGAACCCGTGTAAAGCCCCCTCTCCCCCTGGGAGAGGGCTGGGGTGAGGGTCTACGGCCGCCCTACCCCGGAGTACCGTGCTTCGCGGAGAGCGAACGCCGATCCACCTTGCCGGCACTGGTGCGCTGCAAAGCCTCCAGGAAGCGCACGGAGCGGGGCTGCTTGTATCGAGCGAGCCGGCCCTGGCAGAAGTCGAGCACCTGGGCCTCGGTGAGGTCCGCGCCGGGGCGGGGCACCACGAGGGCGCGAGGCACCTCACCCCACTTGGGCTCAGGCACGCCAATCACACACACCTCGGCGATCTCGGGGTGGGCGGCGAGCACGTTCTCCACCTCGGAGGGGTAGATGTTCTCTCCGCCGGAGATGATGAGATCCTTGCTGCGACCGATGATGGAGAAACACCCATCGGCGTCGCGCCGGGCGAGGTCTCCGGTATGCAACCACCCTCCGGCGAAGGTCTTCGCGGTGTCCTCGGGGCGGCGCCAATAACCGGCGCACAGGTGGGGCCCGCGCAGGAGCAGCTCGCCCTCCTCGCCATCGCCATCGAGCCGGGCCTCGACATGGAACAGGGGCACGCCGACGGAGCCGGGCTTGCGGCGCACGTCACCGGAGGGGAGCCAGAAGTTGTTGGGCCCGGCCTCGGTGAGGCCATAGCCGGTCTTGAAGTCGATGCCGCGAGCGAAGAAGCGCTCGAAGACGGGCTGGGGGCACGGGGCGCCGCCGCTGACGAGCAGCTTGAGGCGGGAGAAGTCCACCGAGTCGAAGCGCGGGTGGCGCTGCATCTCGATGAACATGGTGGGCACGCCGAAGAAGAGGTTGATGGCGCCGCGGTGGATGAGCTCGAAGACCTGCTCGAGGGCGAAGGAGCGGGCGACGATGGTGGTACCGCCCACGTAGACGAGCGGGGTGGTGAAGACGTTGAGGCCGCCGGTGTGGAAGAGGGGCGCGTTGAGGAGCGCGGTGTCGTCGGCGGTGAGGCCCCAGCTGACGACGGTGTTGGCGGCGTTGGCGGTGATGGAGCGGTGGGTGAGGATGGCGGCCTTGGGGATGCCAGTGCTGCCACCGGTGTAGCAGAGCACCCACGGGTCCTCGGGCTCGAGGTCCACGGGGGGGAGCGGCGAGTCCGAGAGGGAGTCGCGGTGGCTGAAGGGGAGGTCCTCGGGCAGGCGGGCGGAGGAGTCGTCGAGGTGGACGAAGTGCCGGACGCCGCGGGCGAGGGGGCGGACGGCCTGGACCTGGGCCTGGAAGTCGGAGCCGTGGACGAGGACGACGGGCTCGGCGTCGGCGAGGAGGGAGGAGAGCTCGGGGGAGCTGAGGCGCCAGTTGAGGGGCTGGAGGATGGCGCCGAGCTTGCCGCAGGCGAAGAGGAGGTCGAGGAACTCGGTGCAGTTCATGGCGAGCACGGCGACGCGGTCGCCGCGGCGGACACCGAGGACATCGTGGAGGAGACGGGCGGTGCGATTGGCGGAGGAGTTCCACTCGCGCCAGGAGATGGAGCGGTCACCGCGGAGGGAGTCGATGAGGGCGATGCGCTCGGGGGCGAGCGAGGCCCTGCGGGCAAGCCAGTCGTGGACGATGGGCACGAGTCACTCCTCCGGGAATGAACAAGCCGAGAACGGGCACAACAAGAAGACACCAACTCGCGGACCACTCCCCTCGCCCACCGGGAGAGGGACGGGGTGAGGGTATAGCGGATTCCAGGTTGAGCCCTCTCCCTCTGGGAGAGGGACGGGGTGAGGGTAGACCGGAGCATCCCGGGACGAAAACCGAAAGTCCGCGTCCCAGGCCCGCTGGCCGCGACTCCACCCCGGGACTACCGTCACCCATCCAAAACCCCATGCGACCCACCCCGCTCTGCCTCGCCCTGCTGTTGTGCACGGCCGCCGTGGCCGGCCCGGATTCCCAGCCGCGCCTCTCCGCCACCCGCTCACGGGTCCTCGAGACGGAGCTACTCAACGCGGTGCGCAAAGCGGGCTTCGACCAGGTGCGAGACTGGAGACACAAGGGCGAGCGCATCGCCCACCCGCCGAACGTGGACGTGGCGGTCATCGAGCTGGACGCGGAAGGCCGCCCGGTGGCGGCGGCGAACGTGCTGCTGTCGAGGGACTACCCGAGAGGAAAAGCAGTCCCCATCGACGCCCGGACACTGGGCACACAATCGGTGCGCTTCACGAGGTGGGACCTGGAGCGCTGGGACGGGCAGAAGGGCTGGGCGGAGGCCCCTGCGGAGGACGACCTGGAACCGGGACGCGAGAAGACCCCGCTGCGCTTCATGGCGCCCTACCCCGCGTCACTCTTCAAGATTCTCATCGCATACGGGGTGATGAAGCGCGTGGACCGGGGAGAGCTGACACTCGACACACCGTACCGCTTCCTCCGGGACACGGTGGACAAGGGCGAGCGGCCGCTGAGGGGCTGGCTGGAGCCGATGATCGTCGAATCGGACAACGGCTCGACGGAGGCGCTGGTGAAGCTGCTGCACGAGCGAGGGGCGATGGAGGAGCTGAACGCGGAGTACGCGGCGCTGGGATTGGGAACGCTGCAGGTGAACGGGACCTCGCCGGTGACGGGGAGGAACTGGCAACCAGGAAGCATCCACATGACGGCGCTGGATACGGCGCGGCTGTTCCTGCTCATCAACGGAGGCCCGGGGGTGCTGTGGAGGACGAGGGAAGGACGCGCCGTCACGGCGGCGGAGCTCTCGGAGCCGGCGAGGAACTTCCTGAAGAAGCTGTTGGCGGACCAGGGGTACGCGGAGGGCTTGAGCTCGACACTGGTGTGCGGAGACGCGAACGCGAGGCCGGGAATCCCCACGGCGGTGCCGGCGAGGTGGCTGGCGGAGGACGGGACGGCGACGGTGGGAGTGACGGCGTTCAAGCGGGACACGCGGCCGTGCAACGCGGCGGCGGAGGTGGAGTTCCTGCACAAGACGGGGCAGACGGAGAACTACGGGAGCGACGCGGGAATCGTACGAGCGCTGCCGGGGAAGGCGCCGAGACAGTACGTCATCGCGTTCCTGTCGAACCTGGGCTACCGCTACTACGACGAGGGGGTAGCGGGGACGGCGAACTTCGCGGACGAGGAGAACGGCTTTCCCGGGACGGTGACGGCCATCGGCTTCACGCAGAGCATCGCGGAGTTGGGTCGCCGGGTGGACGAGGCGATGAAGCAGCGGGGCCGGACGAACCGGTAGCGCGGAAAGGATTCCCGTCCACGGAGCGGGACGCTCTTCGGCCTCGCGCTCCTCGGCCCTGACCGGGCATCAGGACTGCAAGGGAGCGGCTGCCGGCCAGGAGCTGCCCATCGCCCGACGAAGACAGCCTCCGCCGCCGGAAGAAGGCCGGCGGGCATCCAGCACAACCCATGACGTGGTGTTGCGGCTGGGAGAAAGAGGCTATATTGACGTGGGATCAACCCAGGATCCGTCCAAGCAATTGGACGCCAATGCCGCGCGCAAGCGCATCTCGCTCCTGCTGAGGAACGGCCAGCTCACCTACACCCGCCATTCGAAGGACGACCTCACGGAAGTCGACGTGACGAACGTGCTGCGAGGCGGGCACATCACCGAGCCCGCGGAGAACGAGAAGGGCACCTGGAGGTACCGGGTCCACACCAACACCATCTGGGTGGTGGTGGCCTTCCGGGGTGAGACGGAGCTGGTCGTCGTGACGGTCTGGAGGAAACGATGAAATGCCTGCGGTGCGGGGGGAAGATGACGGTCCGGCACGAGACGCGACGCGCCTACGCGGGGCTGGAAGGCGTCATCATCGAGGGAGTCCAGGTCCGACACTGCCCGGAGTGTGGAGAGCAGGAGCTGAGCTACTCGAACGTCGAGCAGCTCCACGCGCAACTGGCGCTGCAGCTCGCACGGAAGGAAGCGGCACTCACCCCCCGGGAGATCCGCTTCCTGCGCACCTGGCTGGGCCTGTCGAGCAGCGACCTGGCGAAACGGATGGGCGTGGCCAAGGAGACAGTGTCGCGGTGGGAGCGGGTCGACAAGCCCCTCGCCATGGGGGCGACGGCGGAGCGGCTCCTGCGGCTGATGGCGGTGCACGAGCAACCCGTGGAGGAGTACCCACTCGAGCAACTCGCGCACGTGGCGACCTCGAAACCAGCCCCCCTCCAGGTGCGCCTCAAGCCACGCAAGCAAGGCTGGACGGCGGAACTCTAACCCACGCGCCTCACGGCACCAGCACGAGCTTGCCCACGGTGGAGCCGGACTCCAGTGCGCGGTGCGCCTCGGCGACCCGCTCCAGCGGGAAGCGGGTGACAGGTGGCGAAGTGATGCGGCCCTCGTCCACCCACGCGAGCAATCGCCCCATGGCCTCCTCGAGCACATCGCTCCGCTCGAACAGATAGGAAAGGTTGAAGGCAAGCACGCTCGAGTTCGCGTTGGTGAGCGAGAGCGGATCGAACCGGGGGGTGCGCAGGAAGTCCGCGGCGAGCTTCACCCAATTGGGTCGGCCCCCTTCACGCGGCAGCATGGAGTGGAAGCCATAGATGACGAGCTTGCCGGGCCGGGCGAGGTGCCGGTAGCTGTCGCGCAGCGTGGAGACGCCATTGGCATCGAGCACCACGTCATAGCCATTGGGAGCGGCCCGCTCGGCGGCGCGCCAGAGGTCCTCGCGGCTCTTGTCGATGACGACATCCGCCCCCAGCGCCCGCGCGGTCTCCACCTTATGGCTGGAGCCGACGACGCCCACCGTACGGCAACCCGCGATGCGCCCCAACTGCAACAGGGCCCCGCCCACACCGCCCGCGGCCGAGTGCACGAGCAGCGTGCTCCCCGGACGTGGGTGAGCCAACTCGAAGAGGGCGTAGTAGGCGGTGAGGAAGACGGTGGGAAAGCCCGCGGCCTGGGCCATGTCGAAGCGCGCGGACAGGGGAAACACCTGGTGGCGGGGCACGGCGACGTGGGTGGAGTAGCCCCCGAAGCGCGAGACACCGAACACCCGGGCCCCCACGGCGAGGTCCGTGACGGCGGAGCCCACCGCGGAAACCGTCCCGGCGAACTCGAAGCCCGGGGTGATGGGCCAACCGACGTACTCCTTGGCCGAGGCATACAGCCCCATGCGGATGACGCAGTCGGCGTAGTTGACGCCGATGGCCTCCGAGGTGACGACCACCTCCTCGGGAGCGGGAGTGGGATCGGGCTGAGTCTGGAGCGTGAGCCGGTCGTAACCACCGGCGCGGGGGATGACCACCTTGCGCATGACCCGGATATACCCCCGCTCCGGGCGCACTCTTCACCAACTTGTCCAACTGTCGGACAAGTTCACGCGTCGTCGAACGGGAGCCCCATGGCCGGAGCCTGCTGCGCACTGGAAGCGACAGCGGGGGCCTCCTCGGGCGTGGGCGCGGGTACGGCCTCCGGCACGGCCACTGCCTCCGCGAGAATCACGGAAGGCTCCAGCGCCACGGACTTCGCGTCAGCCGGTGAAACGGCCTCGGCCTCTGGCAGGACCTCGGATGCGGCGTCGGGCACGAGCTGGGCGATGTCGTCCATGCTCGCGACGAAGGCATTGGCCCCCGCGTCGCCGAAGTCTCCCCCACCCTGCTCCAGGTTCTCGATGTCATCCAGGCTGGCGAGGAACGTGTCCGCGCCCGGATCGCTGTAGACCTCCTCCTCCTCCTCGAGCGCCTCGGCCTCGGCCTGGAGCGCGGACAGCTCCGCCTCCATCCAGGAGGGGTCCTCCTCCGCCTCCACCTCGGACCCATCGTCCACCTGGAGCGCATCCACCTCCGCCGCCATCCAGTCGTCCACCCCGGCCCCATCGGCGGCCAGCTGCTCCGCCGCGGCCCGCTCCAGGGCGGCCTGCTGCTCCGCCGCGGCGCGCTCGGCCCGGCTCACCGACTCGTACACATTGGCCCGGGCCAGGTGCGCGAGCGAGACGCCCGGCTTGTCCGCACTGGCGCTCGGGAGAGCCTCCTTCGCGACCTCCTTCCCGCCCTTCAGGTCCACCAGCTCGCGCTGGGCCGTCGTCTCGTACCCATCGGCGAGCGTCAGCTGGGCCCGCAGCGCCTCGGACTCGAGCTCCTTCTGGGCCCGCTCGGCCTCGAGCGCCTCCATCTCGGCGCGGTGCTTCGCGTTGAGGGCCTCGAGCGCCTGCTCCTCGGTCATCAGCGCCGGGTCATCGGTCCCGATGGGCTTCTCGACGGCATCGACACGGTGCTGGGCCTCGATGCGCCGCTGGGCCTCGATGATGTTCGCCGTCTGGACGAAGGGGTTGAAGCCGATCCTTCGGATGCTCATGGAAGGTCCTCGCTGGACGCACGGGAGGTGCTTCGTTGTCCTATTGTCGCAGCGAGCGGGCCCCGGTTGCGACCCCCCCGCGAAAACATGGCGGATCCGGCCCATCACACGGGGTAGCCTGGGCCTCTACCCGCACAACCCGTTCCAGTCGGAGGCCGAGATGTCGTCCGCGCCCAACCACTACAAGGCCAACCTGCGAGACCTGAACTTCAACCTCTTCGAGTTCCTGGAGATCGGGCGGAGCTCGCTGGGCAAGGCGCCCTTCGGGGACTTCGACGAGACGGCGGCGCGGCAGACGCTGGAGACGTTCGCCGAGGTATGCCTCGAGGAGATGGCGCCGAGCTTCACCGAGCCCGAGCACAACCCGCCGAAGCTGGAGAACGGGGCGGTGACGCTGCCGCCGGGCATCCAGAAGGCGCTGGCGGCCTATCACGAGTCGGGGATGGGCCAGTTGGAGCTGCCCGTGCACCTGGGGGGCATGGGAGCACCGCCCTCGCTGGGCTGGGCGGCGTTCGAGCTGATGGTGGGGGCCAACCCGGCGGTGGCCTTCTACACGCTGGGCGGAGTGCTGGCGCGCGTCATCGACCGGCTGGGCACCGCGGCGCAGAAGAAGCGCTTCCTGCCGGCGATGATGGAGCGGCGCTGGGTGGGCACCATGGTGCTCACCGAGCCGGACGCGGGCAGCGATGTGGGCGCGGCGCGGGCGAAGGCGCGGCACGTGGGCGGGGACGTCTGGGAGCTCGAGGGCGTGAAGCGCTTCATCACCAGCGCGGAGACGGACAACACGGAGAACATCATCCACATGGTGCTGGCGCGGCCCGAGGGCGCGGGCCCGGGCACCAAGGGGCTCTCGCTCTTCATCGTGCCCAAGTTCTGGGTGGAGGAGAACGGCGCGCCAGGCGAGCGCAACGGCGTGGTGTGCACGAAGATCGAAGACAAGATGGGCCTGAAGGGCTCGGTGACGTGCGAGCTGACCTTCGGTGACGGGAAGCCGGCGCGGGGCCTGCTGCTGGGCGAGGTGCACGACGGCATCCGGCAGATGTTCCACATCATCGAGCAGGCGCGCATGGCGGTGGGCATCAAGTCCATGGCCACGGTGTCCACGGCGTACCTCAACGCGCTGGAGTTCGCGAAGGATCGCAAGCAGGGCTCGGACCTGATGCAGGCGCGCGACGCCAAGGCCCCGCGCGTCACCATCCTCCACCACCCGGACGTGCGGCGGATGCTGATGGAGCAGAAGGCGCATGCCGAGGGCATGCGGGCGCTCTGCCTCTACACCGCCTCCATCCAGGACCAGGTGGAGCTCAAGGGCGGGCACCGGGCGCTGGAGGCCGCCGAGTACGACTCGCTCAACGACCTGTTGCTGCCGCTGGTGAAGGGCTACTGCTCGGACAGGGGATACGAGTTGCTGGGGACGGCGCTGCAGTGCTTCGGGGGCTCGGGGTACCTGAAGGACTACCCGATGGAGCAGTACATCCGGGACCAGAAGATCGACTCGCTCTACGAGGGCACCACGCACATCCAGGCGTTGGATCTGCTGCTGCGCAAGGTGGCGAGGGACGGAGGGGCGACGCTGCAGCGGCTGTTGGGGCAGGTACGCGCGACGGTGGAGTCGGGCGAGGGCGGCAAGGAGCTGGAGGCCGAGCGTACGGCGCTGAGCAAGGGGCTGGCGGACCTGGAGACGATGCTGGGAGCGCTGCTGGGGAAGATGGGCGAGTCCATCTACCACGTGGGCATGCAGGGCAACCGGGTGTTGCTGTCGCTGGCGGACCTGGTTGTCGGCTGGCTGCTGGTGCGGCACGCGGCGGTGGCGCTGGAGCGCATGAAGACGAACCCGGGCGACAAGACCTTCTACATGGGCAAGCTCGCGAGCGCGCGCTGGTTCTGCCACGAGGTACTGCCGGGGATTGCCCACGCCGCGCGCATGGTGGAGCAGGGCACGTTGGACCTGATGGAAGTGCCCGAAGAAGCGTTCTGAGCCAATTTCCCCTCTCCCCTCGGGAGAGGGACGGGGTGAGGGTGCCCGGGTCCCAGGCTGAACCCGTGCACCCCTCCGTGCCTGTCCGCCCGCCGTCCAGACCAGCAACCACGGAAGCACTGCCGGACGTCTGACCCGGGTGTTACACCCAACCTCGCCATGGAAGAGCAGCAGGGAGAACAGGGCCGGAAGGCCGAGCGCCCGCGAAAGAAGCCGAGGAAGGTGTCTCCCCGCTACTTGGAGAACGCGGCGCTGCACTACCTGAAGCGGTACGCGGCGACGGAGAGCCAGCTCAAGCGCGTGCTGATGCGCAGGGTGGACCGGTCCCTCAAGGAGCACGGGGGAGAGCGGACCGAGGCACTCGGCTGGGTGGACGAGCTCGTCGCGAAGCTCAGGCGCGGAGGACTCATCAACGACGAGGCCTACGCGGGGATGAAGGCGCACTCGTTGCGCAACTCGGGCCGGAGCGCGCGGGTCATCGCCCAGAAGCTGAGGCTGAAGGGCGTCTCGGCGGACGTGGTGGCGAAGAAGCTGGCGGACGCCACCGCGGAGCTCTCGGAGGAAGAGGCGGCGAAGATCTGGGCGCGCAAGAAACGCCTGGGCCCCTTCCGGACGAACACGAAGACGCGCGAGGAGAACCGGCAGAGGGACCTCGCGGCGCTGGCGAGGGCGGGGTTCTCCTTCGCCATCGCGAAGAAGATCATCGACTCCGCGGGGTAGAAACGCTCAGGCGAAGCGGACGGCGTAGATGGGAGGCAGGTGCGCGGAGAGCTGCATCCAGGAGTCTCCGCCGTTCTCCGAGACCCAGAGCGAGCCGGTGGAGCTGCCGAAGGCGAGCCGCTCTCCCGAGGCGTCCACGTCGAGCGCGTGGCGCAGGGTGAGATCATAGGCGTGCTCCTGGGGGAGCCCCTCGCGAAGCACCTCCCAGCTCTTGCCGCCGTCGCGGGTGCGCGAGACGACGACGCGGCCGTCCACGGGGAAGCGCTGCTCGTCCTTGATGGCGGGGACGCGCCAGGCGATGTCCGGGTTGGACGGGTGGGCGGCGATCGCGAAGCCGAAGACACTCGGAGCGCTCTCGGGAATGGACACCCAGCGGCTGCCCGCGTCATCGGAGCGGAAGACGCCGTTGTGGTGTTGGGCCCAGATGCGGTCCGGGTGCGCGGCGCAGCGCGCGAGCATGTGCGGATCCTGGGTGGCCGGGTTCTCGCGCAGCTCGGGAGGCATGTACTCGGCATGCATGCCGTGGCTCACCTCCCAGTGCTCGCCCCCATCGCGCGTGAGCCAGGCACCACCGCACGAGACGCCCACGACGAGCTCGTTCGGGTTCTTCGGATGCGGGCAGATGGAGTGGATGCCCGGCAGGTCCGTACCACCACCGAACCATTGCTTGCGCAACGGGTGCTCCCAGAGGCCGCGGCACAGCTCCCAGGACTGGCCCCGGTCCTTCGAGCGGAAGAGCCCGCCGCCGACCGTGCCGCACCAGAGGGTGCCGTCCACGACCTCGAGGGCCCAGATCTGCTCGACGCGCCACGGCCAGGGCTTGCCATCGGGGAGCGTGTCCTCGAGCCCTTCCGGCTTCTTGGGGAAGGCGGGGGCGGTGAGCTCGTCCCAGCGCTGACCACCATCGGAGGAAGCGCGCAGCTTCACGCCGAAGTGGCCCAGGTAGAGCGCGGCATAGAGGGTGCCGTCCGCGGGAGACCTCGCGACGAGCGAGACCGGATCACCGAGGAAGGACGTCTGGGCGATGCGCCACTGGCCCTGGGAGCGCCGGAGCTCGAAGAGACCCTTGCGCGTGGCGACGAAGATGCGATCCGACATGCTCAACCCCCGGAAAGTGCCTGCATGACGTAGAGGTCGGAGGCCTCGCCGATCGGCTCCAGCTGGCCCGAGCGATCGCGAAGCTGGCCGCCATCCACGAAGACGACGACGTGATGGCGCAGTGCCCCCTGCTCATCGAGCACGTAGCTCCGCACCTGTGGATGGCGGGCGAAGTATTGCTCAAGGGCCTCGCGAACGGTGGTCCCGCCCACCTGCTCGGTGGGGCACGAGACATGACGCTGGAGGCTCGAGGTGAAGGAGATGCGGGGCACGGCGGCGCACCCTAGCATCGGGGTGCTTACCGTCGGAACACGGTGCCGCCCTTCATGACGAAGCGGACGTGACGCAGCGCGGCCGGGGCCACCCGGTTCAAGGCCGATGACGCGCCGCTTGCGCGGTGCCCGCTAGAATGAGTGGATGATGCGCGCTAACGCGTCGGGGGCGAAGGGGACGGGACTGTTGCTTGCCCTGGCCCTCCTGTCCAATGCCTGTGTGTCGCTGACGCCACCATCTGGCCCGGGGCGGCACCTGCGCTACACCCCGCGAGGCGCCACCGGGCCCGCCGTGGCCGGTGGGGCTGGCGAGCAGTCGCCGCTCGTCCTCGACGCCCAGCCGCCCTCCCCTCCCGGGCCCGAGGCACCAACGCGGTTGCACCGTCACCGTGGCTCCCGGGAGGAGGTGACGGAGGCCGGCCCAGGCAGCGTCGACGCGACCGTGTGGCGGAGCGCCCTCGCGGCCCACCTGGCTTTTCGCAAGAGCGTGGGCGAGGTGTCCGGCTCCACCCGCAGCATCTCTCGCGAGCTCTCCAGACTCAGGGCCAGCGACCTGGGCATTGCTGGCGCGGGCAACGGCCTCTTCGTCCGCTACGTCGACCATGGCGAAGCCCGGTTGCGGTGGATTGACGCCGAGCTTGCCGCCGCCACGCAGCTCGCCACCGAGGCGTCGGAGGTGGAGGACCCGGACATGCAGCTCGCCCTGCTGCGCCTCGCGGGCCCACGGCTGGAGGCCGCCATGATGGGCTCCCTGCTGCTGGCCGTCTGGTTTGACTTCCTCCACCTCACCGACACCGCGCTCTCCCGGCGCCTCTACAGCGTGGAGACGCTGTACGTGAAGCTGGAGCGCTGGCAGAAGATGATGGAGCCCTCCATGTTGGCGTTCGCTTCACTGGAGCCGGAGCAGGTGGAGTCAGCGGCGGAGGACATGCCCGCCCTGGTAGGCCACCTCACCGAAGAGTTCTCAGCGCTCCTCGAGGCCATACACAAGGGAGCGAAAGTCCTCGAGAAGGCGCTGGTGCTGAAGGAGACCCTGGAGGCGCTCACCACCCTGTCGGCGCTGAAGTTCACGTTGCCGGCGCTGCGCGCGGCGACTCCCGCCGTGCTCGGCGTGAGCCTC
>NZ_JPMI01000137.1 GCF_000733295.1 Archangium violaceum Cb vi76 | reverse complement strand
CGGATTCAGGCCGGCCACGTGATGATGGCACGGGGCCACGACGACCTCCCGAGGGGCGTGCGCGACGCGCTGGGCGATGCGCCCGAGGTGCGGGCCATGCGTGTGACGGGCAAGACGGGCGCCGGCATGGCCGAGCCCCCACGTCACCACGTCATGCCGAAGGAGTTCCGCGAGTGGTTCGAGACACGCGGCTTCACGGGCAAGATGAGCATCGAGAGGTTCTGCGTCGCGCTTCAGCAGGCCACCCACCAGGCGCTTCACGGTGGTGGAAACTGGAAGCTGGGGCGCAGGTGGCCCGGTGAATGGAACCGGATGCTCATGAAGGCACTGTACGAGGCAGAGGCCGAAGCAGGTCGGATCTTGACGCGGAACGAGATCCTGAACATCGTCGCGGAAAACATGGGCGATTATAAAATTCCAATGAACTTCGTTCGCTGCCGTGGAAGATGAGCGAGGAGCGTTCCTGGGAGGGAAATTGGAAGGCCCGCCTGCATGAGCGGGTTCGCGAGCGGGGTTACGACTCGCTCACTGCCTTCGCGAATGCCCGCCCTACGGCATCCCTGGTGGCGCTGGCCGACGAGTTGGGCCCGGACGACATCGCGGGGGTACAGGTGCTGAGCGAATTGCTCGCCGAGGCGGAGCACCGCAAGCAGGTCACTCGCTTCGTGCGTGATGTGCTCGTGCGCATGTTGTCCCAGAGTCTCCCTGATGGCTGGCCGACCGTTATGGATGACGCCAACCGCTTCAAGGTTGCCAAGGCAATTGGTCGCTGGGCTGCCTACATTCCAGAGACACATGAGAAGCGCGTCGACCAGGCCAGGGCAGCGCTCCGGGCATCGCCTCCTCCCCCGGGATGGCGGCCACTCGGGCCTGACGACGAGCTGCTGCTGACGCTCCTGCCCGACGAAGAAGCCTGAGCTTCACCTCTGGCGACTACCGTCGGAACACGGTGCCGCCCTTCATGACGAAGCGGACGTGACGCAGCGCGGAAATGTCGCGGGTGGGGTCTCCCTCGACGGCGACGAGGTCCGCGAACAGCCCCTCCTTCACCTGGCCGATGCGGTCCTCCATGTGGAGCATGCGGGCATTGACGGAAGTGGCGGCCTTCAACGCCTGCAGGGGCGACAGGCCGTAGGAGACCAGGAGCTCCAGCTCACGCGCGTTGTCGCCATGGGCGAACACGCCCACGTCACTGCCATTGCAGAGGGTGACACCGGCGGCGAGGGCGGCGCGGAAGCTGGCGCGCTTCTGCTGGATGGCGGCGGGCTCGGGGTCGGTGCCCTTCTTCCATCCGCCGTACTGGTGGAGGGCATCCCCCGCGGCGAGCGTGGGGCAGAAGAAGACACCGCGCTCGGCCATGAGCTTGAAGACCTCGGGGGTGCCACCGTCCCCGTGCTCGATGCTCTCCGCACCGGCGAGCACGGCGCGGCGCATGCCTTCCGGGGTGCTGGCGTGGACGACGACGGGGCGGCCACCGTCACGAGCGGTCTGGACGATGAGCTTCATCTCCTCGAGCGAATAGGACGGGAACGCCTCGCCACGCGGGCCCCAGCGGTAGTCGCCATAGACCTTGATCCAATCGGCGCCCTTGCCCATCTGGCCGCGGACGGCGCGGATGAGGGCGTCGACGCCATCGGCCTCCTCGGCGCCCTGGGGAACGTGCCATTCGGGGGCGAAGCCCTTTGGCGCATAGGAGCCGGTGGCGACGAGGGCGCGGGTGGTGGCGAGGACGCGGGGCCCGGGGATGATGCCCTGCTGGATGGCCTGCTTGAGACCGACATCGGCATCGGCGGCGCCCTCGGTGCCGAGATCGCGCACGGTGGTGAAGCCGGCGAGCAACGTGTCGCGGGCGTGATTGGTGGCGCGGGCGACGCGGAGGGCGAGCGGCTCGCGGAGCACCTGATCATTCCAGGAGGTCTCGTTGTAGGGGTGGAGGAGCAGATGCGAGTGCGCCTCGATGAGACCGGGGACGAGGGTGGTGCCAGGAAGCTCGACGACCTCGGTACCGAGGGGAGCGGTGACCTGGGAAGCGGGCCCGACGGCGGCGATGCGGTCACCGCGGACGAGCACGACCCAACCCTCCTGGGGCTTCGCGGAGACGCCATCGAAGACACGAGCGGGGCGCAGGAGGAACAAGGCGGGGCTGGAGGCCTGTGCGGAGGCCATGGACGGCACGACACAGAGGAGCGCGACGAGGAGGGCGAGCAGGAGGCGCATGGAGAGCAGGGAGGAAGGAGGGACGAGCGAGCGACCTATCACAGGACTCCATACTCGCCATCCATCCCCTCTCCCCTCGGGAGAGGAGCCCCCCGTCGTTCAAAGGGGGGGCAAGCCCCCCGGGGTGAGGGTGCCCGTCCCCGTCCTCCTTCCCGTGCCCCTACTCGTCCTGCTCGATGGCGGAGGCGTCCTTGCCGAAAGGAGGAGACTCGAAGGCGCCGGAGAGCTGCCGTTCCTTGAGGTCCTTGTCGCGCTCGAAGTCGGCGTAGGTCATGCCGGGGGACTCGGAATCGGGACGAGACGCCACTTCATCGGAATGCCCGCGGAACCGAGAGGACAGCTTCTGCCAGATGCTCATGGGGAGACCTCCTGCCGGAGAGGATGCGCACGACGGAAACGAAGCGAGCCCCCTCCCCCGCCCGGGGCACGGCTGGGCTCCCCTCCGGGTGCGGAGCATCGGACGCTCCCATGGCTGCCCGCTCGGATGGCGCGTGCAATGGGGCGGGCTTTGGAAGAAAAAGAATCACACAGGGCGCCGGCGGGCGCGAAGGACGGTCAGGCGGAAGATGCACGAAGTGACTGCGGGAGCACCGGGGAAGGTGGCATCGAGGCTGGAGCTGTCGGCGGGAGCGCTGGCGGCGAACGTGGCGACGCTGCGCAAGCTATCCGTGGACACGAACGGGCCGAGGGCGCTGGGCGCGGTGTTGAAGGGCAATGCATACGGCCACGGGCTGACGCAGATGTTGCCGCTGGTGCACCCGCTGGTGGACGTCCTGTACTTCATCACGCCGGGGGACGCGCTGACGGTGCGGGCCTTCGAGCAGGCGAAGGGCCTGCCGCGCAAGCAGGTGTTGGTGATTGGCGCCACGGATGCGGAGGAGGCGGTGGCGCTGGCGCGAGCGGGGGTGGAGGTGGTGGTGGGGGACGGCTCGTGGAGGGAGACGGCGGAGGAGCTGCGCCGGGCGAAGCTGGAGCACCCGCTGAGGGTGCACGTGCACGTGGACACGGGGCTGGGGCGCGAGGGCTTCACGCCGGGGCAGATCGCGGGGGGCGAGTTGGACTTCCTGCGCGAGGCGGCGGACGTGCTGCGGGTGGTGGGGGTGCTGAGCCACTTCGCGAACACGGAGGACGTGACGGAGCAGACGTACGCCGAGTCCCAGCTCGACGTCTTCGAGGGTGGGCTGATGGCGCTGCGGACGAGCGTGCCGGTGGAGGAGCCATTGCAGCGGCACATGGCGGCGAGCGCGGCGACGCTGGTGCTGCCGAGGGCGCGTTTCGACGCGCAGCGGGTGGGCATCTCGCTGTACGGGCTGTGGCCGTCGACGGAGACGAGACTCTCGGCGCGGCTGGTGTTGGGGCGGGTGCCGGAGCTGAGGCCGGTGCTGTCGTGGAGGTGCCCGAGCCAGGTGGTGAAGTGGCTGCCGGCGGGGAGCTACGTGGGGTACGGGTGCACGTACCGGTGCGCGGAGGCGACGCGGGTGGCGGTGCTCCCGGTGGGGTACTACGACGGGTACGCGCGGCTGCTATCAGGGAAGGCGCACGTACTGGTGAACGGGAGGAGGTGCCCGGTGTTGGGGCGGGTGATGATGAACCACATCATCGTGGACGTGACGAGGGCGACGCATGACGAGCGGCCGCTGACGGCGACGCTGCTCGGCAAGGACGGGGACGAGCACCTGCACGTGGAGAACCTGGCGGACTGGGCGCAGACCATCCACTACGAGTTCACGACACGCCTGGGAGCCCACCTGCGCCGGGTCGTGGTGCCCTGAGCCAGGGAAGCAATCCCAAACACAGTCAAACCCCACACCCACCAACAACCCACACCCACCAACAACCCCTCT
>NZ_JPMI01000136.1 GCF_000733295.1 Archangium violaceum Cb vi76 | reverse complement strand
GAGGGACGGGGTGAGGGTATCCGAATCCCGGGTTGAGCCCGTGCGATGCCCCCTCTCCCTCTGGGAGAGGGCTGGGGGTCGAGGGATTTCAATCAATCCACGAATTACTTGAACTCACCGTCCCGCTCTTCGAGGATGCGCCTCCCCCCAAGAGGAGCGCAGATGAAGATCGAAACGCGCAGGCTTCGCGGCAATCTCCAGCGTCCGGCCCTGCTGGCCCTGACGACGCTGTGGTCCAGCTGTGGACCGGCGACACTGGACGCGCACGACCCCGAGGAGCTCGCGAGCCTCGAGTCAGCGGCGACGGTGGATCACCGGCCGTTCACGGTGATGACGTACAACGTGCGGCAGGTGAACGCGGATGACACGGGCATCTACAGCTGGACGCAGCGGAGCCCGGACGTCATCAAGCTCATCTCCGCGAGGAACCCGGACGTCTTCGGTGTGCAGGAGGCATCGGCGGCGGCCATCCAGAACGATCTCATCAACGCGTTCCAGGGGAACTACGACTACTACAAGCCGCCGAACGGAAGCCCGAAGATGATCTTCTATCGCCGGAGCCGGTTCGCGCTGGCGGCGGGCACGGACGTGCAGGGCTACTTCGGCATCGCCAATCCGTACGCCGAGTCCAACGCGTGCTACCCGAATGCATCCGGGCGGACGGCGGCGTGGATCAAGCTCGATGACAAACTCTCGGGCCGCCAGTACTTCCTGGTCAACTCGCACCCGGCGCACGGAGTGAACTGCGGCCTGGCGCGCGAGAAGAACGCGGAGCTGATCCGCGGAATCATCACCCAGAAGGCGACGGGCCGCTCCATCATCGTGTTCGGAGACTTCAACTCCGACCCGCAGAACCCGAGCTCGACGAACGACGACTCCATCGCGATGCTCGAGACGGGAGCGTCCCCGACGCTGTACCGCTCGGCGCGGCACACGGGTGCCACGACGGCGGACACGGCGACCTTCAACAGCTCCTGGAAGAGCCCGAGCACCCACTACAACCGGCTCGACTACATCCTCGTGAGTGGTGGGGACATGAGCACGTCGGACCAGCTCATCGACACGAGCAAGTACGACGGCATCTCGCCCTCGGACCACTTCGCGGTGATGGCGACCATCCGTCCGGCGGTGTTCCATGCGGGCTCGACGACGGATACGCAGGGCAACGGAACCTCGGCGAGCACGCGGCTCTACTTCGCCGACGTGACGGGGGACGGCTGCGCGGACAAGCTGTCCTGGAATCCCACGTTGCTCGGAGGAGCGACCCAGGCCTTCCGGGGCAACTGCAACGGGACCTTCGGTCCGGCGATCGTTCACGACAATGGCGGGAGCGCGTCCAACGCGACGACCTTCTACTTCGCGGATGTGAACGGGGACGCGTGCGCGGACAAGATCTACTGGAACCCGACCTTCGACACGGGCCATACACGGGTCTACCTGTCGAACTGTGACGGGACGTTCCGCTGGAGCAACTCGAACGACAACGGCGGGAGCGAGTCGAGCGCGACCACCTTCCATTTCGCGGACATCACCGGGGACAAGTGCGCGGACAAGATCTACTGGAACCCGACGTTCGACTCGGGCCGGGCGCGCGTCTACCTGTCGAACTGTGACGGGACGTTCGCCTGGTCCAACACGAACACCGACGCCGGGAGCAGCCAGAACGGCGACGCGCACTTCTACTTCGCGGACGTCACGGGTGACGGCCGGGCGGACAAGATCGTGTGGGACCCGGCGGCGGACTCGGGGCGCACGCGCGTCTACGCCTCGAACGGCAACGGCACGTTCACCTTCCTGACCTCGCACACGGGCGGCTATAGCGGCAATCCCGAGACGCGGCTCTACTTCACCGACGTCAACGGCGATGGCCACGCCGACAAGCTCTTCTGGCGCCCGGACTACCGCGAGGGGCGCATCCAGGTGTACCTCGGCTCGGCCACCGGATTCTCGGGTGGCCCGCTGATGAACAACCCGGGCTATAGCCAGTCCGCCAACACGCAGTACTTCTTCGCGGACCTGGACGGCAGCGGGGCGGCGGACCAGATCTACTGGAACCACGGCGCGGCGGACGGCGGCTCCCGCGCCTACCTGTCCCGGTACTGACGCCTCCGCTAGCGCAACTCCGGGGTACACCCAAAGACAGACATGTCCTCGGTGACGGTGGAGCAGGACCAGCCGGGGCCGCAGGACTGGAGGTCCCCGGGGTCGCACTGGCGGAAGCAGGTGCTGACGGTGGAGCTGCCCATGCCGCAGACGTTCCCGGCGGAGCACGAGCCGGAAAGCACGGGGTTGCAGAGCGGAGCACACCAGAAGACGGCCCTGCCCCGGGACATGCGCATGTTGCAGCGCTCGCCCTCGGGGCACGGAGTGTCGCGACAATCCCCCTCGGAGGCCGCGAGACACTGGTACGGGCCATCCCCCACGCGGGAGCACAGTTGCCCCTCGGGGCATCCGAGCTGCTGACAGTCCGGAACACAACCGGGGCCCTCGCGGCTGTCGGTGCAGACGAAACCCTGGGCACAGCGCACGGCACCATCCAGCGAGCACGGCGCGGAGCACACCTGGTTGACGCAGCGCAGGCCCTCGCGGCAGGAGCTGGCGGGCGAAACGGGCAGCGCGTCACAGGACTCCCCCTCGCGGCGGACACCCTCGGGGGAACAGCGGCGGACGACGATGCCGGTGGCGCCCGTGGTGACGGCGCGACATAGGCTGCCCGGAAAACAGTGAGCATCCACCTCGCACTCGGAGGCCATGCACTCGAAGCGGCGCGTCTCGCGGTTGGCCACACAACCCTGGCCGGCGGGACAGTCCCCATCGGTGCGGCAGCTTCCACAGTCGAGCCCCTCGCCGGTCCGCTTGCAGCGCATCGCCGAGACGGGAAGCCCATCCGGCGCGAGCTCCCGCGAGGACAGCGGCATCACACTGGCGAGAGGCGGTGGAGGAGAAGGAGGCGGCTCGGGAGGAGCTGCCGGTACACCGTGCAATGGTTGGGAGTACACCCAGGCGGGGACGGCCTTCACCAGGCGCGAGGCCGAGGAGGCCGCGAAGCTGGCATCGAGCACGGAGGCTCCATGCAGGAGGGCCCGGGGCCGAGGGGAAGCACGGGGAATGATGAGGGGGCCGGAAAGCGGGGGCGGCTCCCAGGGAACGGGGCCCGGGGAAGCCGTGGCGAGCTGCCAGAGGAAGACCGCGACGCCGCCAAAGGCGAACGCGAGCGCGAACCGTTTCGAGCGTGTCCGCTCACGCATGTGCTGCGCCTCTCATGTCATCCCCTCCGTGAGGTGGCGAGTCCAGTCACGGTGCGATGTCTCCAGGCACGCCTCCCTCATTATGGGAGGAAGACGTGCCCGGGTTCCGCACCAATCTTCATGAGTCGCGCGCCTCGCTCAGCAAGCGTAGACGTCACAACACATGATGTAACCACCATCGGACGAGCAGCCGCAGGGCGAGCACTGCCAACACTCCTTCTGCAGGGCGTAGGCCGCGCCTCCGGCCAGAGCAGCGGCAGCACCAAGGGCCAACATCCAACGACGCCAGTACGTCTTCTTGTTCATCTTCATGACGTCCTCCGGGCTCACGACTGCACTCACGGCTGCACTCACGGCTGCCCTTACAGCGCGACGCCCTTCCGCCCCCGCAGCTCCAGCTCGAACCGGGCCTGCCCCTCCTCGGGCAGCGCCGGCGTGACGACGACGAGCCACCCCCACCCACCGGGCGGGAGCGACCCGGGCCCCATGCGCAGGGCCAGCACCTCCACCTCCCCTCCTCCGTCCGCATGACGCACCCGGACATCGCCGGGCTCCCAGGACCGCAGCGGGTCCGGATTCCTCACGCGCACCACGAAACCGGACAGTCCTCCGGCGTGGAACTGGCGCCGCTCCACCTCGAGCCCCGCGCCCGGCACGACTCGCGGCAGCGGCCCGGAGCGCGCGGCGAGCACCAGCATGGACTCCGCGAGCCGTCCGGCCCGGCCCTCGTCCCAACGCGAGCGCCGCCGCTCGGACCCCTCCGCGCTCGCGCCGCGAGGCCCCCACACCCGCTCGCGCCACACCGCGGAGACTGTGGCCGGCGCCTCGGCCCTTCCACGTGCACGAACGTCGTAGCGGGAAACGCGCACCTGCACGTCCACCTCGGAGTCGCTGGTGGCGAGCACGAAGGGCACCTCGGTGCCGTCGGAGAGCACCACCCGCAGCGGCACGTGCTCACCGCCGGGGAGCTCCTCGCGAGGGGTGACGACGAGGAAACCATTGCCCACCAGGAGCGGCTCGAAGCGCCCGAGCCCGTCCTCCAGACGCGTGCGCTCCGCGTCCAGGGCGGTGTCGAAACGGATCCGCGTCGCCGTCCTGGCGGCCACGCGTACCTCCTCGGCCCGACCCGTCACCCGGACTGCGCGCAGCCTCGGCTTGCGTAAGCCGTGTTGCGCCTCCTGCCCCTCAGCGGAGACACGCGTGGTCAGGAACAGCATGACGCAGAGAGTCATCTGCGTTAGTCCTGACCTCATGCGTCACCCAAGCTATGCAGCAGGTATTGACCCAGCAACTCCAACCCACGGGCAATGAACCGTGAAAAACGTTATAATCGCGCAATGCGGCACCCATCCCCGTGCCGCATGCTCCCCATCCAATACAAGGAGTAGCAATCATGCGGCTGCGTCATTCCCTTTCATTGACGGGTGCGCTGTTGTTGGGCGCGTTCGTTCCAGGCTGCGGTCCCGCCGAGGAGGTGGAGACTCCGGTGGAGGCCCCCGTGCAGGAGGCGTCCGCGGAGGAGACGGGCAGCACGGAGCAGGCGGCGGTGTCCACGTCTGGCTTTACCACGCACTTCCGTGACTGGCTGAGGGCCAATGGCTATGAGCCCGCGTACAACCTGGTGCGCGCGGACCTGGCGGGCGGCAGCTATGGCGGCAAGGCGAGCAGTACGGACACGGTGGTGAACCAGCCGGTCATCTTCATCCACGGCAACTCGGACAAGGCCATTGGCACGGGCACGGCGGGCCAGTCGGGCTGGAATGCCTCCATCGAGTTCTTCCAATCCAAGGGCTACAAGACGAGCGAGCTGTACGCGACGACGTGGGGCCCGGCGGACGCCATGATGTCGGCGTACCAGTACCACTCGAAGACGAACGTGATGAAGGTCCGCAAGTTCATCGAGGCGGTGAAGGCCTACACGGGCGCCGCCAAGGTGGACATCATCGCGCACTCGATGGGTGTGACGCTGGCGCGCAAGGCGATTCTCGGCGGCTACGCCACGGACTCGCTGGAGGGCGGCCAGTACTACGTGGGCGCGCCGCTGACGTCCTCGGTGGACACCTTCGTGGGCATCGCGGGCGCCAACCTGGGACTGACCTCGTGCTACCAGACGGGCCCCACCACTCCCACGTGCGGCAGCACCAACGGCCTGTACCCGGGCTACCTGGTCGGCGCCTTCGTCACGGGCCGCTCGGCGTACCTCGACAACCTCCGGAGCAGCAGCGGCTACGAGGGCGCCTACCGTTACTCCATCTGGTCCACCGCGGATGAGATCGTCGGCTACGGCGGCGTCGTCTACGGCAGCTACACCTCGCGCATCCCGGGGCAGACGGGCGAGAAGACGTACTCGGCCTACCCGTACGGCCACTTCAACTCGAAGGACCTCACGCAGAACGTGCAGTTCAACATGGTGAAGAACCACACCATCCCGTAGTGGCGGGCTCCCTCTCCCTCCGGGAGAGGGAGTTCCTTCACTTCAGGCCCTCGAGGAACGCGAGCACCCGCGCGTTGTAGTCCTGGGGGCAGTCCATCTGGACGGTGTGGCCACAGCGGTCCAGCCCCACGAGCTTCGAGCCGGGGATGTTCTCGTGGCCGTAGCGCATGATGTCACGCACCTCGCCCCCGTGGAGGAAGGGATTGGGGATGAGGCGGTCGTCCTCGCCGTAGATGATGAGGGTGGGGACGGAGACGCGGTGGAGGCTGTCGCGCACGAAGTCGTTGTGGGCGAGCCCGTTCACGGTGCGCACGTTGGCGTAGGCATAGGAGTCGAACTCGGGGCTCTTGACCACGCGCACGCGCTCCTCGATGAGCCAGTCGAGCTCGGGGCGCCAGCGCTCGAAGTTGGACTGGCGCACGCTGCCCCAGATGCCGTACTCGGGCGAGCCCTTGATGAGGGAGACGCTGAAGGAGCGCTTGAACCAGGCCTTCTCCTTCGCGCTGAACTTCTCGAAGCCGGCGGGGGACGTGAGCACGAGCGCCTTCACGTCCTCGGGGTAGCGCAGGGCGTAGGAGAGGGACGTCTGCCCGCCCATGGAGTGGCCCACGAGGATGGGCTTTTGCGCGCCGAGCTTCTGGGCGAGCTCGTGCACGGCGTCGCCCATGGCCTCCATGGTGTAGGGGAAGGAGGCGGGCTTGTCGGATTTGCCGAAGCCGGGCAGGTCCACGGCGATGACGCGGTAGCCCTGGGCGGCGAAGGCATCGAGCTGATAGCGCCAGAACTTCAGGTACGAGCCCAGGCCGTGGATGAAGAGGACGGTCTGCTGTCCCTGGGGATTGAGCTCGACGTAGGCGACCTCGGGCACGCGCGCGAGGTGGTGGGTGGCGGCGGTGTCGGGCAGGGCCAGACGCTGGAGGGGCCAGGGCTTGCCGTCGAGGGAGGAGTAGTCGAAGTCCTGGAAGGACAGGGGCGGACGCGCCTTGTACGAGGTGACGCACCCGGAGGAGAGGGCGGCGAGCGCGAGCAGGCCCAGAGCACGAGTCTTCATGGTCAGAAGGCGTACCAGGTGAAGGTGGTGAAGGCGGCCCACGGGTTTTCGGTGACGCGCGGGTTCCCGTTGTAGAAGGCGCCGCGGAACATGTAGCCACCGTGCAGACCCACCGTCATGAGGTAGCGGATGGTGTAGCGCAGCTCGGCGTTGATCTCCGTGCCGATGATGCGGCCACGGGGGATGCCCGGCGTGTTCTCCGGTGGGGTGACGGAGCTCCGCGCGTGGCCCACGCCCAGCTTGAGGTTGAGCTTGTTGGGGATGAGGTCATACGCGCCGGTGGCGATGACGCTCTGCAGACCGAAGCCCTGGTTGGAGATGTCCGTCACCGCGCCCGTGTAGTTGTTCACCGTGCTGGTGAAGGGGAACAGGATGAGCATCTTGTGGTTGAACCACACGGCGCCGGGCAGGCCGTACTCGTTGAAGGTGAAGGCGCTGGTGTAGCGGCCGTCGCGCAGGTCCGAGTCACCCGTGGAGAACATGCCCTCGAGCGTGACGAGGTCATTCGAGGTGCGCCCGAAGTTGTAGAGCAGCTCCAGGTTGGCGGACAGGCCGCTGATATCCACCTGGCGGTTGAGCGTCGTGTCGGGCCGGTTGCTGCGGAAACGGCCCGCGTTGTACATGACGAAGCCGGAGGCGCCGAACGGCCCGGTGCGGAAGTCGACGTTGTGGTTGAAGTTGGCACCCAGCCACGTCACCCAGCCACTGGGCCGCTCGATGGCGAACTGCGGCGCGCCGGTGAAGCTGCCGAGTCCCGGAGAGCCGGGGCCGCTGCGCACCAGACCCTCGAAGGCATAGGCCTCGCCCTTGGTGTCGTCGCGCAGGTGCCACAGGGACAGGCCCACGTTGGTGCCCGGAGCCAGCGGGTAGGTGTAATCCGCGAGGGCCGTCCAGACGAACTTGAGGCGCGGATCGTCGTCGGTGGCCTTGTCCGCCTGGAAGCTGCCCAGCGGCAGCAGGCTCAGGCGGGCCTGGCCTCCCAGGTAGTTGCTGAAGACGGACAGACCGGTGGCATCACTGCCCAGGAAGGTCAGCTTGTAGCCCGTGCGGATGATGTCGCCGAGCGGGGCGCGCGTCGGGTCGTGGACGGAGTCGTAGACGGGCTGGGTACCGAAGAGGAGGGTGAGCTGGTTGGGATCCTTCGTCGGGTAGAGGGCGACGTTGACGTTCTTCGTCTGGATGTTGATTTGATCCGCGTTGAAGCCACCGCCCTCGTTCTGCTGGACGGTGTTGGCCGCACGGCCCCAGAGGTAGTCCACCTCGAACTGGGCGCGGAAGCTGGCCATGCCATCCACGAAGAGCGGGCTGTATTCGATGACGGGAATCCAGCGCTGCTCGACGAAGAAGGCCTCGCGTTTCTCCACGCGCACCGCGCTGCCCGCGGGGAAGCCGATGGGGCCGAGTGACACGCCCCGGAGACCCGCCGGGTCACCGAGCTGGTTGCTCGCCGTGAGGCGGGTGAAGAAGTAGTTGATGAGGACGAACTCCCGCGCGGGAGCGTCCTCGGTGCGCTCCCGGGCTTCCTGCCACTCGGCATAGGCCCCCGGCAGCGGCGTGCTCTGCGCCGCCGCGGGAAGCGCCAGCCCCGTCATACCCAGGGCCAGCGCCAGCGCGCACCCTCGAAACTTCGTCCTGCCAGTCATACGTGTCTCGTCTCCGGAGAGGGTGCGCGCTCACGAGCGCGGTTGGGTATTACTGGATGACGTACGTCTGGATGGCGTTGCCGGTGAAGGCAGTGCCGTTCAGCTTGACGGTGTTCGCGCCCACCGCGCCGTCCGCGCAGCGGTGGCCGGTCGCGGCGAAGTAGAGCTCCAGCTGCACCTTCGTGCCATCCTGGGAGATCAACCCGCGGCCCGACTGCGAGAAGCCGTTGAAGGTGGCGGTGATGTCGAAGCAGGTGCCGTCCTCCTTCACGTTCTCGATGTTGACGACCGTGGAGACGAACGGGGCCAGCGTGTCGCGGATGTTGTCGCGGTTGCAGTCACCCAACGTGCCCTGGCCGCTCGCGCCCTCCACCACGGCGCGCACGCTGGTCACCGTGAGGTTGCGGGACGCCATCTGCATGGTGACCTTGTTGTAGCACTGGGTGCTCGGGTCGTAGAGGAGGTTCTCGTTGATGCCATTGGGATGGCTGGGGATGTTGGCCCCCTCCATCACCATCGTCTTGCCCTCCAGGTACGTGAAGACCTTGTCCGCGGTGTTGTACTTGATCTCCGTGCCCGCGTCCGTGCCCGCATCCGTCGTGCCCGCATCCGGGGTGGGGTCGAGCTCCTCCTCGCAGCCCACCACGCTCAGCGCACACAGCACCACCGCCGACAGCAGTTGCTTCTTCATGTGACAGTTCCTCTCTCCCGGCGTGTGCCGGCTCCGTTGACGCAATGTGTCTGGGATTGCCCCGCGGAAGGGGTTGGGCTCAGCTTACGCCGGCCTTGATGGCCCGCTCACGCAACTCGCGCTTGAGAATCTTTCCCGCCGCGGACACCGGCAGGGAGGCCACCAACTCCACCAGCTTGGGCACCTTGTAGCGAGCCACCCGGCCCCGCAGGTGCTCCAGCAACGCCTCGGGCGTGGCCTGCTCCCCGGGCTTGAGCACCACGAAGGCCCGGCCCACCTCGCCCCATTTGGGGTCGGGCACCCCCACCACCGCGCAGGACTGCACGGCGGGGTGCTCGTAGAGGACCGTCTCCAGCTCGAGCGGGTACACGTTCTCCCCGCCGGAGATGAACATGTCCTTCTTGCGCCCGTTGATGAAGTAGAAGCCGTCCTTGTCGCGGTGCGCCAGGTCGCCCGTGTGCAGCCAGCCATCCTTGTCGATGGCCTCGGCCGTGGCCTCCGCGTTCTCGAAGTAGCCCGAGCACATGGAGGGGCCCTTGAGGATGAGCTCGCCCGTGGCGCCCTCGGGCACGTCGCGGCCGTCGTCGTCCACCAGGCGCGCGTCGATGAAGTAGTTGGGCCGGCCGATGGAGCCCGCCTTGGACACGGCGAACTCGGGGCCCATGCTGAAGAGGCCCGGGCCGAACTCCGTCATGCCGAAGCCCTGCTTGAAGGGCACCTGGTGCACCGCCTGCCACGCCTGCAGCAGGGGCACCGGCAGCGGCGCGCCACCGCTCGTCACGAAGCGCACGCTGGAGAGGTCCGCCGAGCGGAAGCGCGGCGAGTCATACATCTGCTGGTACTGCGTGGGCACCGCGAAGAAGAGCGTCACCTTCTCGCGCTCCACCAGCCGCAACATCTCCTCGGCGTCCCAGCGGCGCATGAGCACCACGGTGCCGCCACTGGAGAGCATCGGCACCGTGTAGACGAGCAGTCCGCCCGTGTGGAACATGGGCGTGTGCGTCACCGTGACGTCGCCGGGACGCACCTCGTGGATGAGCGTGTTGAGCGTGTTCCACGCCACCATCCGGTAGCTGATGCGCGCGCCCTTGCTCTTGCCCGTGGTGCCGCCGGTGAAGAGCAGGCAGATGATGTCCTCCTCGCTCACCCGCGGGTTCGCCACCTTCGAGGCGGACACGTGCTCGAGCGTCCGGGCGTACGGGACGCTCGCCAGCAGCCCCTGCCCGTCCAGGTGGACGAGCTGCAGCCCGCTGCCCACCTGCTCGCGCACGGTGGACACGCCGTCGCGGAAGTCATCGCCGTAGAGGAGCACGCGCGGGCCGGTGTCGCGCACCAGCTCCGACAGCTCCTGCGCGTGCAGCCGCCAGTTGTAGGGGACGAAGATGGCGCCCAGCTTGCCGCAGGCGAAGAAGGCATCCAGGTACTCCACGCCGTTGTGGGCCACCAGCCCCACCCGGTCTCCCGGTGCCACGCCAGCCACGTCACGCAGCCAGCCCGCGAGCGCCTCGGCGCGCGCGTTCATCGCACGGTAGGTGAAGCGGCCGGACTCTCCCCTGGCCACGTCCACCACCGCGGTGTGCTCGGGCCAGTACATGGCCCCCCGGCCCATCCAATCGCCGATGAACATGCGTCGTCCCCTCCTGCCGTGGTGTTGCCGGTGCGCTCAGGCCGTCCAGCGGTAGAGCGCCGAGGCCATCGCGAGGCCGCCGCCGCTGGCGCACAGCGCCACCAGGTCGCCCTTCTTGATGCGGCCCTGCACCACCGCGTCATCCAGCGTCATGGGAATGCACGCCGAGCCCGTGTAGCCCCACTTGTCCATGGTCCAGTTCGTCTTGGACATGGGCTGCTCCAGCACCTTCATCGTGGCCTCGATGGTGCGCAGGTTCAGCTGGGTGAAGACGAAGTGGTCCACGTCGTTCATCGTCAGCTTCGCGCGCTCCAGCAGCTGCTTGAGCAGCATGGGCCAGCGCTCGGTGTTGAAGGTGGCGGGGAACTTGCGCACGAACTGCACCGAGGGCTTGCCGTTGGTGAGCTCCAGCGTCTGCGCCGTGGCCGGCCGGTACGTGCCGCCCGTGTAGACGCCCAGCGCGTCATGGTACTCGCCGGCCGCCAGCAGCTTCGCGCCCATGAAGCCGGGCTTGTCGCTGGCGCCCAGCACCACCGCGCCCGCGCCGTCCGCGAAGAGCGTGCAGGTCTTCTTGTCCTTCCAGTTGATGTACCGGCTCATCCCGTACGCACCCACCACCAGGATGCGCTGGTAGCTGTCGTCCGCGGCGATCGTCTTGCTCGCCACGTCCAGCGCCGTCACCCAGCCCGCGCACGCGGCGTTGATGTCGAACGTGCCCGCGTTGCTCGCGCCCAGCTTCGCCTGCACCGCCGAGGCCGTGGCCGGGCTCAGGTAGTCCGGCGTGTCCGTGGAGATGATGATGAGATCCAGCTCCTGCGGCTTCACCCCCGCGCGCTCCATGGCCTGCTTCGCGGCCTCCACGCACAGGTCGGACGTCACCTGGTTGTCCGCCATCAGGTGGCGCTGCTTGATGCCCACGTTCTGCTGGAGCCACTCGTCCACGGGCTCGCCGATGATGCGCTCCACGTCGGCGTTGGTGAGCATCTTCTCGGGGACATAGCGGCCGGTGGCCAGGATGTTGGCGTATCTCATCGGTTCGTCTTGCTCCGCGGAGCGCGCACCTTGCGCGGCCCCTTCTTGCTGCCGGTGTTACCCCCGGCCGGACGTGCGTCCATGCCGTGGCGGATGAACTCCATCGCGGTGTCCAACACGTGCTCCAGGCCGCCCTTGCGGTCCCACAGCACCCAACGCATGCCCAGGAAGTCGCCAATGCCCATCAGGCAGTAGGCCAGCGCCTCCGCGTCCATGCGCCGCACCTCGCCCTTGGCCATGGCCCGCTCCAGGCCCGACACGTAGCCCTCGGCGAAACGGTCGTAGTAGCGCCGGTAGCACGCCTCATCCACGAACTCCGCCTGCCTCACAATCCTGTACAGGTTGTGGTGGCGGCTCACGAACTGGAAGAAGGTGCGCAGGCCCTCGCGCTCCACTTCAATCCGGTCCTCGCACTCCCTCACCGCCTCGGCGATGAGCCGGCGCAGCCGCGCGCCCAGTTCGTCCACCACCTCGACGAAGATGGACTGCTTGTCCGGGAAATAAACGTAGAAAGTTCCCAGCGCCACTTCCGCCTCCCGGGTAATATCCGCGATGGAAGCGTGCTCGTAGCCCTTCTCTCCGAAGACGGTCTCCGCCGCCAGCAGCAGACGCTGGCGCGTGCGCTGGCCGCGCGGGGTCGCTGGAACGAGGCGCTCGGCTGCCGAAGTTGAAGACCGATTCATCTTTCAACCTTGCGTAACACTCCCCTCGCGGTATTGTCAAAAACCGTCATTCATCGCTGACGCACAAACATGCAACGCATTGCGTCAGTCACGAGAGGGAACGCATGCAGCTCAAGGACTTGAAGGTCATCGTCACGGGCGGCGCCCAGGGCATGGGCGCTCACTTCGCCACGCGTCTGCACGAGGCCGGCGCCCAGGTGGCCGTGGGCGACGTGAACGACGAGAAGCTCGCCGCGCTGCCCGCGGGCATCCACCGCCGCCGCCTGGACGTGTCCAAGGAGGAGGACTGCATCGCCTTCGTGCAGTGGGCCCACGAGTCCATGGGCGGCCTCAATGGCCTCATCAACAACGCCGGCATCCTCCGCGACTCACTTCTGGTGAAGAAGGACCGGACCACGGGAGAGATCAAGAAGCTCTCCACCGCGGACTGGAACGCCGTCATCGGCGTCAACCTCACCGGCGCCACCTTCATGGTGCGCGAGGTGGTGGCGAAGATGGTGCAGACGGACCAGAAGCCCGGCGTCATCGTCAACATGAGCTCCATTGCCCGGCACGGTAACCGCGGGCAGAGCAACTACGTGTCCGCCAAGGCCGCCCTGGCCGCCAACACCTTCACCTGGGCGCGCGAGTTCGCCTCCTTCGGCATCCGCGTGGGCGCCGTGGCCCCCGGCATGGTGGAGACGCCCATGACGCAGGGCATGAACCAGAAGGCCCGCGATGCCCTGGTGGCCAACATCCCCGTGGGCCGCATCGGCCTGCCCGAGGACCTGTGGCTGGCGGTGAAGTTCGTCCTCGAGTGCGACTACTTCAACGGCCGCACCATCGACGTGGACGGCGGCCTCACGATGTAGGTGAGTGGACAGGCCGGCGCGGAACCGGGTCAGACCCATCCGCCCGGCCCGTTCGTTCAAGGAACAGGGGGAGGAATACCCTCACCCCAACCCTCTCCCAGGGGGAGAGGGAGCACACGGGGGGGCCCGTGCAACAACGCCGAACAAAAAAGGGTGCAAGGTGGGACTTCTTCGCCCAGATGCAACCGCAACAGGCGTTCAGGGGGTTGCCGCTTGGAAGTCAAGTGAGTAAATCATTTCCAGTCGGGAATAGACGGGACGCTCGGAAGGTCGAGCATGGCAGGCGGGACACGCCCACCCAGGGCAGCGAGCCCCGCGAGTCGAGGGAGCCGAGCGAACCGCACGCAGTCCGGTAGTCCCGACGCCGAGGGGAACCTCGGGCCCCGCTCAGGTGTCACAACTGAGGGGATGGCTCAGGTGTACATCTCGAGGCCAGCGGTGCGGCCGGCATCGAATTCGCGCGAGCGCTGGAGCTGCTCCAACACGCGGGGCGTGCAGTAGAGCGTCACCATCTCGGTGGAGCCCGGCTCGCTGATCCATCTGACGGCGCCCATGAGGTGGTGCGCCTGCAGGTAGTTCAGCACCGCGTCGCGGAAGTGCTTGCTCTGCTCACACGCGCTCTTGTGCACGTGCGAGCGGTCGCGCGAGATGGACGGCTGCCAGGTCGCTCCGGGCTCCTCCCGGGGCATGACCATGGCCTCGATCCACCCCTGCGCGCTCTCCACGCGAGAGCCCGGCAGCGGAGTGACCGCGGAGATCTTCGGGAAGCGACCGGAGGCCCGGCGCGGCGATGTGGCTGTCTTCCTGCTCATCCTGCATCCTCCCGCAGGCCCGGCGCTGACCCGCCGCCGGCCCTGGTAGCCGCCATCACTTGTAGACCGCCAGACCCCTGCCCGCGCGCCCAGAAGGCGTCTTGGGCAGCTTCAGCACATTGTCCAGAATCAAATCCCTGACTTCAAGTGCCGTCAAGTCCGGGGAACGGCAGCGATATAGCGCGGCGAGTCCCGCGACGTAAGGGGCGGCCATGCTCGTTCCGCTCATTCGTTCATAGAACGCCTGGTTGTTACACCTTCGTTCTGTGCTCGAGTAGACGTTCACGCCATAACCCATCACGTCGGGAACAGATCGCTGATTCACCACGCCGCTGGCCGAAAAGCTGGCCACCCGCCGCGAGAAGTCGACCGCCCCCACGGCCAGGGCCTCCGGGAAGGCCGCTGGGTAACCAGCCGTCCCAGCGCCTCCATTGCCGGCCGCCACGATGGGCAGGACGTTGGAGTCCACCAGCCGGCGCAGCAGCGTCTGCAGCGCGCGGATGTTGAGGCGGTACTCCATGTCGCTGACACCTTGAGGCGGTTGCACGGGGAACCCCAGGGACATGTTCACCACCGCGGGACGGGTGGCGTTCTCAGGACGTGAGAACTGGTGTAGCAGCCATTCCATGCCGGCGGCTACACGGCCCAGGCTCGTCCGTATGCTTTCGGACTCGATGACGGAAGCGACGTAGAGGTCCACCTCGGGCGCCACGCCGTGGTACTGGCCGGCGGCGATGCCCGCCACGTGCGTGCCGTGCCCATCCGGGTCGAAGCCGCGCACGTCACGCGCCGGGTTGTGCGGCGAGTTGGGGAAGAGCGAGACGTAGCGGAACTGGATGAGGCGGTTCTGGTGCTCGGGATGATCCGCGTCCACGCCGGTGTCGAGGATGCCGAGCATCACGCCCGCGCCTTTAATCCCCTGGGCGTGGGCGGAGTTGACGCCGCACTCCTCGGGCCACTCGCGGTTGACGAGCGAGGACAGGCCCTGGTTGCGCGGGCCGAGCTGCCCCGCGGACACCGGGCCCGGGAAGGTGAGCTGCACCGTGTCCGGGATGAACTCGAAGTCGCGCCCCAGCTCCTCCTTGGCCACACGCTCGGCCTGCTCCGAGGTGAAGTGCGCCATGGTCGCGCCAATGAGCGGCATGTGGCGGTAGGTGCCCACCTCCGAGGCCGTCGGCGGCTCCATCACCGGGCCGTCGTTGTTCACCGCCACCTGGACTTCGTTCTTGCGGCCGCGGCCCTTCGCCGTCTTCTTCTTCGCCGCGGTGGGAGGCTTGCTCACCTCGGGCAGACGCCCGGGCAGCGTGGCGGAGCGCATCCCGAGGCTGCGCAGCATGTCCGGCGCCCGTCCGCTGATCATGAACTGAAGGGCGGTGGTGCGCTGCAGGACGCGCTCTCCCTGCTCCGTGCCCCGCACGCCGGGATGGGCGTGGGTCTCGATCGACTCCTTCGGAACCAGGAGGTAGGACTTCATGATGGGTTCGCTCCTTTAATCGATACCGACTGCACGGACTGCCCGGTGGCCACGGCCTGGCTGCGGCCGTCCCCTCTCGGAGCCGAGGTGGGACACCGTCCTCCGTCACACCGCCCTTCTCCACACCGTCGGCTCACAGTGTGACTAGAGCGGCCCCCCCTGACATGAATCCCGGGCATCCCCGCTCTGGACGCCATCGGCCCCCCGTGTGTTCCAGTGGATGACGGTCACAACGTACGAAACCGGAAACCATTCACTCCGGGGAAGCGTAATACGAGTCGCGACAGGCTGGAAAATAGCGGCCGCACGGAGTGTCCGCTGGGGAGATTGCGCTCGCCCGCCTGCTCCTGGGGTTGAACCCGGGGGAAGCACCCCACCCCCCACATTTGTTCGCCACCCGATGGCAAGGCGGACTATGGCTGTTCCCGTCCGCCCGCCGGAGAGACTCTTGATTCCCTACATCAAACCGCCTTCCATCCCGCTCGGCCCCTTCACCCTCGAGCCCTTCGGCATCTTCGTGGCACTCGGCGTCCTCTTCGCCGCCCGCATGCTCACCCGCCACGCCGAGCGCGAGGGCCTCGACTCCAACCCCCTCGCCGATTACGCCCCCTGGGGTGTCGGTGTGGGTGTCGTCGTCGGACACCTCTTCCACCTCTTCGCCTACCACCCCGAGGAGCTCTCCAAGAGCCCCTTCCAGATCTTCAAGGTGTGGGATGGGCTGTCGTCCTTCGGCGGGCTGATTGGCGGCATCCTCGCCGCCGTCGTCTTCTTCAAGGTCCGCAAGCTGCGCTTCCGCGACTACGCCGACGCCTTCGCCCTCTCCGTCGCCCCCGGCTGGGCCATCGCCCGCCTCGGCTGCTTCGCCGTCCATGACCACCCCGGCGTCCGCACCGACTTCTTCCTCGCCGTCGACTTCCCCCTCCCCCTCGGGCCCCGCCACGACCTCGGCATGTATGACGCCGCCTTCCTCTTCGCCATCTCCGGACTGCTGCTGCTGCTGCGCAACGCCGGGGCGCTCCGCGGCCGACTGCTTCCCCTGCTCTCCATTCTGTACGCCTGTGGGCGGTTCTTCTTCGACTCCCTCCGCGCCACCGACCTCTCGTATGTCGATGCACGGTACTTCGGCCTGACGCCCGCTCAGTTCGGGTGCTTCGCGCTGATTGCCTTCGGGGTTTATGGACTGGCCAGGTGGCACGCGCCTGAACGGAAGGATTCTCCCTCCGTCGGCTCGGGTGCCGGAGTTCAGCCGCAGGTCCGGTAGGTTTCTCGAGATTCGGGGTGACTGACCCTCACCCCAACCCTCTCCCAGAGGGAGAGGGGGTTTACACGGGCTCAACTCGCGGCCCGGATACCCTCACCCCGTCCCTCTCCCGGGGGGCGAGGGGTGATTGGGCGCAGTGGGTTTCTTTCTATAGGCCCTCCAGCTTGCGGCTCGCCAGCACCGAGTGCACCTCCGCGATTCTTCCCTCCGCGTCGAGCTCCACCCGGATGACCATCCGCGTCGGCAATCGCGGCGGACCGTGCCTCCACTCGGCCACCACCGCCGGCAGGCCGTTGAACATCCTCAGCTCCACCACGTCCGGCGCTCCTCGCATCTCCTGCACCCGCCGGTAGAAGAGCGACACCCTCTTCAGCCCCACCACCGGCAACCGCGCCGCGTACGTCTCGCCCGCCCCGTCCGATAGCGCCCTCACCGGCTCCGCCAGCAACGCCTCCGCCGCCTCCACGTCCCCAGACGCCAGCGCCCCCAGGAAGCCCACCAGCACCTCCCTCGTCCGCTCCTGCAACGCCTTCGTCGGCAGGCACCTCGCCCGGTCGTAGCTCGCCATCGCCTGCCTCGCCCGGTGGTGCGTCACCTTCACGTTCGTCTCGCTCATCCCCAGGCACTCCCCCACCTCCCGCCCCGAGTAGTCGAACACGTCCCTCAGCAACAGCACCGCCCGCTGTCTCGGCGTCAGCGCCTCCAACGCCAGCAGGAACGCGTACGACACGCTCTCCAATAGCTCGTAGCGGCCCTCCGTCGTCCCTCCCCCCGGCAACTCCGCCTCCACCGCCGCCACCGCCTCCTCCCCCGTCTCCACCGGCGAGGGCAGCCACGGGCCCACGTACCCCTCCCGCTTCCTCCTCCTCAGCCTGTCCCTCGCCAGGTTCATCGCCACCCGCGTCAGCCACGGGCGCACCTCCTCCAGCCTCCCCGGCGGAGCGGTCAGCGCCCTCGCGTACGTCTCCTGCACCAGCTCGTCCGCGTCCGCCGACACCCCCGTCATCCGGTAGCACAGGCCCCAGAGGAACTTCTCGTGCTCCCGCGCCGCACGCTCCAGCGCCTCGTGTGCCGTCTGCTTCATGCCGCTCGCGCTCCCGCCTCCGTGCCCAGCAGCCGTGACACCGTCTCCGCGCTCGCCAACGACGCGTCCACCAGCAGCCCCTCCCGCCCCACCCAGTCCCCCACCACGTACAGCCCTCGCACGTGATCCACCCGCGGCCCCGGCCTCTTCTCCAGGCTCCTCGTCGGCAGCGCGTTCATCACCGTCAGCCCCGGCAGGCAGCGCTTCGTCACCACGTGCGCCCTCCACCCCGGCTGCAGCACGTCCAGCACCCCCTCCAGCTCCGCCTCGTCCGCCGAGTCCTCCGCGCCCCCGAGGTACTTCGCCACGTGCACCATCGCGCCCCCCTCCGGCGCCAGCTTCGCGAACGCCGAGTGCACCGACACGTACCACGGCCGGTCCGTCCCCAACGCGAACAGCGCCCTCGGCTTCGGCAGCTTCGACAGCCCCACGTCCAGCGTCGCCGCCTTCACCGGCTTCGCCTCCGCCGCCCACCCCGCCACCACCTCGTCCCCCGGCAACAGCGCCGCCACGTCCCTCGGCCCTCCCGCCACCACCACCGCCTCCGCCTCGTATTCCGTTCCGTCCGCCAGCCGCACGCCTCGCACCCGGTCCTGTATCCCTCCCGCTTCCCTCACCACCGACTCCACCTTCGCCGAGCCCACCACCTCCACTCCCGCCTCCCCCGCCATCCCCGCCAGCGCTCGCACCAGCCCGCTCCAGCCTCCGTCGAGGTAGCGCACCCCCTTCCTCGCCAGCTGGAACTGCTCCACCGCCACGTCCGCCGCCATCGCGCTCGTGTCCGCGCAGTACGTCGACACCCGGAAGAAGGCCTCCATCACCTCGCGCACCTCCGCCCTCGTCACGTGCTCGTCCAGCCACCCGCTCACGCTCCGGCCCTCCAGCTCCCCGGCCTCCGTCTTCAGCAGGCCCGTCATCACCCGCCCGAACTCCAGCTTGCCCGCCGCTCCCAGCAGATCCGTCATCAGCAACGACACCGCTCCCGCCGGCATCGCGTGCAGCCGATTCCCTCTCAGCGCGAAGCTGCCCTCCCCCGGGCTCCTTCCCGGCAGCGGCACTCCCAGCTTCCCCAGCACCCGCCCCGCCGCTCCTCCCAGGTACAGCGCGTGTGGCCCCAGGTTGAAGTGGTAGCCCTCCACCTCCGTCGTGTGCGCCCGGCCCCCCAGGTGCTTCGACTTCTCCAGCAGCGTCACCTTCTTCCCCCCTCGCGCCAGCAGCACGGCCACCGCCAGCCCGCCCAGCCCCCCTCCCACCACCACCACGTCCGTCTTCTTCTTCATCGTCCGCTCCCTGTTTCCGAGCCGATTTCTCTCGGCCTCACAGGGACCACGACGGGGGGCTCGAAAAGGTTACACGGGGGGATTCCGGGACCCGAGATACCCTCACCCCAACCCTCTCCCGAGGGGAGAGGGAGATGAGTTGAGGAACCCATGAAGATTCATGTCGTCCTGATGATCGTCTCCACGGCCCTGCTCGCCTGCGGTGCTCGTGCCAGCCAGACCCCCGCGCTCGCTTCCGAGGCCGCTTCTTCCTTCCGCCACGCCTCCGTCCAGCTCTCCACCGGCGTCCGCATGCACTACGTCGAGCAGGGCCGTCACGACGATCCCGTCCTCGTCCTCCTCCACGGCTACACCGACTCGTATCTCTCCTTCGAGCGCGTCCTCCCCCTCCTCCCCAGGAACTTCCACGTCTACGCGCTCGACCAGCGCGGCCATGGGGACTCCTCCCGCCCCGACTGCTGCTACTCCCCATCCGACTTCGCCTCCGATGTCGCCGCCTTCCTCGACTCCCAGGGCATCCAGCGCGCCGTCCTCGTCGGCCACTCCATGGGCAGCTTCATCGCCCAGCAGGTCGCCCTCGAGCACCCCCAGCGCGTCCAGGCCCTCGTCCTCATCGGCTCGGCCCCCACCGTCCATGACAACGCCGTCGCCGCCGAGCTGAAGTCCGTCGTGGACACCCTCTCCGAGCCCATCGACCCCGCCTTCGTCCGCGAATTCCAGGCCGGCACCTTCTACCGCCCCATTCCCCCCTCCTTCCTCGACACCGCCGTCTCCGAGAGCCTCAAGGTCCCCGCTCGCGTCTGGAAGGCCGCACTCGACGGCCTCATCGCCGAGGACCACTCCGCCCGTCTCCGCGACATCTCCGTCCCCACTCTCGTCGTCGGCGGCGACCGTGATGGGTTCTTCTCCGTCGCCGAGCAGCAGGCCCTCGCCCAGGCCCTGCCTGGCGCCTCCCTCGTGCTCTACACGGAGACCGGCCATGCCCCCCACGTCGAGCTGCCCCAACGCTTCGTCGATGATGTGAAGCAGTTCCTGCGCTCGCTTCGCGCGGAGTAGCGGCCCGGCCGCCCTCCCCCACCCGCGGTGCCGGCCCCCAATACGCCGCGTCATCTCCTCGGAGCGCCTACCTGTCAGCGAACCGGGCGGATATGCTCCCGCTCCATGACTTTCAAGACCAGCTACAAGGTCGGGCTCGCGGTGCTCCTGTGCTACCTCGTGGCCTGGCTGGACCGGATGGCCATCAACATGACCATCCCGTTCATCCGCACGGAGCTCAACGTCGGGCCAGAGCGCATCGGGTGGATCCTCAGCGCCTTCTTCCTCGGCTACGCCCTCTTCCAGATTCCCGGCGGCATGCTCGCCGACCGCATCGGGCCCCGGAAGGTCATCCTCTTCGCGCTCGCCTGGTGGTCCGTCTTCACCGCCCTCACCGGCGTCGTCGGCGGCCTCGCCAGCATGCTCGCCGTGCGCTTCCTCTTCGGCATCGGTGAGGGCATCTTCCCCGCCGCCGTCTGGAAGGTCATCGGCAACTGGTACACCAAGAAGAACCGCGGCACCGCCAACGCCATCATCCTCTCGTCCGTGGCGTTCGGACCCGCCATCTCCTCCCTGCTGCTCGCCTGGTTCCTCCCCATCCTCGGCTGGCGCGGCAGCTTCTTCGCCCTCGGCGGCGCCGGCGTCCTCTGCCTGCTGGCCGCCTGGCTCTACATCACCAATTCCATCCAGGACAACCCGAAGGTCTCCCGCGAGGAGCTCGAGGAGTTCGAGCGCGACAGCCACTCCCAGGCCGCCAACGCCGAGCAGACCCTGGAGAAGGCCAGCTTCGGCCAGCTGCTCAGCTCCCCCGCCATCTGGGTCCTCTTCTTCGTCGCCCTCATCTACAACCTCACCATGTACGGCTGGCTCAACTGGCTGCCCACGTACCTGCTCGAGGTGAAGAAGCTCTCCCTCACCAAGACGGGCCTGCTCGGCGCCCTGCCGTTCCTCTTCGGTGGCATCGGCTGCACGCTCGCCGGCTACGTGTCCGACCGCTGGTTCCGCGGCCGCCGCAAGTACCTCGTCTTCGGCTGCCAGGCCCTCGGCGGTGTCTGCCTCTACCTCTTCACGCAGATCAACGACCCCGTCCCGTACATGATCGCCCAGTGCATCGCCGGCTTCCTCCTCTTCATGGCCGCCGGCGCCATCTGGACCCTCCCCATGATTCTCGTCCCGCCCAAGCTCATGGGCTCGGGCTCCGGATTCATCAACACCGGCGGGCAGATCGGCGGCTTCCTCACCAACATCCTCATCGGCAAGGTCATCGAGTGGAACGGCAATGACTACGCCACCGGCTTCCACTTCATGCTCGGCGCCCTCGTCGTCGCCGCGACGCTCGTGCTGGCCGGCATCCGCGAGCAGCCCGCTCCCGCTCCCAAGCCGTCCACCGAGCCCGCGCTGTCCTGAGGCGTGAACGTGGGCACTCCTCCCGAGCGCGGGGAGTGTTTCGTAGGAACGCGTGGAGTGCCCTCCGGCCGCGCGGCGTACCAACTGGTCCAACAGTCGGACCAGTTGCTCGCCATCGCGGCCGGAGCCTCCCTCCAGACAGGACTTCTCTCCTGGCCCAAGCCATCGGAACAAAGTCCTTTCAGGGGTGAGTGAGTCCGCCTTCCGGGCGCGCACTTCACGAACTTGTCCAACTGTTGGACAAGTCTGGCGAGACCGGGCCCGGAGGGGTCCCTCCTGCTTTCGAGCTGAGGAGAGACCCCTGAACGGACCTACTTCGGCTGGCCTAGCGCGTCTCGTCAGGAGTGCTGAGCGGACGCCGCTGGTGCTGGGCCTGGTGGCCCGGGTACATGGCCACGAAGAACTCCGACCAGCCACCCATGCGCACGCGCAGCACGTCGTACTTCTCCGGGCTTCGCGCGGCCTCCGCGAAGGTCTCCGGGTTGGCGCACGTCACGGTCAGGATGTTGGAGCCCCGGCCCTCGGCGAACGCCGTGAGCACCCGCTGGAGCGCCTCGGCGGAGAAGTCCTCGCGGATGTTGAAGTCCGTGGGCGCCCCGCTCGTGAAGGCATCCGCCCCCTTCCCCGTGAAGCCGGCGAGCGACTGGAGGAAGCCCGCCTCCTGGTGGTTCACGGGCTGGTCCGCGAAGCTCGGCGACGGGCTCAGGTCCGAGGCGAGCGTCTCCCCGAGGCGCCGGCCATCCGCCGAGGCCCCGAACATGGCGCCGAACTCGAAGTAGTTCTCGAACGTGCCCACGCCCGGCTGCACCTGGAAGCCGCCGAAGGGCTTGTCCGGCGTGCCGAGCCGCCGCGCGAGCTCCACCATCTTCTGCGCCGTGGGCTCCGCCGGCTCGGTGAAGACGCGCATTCCCGTCTCCGCGATGCGCGCGAGCAGCTCGTCGCCCATGCGGTCGAGCTCCTGGTGGCCGCGGCCGTACCGGGGCAGCGCCATGGCCACCTCCCGCAGCTTCTTGTACCGCTCGGCCTTGGCCTCGATGCGCGCCGGGCCCGCCAGCGTGCTGATGAAGGGCTCATCCATCTTGTAGCCCCAATCGCAGATGAGCGCCTCGACGAGCTCCGGCAGCGACGTCACCGCCGTGTCCGGATCGAACACCATCTTCTGGATGGCGTAGAGCGAGTTGATCACCGTCGACGAGCCCGTGAAGCAGGGCGCCACGACGTTGTACCGCGCTCCGCCCTCGTAGAGGTCCAATCCCTTGTCGAGGCAGTCGTCGACGAACACGGACAGCAGCGGCGAGGGGCACACGGCGCTCATCGTGCCGAAGACGCCCAGCAGCCCGTCCACCTGCTTGGCGTACATCCAGCGCAGGTGCTCGAAGAAGAGCTCCAGCAACTGCTCGAACGTGCGGATGTCCTTGGGATGCGGCGACGTGAACGACACACGCTGGCCGCGGAAGTACATGGGCCCGGCGGTGGTCCAGCTCTTGCCCTGGTTGAGCGCGGCCTCGAGCGGCTGCAGGGAGCTCATCCCGCCCAGGGTGAACCAGTTCTTGCCCACGAGCTGCGGCTCGTAGCAGCCATCGCAGGCGTAGTCGCGCGCGGCCTCGAGCGCCACCTCGCTGCGCCACACCGCTCCCGCCTTCTCCGCCACGGGCGTGAAGGCCGTCTCCCCCGTGCCGTTGCCCACCCCGTCTCCGCTGTGTTGCAGGCCCGGGATGATCTTCTCGTCACTGAGCAGGATGGGGTGCGCGCCACCGCTCAGCAGCGCGAGCGAGGCCTCGTGCAGATACTCGGGGGGAATGTCCTTGCGCACGCGCAGGGACAGGCAGGGCGCGTTGAGCGGCAGGCGCCGGGCGGCGCGCAGGCAGAGCAGCGTCACCTTGTTGTACGCGGGCTTGCCCTCTCCCGGCGACCCATCCGCCACGGTGCCACCCACGGTCACCTGTTGGATCCACTGGTTGTTGGCGGCGCCCTGCGGGTAGTTGCCGCTCATGCCGCCCATGGCGAGGTTGCCGTAGGGCTGGTGGTCCTCGACGAACTGGCGGTTGAGCTGCACCTTCTCGCCGACCTTGATCCAGAAGCAGTCGATGATCTCCTGCGCCTGCTCGTCGTCGAGCTGCCCGTTCGCCACGTCCCGCTCGTAGAAGGGGAAGAGCATCTGGTCGAGCCGGCCGATGGCCGTGGGCTCGCCGATGAGGTGCAGGCACGCATGCATGGTGAAGATGAGCTGGGCGGCCTCGAGCATCGTCTTGGGAGGCGCGCTGGACAGCCGCTTCATGCGCTCCTGGATGGCCAGCAGGTTGTCCCGCTCGGCCCGCCGGCCCGGCTCCATCGAGGCCGCCAACTCGCCCGCGAGCTTCGCATAGGCCAGGCAGTGCTCCTGGACGCCCTCGAGCGCCCGCAGGACGCCCCGGTAGAACTGGCGCTTCTTCTCGTCCGTCGTCGAGTCGTGCCGGGCATTCACCTCGGCCACGAGGCCACCGAGACCCTTGTCCAACATCCGCTGGAAGCCGGGCACGAGGTGACCCACGCCCGAGGCATGGCTCAGCCCGGCGAAGAAGTTGCCGATGCGCTCGTCCTCGCGGGCGTAGTCGATGACGTAGCGGCCCTGTCCGAGTCCAATGTTGGGCAGGGCTCCCACGATGAGCTCCGCCGGGTGGATGCGGTAGGTGTCCGCCCCGTTGTACCAGTTGCCCTTCGCATCCTGCTTCCGTCCCCGGAAGCCATAGGCGGGGTCCACGAAGGCGTCCCCGAGGCTCATCTTGATGGCCCAGCCCATGCGCTCGACGACGGGCAACCCCATCACCTCCCGGGCCTTGTCCGCGCCGTACTTGCGCGCGACGTAGGCACACAGGTGCTGGAGCTCCTCCTGGCGGCGATCGAAGTACCAGTTGTCCTGCCAGCGCGAGAAGGTGCTGGAGAGCAGCTGCAACACCCGCTGGGAGGGCGGCAGGTACTTCTCGCGATCCTCCTCGGACATCGTGGACATCTCGAACAGGTAGTTCTTGTGGTTGTACTGCATGTACCCGTTCGGCGAGGACATGTCGAAGTGCCGATCCAACCGGCTCCAGTCCACTCCGGGGAAGCGCGTCCAATCCGTCTCATCCACCCCCTTGAGCCTCACCGGCTCCAGCCCGAGGTCCGCCTGGCTGGGGACGTAGTAGAAGCCTCCCAGGTTGGCGCTCATCTCGGAGAGGAGCCGGTCCCTCATGAAGCCGCTCGTGTCGCCAATCTGCTGGTTCATGATGGACTCGAGCACCTGGATGCTCCGGGCATAGCCCGCGAAGTAGAGCCCCTCCTCATCCCGGAGGCTCGCCCCCTTGGCGCGCAGCTCGTCGTTCTCCAGGGAGCGCGCCCTCCCGAAGGGGAGGCTCAGCCGCAGCACCTGCATGGTGTTGCCCTGGGCGTCCTGCACGCGGGCGCTCTTGATGTGGCTCCGGTCGTCATGCGTGGGAATGAGGATGTCCTCGGTCGTGCGCCCCACGAGGTCCTCTATCTGCTGGGGGCTCATGTTGAGCAGGTGCTCCCAGTTGATGACGAACCGCTGCGCGACCACGAAGGAGGCGCCGACGTGCACCGGGTCCTCGAAGCCCACCAGGGTCTGCTCCTGGACGGAGACAGGGTCCGCGGGGTTGTTCAGCGTCTCGGAGAACCGGCAGCCCAGCACCTTGCCGCCGCGCTTGTCCGGACGCGTGGACTTCGTGGCCGCCTTCTGGTTGCTGCCGGGCGGGGAGTGCGCACAGCGCTCCTCCTCCTCCAACCGCTTGCGGATGAACTCGAAGACCCCCTCGCAATGGCTTTCCTCATCGGACTTGATGTGGAACCAGAGATCGCCCTGCGAATCCACGAAGGTCCCACACGAGCGGGAGAACACCGACGAGCGATAGGCGGACCCCTCCTCCGGGAAGCACAGCTGCATTCCCTTGGGAAGCTCGGTGCCCGCCTCGGCACACCACTGCTGCCAGAGCCGGAAACCCACCCCGACGATGGCGCTGGTGTTGGCGCTGCCGTAATTCGCGTGGATCTCCTCGCGGACGTCCTTCATCAGCCGCCGCAGGATGTCCAGCGTCACCGGCTGGCCCGTTCCCTCGGGCTTGCGCCAGAAGGTCGCGAACAACGCGTAGGGCGCCGGGTAGACCAGGCCACGCTGCACCAGTCCCCAGACGTCGTGGCTGATCTGCCGTCCGTGCCTCGTGGACAGGCGCTCCGCGGAATGGTGCTCTCGAGACAACGGCAACCGCGCGTTCATGTCGTGATTCCCCCAGGTAGTGGTGATGAGCACCCTTGGTAAGTGCTCACCATCGAACGCTAGCAGGGGCGCGGCGCTGGAAGGATTCTTCCGTGTGACCGTGTTGCTGTTGTCACCAATAGGACACGGACTTCAAATCGAAGATGTCTGTAATACCGTGAGCCTGGAGGATTTGAGTCGCCATGGCGCTGCGCCCTCCCGCCTGGCAATACACCACCACCTTCGTCCCCGGCGGGCCCACCTCCGCCACCCGCCGCGGCAACTCCTGCACGGGGATGTTCCTCGCCGGCTCCGGGTGCCCCATCTGGAACTCCTCCGGCGTCCGCACGTCCAGCAATACCCACCCCTGCTCCACCAGCTCCCGGGCCTTCTGTGACAGTTCTTTCGGCGTCATGGCCCCGGACTGTAGCCGGAAACTGGAGCCCTCCCACCAGGACGCTACAGTCCCGTCGCACCATGTTGGACAAACACGCCCTGCTCGACCAGCTCGCCGATCGGCTCCGCCAGAGCGACCGCCTCGCCCACCGCGCCGAGCTCGAGGCCCGTGAGGCCGCCCGCACCCTCGCCACCGAGTCCGAGAAGAAGGAAGATGGCCGCGCCGTCATCGAGTACGGCAGCCTCGCCACCGGACAGGCCCAGCGTGCCCGCCGCGTCCAGGAGGAGATCAAGGCCCTCTCCGACTTCCAGCAGGAAGGCGTCCCCCGCTTCTCCCGCAAGAGCCCCGTCGCCCTCGGCGCCCTCATCGACGTGTCCACCGAGGACGAGGAGGGCTTCTCCGAGCGCACCTTCTTCCTGCTGCCCGTCGGCGCCGGCACCGAGCTCACCGGCCCCGGAGGCGATGGCTTCCTCTCCGTCATCACCCCCGCCTCCCCCGTGGGCCGCGCCCTCCTGGGACGTCGGGCGGGTGACACCATCGAGGTGACCCTCGCCGGGGAGGTACGCGAGTGGACGGTCCTCGAGGTCGCCTGAGCTCCCCGGCTTGCTCCCCACCGCGACTCCTTTCACGCTTCCAGCATGAGTAGCGCCGGGGGGCCCCGCACCACAGGAGGTCGCGCGCCATGTCCCAAGCCCGTGGAGCCGCGAAGAGCATCCGTCCGGAGTGCCCGGAGGAGCCCAGTCCCACGCCCGTGGACGATTGGGTCTTCGCCGCCGACCACCCCGATGGCTACATGGCCGTGGCCGCCGTGCGCGACGACACCGGGGCGCTGGTGGACTTCCGCTGGCTGTACGCCAACCCCGCCGCCGAGACCCTGATGGGCATGAGCCTGGCCTTCGTGCTCGGCCGGGGCATCGTCGAGCTGCTCCCCGACGCGCGCAGCCGCGGCATCCACTCCCGCCTCGCCCTGGTGGTGGAGACCGGCCAGCCCTATGTGGACGAGGTGTACTTCCCCCTGGAGAACCGCGAGCGCTGGTTCCGCCTCGTCGCCCTCAAGCGCGGCGACGGGCTCTCCATCTGGTTCAACGACATCACCCGCCGCAAGCGCGAGGAGCGCGAGTCCACCTTCCTCGCCGAGGCCAGCCACCTGCTCACCGCCTCCCTCGACGTGGAGAGCGCCCTGCGCGAGCTGGCCCGCCGCTGCGTCCCCTCCTTCGCCGATGCCTGCATCCTCCAGGTGATGGACAGCCGCGGCCAGCCCCTCCTGTGCGAGACCGTCACCACCGAGCCCGTCCAGGAGGCCCTGCTCCTCGAGGTGCTGCGGCGGTCTTCACAGGCCTCCGGCGGCCAGGCCTCCGGCGGCCAGGCCTCCGGCGGGACGCCCGGCGAGCCCGGCCTCGTGGGCCTGAGGCTGCCCCAGGACGTGCCCCAGCTCCTCACCGAGCTGACGCCGCCCCTCCTCCACGCCCTCGCCCGGGACGCGGAGCACCTGCGCCTCATGCAGGCACTCGGGCCCCACTCCGTGCTGGCCGTGCCGCTGCGCGCGCGCGGACGCCCCCTGGGCGCGCTCGTCCTCTTCACCTTCTCCCCGCGCACCCTCGGCGTGGAGGACCTGCGCTTCGCCGAGGACCTCGCCGACCGCGTGGCCCTCTCCGTGGACAACGTCCTGCTCTTCCGCGAGGCCCGCCAGGCCGTGGCCCAGCGCGATGAGTTCTTCACCGTCGCCGCCCACGAGCTGCGCACCCCCACCACCTCCCTCAAGCTCAACGTGCAGTCGCTGCTGCGCGGGGCCCGCCGCTCCGAGGCCGGCCAGGCCCCCGCCGACCTCCTCTCCAAGCTGGAGAACATCGACCGCAACGCCGGCCGCCTCAACGCGCTCGTCAACGAGCTGCTGGACGTCACCCACCTCCATGCCGGCCGCCTGCGCCTGGACCGGGAGCCGGTGGACCTGTCCGCGCTCGTCCAGGACGTGGCCGCCCACTTCGAGCTGCCCGCCACCCACGCCCACAGCCCCATCCACCTGGAGCTCTCCGGCCCCGCCGTGGGCGCCTGGGATCGGATCCGCCTGGAGCAGGTGGTCACCAACCTCCTCTCCAATGCCCTCAAGTATGGCGCTGGCAAGCCCGTGCGCCTGAAGGTGTCCTCCGACGGCGCGTGCGCCCGCCTCGAGGTGCGCGACGAGGGCATCGGCATCGCCCCCGAGAGCCTCCCCCGCCTCTTCGGCCGCTTCGAGCGCGCCGTGTCGGATCGCCACTACGGCGGCCTGGGCCTGGGCCTCTACATCACCCGGCAAATCGTCGAGGCCCTGGGAGGCACCGTGAGCGTCACCAGCACCCTGGGGGCTGGCGCCACCTTCACCGTCCAGCTTCCGCTCGAGGCCACCCCCTGAGCACCCTTCCCCACACACGGGGTGTCGGGCGATGGACGAATCACCCGCGGGCGGTGGATTTGGAACGGGCAAGCTGATTGGAAGGGAGGTGCATGAGAGCAGAGCACCCCCGCCCTTCATCCCTGCCCCTCACCTGGCCCGCGGCGGTGTTCGGTCTCATCTTCGGCGTGGCCATGACGTACGTGCCGTACGAGTTCCACGCGGCGTACTTCCGGCCCCTGTATCCCTATGTCCGCGCCATGGGCGTGGCCTACCTGGCCAGCAGCATCGTGCTCATGGCCACCATGCTCTACGCCCAGGCCCCGCGCTGGTTGGACGTGCTGGGACGCGTGGGCTTCGGCGCCGTCACCGGGCTGTACTGGTGGGTGCTGCACGTGCGCACCGGCGGCCTCACGGGCGCCATCCTCTACCCGCTGCTGCTGGCGGGACTGGCCCTGGAGGTGTCCCCCTCGTGGCGGCGGCGCGAGGTGTTCCGCGGCGTGGTGGCGCTGCTCTCGCTCGCCTTCGGCCTGCTGCTGCTGGTGGCGCGCCACCGCTTCCCGCCCGTCTTCTACGCCTCCCTGGCGCCGCTGCTGGTGCCCATGGGGCTCGTCTTCCTGGGCTGCGGCGTGGGGCTGCTGTCCCCCGCGGTGCACCGCGGGCTCCGGCTGCCCCGCCTGCTGCTGGGCCTGCTCGCGCTGGACTTCACGCTGCTCGCCTGGGCCGTGGCCCGCCGCGGCTCGATGCCGGCCGCCAGCATCTACGTCATCCTCGCCCTGGCGTGCGTCATCTCGGCGCTCGGCCTCCGCCCGCGCGCGCCCCGCACCATCGGCTTCAAGCTGCTGCGCGGACTGGCCTTCGCCGGCGTGGTGCCGCTGCTGGCCCTGGGCGGCTTCGCGGCCTGGATGGCCCAGAACGCCGTCGAGCGCCAGGTGCGTGACGACACCCTCCGCGCCGCCGCCGGCGAGGCCGACTTCCTCGTGCGCTACCTCGACGACGCGCGCGAGTCCCTGCAACTGCTGCTCGAGTCCCCCGGCTTCCGCAAGGCCTACGCGAACCGGGACACATCCCAGGTGGCCCTCTACCTGCGCAACCTCCCCGCCCAGGCCCGCGCCTTCGACGCCGCCATCGTCGTGGGCAAGGACGGCGAGGGCTTCGCCGCTTCCTACGGCACGAAGAACCTCGGCAGCTTCGCCCACCGCGACTACTACGCCGGGGTGATGGGCACCGGCGCCCCCTACGTCTCGCGCCCCTACATCAGCATCCTGGACCTGCCCCACGTCGCCATCGCCCTGCCCTTCAAGCAGGACGGCAAGCTGGAGGGCATGCTGGTGGGCCTGCTCTCGCTGGAGCGCCTGTCCGCCGCGGTGACGCCCGCCGCCCAGCGCTTCCGCGTCCAGGTGCTGGACCGGCGCGGCCTGCTGCTCCTGCGCGACACCCAGCCCGGCGCCCCCCTGCTGAGCGAGGCCTACCTGCCCGGCGTCCTGCGCCAGAAGCTGTCCACCAGCGAGGAGGGCGTGGTGGAGACGTTCGGCCCGGAGGATCAGCGGATTCTCCTGGCCGCCAACGCGCCCGTGCCCGGCACCGAGTGGAGCGTCGTCGTCGCCCAGGACATGGGCGTGGCCTACCGCGCCATCACCCGCACCAGCGTGGCCTTCATCGCCATCCTCGCCATGGGCGTGCTGCTCATGCTGGCCCTGTCCCAGTTCGTGGCCCGCGACATCATCCGCCGCCTGGAGACGCTGGTGGAGGCCACCGCCGCCATCGGCCGGGGCGAGCTGTCCCGCCGCGTCCCCGCGGAGGAGAACGACGAGCTGGGCGGGCTGTGCCACGGCTTCAATGAAATGGCCACCCGCACCGAGGCCGCCCAGGGCGAGCTGCGCGAGGCCGTGCGCCTGCGCGAGGAGTTCCTCTCCGTGGCCAGCCACGAGCTGCGCACCCCGCTCACGCCCCTCAAGGGTTTCGCCGCCCTCACCCTCAGCCGCATGGAGAAGAGCGGCGACTTCCCCGAGCGCGAGCGCACCCTCAAGGCCCTGCGCTCCATGGCCCGCCAGACGGACCGCCTCACCCGGCTGGTGGATGATCTGCTCGACACCTCCCGCATCCAGGCCGGCCGCTTCGAGCTGGAGCGCGCCCCGTTGGACCTGCTCCCCCTGGTGCGCGAGGTGATCGAACGCTTCGAGATGCGGGGCAACGAGGGGCTGCGCTTCGTGCTGGAGGCCCCCACCCAGGCGGTGGAGGGACTCTGGGATGGCCCCCGCCTGGAGCAGGTCATCACCAACCTGCTGGCCAACGCCGTGCGCTACTCGCCCCAGGGCGGCACCGTGCGCGTCAGCTTCCACCTGTCCCCCGAGGCGGTGGAGCTGCAGGTGCGCGACGAGGGCATCGGCATCCCCTCCGAGAGCATCGCCCTGCTCTTCCAACCCTTCGCCCGCGCCTCCAACGCCACCGCGCGCCACTTCGGCGGCCTGGGCCTGGGCCTCTTCATCTGCCGCGAAATCGTCCAGCGCCACGGCGGCACCATCTGGGCCGAGAGCCCCGGCGCTCAACTGGGCAGCTGCTTCCACGTCCGCCTGCCCCGCGAGGCGCCCGCCACCCCCGTGGCCGCCGTGGCCAGCTGATCCCCGAACAAGCGGGAATACACGTTTTCTTGGAGGATGGTGCAGAAGGGTGTAGGGCAGGCTATCGTAATTCTCCAGCGAGGCGGTTCCCCGGGCCCCCCCGAGTCCGTTGGAATCGAAGCACCCCCATCCGCATGCATCCGAAGCCTCAGCAGACCCACGCGGAAGACGCCACGTCCCCCGGGACGGGCGGCCCGCCCAACGACGTCACCGAGCGGCGGGCGACGACAGCCGCACTGGCCCGCCGCGAGCGCTACCTCACCGCGGTGGTGGAGCTCCAACAGCGGCTGCTGGCGGCGTCGGCCTCGGAGAACCTCTTCGAGCGGCTGGTGGCGCCCCTGGGCGAGGCCTCGGGAGCCAGCCGCGCCTACATCTTCGAGGCGCACCGCTCGCCGGACGGCAATCAGCTCTTCAGCCAGCGCGCCGAATGGTGCGCCCCCGGGGTGACGCCGGAGCTGCACAACCCGCAGTTGCAGGACATGCCGCTGGAGCGGCAGATGCCCCGCCTGTACGAGCTGCTGTCGCGCGGGCAGGTGCTGTCGGGGCGGGTGAGGGACCTTCCACAGGAGGAGCGGGCCGTCCTGGAGCCGCAGCAGATCCTCTCGGTGCTGACGCTGCCCTTGTGGGTGCACGGGACGCTCGCGGGTTTCATCGGCTTCGACAACTGCGCCGAGGAGCGCGAGTGGGACAAGCTGGAGGTGGATCTGCTGTGGGCGGCGGCGGGGGCCATCGCCCTGTGCATGGAACAGCGGCAGTCCGAGCGCGCGCTGCGCGAGCGGGAGCTGCGCTTCCGGCGCATCGCGGAGAACGCCTCGGACGTGCTCTACCGCTACCAGCTGGCGGGCACGCGCAGCTTCGCCTTCATCAGCGGCGTGGTGACGAACAACCTGGGCTTCTCCCCGGAGGAGCACTACCGGGACCCCGAGCTGTGGCACCGCCAGGTGCACTCGGAGGATCTCCAGGTACTCGAGCAGCTCCTGTCCGATCCCCAGCGGATGGCGGACACGCCCGTGGTGGTGCGCTTCACCCGGCGCGACGGGCGGCTGGTGTGGTTGCAGCACGTGGTGACGCCGGTGCTGGACGCCACCGGCCTGTGCGTGGCCGTGGAAGGCATCGCCCGGGACATCACCGAGCGCCGCCAGTTCGAGGAGGCCCTCAAGCTGTCCGAGGCCAGCTTCCGCCTGCTGCTGGAGGGCGTGCCGGAGCCGGCGGCCATCCAGCGGGACGAGCACATCATCTACGCCAACTCGGCGCTGGTGACGGCGCTGGGCTTCGAGCGGCCGCATGACTTGATGGGCCGGCGGCTGCAGGAATTCCTGGTGGACGAGCCGCCCACGCCCGAGGGCATGGTGTCGCTGGTGACGGGCGAGCGGCGCATGCGGCGGCAGGACGGGAAGATTCGCGTGGTGGAGTTCGCCTCGCTGCCGCTGCTCTTCGACGGCGAGCCGGCCGTGGTGTCCATCGCGCGAGACGTCACCGAGCAGCGCAAGCTCCAGTCGCAGTTGTCGCTGGCGGACCGCATGGCCTCCATGGGCACGCTGGCCGCGGGCATCGCCCACGAAATCAACAACCCGCTGGCCTTCGTCATCTCCAACCTGGGCTTCCTCCTGGACGAGATGCGCCGCATGCCGTCCATGATGCCGGGCGGGCTGGCGGCGCGGCCCGAGGTGGACGAGTGGCGCTCGGTCATCATGGAGGCCCGCGAGGGCGCCGAGCGCGTGCGGCAGATCGTCCGCCAGCTCAAGGCCTTCTCCCGCCCGGACGAGGAGCGGCTGGAGGCGGTGGACCTGCACGCGGTGCTGGACTCGGCGGTGATGCTGGCCGCCAACGAAATCAAGCACCGGGCGCGGCTCAAGCGCGAGTACGGGCCCATGCCGCACGTGAAGGGCAACGAGGGCCGGTTGTGCCAGGTGTTCCTCAACCTGGTGGTGAACGCGGCGCAGGCCATCCCCGAGGGCGCGGCGGAGAAGAACGAAATCCGCCTGGTGACGCGCGAGGGCGAGCAGGGCCGCGTCATCGCCGAGGTGCAGGACTCGGGCTCGGGCATCCCCCCCGAGGTGATGGGCCGCATCTTCGATCCCTTCTTCACCACCAAGCCGGTGGGCGTGGGCACGGGCCTGGGCCTGTCCATCTGCCACGGCATCATCACCAGCCTGGGCGGGGAAATCTCCGTGGAGAGCCAGCCGGGCCGGGGCACCACGGTGCGGGTGGTGCTGCCCGCGGCCGAGCCGGGCGCCCGGGTGCAGAAGCCGGTGCCGGCGCCCCAGGTGCCCATCACCCAGCGCGGACGGGTGCTCATCGTGGACGACGAGCCCGCCGTCGGACGGGCGCTGCGGCGGATTCTGCGCGAGCACGAGGTGGAGCTGGCCACCAGCGGGAGGCAGGCGCTGGAGAAGCTGTCCGCGGACAACCGCTTCCACGCCGTGCTGTGCGACGTGATGATGCCGGACCTGGGCGGCAAGGACCTGTACGAGGCCGTCCAGCAGGGAGGCTCGGGGCTGGAGCGGCGCTTCGTCTTCGTCTCCGGCGGCGCCTTCACCCAGGGGGCGCGGGACTTCCTGGCCCGGGTGCCCAACCCCACCCTGGAGAAGCCCTTCGACGAGACGGCCGTGCGGCGCGTGGTGCGCGAGCTGGTGACGAACAACGCGTCCGCCGTGGGGAGCTGACGGCATCCTCCCGTTGCCGGACCCTCCTCCTGGTGACGGATGGGGAAAGTGGCGAACCTGGGACAGGCTGCGTGGAACGCCATCCCCCCGCCTTTCGAGGATTGCCGATGAACCGAACCGCCCTGCTGCTGGCCACCACCGGACTGCTCGCCCTGACGGCGGCGGTGGTGGGCCTGCCCCGCCAGAAGGACACGAGCCACACCCTGGCCCAACCCGGCGAGGCCCCCACCGGCGTGGTGCTGCCCCCGGCCACCGCCAAGGACGGCCCGGTGACGCTGCAGGGCAAGCTGTCCGGGGCCTACCTCATGTCCGGGCCCAGCGAGGCCTACGCCGTGCTGACGGTGCGCGCGGACAAGCCCCGCGAGGAGCAGCGTGTGCCGGTGAGCCTGGCGCTCGTCATCGACCGCTCGGGCTCCATGCGCGGCCAGAAGCTGACGGACGCCAGGCTCGCGGCGCGGCTGCTGGTGGAGCGCCTGGGCGCCGAGGACCGGCTGGCCCTGGTGCACTACGGCTCGGACGTGCGCGTCTTCCCCAGCCAGCAGGTGACGGACGAGGTGCGCCATCAGATGCTGGCCTTCGTGGACACCATCCAGGACGAGGGCGCCACCAACATCAGCGGCGGCCTGCAGGCGGCGGCCCAGCAGCTGCTCCCGTACGTGGAGCGCTTCCGGGTGAGCCGCATCCTCCTGCTCAGCGACGGGCACCCCACCGAGGGCCTCGTGGAGGACTCGGAGCTGCTGAAACTGGCGGACACCTACCAGCGCCAGGGCCTGACGGTGAGCGGCCTGGGCGTGGGGGATGAGTTCAACGAGCGGCTGATGCGCGGCCTGGCCGAGCAGGGCGGCGGCTTCTACGGCTACATCCAGGACTCGGAGAAGCTGGCGGAAATCCTGCGGCGGGAGCTGGAGCAGGCGGCGGGGACGCTGGCGCGCGGGATGGAGCTGCGGCTGGAGCTGCCCGAGGGCGTGCTGGACGCGGAGGTGATGGGCGTGCCGGCGCGGCGCGAGGGCAAGAGCCGGGTGGTGCGCCTGTATGACCTGGCGGGCGGGCAGGAGGCGCAGGTGGTGGTGAAGCTGACGCTGTCGCTGGAGTCCTCCAAGGAGTCCTCCAAGGAGGGCCGGGGCGTGCTGGGGGCGCGGCTGCGCTACCAGGACGTGGAGGCCGCACGGCCGGTGGAGACGTACCTGCCCCTGTCGGCCCGGGTGACGGAAGACGAGGGGCTGGTGCGGGCCAACCTGGACCAGGAGGTGCGGGTGCACGCGGTGAAGGCGCTCGGGGCCCGGGAGATGCAGGCGGCCGCCGAGGAGATGAAGCGCGGCAACCGGGAGAAGGCCCTGGGCCTGCTGGACAACGCCCGGGGCCTGTTCGGCAGCTCCGCGGAGGCGCTCGCCGGGGAGCTTGCGGACGTGGACCGGACGAAGGCAGCCTATCTCAACGCCCAGGATGAAACTTCCGTGAAGCGTGAGGCGTTACAGCTTCATCGCAAGTCGCTGAGAACCTTCGGTCAGAACAACTCCTACGGTACAGACTGAGCAGGAAAGCCCGGCCATGCCCCTGTCGATACAGCTCCAGGAACGCGAGGACTTCGAGGTGCGCACCCTGCGTGCGCTGGGTGGCGGAGTGGCCGCGGGCCTGCTCGCGGTGGCGGCCTCACGGCTGTACGTGCAGGTGGACGCGGGCTTCTTCGCGGTGGCGGGCGCGGCGCTGGCCGGGGCGCGCACGGACTGGAAGGTGCGCGTGGGGATGCTGCTGGGCTTCCCCGTGCTGCTGAACGTCCCGGACATGCTCTTCATCCCCTCGCCCCTGTCCGAGGCCTGCACGGGCGCACTGGCCGCCGGGGTGGTGGGCTGGCTGGGGACCCGGTGGAAGCCCAGGCCGCTGCAGGTGCTGGCCGGAGCGGTGGGCGCGGGCGCGCTGGTGCCGCTCGGGCTGTACGTGAAGACGGTGATGGACGCGCGGCTCTTCGACGGGCGGCTGGGCGCGGTGGGCACGGTGCTGGGCATGGCGGCGGTGGCGCTCTTCTGGAGCGTGGGCATGCTGGCCACCCACGTGACGGTGCACGGCAACGCGGTGGAGGCACGGGGCACGGCGCTGGAGAAGCAGCTGTCCGGCGAGGCGCAGGGCCTGGTGTCGCGCGCGGTGACGCTGTACCGGCAGTGCCAGAAGGAGGCGGCGCGCCTGACGCCGGGGCCCGGGAAGACGGAGCTGGTGGGCGTGCTGGAGAAGATGGCGCGCGAGGTGTTCTCCCTCGCCGAGTCCCACGCGGAGCTGGAGGCGCAGCTGCGCGCGGTGCACCAGAGCGACGTGGACGCCCAGGTGAAGGAGCTGCGCGACAAGGCGGCCGCGGCCACGGACGCGGTGGCGCGCCGGCAGTTGGAGCTCGCGGCCTCGTCGCTGGGCGAGGAGCTCAACCACCTGGATTTGCTGGGCCGCAAGCGGGAGCGGTTGCTGGCGCAACTGCACGCGCAGGTGGCCCTGCTGGAGCGCGCCCGGGTGTCCCTCGTCGGCGTGAAGGGCGGCGACATCGGCTCCAAGGGCGCGCAGGCCGAGCAGCTCGCGCGCAAGCTCGCCGCCCTGGGCCAGGAGGACTCGGGCTCCGCTCCCGCCCCGGCCCCCCTGCCCGAGTCCACCAAGGTCGGGAGCTGAGCGCTCCGTTTCGGCTCACGCATCGAGCCGTAGCGGAATTCACACACCGTTACGCAACAGCGCCCGTTTTTTCGCCGATAACGAGAGGAGGAGAAGCAGGCGGGCATCCGCCTCCTTCGCCAGGAGACGTGGTGTCTCCGCGAACCCTCCCACCGCTCCGGGGTCCCCGGGGCAGGAACCGACATCGTGCGAAAGACAGAAACCTCTTCCTCGGGGCCCACGCTCCTCGGCCGCCGTCTGCTGGCGGCCGTGCTCTCCCTCACGTTGGCGGCTTGCGGTGGCGCGTCCCTGGAGGAGGCCGGCGACGACACCCTGGGCACCCAGGAGGCCGCGGCGAGCGTGCGGCTGCGCGTGATGGCCGCCAACATCTCCAGCGGCAACTACCAGAGCTACGACCCGGGCCATGGCACCCGCATCTTCCAGGGTACCCGGCCGGACGTGGTCGCCATCCAGGAGTTCAACTACGGGGACAACTCGGCCACCGCCATCCGGAGCTTCGTCAACACCGCCTTCGGCACGGGGTTCTACTACTACCGGGAGACCGGGGCGCAGATCCCCAACGGCATCATCAGCCGCTACCCCATCATCGCCTCGGGTGAGTGGACGGACACCCAGGTGTCCAACCGCGACTTCGCCTGGGCGCGCATCGACGTGCCGGGGCCCAAGGACCTCTGGGTGGTGAGCGTGCACCTGCTCACCTCCGGCAGCGGCGTGCGCAACACCGAGGCCACCAACCTGGTCAACTACATCAAGGCCAACGTCCCCACGAGCGACTACCTGGTCATCGCCGGAGACCTCAACACCGACAGCCGCTCCGAGTCCTGCTTCAGCACCTTCTCCCAGGTGGTGAGCACCGCCAGCCCGTACCCCGTGGACCGCAACGGCAACGGCAACACCAACGCCAGCCGAGGCAAGCCGTATGACCACGTGCTCGTGGACGCGGACCTGCGCGCCTACCAGACGGCCACCGTCATCGGCTCCAGCTCCTTCGCCGCCGGCACGGTGATCGACACCCGCGTGTACTCGCCCCTCTCGGAGATCTCCCCCGCGCTCTCGGGTGACAGCGGCGCCACCAACATGCAGCACATGGCCGTCATCAAGGACTTCCTCATCCCCGACAGCACCACCACCACCGCGAGCATCACGGTGGGCTCCCCCAACGGCGGCGAGAGCTGGACGACCGGCAGCGCCCAGAGCATCACCTGGACGGCCACCGGCGTGACGAACGTGAAGCTCGAGTACACGCTCAACGGCTCCACCTGGACCACCCTCACCTCCAGCACCTCGGCCTCCACGGGCTCCTACGCGTGGACCGTCCCGAGCACCACCTCCACCACCGCGAAGGTGCGCGTGAGCGATGCCTCCAACTCCGCCATCACCGACTCGAGCAACGCGAACTTCTCCATCACCACCTCCGGCGGTGGAGGCGGTGCGGCGGTGGTGTTCATCAATGAGATCCTCGCCAACGAGGCCGGCTCGGACGTGAACGGGGAGTTCGTGGAGATCGTCAACTCGGGCGGCACGGCCGCGGACCTCTCCGGCTGGACGCTCTCGGACGCCAGCGGCGTGCGCCACACCTTCGCGAGCGGCACCTCGCTCGCCGCGGGCAAGGCCATCGTCGTGTTCGGCGCCGCCGCGGGCATTCCCTCGGGCGTCACCAACGCGGTGGGCGCCTCCACGAACATGCTCAACCTGAGCAACAGCGGCGACACCGTGACGCTGAAGAACGCGTCGGGCACGACGGTGAACACCACCACCTATACATCGTCGCTCTCGGGCACCGATGGCGTGTCCATGAACCGCAGCCCGGATGTCACCAGCGGCGGCACCTTCGTGCTGCACACCACCCTGTCGAGCTCCACGTCCTCGCCCGGTAAGCGCGCCAACGGCACCGCCTACTGAGTGACGGACGTTCCCCACGGCTCCAGCGCCGTCCTGGCTGGAGCCGGCGGGGGACCGTGCCATCTACCTCCCGAGAAGAAGCGCATGCCCGTGTTGCCCGTCGAGCCCCATCCGCTCTCACCGATCGACCAGTTCTTCATCGGTCATTCCTTCTCGATCGTCCTGCGGTACGGCGCGCGCCTGGACGCGGGGCGGCTCTCGGCGGCGCTGGCCCCGGTGCTCGAGGCGATTCCGCCGCTCACCTGCCACCTCGCCGAGTGGGAGGATGGCCGCTGGGGCCTCGTCTCCCCGGGCAACGCCCCACCCCACCTCGAGGTCCACGAGGTGCCCCACCTGCCCGAGGACTCCACCGGGCCCACCTCCTCGCTCGGGCTCGTGCCACGTTTGAGCGCGGCGCCCGGGCAACCCGTGTTGGGCCTCCGCTTGACTCAATCCCCCACGGAAGGCCTGCTCGGCATCACCCTGGCGCACGCCGTGGCGGATGGCTTCAGCCTCTTCCTGTTCCTGCGCGCCTGGTCCCGGGCCGTGCACGGCCGCCCCCTCGAGCCACTCCCCTGGGAACGGAACCTGCTGGCCCTCGAGGACCCGGAGCCCACCGCGGCGCGCTCCCCGGAGGACTTCTGGCGGAGGACCGGCTTCCGCTGGTGCCAGCCCCCGAGGGAGCTCGCGGCACCGCGGCCCGCCTCCTTCGGCACCCGGCTGGTGCCACCGGAGCTCCGCACGCTGGCCGCGGACCCGGCACTCGCCAGTAACGACCTCCTCTGCGCCTGGCTCATCCAGACCCGGGCGGACGCGCTCGCCGGTCCGGACGGGCTGGCGGTCACGTTCCCCATCGACTACCGCCGCGTCCATGGCGGGCTGCCAAACAACTACTTCGGCAATGCCATCCGCGGCGCGCCCCTGTGGCTCGATCGGGAGACGCTCGAGCGCGAAAGCCTCCCCGAGCTGGCGGTGCGCGTGCGGGAGGCCGTCCGCGCCGCCCTGAATGCACAGGGAGCCCGGGACTCCCTGGCCTGCCTCGCGGGGCTGCTGCGCGAACGGGGCGGCCGCATCCTTGGCGAGCTGCACACGGTGGATCCCCGAGCGGGGCTCCTGGTGACCAACGTCGCGAGCGTGCCGTTCGGCACACTCGACTTCGGAGCCGGACCCCCCGTGCACGTCCTGATGCCCGCCGTCGAGCCGAGGACCGCCGCCATCCAACAGACCGACAGCGGCTACGAGCTCTCCTTCAACGCTCCGGCGTGAAGCGCACCGGCAGCTCCTTGATGCCTCTCACGAAGTTGGACCGGACCCGGCGCACGGGTCCGTGGGGCTCCATGTCCGGGAAGCGGCGCAGCAACTCCTGGAACAGCACCGTGAGCTGCAACTCCGCCAGGCGCCATCCCAGACAGAAGTGCTGCCCCTGGCCGAACGACAGGTGCTGCGGGCCGGCGCGGGTCACGTCGAAGCGCTCGGGCTGCTCGAACACCTCTTCATCGAAATTGGCGGACAGGTACCAGAGGACGACCTTGTCGCCCCGGGCGATGCGCTGTCCCGCCAGCTCCGTGTCCTCGGTGGCCGTGCGGCGCATGTGGAGGAACGGAGACACCCACCGGACGAGCTCCTTCACCGCCTGGGGAATGAGCGCCGGCTGCTCCACGAGCTTGCGCCGCTGCTCCGGATACCGCGAGAGCGCCAGGAGCCCTCCCGAGAGGGTGTTGCGCACCGACTCGTTCCCCGCGATGACGAGCAGGAAGAACGTGGCGAAGTAGCGCGGGACGGACATCCCCTCGCCATCGGCCTCCGTGCCCACCAGCATGGAGACGAGATCATCTCCGGGACGGCGCAGCCGCTCGCGCCAGAGCTTCAGCGCATAGGCGCCCATGTCCTTCGTGCACTGGCGGATGTGCTCCTCGGACCTGCGCATGTCCGGGTCGTCCTCGCCCACGAGCGCGTTGGACCACTCGAACAGCCGCAGTCTGTCCTCCTGGGGCACGCCGAGCAGCTCGGCGATGACCTGGATGGGCAGCTCCGCCGCCACCGAGGAGACGAATTCACATCCACCGCTCGGAGCGATGCGGTCGAGCAGCGCCGTCACCCGCGCGCGGATGCTGGCCTCCAGCCGGCGGATGCGCTCGGCCGTGAAGGCGGGCGACACCATCCCCCGGTAGGTGTTGTGCTCGGGCGGATCCATGCTGAGCATGGACGCCTCCAGGCCCTGGGTGATCTCCACCTCCGTCTCGTCGTGGATGCGGTGCCCCCCCAGGCTCCGCGCCGACGAGAAGAGCCTGGGATTCTTCGACACCGTGACGATGTCCCGGTAGCGCAGGACCGACCAGAATCCCCTTCCATCCGCCTGCGGGCTCCACCAGATGGGACGCTCCCCGCGCAGCCGCGCGAAGAGATCTCGCGCCGCGTCATGCTCGTAGTGCCTGGGGTCCGCCAGATCGATGCCCAGGGCCTCGGTTGACTCCGCACGCATCACGCTCAGCGCCTCCAGGGAGGAAAAACAGGTGAAGACAGACGCATTTTGACACTCCAACGACCGGGGCTGTACCATCCGCCTCCCCCCATACGCCTCGCGCGAGCCCCCCCTCCATGATGCTCTCCGACGGCACGCAGGCCCCGTCTTCCCTCCGGGCGGCCGCGAGTCTGACAATCGATGGCCGCTCGGTGCGCTCGCGCCAGCGTCTGCATGCCTTGCTGACATTGCTGCTGCCCCTGGCCGGAACGCTGTTCGCCACGCATGACCTCGTCACGCGAGGACCCAGGATGCTCGAGCTCGCGCTGCTCGTATCGATGTACAGCGTGACGATGATGGGCGTGGACGTGGGCTACCACCGGCTGTTTTCCCACCGCTCGTTCAAGGCGCACCCGTGGCTCCGGGCGTTGCTCGCCGTGTGCGGGAGCATGGCGGCACAGGGTCCCGTCGTCTACTGGTCGAGCAATCACCGCCTCCATCACGCCCGGAGCGACACGGTGGAGGATCTCCACTCGCCCCACGTGGACCGCGAGGGCGAACGGCGCGGGATGCTGGCCGGGCTGTGGCATGCCCATGTCGGGTGGATGTTCGAGCACGAGCCGGCCAATCCCCTGCGGCTCGCGAAGGATCTGCTGCGCGACACGACGCTGATGGGGATCAACCAGCACTACACCACCTGGGTGCTGCTCGGGCTGGTGCTCCCGGCGGCCGCCGGTGGGCTGGCGGAGGGCTCGTGGCAGGGGGCCTGGTCGGGCCTCGTCTGGGGCGGGCTCACGCGGATGTTCCTCGTGCAGCACGCCACCTTCGCGGGCAACTCCTTCTGCCACTACTTCGGCACGCGCCCGTACCCCACGGAGGACGGGAGCACGAACAACCTGCTGCTCGTCGTGCCCACCTTCGGCGGCGCGATGCACAACACCCACCACGCGTTCCCCAGCTCGGCGTTCGTCGGCTTCAAGTGGTGGCACTGCGATATCGGCGGCGGGTTGATCCGCCTCTTCGGCACCTGCGGGCTCGCCACCGACATCAAGGCGCCTCCACCCGACGCCCGGCAGCACCCGGAACCGGGCTCACCCTAGCGCGGCCACCAGGAGGAACAGGTGCGGCTCGAGCATTCGAAGAAAGCGCATGCGGTGGCGGTGGCCGTGCTCCCCCTGGCTGGCACGGGAGTGGCCCTGCTGCTCGCGCGCCGCTGGGGCGTGGGCCCGCTGGAGTTGGGGCTCTTCTGCCTCATGTATTCGCTGAGCATGGTGGGCATCACCGTGGGCTTCCACCGCTGCTTCGCGCACGGCTCGTTCGAGGCCCACCCCTGGGTCCGCGCCGCGCTGGCCATCTGCGGCTCCATGGCCTGCCAGGGGCCCCTCATCTACTGGGTGGCCAACCACCGCATCCACCACCGCTTCACCGACGCACCGGGAGATCCCCACTCCCCCTACTTCCATGGCACCACGCCGCTCGGGAAGCTGCGCGGGCTGTGGCATGCCCACCTGGGCTGGACCTACAGCCACGAGATTCCCGACACCGTCACCCATGCCAGGGATTTGCTGCGCTCGGCCTCCACGCGCGAGCTGAGCCGCCTGTACTTCGTGTGGCTCGTGCTCGGCCTGGCGCTGCCGGCGCTGCTCGGAGGCCTCTTCACCCTCAGCCTCCAGGGCGCGCTCCGGGGCCTGCTCTGGGGCGGCTTCGTGCGCATCTTCGTCGCCTATCAGGTCAGCCTCGCCATCGGCTCCATCGCCCACAGCCATGGCAGCCGGCCCTTCCACATCCGGGGACAGAGCGCGAACAGCGCGTTGCTCGCGCTGCCCACCTTCGGAGAAGGCTGGCACCAGAATCACCATGCCTTCCCCTACTCGGGCGTGTTCGGCCTCCAGTGGTGGCAGGTGGACCCCGGGGCGATCGTGCTCCGGGGGCTCGCGGCGCTCGGCTGGGTGTGGAACATCAAGGTCCCGCCCGCCAGTGCCATCGCGGCCCGGAGCGCCGCCCCCGAGGAGTCCTGGGGCAGCGAGCCCTCCCCGGCCGAGCGCGCGGCCCGTGCCGCCGCGAGCCACACGCAGTCCCCGCAGTGAATCCTTCCCCCCCAGGAGAATCCCCCCCATGACGACAGAACAGGCCGCGCCTTCCCCGGCGGTGCCCGACGCCGAGGCGGTGAAGCAATGGCTGATCGCCTACATCGCCGACATGCTGGAGTTCGAGCGCTCCGAGGTGAACCCCAAGCTGCCGCTGGGCCGCTACGGGCTCGACTCGACGGCGGCCGTGGGGTTGACGGGAGACCTGGGCAACTGGCTCGGCTGCGACATCGATCCCCGGCTCCTCTACGAGCACAAGACCATCGAGGCCCTGGCGGCCTTCGTCACCGCCAACCACGCGAAGCTGCGCAAGCCGGAGAAGAAGTGAGATGAGCGGACCCCAGGAGCAGGAGCTGGCGCGGCAGGTGCGTCCCCAGGAGCTCGGGACCCTGCTGGACGTCCTGGAGCACCGGGCGCGGGTGCATGGCGAGCGGACCGCCTTCATCTACCTGGACGAGGGCGAGAGCGAGGAAGCACGGCTGAGCTTCGCGGAGCTGGACGCGCGGCGGCGCACCGTGGCCCGGGCCCTGCGCCGCGAGGGGCTGGAGGGCCAACGGGTCCTGCTCTTCTACCTGCCGGGGCTCGACTTCGTGACGGCCTTCTTCGGCTGCCTCTCCGCGGGCGTGGTTCCCATCGCGGTCAACCCCCCGCTGCCCACCGAGCGAACCTCGCGCATCCAGGCCATCGTCGACGACGCCGGCGCCTCGGCGGTGCTGACCGCGGGCAACCTGCAGCCGATCCTCCAATCCTGGCTCGCGCAGGACGAGCGGCTGGCGGGGATGCCCCTGCTGGCCACCGATGCCATGGACGGCGCGGAGGACGGCTCCGAGCCACGCCGCCCGGTGCGCGAGGACCTGGCCTTCCTGCAGTACACGTCGGGCTCGACGACGCTCCCGCGGGGCGTGCGGGTGGGCCATGACAACCTGATGGCCAACCTGGAGTGCATCCGGCACACCATCCAGCTCGAGGAGCGGAGCGTGTCGGTGACGTGGCTGCCGTGCTTCCACGACATGGGGCTCATCAATGGCGTGCTCGAGCCCGTGTACGCCGGATGCCTGAGCGTGATGATGTCGCCGCTGGCGTTCATCCGCCGCCCGCGCCGCTGGCTGGAGGCCATCTCCCGCTACCGGGCCACGCACTCGGGAGGCCCGAACTTCGCCTATGACCTGTGCGTGCGGAAGATTCCCGCTCGCGAGCGCGAGGGACTGGAGCTGGGGAGCTGGCGTCAGGCCTATCTGAGCGCGGAGCCCATCCGCCGCGACACCCTGGTGCGCTTCCACGATGCCTTCACCGCCCAGGGCTTCCAGTGGAAGGCCTTCTATCCCTGCTATGGCCTCGCCGAGGCGACGCTGGCCGTGACGGGCGGAGACCTCGAGGCCGAGCCCCTCTTCCGCAGCGTGGACAACACGGCGCTGGAGCAGAGGCGCATCGTCGAGGTGCGAGAGGGCACCCCGGGCTCGACCCAGGTCGTCGGGTGTGGCACCGCCGGGTTGGACACCGAGGTGCTGCTCGTGGACCCGGAGACGCGCCAACGAGTCGCCGCCGACCAGGTGGGCGAGGTGTGGGTGCGCGGTCCCGGAGTGGCGCGCGGGTACCTCGGCCGTGCGGAGGAGTCGCGGGAGACCTTCGAGGCGCGGCTCGACACGGGAGAGGGCCCCTTCCTGCGCACGGGAGATCTCGCGTTCCTTCAGGGGGGCGAGGTGTTCATCGTCGGCCGCCTGAAGGACGTGCTCATCATCCGAGGCCGCAACTACTACCCGCATGACCTGGAATGGACGGTGGGCCAGTGCCATCCCGCGCTGCGCGCCGGGTGCGCGGCCGCCTTCCTCGTCGAGGAGCAGGGGCAGGAGAAGCTCATCCTCGCCCAGGAGGTGCAGCGCGAGCACCAGGAGGGCGCTCCCCTGGAGGACCTCCTCGGGGAGATCCGCCAGACGATCGCGGAGCAGTACGGACTGCAGCTGCACCGCGCGGTGCTGGTGAGGACGGGCGGCATTCCCCGCACCTCGAGCGGGAAGATTCAACGCCGCCTGTGCCGCTCGATGTTCGAGTCGGGCCAGCTCGAGGAGCTCGCGCGAGGGTAGCGGGGAGGGCTCTACTTCGAGCTCTTCGCGCGCCCCTTGTCCTCGACCTTCCCACGGGCGTCGAGGCCGAGGGGCTTCACCATGTGCATGCCGGCCTCGGTCCTCAGCCGGGAGATGACCTGACCGGGCGTGCCCTGATCATCCTCCTTCAGCCGCTCCTCGATGCGCTGCTCGATGTCCTCGCGAATCCGCCGGGCCTCGGCGAGCGCGGCGTTGATCTGCTCACGCACCTGGATGGAGTGCTCGTCCATCGCGGCGCTGCGGTACGGGGCGGTGTCCCGGCGCACCGCGATACGTCCCGCGGTGTTTTCCACCGTCCGGCGCCGGCGCACCACCGTGCGTTTCTGCTTCCCCGCTCCACCCTTGCGCTTGTCCGCCATCACGGCCTCCTGCTCCACATTCCGATCTCCCCGGAAGGTGGGGTGCGCTCCCAGGTGCCGGTAGTCCCCTCCCGGTACGGGGCGGGTGCGGCCAGGCAGACAGTCGGCAAGCGGCACGCCCCCCTGGCATCATCTACGAAGACCTTCGTTGACATCTACGAACCCCTTCGTATACCTTGGGGAAGAAGCTGACGGGAGGGAGTGAGATGAGTGAACCGACGCTGCCGCGCCCGACGGACGCGGAACTGGGCATCCTCCGGGTGCTGTGGGAACGAGGCCCCAGCACCGTGCGCGACGTGCACGAGGCCCTCAACAAGGGCCAGGAGGGCACCGGCTACACCACGGTGCTCAAGCTGATGCAGATCATGACGGAAAAGGGGCTCGTGGAGCGCGACGAGTCCCAGCGAGCCCACGTCTACAAGGCACGGGCGACGCAGCAGAAGACGCAGCGGCAGCTCGTGACGGACCTGCTGGACCGGGCCTTTGGTGGCTCCCCGGCCCAACTGGCGATGCAGGCGCTGTCGACGAAGAAGGCCTCGGCGGAGGAGCTCGCCGAGTTGCGCAAGCTGCTGGACACCCTGGAAGGGGAGGAGACGCCATGAGCGGAGCCGTGTCGCAGTCCCTGGGCTGGGCGTTGTTGCACCTGCTGTGGCAGGGCACCCTGGTGGCCGTGGCGCTCGCCGCCGCCCTGCGCGTGCTCGACCGGCGCGCGGCCTCCGTGCGCTACCTGCTCTCCTGTGGCGCTCTGGCCCTCATGCTCGTGGTGCCCGCCCTCACCGGCTGGCACCACTACGCCTCCCTCCAGAAGGGGAAGTCGCTTCCGAGCGCCCCCGCGGCAGTGGAGCACTCCTCCACCGTGGCCCGGACCCCCGGCTTCGTGCTGGAGCGCGCGGAGGACAAGCGCTCCCCGGTGGCTCCCCTCGCCGTCGGGCCCACGCCCGTGCTGGAGCGGGCGATGCCGCTGCTCGGTGAGCACATGCACTGGCTGGTGTTGGCCTGGGGCCTGGGCGTGACGGTGTCGTCGCTGCGGCTGCTCTCGGGATGGCTGAAGCTGCGCCGCCTGGTGCGCGAGGCCGAGCCCGCGCCCGCCGAGTGGCAGGAGGCGCTGGAGCGGCTGGCGCGGCGCCTGGGCATGACGCGCCCCGTGCGGCTGCTGCGCTCGGCGGCGCTGGACGTGCCCGCGGCGGTGGGCTGGCTGCGGCCCGTGGTGCTGCTGCCCGTGACGGCGCTCACCGGACTGTCCGCCCGCCAGCTGGAGATGGTGCTGGCCCACGAGCTGGCCCACATCCGCCGCCACGACTTCGCCGTCAACCTGGTGCAGACGCTGGTGGAGACGCTGCTCTTCTACCACCCGGCCGTGTGGTGGATGTCGCGCGTCATCCGCGTCGAGCGCGAGCACTGCTGTGACGACATCGCCGTGGGCACCAGCGGCAACGCCCTCTCCTACGCCCGGGCCCTCACCGCGCTGGAGGCCCTGCGCGTGATGCCCCTCGGGACGGCGAGCCCGGCCATGTCCGCCCTGGGTGGCTCGCTCACGGAGCGCGTCCGCCGGTTGGTGGGCGCTCCCGCGGCGCGCTGCTCCTCGTCCTCGCGGTGGGTGGCCGGTGCATCGCTCGTCACGCTGATGAGCGGCGTGGCCGTGGCCGGCCCCCTGGTGGCCCTCGCGCTGCCCTCCACGCCTCCCGCGGCGACGGCCGAGGCTCCCGTGCCTCCCGCCCCCGTGAGTACGCCCCTGGAGCCCGCGCTTCCCGTCCTCGCCGCGCCTCCAGCTCCGGTGAGGGCTCCGCCCGCGCCACCGGCCCCGATGCTCGCCCAGGCGCCCGCCCCTGCTCCCGTGCCCGCTCCGGCTCCTGCTCCGAGGCCGATGATCTCCGGGAAGCGGGGCATGGACGTGGACGTGGATCCGGACTCGGACTACGACGCGGACGAGGACACCACCCGCGTGGGCGACAAGCCGCTCTCGGTGGATCAGCTCGTCTCGCTCAAGGTGGCCGGGGTGACGCCCGAGCGCGTGAAGGAGCTGGAGTCGCTCGGCTACGAGCCCACGGTGAGCAACCTGGTGCAGTTCGGCCACGCCCACATGACGCCCGAGTACGTGAAGGAGATGACGGCCATCCTCGGCGGCAAGCCCACCGCCGAGGAGCTGGTGGAGATGCGGCACGTCGGCGTGACGCCCGAGCGCGTGAAGGGGCTCTCGGCGGCCGGGTACGACAAGCTCTCGGCCGACGAGCTGACGCAGGCGGCGGCCCTCGGGGTGGACGAGCGCTTCATCAACGAGCTGCGCTCCGCCGGCTACGACAAGCTGCCCTTCGACGACCTCGTCCAGTTCCGCGCCCTCGGCGTCAATGGCGAGTACGTGCAGACGCTGAAGGCCGCGGGCTACGACAAGCTCTCCGCCGAGGACCTGACGCAGTTCAAGGCGCTCGGCGTGTCGCCGGAGTACCTGCGCTCGCTGCGCGAGGCGGGACTCGACAAGCTCCCCGCGGAGGAGGTGGCGCAGATGCGCGCCCTCGGCGTGGACGCGGCCTTCATCCGCAAGCTGCGCGACGAGGGCCTGGACAAGCTCTCGGTGGATGAGCTGATCCGCCTGCGCAGCAGTGGCGTGGACGCGGACTTCATCCGCGAGCTGCGCAAGAAGCAGTAACCGGCAGTCCCCTTCCCCTCACCTCCCACGAGCCCCCGGCCGCGCCCCGCGCGCGCGCCGCCGGGCTCCCTTTTGCCCGAAATGCCTTGAAGGAGCCTGAACATGACCACCCCACGGACGACGTACACGCTGCTCATCTCCGCCCTGCTGCTGTGGACCTTCTCCGCGCTGGCCGCACCGAGGAGTGGCACGTGGACGGCCACCCCGCGCGAGGACTCGTTGCAGATGAACTTCCGCGTCCATGAGCACGGAAACATGGGACTCGGCATTCCCCGCGCCTCCTTCCAGGGACTGAACACGGAGGACGGCGCGGACACGAAGTTCCAGCTCGTGCGCGAGGCGGGCACGCTGCGCTTCGAGGGCCGCTTCGCCAACGGCGAGGGCGCGGGCCACTACACCTTCGAGCCCAACGCCGCGTACCTCGAGGAGATGAGGAAGCTCGGCTACACGAACATCACCCCGGACGAGCACTTCCAGCTGGCGATCTTCGACCTGGGGCCGGCGCGGGTGAAGGCGCTGGCGGAGCTCGGCTACGCGAAGATGTCCCACGACGAGCTGCTCCAGGTGGCCATCTTCCAGGTGACGCCCGAGCACATCCGCGCCCTGAAAGCGGCCGGCTACGACAAGCTCACGATGGATGACCTGGTGGCCACGCGCATCCACGGCGTCACCCCGAAGTTCGTCCAGGAGATACGCGAGGCCGGATATCCGAATGTCACGCTCGAGCAACTCGTGGACATGCGCATCCACGGAATCGACGGGAACTACATCCGCGCACTTTCCAAGAACAAGGGAGGCGGCCGGAAGGAGTAGAGGGTTTCACTGGGAGAGAAGATGATGCGCGGCTCCACTGCCCAGGAGCCCCATGCGTTCCATTCCCTCCCTGCCCCAGAATGACTCTCCCGCCCAGCAGGAGCTGCGCCTCGCCACGCTCACACAAGAGCGGCAGGTCTACGCCTACAACTTCGACAGCCGGCTGAGTCCGCTGGGGATCGCGGCCCAGGTCCCCCGTCAGGACAACTTCTCCTTCGTCTGGTTGGATGGCGTCGCCACCACCGGCCTGCAGCTGCTGGGCAACGTGCTGGCCATCGGCGCGAAGCTCTTCGACAACGGGGAGGCGATCCAGAACGACGCCGGCCTGTCCGAGCTGGAGCTCCGCAGGGTCGAGGGGACCTACCGGGAGCTGACCGACGGATTCAGCCGGCTGTCGGACCGGACCTCCCGGCTCCACCAGGCGCCGCGCTCCCCGGCGGTGACGCTCATCGCCGATGTCATCGAGCGCCCCCGGACGCTGCTCAAGGCGGCGGGCCAGAAGCTGGAGGAGACCGCCGGTGTCGCCATCGTCTCCGAGCTCGCCACCCAGGCCGCGCTGGATGCGCCCGCCATCGGGCAGGACATCCTCGACCTCATCGACACCCTGTTGAAGAAGCTGTTGTCCGAGGCCGGAGATCTGTTCCTGAAGTACCTGGGGCTGTACGGCAAGGCGGCGTCGCTCGACAACTACACGGCCCAGTTCTCGCTGCTGCAGCCTCCGTCGGTCGCCAGCAATTACGAGACCGACCTCATCTTCGCGCGCATGCGGCTGGCCGGGCCCAACCCGGCGCTGCTCCAGGGCATCGCGGCCCTCCCCGAGAAGTTCCCGGTGACGGACGCGCAGTACCAGTCCGTGATGGGCTCGCAGGACACCCTGGCCCGCGCGGGCCAGGAAGGTCGGCTGTACCTGCTGGACTACGCCGTCTTCCAGGGCATCCCCACCGGACAGACGTCGGGCGGACAGAAGTACATCGAAGCGCCGCTCGCCCTGTTCGCCGTGCCCGCCGCGAACCAGGCCGACCGGAAGCTGCGCGCGGTGGCCATCCAGTGCTCGCAGACGCCGGGCCGCTCCAACCCCATCTTCACCCCGGCGGACGGCACCTCCTGGAGCCTGGCGCGCCTGCACGTGCAGGTGGCGGATGGCAACTACCACGAGCTCATCGCGCACCTGGGCCTCACGCACCTGATTCTGGAAGAGTTCACCCTGTCCACGCACCGGCAGCTCGCGCCCCAGCACCCGCTCTACCTGCTGCTGACGCCGCACTTCCAGGGCACCCTGGCCATCAACAACGCCGCGGAGACGTCCCTCATCGCGCCCGGTGGCCCGGTGGACCAGCTGCTCGCCGGTGAGATCAAGGCCTCCACCCAGGTGAGCATCCAGGCCGTGGCCAACCAATCCATCAACCAGTCGTTCCTGCCCCGGGCGCTGGCGGCCCGCGGGGTGGACGACGCCTCGAAGCTGCCGGACTACCCGTACCGCGACGACGCGCTGCTGCTCTGGAACGACATCCGCGCCTGGGTGAGCGACTACCTGGCCATCTACTACAACGATGACGCGGCGGTGCGGAGCGACTACGAGCTGCAGGCCTGGGTCACGGAGCTCGCCAGCCCCGACGCCGGCAAGCTGAAGGATGTGACGGAGGGCGGAGGGGGCATCCAGACCTTCGAGTATCTGGTGGACCTGACCACCTACATCATCTTCACGGCGAGCGTGCAGCACGCGGCGGTCAACTTCCCGCAGCGCACGGTCATGAGCTACACCCCGGCGCTGCCGCTGGCGGCCTACGCTCCCGCGCCCACCTCCGTGGAAGAGCTGCCGCCGAGCACGGAGCTGACCCACCTGCCGCCGTTGCAGATGGCCTTCCTGCAGCAGGCGGTCACCTTCGGGCTGGGCAACGTGTACTTCACCCGGCTGGGCGGCTACGACACGTACCTGCGCGAGCCCTGGTTCGCGGACGCGCGCGTGTGGCCCGCCCTGGAGGTCTTCCAGAAGCGCCTGCGCGCCACGGAGCGGGAGATCGGCCAGCGCAACCTGTCGCGCATCCCCTACGAGACGCTGCTGCCCACGGCGATTCCGCAGAGCATCAACATCTAAGCTCCCAGACATGGAACTCGTCCGCCCCCGCCATCGGCTCCGCCGGTAGGTGGGGGCGCGGGCCCATCACCGCGAGAACACCTTCAACCACATCTCCCTACCATGAAGAGGTCCATACCTCCAGGGGGGTAGGCACTATCATTAAAGGCCGTTTAATCTTTGTGCATGCAGCCGACTCGCTCAAGCGGCCCGGAGTGGGCTCACCTCTACGAGGTAGCCGCAAGCCAAGGGGGCTACTTCAGCGCACGGCAGGCGCAGGAAGTCGGCTATTCACTGCCCCTGCTGGCCCATCACATGAAACGCGGTCGCATCCAACGGGCCCGCCGGGGAATCTTCCGTCTCACCTACTATCCAGCAGGCGAGCATGAGGACCTCATCGTGCTCTGGCTGTGGAGCGAGCAGGCGGGGGTTTTCAGCCATGAAACGGCCCTTCTGCTTCAGGACCTTTCGGATGCGCTCCCAGCGGTGAACCACCTCACGCTTCCCGCGGCCTGGGCACGCCGGCGTCTGCGTGTCCCTGAAGGCGTACGGCTGTACTACGCGGATGTCAGTGAATCGGAGCGGCGCTGGGTGGGCAATGTCCCCATCACCTCTCCGCTCCGTACCCTCATGGACTGCGTGAAAGCGCATGTCTCTCCCGAGTTCATTCACGCAGCACACCAACAAATCCTCCAACGAGGGCTTGTCAGCCCCACGGAGCTACAGAACGCTTCATGTTGGTTGCCATCATCTGACTTGAGGAGTAGTACTTAGTGGGTGACTCTTCGTCAGTACAAGACCCCTGCGGCATTCAAACAGGCGCTTGAAGCCCGTTTGCAGGATGCGGCGCGAACGAGTGGCAGACCTCTCAACCGACTGCGGCAGCAACTCGTTTTCGACCGGTTCCTCACACGTGTTTTCGCGGTCTTGGGGGATGCAGTTGTCTTGAAAGGCGGCATCGTCCTCGAGCTGCGCCTCGAGCGAGCCCGGTCAACCAGGGACGTTGACCTGCGTTGCACAGGGAAACCGGACCTCCTGCTGGAACAACTGCGGGAAGCTGGCAGGCGCGATGCCGGGGATCACATCCTGTTCGAGGTGGGAGTTGGACTGCACGGCCCCATCATCGACGGCGAAGGCATGGTGTACGAGGGACGCCGGTTCCGCGTTGAAGCTCGATTGGCGGACAAACCCTATGGCCATCCATTTGGTGTGGACGCGGCCTTTGGCGATGTGCTCGTAGGAGTTCCCGAAATCATCGAGGGGAGCAACCTCCTCGCCTTCGCAGGCGTTCCTCGCTCGAAACTGCGCGTCTACCCGAGAGAGACTCACGTCGCCGAGAAGGTGCACGCGTATACCCTTCCACGCGAACGGGTGAACTCGCGGATGAAGGATCTACCCGATCTCGCGCTCCTTGCGCAGACCGGAACCTTTGATCAGGAACTCCTGCGCTCGGCGCTCGAAAGCACGTTCACCTTCCGCCGCTCACACGCACTACCGGCAGCACTGCCCCCACCTCCACTCTCTTGGGCACAACCCTATGAACACCTGGCGCGGGACGACGGGTTGCCATGGCCCACGCTCGCGGATGTCTACCGTGCCGCGAGGACATTCCTCGACCCGGTCCTGAGCAGCGAAGGGAAGATGTGGAACCCAGACCGCTGGACCTGGGACTGACGCGCCAGGCCACCCCCTACTCCAGCGACGGAGCCGTGTCCCCCGGCATCATCGCCTGACGCGCCAGTGACACCGGCAACCCGAGTTGCAGGAACCGGTCGTGGAAGTCTTTCAGCGAGAACGTCTGTCCCCGTGCCTCCAGGTAACGTTTGTAGTCCTCGCGCAGCTTCAAAATCTGCATCCGTCCCAGCGCGTAATAGAGATACGTCGGGTTGAACGTGCCTCGCTGCACCTCGCGCAGCGCCGGGAAGGGCTCGAAGTAGGCGATCTCCGCGTAACGCTTCGCCGCGTTCTCCACCGACTCGCCAAAGGCGTGCATCGACAGGCCCGCGTGCCACCGCGCATGCCGTTGCAGCGCCCGACGCAGCTGTCCCAGACGCACCGCCGGGTCTCCTCCGCCAAAGCCCTCGTCCACCATCATCTGCTCCACGTAGTGCGCCCAGCCCTCCACCAGCGACGCCGGCGTGAACACCTTGCGCACCTCCGTCGGAATCCGGGCCTCGTACAACAGCTGCACGAAGTGCCCCGGCATTCCCTCGTGCACCGTGATGCCCAACAGCCCCGCGCGGTTGAAGTACGTCAGGTGCTGCGCCTTCTGCTCCTCCGTCCACTCCGGCTCCACGTTGGTGATGTTGTAGAAGGCCTCCGTCGCCCGCGTCTCGAAGGGCCCCGGAGTGTCCATCGACGCGAACCCCATCCGCGCGTACGGCGGCGTCTCGCGCACCGTCGGCAGCCGCTCCGAGGGCAACGTCAGCAGCCCCTTCTCCACCACGAACCGCTGACACTCCTCCAATTGCTTGCGCGCCGTTGGAATCAGCTCCTCCGCCGTCGGATGGTCGTGCACCAGCGCGTCCATCACCGCCACCGGTGACTTCGTCGCGTCCACCCGCGCCGCCTCCTTCGCCACCCACTCCTGGTACCTCTGGATGGCCCGCTCGTTGACGTCCCGCAGCTGCTCGGCCGTCAGCTCCACGTGCTCCTCCAGCGCCAGCTTCTTCTCGAAGAGCGCCTTCCCCAGCCGGAAGTCCCCGTTCGCCTTCGGCAACAACTCCCGCTCCTGCCACCTCGCGAAGTCCTCCACCTCGGACACCGCTCGCGCCAGGGCCACGGAGAGCTCCTGACGCAGCGCCGCGTCCACCCGCGCCAGCCCCTGGGACTCCAGCGCCTTCGGCAGGTCCGAGCGCAGGAAGCCCACCGTGCCGCGTGTGTCGCGCAGCCCCTGCTCGGCCCACGGCTTCGGCACGTCGCGCAGGTTGGCCTTCGCCGAGGCCACCACCGCCGGAATCCGCTCCAGCCTCGCCAGCAGGCTCCGCACCCGCTCCTCCACCGGAGCGAACTCCCGCTGCGACAGCGACGAGAGCGCACTGGCGATGACGCTGTTGTAGAGCATCGGGTTGCGCTGCCAGCCGCGCTCCTCCTCCAGTTCCAGCAACTCCGCGCGGATGGCGTTCTCCAGGATGCGCACGTCGAACACCGCGTCCCCCGTGAGCGCCGCCCGGTCCAGCCGCTCCAGCCTCGCGAGCCACCCGTGCAACTCCTTCGCCCGGTGCTGGAAGGCCTCGGCCGACAGGTCCTGCACCCGCGTGTCGTACTGGTGCAGGCCCAGGTTCGTCGCTCGTACCGGGTGCGTGGCGTAGTACCAGTCGAGGTACTCGCGAGCGAAGCGGGCGTATTCGGCATCGGCGGGAGTGGAGGCCATGGCGGACGCGGAGGCCGCCGGCCCGGAGCCCGTACGCGGAGCACACGCGGGCATCAGGAGCAGGGCGGCACTGCAGAGGGTGGCTCGAATCATCACGCCCACAGTCTCCATTCCCCACGCGTGACAGGGAAGGCGCTCGGAGTGGACTTCGCGGAGTCGCCACGCCCCTGGAAGGACATGCAATATAGGTCCTCCCCCACATGAGATGGGGAACGGCTCGACCCGCCGGGTGGATATGCCTCCTGGCACTGATGCTCCAGGCCTGCGCGACGACGGGAGCGATGGAGGGCATCGAGCCCGAGGCGGCGGAGGAAGTCGGGAGGGACCTGCCTCCACCCTGGGAGACTCGTGACACGCAGGCGGACGAAGACGCGCGCCGGGCCGAAACCACGGCGGCGCTCTCGGGCATGCGGGGAGTGGCCAGCCACGTGGAAGAGGCCGGTGCCCGCCTGGTCTTCCGCTTCTGGGCACAGAACGGGGTGCTGACACTGCTGTCCTGGAAGCGTGATGCCGCGAGCACAGGCTCCGCGGGGAAGAGTGCGGCGTTCGCCCCAGGTCTCGAAACGCACCTGCCTACCTACGTGGACGCACGCACCGGCGAGATTGCCCTCACCGTGCAACGGGAGCGGCACGGCTGGGGCCTGCGGGCACTCACCACCTCGGAGAGCTCCAAACCCCTGGAGGCCAGGACGCTCCCCGTGCGGCGCACGGGCGTGACGGCGGATACCCTTTCCCAGGCTCATGCCCTGGCCACCCGGTTGGCCAAGGGGCTGCGGGTACCCGATGGGGGCAACGCCACGGTGTTGGCGGATGTCCTGTTGGATGACGCTCGGGTCCTTGGCGCGACGATTGCGCGATACGAGTCGCATGGTGGCCCGCCCATCCGCGAGCCCTCGCCGGAGCTGGTCGCGCAACTGACCCAAGCCTTGCTGCCCTTCACCCTCGGCCTCGGGCCTCGCACCGTCCGGTTGTCGCTGGAGGCGGAACACCGCCGGGCTGAACGGCATGCTCGCTGGCGCGTGATGGAAGCGGTGACGCTGCGCCCGGCCATGGAGGCCCCACCCGACCTGGCCGCCGAGCACTACGCGCTCTACGAGCGCATCCTCCGCGAGTGGAGGGAGGAGACCCGGGACGCCTTCCTGGAAGCGGGGGTCAGCAGCACCGAGTTCCTCGCCACCTGGTTCATCAGCGGCCTCGCGTTACGCGGGGGCATCGCGCTCTTCGAGGCAGTGGCCCCCAGGCTGGCCCCCATCCTGGCTCGCGGCGGCTCGGAAGCCGTGGCCTGGTTCCGCTCCTTCCTCGCACGCGTACGTCCGGCGGAGCGGGAACAGTTCCATCGCTTGTGGACGAAGGCCCAGACACAAGGACTGTCGGTCGCGGAGAAGGAGCAGCTCCGCAAGCTCATGGCCCGCTTCGACAAGCTCCTCGACTCCAGGCTGGACGACGCTGCAAGCAGGGAACTCAGGCAGATGGCGCACAACGACTTCTATGGGAAGTTCCATACAGACCTGGCCAAGCTCCTGATCGATGGTAAGAACAAACGCTACCCCGTGCATCATCGCATTCCCTTGGAGTACACCCATCTCTTCCAGCGGTTGAACATCAACGCCAGGGAAAACCTGTGGGGCGTGCACAGGCTCGTACATGAGAGAATCAACAATGTCTGGACGGCGTTCCGTCCGGCGAAAGGCAGGGCCACAGCCGAAGACGTACGGAAAGTGGCCGACATCGTGGACCGGCACTTTGGTCGCTGGTTCAACCAACGTTATGAGGCAGGCAACTCCGCATCCACACTCACCAAGGCCGAGGCGGATGCACTCGATGAAGTAAAGGTTCTGTTAGAACTCCTCCTGAAATGAGCATGACTACGCATGCGGATATGCCACTGCCTGGGCTCGACCGGTTGATCGAGGTGTACCGGAAGCATGGGCTGGCCATGAACATCAAGCCACCCGGGCGTTCCCCGCCCGAAGCGGGAGCACTCGTCGCGAGCCATCCCTTCGACCCCGTGCTCGCGGCCGTCTACCGGCGCCTTGGCGCGGCCGATTTTGGAGATGAATCCGGGGGGCAGCTCTTCCTCAACCGGGTCGATGACCAGCTCAATGGAATCGCACTGGACACGGAAGGATTTCGCCGCCCGGAGGAGCCCTTCCACTCCTCCGTCATCTTCGGCAACATCCCTGGGCTCGCCTACTACTACGCCGTGGTGCCAAAACTTGCCGACGAGCAAGGCCGCCAGCCCGTCATCTACATTGATGCATACATGGACAGGTACGTCCTGCCCATTGCCTCGAACGTGGATCGCTTCTTCGAGGCCCTCTCCCACTACGTCGACATGCTCATGGTGGACCAGGGCTACCTCTTCGATGGCATGCCCGGCATCCATTTTCCCACCAGCGTCCCCGAGCTCATCGCCCGCGACCGGCGGCTGGTCGAGATGATCGTCACCGGCCGCTTCGACTTCATCATGAATCTGGGAGACGAGTTCCAGGATTGGCTCGCCCGGGTGAAGTCCGCTCGAGGGTGATGCCCCTCACTCCAGCGACGGAGCCGAGTCTCCCTTCGGCAGCAGCCGCTGTTCCTGCCACCGCGCGCAAAGCCCTCCACCTCGGCCACCGATCGCGTCAGCGCCGCGGAGGGTTCCTGATGCAGCGCCGCGTCCACCCACCAGTGACCCCATCAGGCATGAGGGCACATCACGGCGTCGGCGAAGTCGCCGTCTTCGGCTCCTCGTAGTCGCCACACCCCTGGAAGGGCATGCAAGATAGGCTCTCCCCCTCATGAGATGGGGAACGGCTCGACCCGCCGGGTGGATATGCCTCCTGGCACTGATGCTCCAGGCCTGCGCGACGACGGGAGCGATGGAGGGCATCGAGCCCGAGGAGGACCTTCCGGCGGAGGAAGTCGGGAGGACTCTGCCTCCACCCTGGGAGACGCGTGACACGCAGGCGGACGAAGACGCGCGCCGGGCCGAAACCACGGCAGCGCTCTCGGGCATGCGTGGAGTGGCCAGCCATGTGGAAGAGGCCGGTGCCCGCCTGGTCTTCCGCTTCTGGGCACAGAACGGGGTGCTGACACTGCTGTCCTGGAAGCGTGATGCCGCGGGCTCTGGCTCCGTGGGGAAGAGTGCGGCGTTCGCCCCAGGTCTCGAAACGCACCTGCCTACCTATGTGGACGCACGCACCGGCGAGATTGCCCTCACCTTGCAACGGGCGCGGCACGGCTGGGGCCTGCGGGCACTCACCACCTCGGAGAGTTCCAAACCCCTGGAGGCCAGGACGCTCCCCGTGCGGCGCACGGGCGTAACGGCGGACACTCTTGCCCAGGCGCATGCCATGGCCACCCGGTTGGCCAAGGGGCTGCGGGTACCCGATGGGGGCAACGCCACGGTGTTGGCGGATGTCCTGTTGGATGACGCTCGGGTCCTTGGCGCGACGATTGCGCGATACGAGTCGCATGGTGGCCCGCCCATCCGCGAGCCCTCGCCGGAGCTGGTCGCGCAACTGACCCAAGCCTTGCTGCCCTTCACCCTCGGCCTCGGGCCACGCACCGTCCGGTTGTCGCTGGAGGCGGAACACCGCCGGGCTGAACGGCATGCACGCTGGCGCGTGATGGAAGCGGTGACGCTACGCCCGGCCACGGAGGCCTCACCCGACCTCGCCGCCGAGCACTACGCGCTCTACGAGCGCATCCTCCGCGAGTGGAGGGAGGAGACCCGGGACGCCTTCCTGGAAGCGGGCGTCAGCAGCACCGAGTTCCTCGCCACCTGGTTCATCAGTGGCCTCGCGCTACGCGGTGGCCTCGCGCTCTTCGAGGCAGTGGCGCCCAGGCTGGCCCCCATCCTGGCTCGCGGCGGCTCGGAAGCCGTGGCCTGGTTCCGCTCCTTCCTCGCCCGCGTACGTCCGGCGGAGCGGGAACAGTTCCATCGCTTGTGGACGAAGGCCCAGACACAAGGACTGTCGGTCGCGGAGAAGGAGCAGCTCCGCAAGCTCATGGCCCGCTTCGACAAGCTCCTCGACTCCAGGCTGGACCGTGATGCGAGCGACAGCCTCAGGCAGATGGCGCACAAGGACTTCTACGGCAAGTTCCATACTGACCTGGCCAGGCTCCTGCTCGACGAGCGAGGAAAGCCCTATCCCGTGCACCATCGCATTCCCCTGGAGTACGCTCATCTCTTCCAGCGGTTGAACATCAACGCCCGCGAAAACCTGTGGGGCGTGCACAGCGCTGTGCACAAGAAGATCAACAATATCTGGACAGCGTTCCGACAGGCGAAAGACAAAGCCACCGCAGAAGACGTGCGGAAAGTGGCCGATATCGTCGACAGGCACTTTGGCCGCTGGTTCAACCAACGTTATGAAGTGGGCCGCTCCGCATCCCCACTCACCACAGCCGAGGCGGATGCACTCCACGAAGTGAAGGCGCTGGTCGGTTTCCTCCTGAAATGAGCATGGCAATGAATACGGATATCCCACTGCCCGGACTCGACCGGTTGATGGAGGTGTACCGGAAGCACGGACTCCACATGAGGACCTTGCCACCAGGGCACTCTCCGCCCGCAGGTGGAGAACTCGTCGCGGGCTATCCCTTCGACCCCGTGCTCGCGACCGTCTACAGGCGTCTTGGCGGGGCTGATTTCGGCGGGGAGTTCGGAGGGCAACTCTTCCTCGACCACGTCAATGATCAGTTGAATGGAGTCGCACTCAGGACCGAGCAATTTCGTGAAGAAGAGGAACCCTTCCGCTCCTCCGTCTTTTTCGGGAACATCCCCGGGCTCGCCTACTACTTCGCCGTGGTGCCCAAGCTCGCCGACGAGCGCGGCCGCCAGCCCGTCATCTTCGTCGATGCCTACATGGACAGGTACGTCCTGCCCATCGCCTCGGACGTGGACCGCTTCTTCGACGCCCTCTCCCACTTCGTCGACATGCTCGTGGTGGACCAGGGCTACCTCTTCGATGGCATGCCCGGCATCCATTTTCCCACCAGCGTCCCCGAGCTCATCGCCCGCGACCGGCGGCTGGTCGAGATGATCGCCACCGGCCGCTTCGACTTCATCATGAATCTGGGAGACGAGTTCCAGGACTGGCTCGCCCGGGTGAAGTCCGCTCGAGGGTAATGCTCCTCACTCCAGCGAAGGAGCCGTATCCCCCTTCGGCAGCAGCCGCTGCTCCTTCCACCGCGCGCGAAGCCCTCCACCTCGGCCACCGCTCGCGTCAGCGCCGCGGAGGGTTCCTGATGCAGCGCCGCATCCACCCACCAGTGAACCCTTCAGGCATGAGGGCACCTCACGGCGTCGGCGAAGTCGCCGTCTTCGGCTCCTCGTAGTCGCTGCGCTCCTGGAAGGGCACGCCAGCGGGAATGATGTCCCCGCTCTTCGTCTTGCGCTCCACATCGGAAATGGACCAGCAGTCCATGTCCGGATCCGAATCCACGTTACCGATGGCATAGGCGATGAAATGCTGCTCCGCCCCTGCGCCCGAGACACCCAATCCCACCGGCTCCCCGTCCTGATTCGTGCCAAAAGTCAGCGGGCAGCCCGCTTCCTTCAACCCAGAAGGCAGAACCGCTTCAGGATGCCGATGCGTGTCTGGAGCGATGATGTTGACAGTCTGCTGCGAGAGGAGCTGCGCTGAATCGCGCTTCTGGATGACCCCGCGGGCGGCGAGGAAATAGGCGTAGCGGTTTCCTCGCTCGGGCGAGTATCCGAGTTCGACAGCATTGGCTGAGTATCGATCCTTCTCCTGCAAGAACGCTCGCTGTGAGGTGAAGAGCGCCTTCAGGTTGGCCTTGGCCTCCCCGGCCTTGAGGGCAGCCGTATTCGCGCTCACGGCCTCCACTTCCTTCGCGGAAGCCTCCCGGGCCTCCGCTTTGCCGTTGCCCATGGAGATGAGGGTGGTCTTCCCTTCCGCGGTGCACGCGGCCTCGCCCGAAGCGGAGACTCCCATGTCCTCGCAGGCCCCCAGGAAGACGTCCTGACGAGTCGACGGCTCGAAACCCTGGGTGATGGCGATCACGATGGCCTTTCCACCACCAAAAGGCCCTCCCTTGACGATCGTATCGGGGACACCGTCCTTGTTGATGTCACCGTACACAGCAGTGTAGTTCGACGCCTTGCATGCAGCCGAGGCCCCGTTCACGCTGCAACGATTATAGGCCTTGATCTTCTCGAAGAGCGCGCTGTCCACCTTGGCAATGAAGGCCGGCTTGGGCAGTTCGTAGACGAGCGGCTCCAGGGACTCGACCCCTGAACACGCGCGCTTGCCGTCCGTGACGGAAACACGAAGGAACAAAGGGTTGCGCGTGTCCCCACCTGCCACGACAAAAGTGACTCCATTCGTCGCGAGCTGCTTGGGCACCTCCACGGTGTACTGCGCCATCAAATCGTCCGACATGGCATCACGGTCAACGAGGCTCAGCCTGACACTGTCCCCCACGCGCACCGGAAGCCACGCTCCAGTACTTGTCTCGTCCACGAAGATGCTGTTCCACCGCGGCTTGGGCGTATCCTCCAACTTTGGCCCGATAGTGACACTGGGCACGTCGTTCCGCTCGGCAGGTCTGGCCATCAACTCGGGGTCTGCATGCGACCCATTGTCCCATGCGGCTCCAGTGGACTTGGTTTCAGGAGCAATTACTTCCATGGGCGAGACGAACAATTCCTTGCAGTCCCGATAGTCCGCTGCAAGAACAGGCGTGGACAGCAGAACACTCGCAATCACTACGCGCTTCATGCGGTACTCCCCCTCTTCGGCCGCTTCGGGATATCGAAGCGCATACCGTGAGGAGGCACACGATACTGCGGCAACGGACTCGTGTCCTCCGGCGTCCGTACCTGCCGCACCAGCGGTACGGGCAGTACGAGTTGCAGAAACCGGTCGTGGAAACCGCCCCCCAGGCAGGTATCGGAGAACTCCGATATAGGCTCTCCCCCACATGAGATGGGGAACGGCTCGACCCGCCGGGTGGATATGCCTCCTGGCGCTGGTGCTCCAGGCCTGCGCGACGACGGGAGCGATGGAGGGCATCGAGCCCGAGGAGGACCTTCCGGCGGAGGAAGTCGGGAGGGACCTGCCTCCACCCTGGGAGACTCGTGACACGCAGGCGGACGAAGACGCGCGCCGGGCCGAAACCACGGCGGCGCTCTCGGGCATGCGGGGAGTGGCCAGCCACGTGGAGGAGCCCGGCGCCAACCTGGTCTTCCGCTTCTGGGCACAGAACGGGGTGCTGACACTGCTGTCCTGGAAGCGTGATGCCTCGGGCTCGGGCTCCGCGGGGACGAGTGCGGCGCTCGCCCCAGGTCTCGAAACGCACCTGCCTGCCTACGTGGACGCACGCACCGGCGAGATTGCCCTCACCTTGCAACGGGAGCGGCACGGCTGGGGCCTGCGGGCACTCACCACCTCGGAGAGTTCCAAACCCCTGGAGGCCAGGACGCTCCCCGTGCGGCGCACGGGCGTAACGGCGGACACTCTTGCCCAGGCGCATGCCATGGCCACCCGGTTGGCCAAGGGGCTGCGGGTACCCGATGGGGGCAGCGCCACGGCGTTGGCGGATGTCCGGTTGGATGACGAGCGGGTCCTTGGCGCGACGATTGCGCGATACGAGTCGCATGGTGGCCCGCCCATCCGCGAGCCCTCGCCGGAGCTGGCCGCGCAACTCACCCAAGCCTTGCTGCCCTTCACCCACGGCCTCGGGCCACGCACCGTCCGGTTGTCGCTGGAGGCGGAACACCGCCGGGCTGAACGGCATGCTCGCTGGCGCGTGATGGAAGCAGGGACGCTGCGCCCGGCCATGGAGGCCCCACCCGACCTGGCCGCCGAGCACTACGCGCTCTACGAGCGCATCCTCCGCGAGTGGAGGGAGGAGACCCGGGACGCCTTCCTGGAAGCGGGCGTCAGCAGCACCGAGTTCCTCGCCACCTGGTTCATCAGCGGCCTCGCGCTACGCGGCGGCATCGCGCTCTTCGAGGCAGTGGCGCCCAGGCTGGCCCCCATCCTGGCTCGCGGCGGCTCGGAAGCCGTGGCCTGGTTCCGCTCCTTTCTCGCCCGCGTACGTCCGGCGGAGCGAGAACAGTTCCATCGCTTGTGGACGAAGGCCCAGACACAGGGACTGTCGGTCGCGGAGAAGGAGCAGCTCCGCAAGCTCATGGCCCGTTTCGAGAAACTCCTCGATACCAAACTGGACAAAGATGCGAGCAACGACCTCAGGCAGATGGCGCACAAGGACTTCTACGGCAAGTTCAATACCGACCTGGCCAGGCTCCTCATTGATGACGATGGATTCATCTACCCTGTGCACCATCGCATTCCCCTGGAGTACGCTCATCTCTTCCAGCGGTTGAACATCAACGCCCGCGAAAACCTGTGGGGCGTGCACGACTCCGTGCACAAGAAGATCAACAATATCTGGACGGCGTTCAGACGGGCGAAAGGCAAGGCCACCGCAGAAGACGTGCGAAAAGTGGCCGACATCGTCGACCGGCACTTTGGCCGCTGGTTCAACCAACGTTATGAAGTGAGCCGCTCCGCATCCTCACTCGCCAAAGCCGAGGCGGATGCACTCGACGAAGTGAAGGCACTGGTCGACCTCCTCCTGAAATGAGCATGACCATGACTGCGGACATCCCACTGCCTGGGCTCGATCGGTTGATGGAGGTGTATCGGAAGTACGGATTGCACATGGAGCTCCTTCCACCAGGGCGTTCCCCGCCTGAAGCAGGAGCACTCGTCGCAGGCTACCCCTTCGACCCCGTACTCGCGGCCGTCTACAAGCGCCTTGGCAGAGCTGATTTCGGAGGGCAATTCGGGGGGCAGCTCTTCCTCAGCCGGGTCGATGACCAGCACAACGGAATCGCACGCAGGACCGAGGAGTTTCGAGAAAAAGAGGAGCCCTTCTGTTCCTCCGTATTTTTTGGGAGCATCCCCGGGCTCGCCCATTACTTCGCCGTGGTGCCCAAGCTCGCCGACGAGCGCGGCCGCCAGCCCGTCATCTTCATTGATGCCTACATGGACAGGTACGTCCTGCCCATCGCCTCGGACGTGGACCGCTTCTTCGATACCCTCTCCCACTTCGTCGACATGCTCGTGGTGGACCAGGGCTACCTCTTCGATGGCATGCCCGGCATCCATTTTCCCGACAGCGTCCCCGAGCTCATCGCCCGTGACCGGCGGCTGGTCGAGATGATCGCCACCGGCCGCTTCGACTTCATCATGAACCTGGGCGACGAGTTCCAGGACTGGCTCGCCCGGGTGAAGTCCGCTCGAGGGTGATGCACCTCCGCAGTCTCCAGTCCCCACGCATGACAGGGAAGGCGCTCGGAGTGGACCCGTTGCGCTTGCGCTCCCGGCGTCTCCTCCTCCAGCCTCGCCCCCCATGAAACTCCGCGTGCTGCTCGCCTCCGCCCTCCTCCTGCCCGCCTGTGCGGCGCGGAGAGCCTCGCCCCCACCCTCCGCCGAGCCCACCACCCCACCGGTCGCTGCTCCCGCTCAGCCCTCCGAGCCCACGAACGCGCCCGTTGCCGCCGCCCCTCCGGCCCCCGAACCCATCAGCCCACCGGTTGCCTTTCTCCCTCCGGCCCAGGAGTTCTCGGTGGCGCCCCCCACCGCCCTCCAGCGGGAGTCAGGCCCCATCGGCACGCGCCACCCCATCCTCTTCCAGCGGGCCGCCAAGGATGGCCGTTGGCTCATCGCCTGCCAGGCCCGCGAGGACACCAACGGCGATGGCAAGCTGGAGGTCCGCTTCGGCCGGCACGGGGACACGTTCGGGGACACGCTCGCCCCCTACCTGTTCCTCGAGCCCGGCGAGGGCGAACGGCTCGACGACTTCCTCGCCGCGGATCCGACCGGCCGCTACCTCGTGGTGGTCCGCGGCGGCTCGCTCCGGCTGCTCGACACGTACACGCGCACCGACGCCGAGCTGGCCCCTCCCGACACCATCCCCGACAGCACCGCGCCCAGCGCCTCCCTGCCCGTGTCCTTCTCGCGCGACGGCCAGCGCCTGCTCCTCGTGTCCCTGAGCGGGCCGGAGAAGCGGGCCACGGCCTTCCTCATCAACCTCCAGGACGGCAGCAAGCGAGAGGTGCCCCATGGCCCCGGCTTGCTGGGCCGTGCCTCGCTCGACCCCGAGGGCCGGTGGGTCTGGTTCGGCGTGGTCACCCAGGACACGGATGGGGATGGACAGCTCACCTGGCCCCGGGCGCAGACGTCGCTCGCCTCCAGGTACTGCCGCGGCCCCATCATGTCCTACGGCCACTACGGCCAGGAGGGCGACACGGCCTCGTGGCTGCTGCGCCGGGTGGAGGGCGGCCCGCTCGTCCCGAAGGAGGGTGTCCTCCAACCGCTCGGAGACGCCCTGCTGCGCCAGGGGGAGCAGGGCGAGGTGTTCGTCGAGCAGGCCTCGGGCCAGCGCACCGAGTGGGTGCCCGCGAGCTGCCGCGCCAATGTCCTCCACGTGGATGCAGCGCGGGAGCAGGTGCTCGTGGCCTGCACCGCCCAGGGCAACGCGCTCGAGCTGCACGGGGCCCGGGTCCACCAGCCGCTCGGCATCGCCACCGAGTACGCGGGGCGGCCCCCGCCCTCCCTGGGTCCTCCCCGGCTGTTCCCCATCTCACCCGCCTCCACCCAGGGTGACTCCGCTCAGAGCGTGGTGGACCTGGAGACGCGCACCGTGCACCCGATGCGCGGCGAGGTGCACTACGTCGAGGGAACCCATGCGCTGGTGAAGCGGTCTACCGGACGCAAGAACGAGAACAGGCGCCTCTGGTTCGTGGACACCACGACGGGAGAGCAGCGCGAGCTCGGCGAGCAGCGGGGGTACGGCTTCGCGGCCGCGGGGGACTTCGCCTACTCCGAGGGCCTGCTGGTGGACATGGGCACCGGGCGGGTCGTCCGGAAGGTCCCCGAGGATGTGCAGACCCTCGATACCCAGGGCCGCATGGTGCTCGACAGCTCCGCCTGGAGCCAGAAGGTGGGCCAAGGCCCCCTCCAGTGGACCCCGGCGGTTCGCTCCCGGTGAGCGGCCGGGCGGGCAGGCCTCACGAAACGGAGTGCATCTCCGCGAGCGGCTCCCGTCCCAGCCCGTGAGTGCCATCTTCAACATCCAATCCCACGCCCCCGCATAAGAGGAACGTGCGGGATGGGTCCTCCTGGGTTAAGGGTTCGCCTGCCTGACAGCCCGGGCTCCGAGCAACCCCCGAGGCCCCGGGCGGGTGGAGGTACCGAGAGATGTCCGAACAGCAGCCGAAGAAGAAGCGCTGGCCCTACGTCCTGGGCGGCATCGTCCTGTTCCTGGTGGTCGTCGTCGCCGTGGCCCTGTGGCGGCTCGACGCCTTCCTGCTCCAGCGTGCGCGCACCGAGGCCGCTGCCTTCGCCCAGACGCTGGGCCGGCCGGTGGAAATCGGTGACATCTCCACCCAGCTCATTCCCCACGTGGGCGTCGAGGTGGAGAACGTGGTGGTCGGTGCCGCCGAGGGCGAGCAGGTGCCCCTGGCGGAGATGAAGAAGCTCGACGTGGCGGTGGCGCTCTGGCCCGCCCTCACCTCGCGCGGCCAGGACATCCAGGTGAAGAACGCCGAGGTGACCGGGCTCACCGTCAACGTCGTCCGGCTGCCGGATGGCACCACCAATGTCTCGCGACTGATGGAGAAGCTCGCCCAGCAGCAGCCCAAGGAGGAGACGCCTCCCGCCGAGGAGCAGCCCACGGACCTGTCCATGGTGCGCGTGGACCGGGCGGCGCTCACCGATGCGACCATCCGCTTCATCGACCGGAGCGCGGCGCAGGCGCGCGAGCTGGCCATCACCGACCTGGACGTGGAGGTGAAGGACCTGCGCGCGGGCAAGCCGCTGGACGTGGTGCTCCACGCCGCGGTGCTGGCGCAGAAGCAGAACTTCCACCTCACGCTGCACACCACACCGCTGCCGGCCTCGCTCATCCCCGTGCCCGAGCGCGTGGCGCTCAAGTCCGAGCCCATCGACCTGGCGCCGCTGGGGCCCTTCCTCGGCGCGGAGGCGGGGTTGCAGGCGGGCACGCTCCAGGCGGACTGGACGGCGCGGCTCGGCGCGGCGGTGCCCGGCGGCACCGGGCCCACGAACCTCAAGGGCGGCCTGCGTGCCCAGGGCCTGCGCTTCGCCGGGGCCGAGGGTGGCAAGGCGCTCGACGTGGTGGTGGACACCGACGTGACGGGCGACATGGAGAAGGGAGACCTGTCCCTCCAGACGCTGCGGGTGGAGCTCGGCCCGGCGCGCATCACCGGCAAGGGCCAGGTGAAGGGGCTGCTCACGGAGAAGCCCACGGTGCAGGACTTCGAGCTGGTGGGGCAGAACCTCGACCCGGCGGTGCTGGCCGAGTACTACCCGCCGCTGCGCAAGCAGCTCGCCAACCAGGTGGCGGGTCCCATCGGCCTGGTGGTGCGCGGAGGCGGCACGCAGGAGTCGCAGGCGCTGACGGCGGAGGTGGACCTGACGCCGGTGCGGCTGCGCATCCCCGAGCAGCTCTCCAAGGAGGCGGGCGCGCCCATGCGGCTGACGGCTCGGCTCACCGGGGCGGCGGCGAGCGGCGGCGCGCTGCGCTTCGATGCGAAGTCGGACCTGTCGGGCGTGGACATGCGGCCGGGGCTGCTGCTGGACAAGCGGCCCGGGCAGACCTTCACGGTGGACGCGGCGGGCACGTACCAGCCCGAGAGCGGCAAGCAGCCCATGAAGGTGGACCTGAGCCGGCTGGGCATCGCCCTGCTCGAGTACACGATGGCCGGCACGGCGTCGTACTCGCAGGCGGGCACGGGGGCGAAGCAGACGATGACGTTCGCCCTGGCGCTCGAGAGCCCGCGGCTCGACGTGGATGAATTGCTGATGACGGACGAGGAGGTGGCGGCCACGGCGGGCGGTCCGCTGCCCGAGGAGGAAGAGGGGCCCCAGGATCCCAAGCGCTTCAACGGCATGCGCGGGAACATGTCCTTCAAGATGGGCGCGCTGCGGATGAACGGGATGGACCTGTCCAACATGGTGGCGGACCTGAAGATGGTGGACGACCTCATCACGGTGGAGCGCTTCACCACGGGCATCTACGGCGGCACGGTGTCGGCGAGCGGGAGTTCGGTGCGGCTGGGCCCGGACGCGGCGCAGCGGCCCTTCGAGCTGAAGGCCGAGGTCAAGGACATGAACGTGGCGGAGGCACTGTCCACGCGGGTGCCGCGCAAGGTGCTGGACGGGAAGTTCAACGGGCAGATGAACCTGTCGGGCGTGGGCTACGAGATGGAGAGCCTGCAGGAGCGGCTCGCCGGGGCCATCGACGGCAGCCTGCTGGGCGGGGCGTTCACGGGCCTCGACATTCCGGCGGCGGTGTCCGCTCCGCTGGTGAAGGCGCTGCCCTTCGCGGGCAAGGTGCTGGACAGTGATGGGGTGACCGAGCTGGCGGAGCAACTGCCGTTCGGGGTGACCATCCAGAATGGCGTGGCGCAGCTGTCCAAGCCGATTACGTGGACGCGGCCGGAAGCGGCGATGAGCTTCGACGGCGGCATCCGGCTGGACGGGACGCTGGACCTGGCGGGCACGGTGAACCTGGGGCCGCCGCTCATCGAGAAGATGACGCTGGGCCGGGCGAAGCCGACCGAGCCGGTGCCGGTGGCGCTGAAGCTGACGGGCAAGGCGTGGAGCCCGGAGGTGACGGGGCTGGACGTGAAGCCGGCGGCGTTGGCCATCGGGAAGATGGCGGTGGCGAGCGCGGCGACGGAGGCGCTGGGGGAGAAGGGCAAGGAGGTGGGGAAGATCATCACCGGCGGCACGGACGCGGCGAAGGAGGCCGCGAAGGCCGAGGCGGAGAAGCGTCAGAAGGAGCTGGAGGAGAAGGCGCGGCAGGAAGCGGAGGCCGCGCGCAAGAAGGCCGAGGAGGAAGCGAAGAAGCGCCTCCGCGGCATCTTCGGGCGCTAATCCGTCATGGCTCAGTGCCGCGCGACGGCGGGCATCCGGGAGGTGTGCGCTCCCGGAGCCACGGACCCGCGCGGGTGCAGCGAGAACTCGCGGCGGACCTCGGTCTCCGGCGCGGTGCGCACGAAGACACCCCGCTCCGCGTCGAACAGCAGGCCCACGTTGAGCACGTGCTTGCAGTAGCCCCAGTGCCCCGTCTCCCAGTACTGGAGCCGCTCGTTGTACACCCCGCGCGCCCACTCGCCGGGAGCCACGCGGAACAGCTCCTCGTGGGGCTCGCCCCGGGACACACCGCTCCACTCGAGCCGTCCCGGCATCCCCATCTTCCCGTAGTCGAGCAGCACCCGGACCTCTCCCTCGTCCGTACGCTCCACGCGGAAGGCCTCCACCTCGATGAAGGGCCTGCCCCTGCGCACCTCCGTCCAGTCCCTCGGCAGGAAGCGCCGCTGCTCGGAGAAGTAGACGTGGTGCAGTTGGAAGCTGGCGTTGCCCCCGGCCCCACTCACCGCCTCCGGCAGCACACTCGCCAGGGGCGTGGCGTCGCGCACCCGCGCGCCCGCGCCTCCCCGCGTGTCCTTCGTCCACTCGGTGGTGAGCAGTTGGATGAACAAGCCGGAGACTCGCGTACCCGCACGAGGAGAACGTCTGCTTGGGTGCCGGGCCATGGTGTGACTTCCAGACGGGGCGCGTTTCCGAAACCGGCGAGAGGCCCCCAGCCCTCGTGATTTCCCGGGGTGCGACCCACCCGGCCCTCCCTTTCGGGTGCAGACCTATATCGGCAACCTCCGCAATCCCGGCAATCCCCCCATGGCCATTCCCCGACGCCAGCGGGCCTTCAGCGTCGGAGGCGCAACAGTGCCATCGCCCATGGCCGCACGATTCCCATGGCACGAGAAGAAGTGAGCCCCTTCAGCCCACGTTTTCAGCCCACGTGGGCGCGAGCCTCGGCGCCTCCGAGCACCCTCCGCAGGTGCTCGCACAGCTTCGCGGTGGCACGCACGGACTCGGGGAAGTGGACCATCTCCGGCCACACCTCCAGAGCGGCTCGCCCCGGTCGCGCAGCGCCACCAGCGCCGCGATGGACAACCCGCCTCCGAGGATGCCGAGGCGTCCCATGTGTCGTCCCCCAGTGAGGCCCGCGGTGTGGCACGGCGGGGGGGTCGGGATTCAACCCGGGAGCTCCGGCACCCTCACCCCGTCCCTCTCCCGGAGGGCGAGGGAGAGTTGTTCCAGGAGGGCCCTCGCTTCCCGGAGGTCCGCCGAGTCCACGTCCTCCTCGAAGTGGGCGAGCACCCGCGTCAGGCGCTTGCGTGCCGCTTCGGGCCGCCCCGTGTCCCGCAGCAGCCGGCCCAGGCCCACCGTCGCGCGCAGCTCGAAGAGCAGGGCCCCCTGCTCGTGCGCCATGGCGCGGGCCCGGAGGAATTCACCCTGGGCCTCACGCTCCTGTCCCGCCGCGTGCAGCAGCTCGCCCCGGACCCGGTGCAGCTCGGCCTTGAAGCCGTGCTCTCCCGTCTCCCCTACCTCCCTCAAGGTCTCGTCCACCACCACCAGCCCCTCGCGCAGTTGCCCCAGCCGCAGGTGCATCTCCGCGATCAACACGAAGCAGCACGTCAGCCCTCCCCGGAGCCCCCGTTCCCTCCAGTGGACGGCCTGCTGTTGCGTGAGCACCAGCCCCTCCCGGGGTCGCCCCTGCTCGGCCATGACCCAACCCCGGATGGCCCTCGCCCACGTCGGCCACACCCAATGGCTGCGCTCGCTGGAGATGGCGATGACCTCGTCCGACAACCGCACGGCCTCCTGGACGTCCCGCCGGATCAGACAGGCCACGTCCATATAGGTCAGCGTCAGGGCCCGGTAGAGGGGCTCGCCGAGCTGACGGACGAGCTCCAGGCCCTCCCGGCAATACTCCCGCGCTCGCACCAGCCCGCCCGACATCGCATGGATGATGGAGGCATGGGCCAGGCCCTGCGAGACGAGCACCGCCCAATGGGGCTCGGTGCGGGAGCGCGACCAGGCGACGGCGAGCTCGCTGTGCTCCAGGGCCCTCCGGATCCGTCCCCGGTAGGTGAGCTCGACCGACAGCATCCCATGACCCGTGGCGAGCAGCTCCGGGCTTCGCTGACGCTCTCCCAGGCGCACCACCTGCTCGGCCACGTCGTGCCCCGAGGGGAAGTCCGCCCGGAGCTGGTAATAGGTGAAGATGCTCCAGAGCGTCTCCTCGAGCCCCGGGGGGAGCGCCTCCATCCGCCGCAACATCTCCCGCAGCCGGTCATGGATTCGCGCCGCCTCCGGCGAGTCGAACCCCTCCAGCATGGCCTGGGAGAAGCCCTGGATGGACAACAGCTGCAGCTCCCCGCCCTGGAGCTGGCTGTCCCGAGGCAGGCGTGGCAGCAGCTCCAGCGCCTGGGAGAGCTGTTTCACGAACTCGGGAATGGCCATGCGCTGGAGGGCGAACCAGCCCGCGCGAATCCAACAGGGAAGGGCCCGCGCGTGCTCCCCCGCCTCCGTGAGGTGATACGCGAGCACCTCGGGCCGCATCGTCTCCATGGCCGGAAAGCGCTCCTCCAGGACGCGTGCGACCCGCTGGTGGTGCCGCCGCCGCTCGTCGCGCGGCAGGGACTCGTAGGCCGCTTCCTGGAAGAGCGCGTGCCGGAACTGAAACCCGGACGCGTCCGTCCCCTCGCGCGCCTCCTGGAGCAACCCCGCGGCCACCAGCTCCCCGAGCTCGCGCCGCAGGCCCTCGGCCCCGTGCCCCGTGAGCGCCGCGAGCAACTCCAGCGAGAAGTCCCGCCCCACCACCGCGCCGAGCTGCGCCAGTGCCTTCTGGCGCGAGGGCAGCAGATCCAACCGGGCCAGCAGCAGCTCGTGCAGGGTGGCGGGGATGGACGCCACCTCTCCGTCCTCCACCACCCGGCGCGTCAGCTCCTCGATGAAGAGGGGAATCCCATCCGCCTTGCGCACCAGCTCCCGCACCGTCTCCTCCGGCGGTGCACGCGCTCCCGCCACCTCCTTCACCAGCGCCGTGGCGAGCCCGGCCGGCAGGCGCTCCAGGGCGAGCACATGGAATCCGGCACGAGCGGGCCACGCGGGCTGGAACTCGGGGCGGGCGGTGAGGACGATGAGGAGGCGTGCGCCCTCGAGGCGCTCGAGCAGGGTGGCGAGCAACCCGAGCCAGGAGGAGTCCGCCCAGTGCAGATCCTCGACGGCGAGGAACACCGGATGCCGCCGCGACATGGCCAGCAGCAGGTCTCCCAGGGCCTCGTCCGCCTTCTCCCGCCGCCGCTCGGCGGTGAGCCGGAACACCGGGGAGTCCTCGGGGATGGGGAGCGCGAGGAGCTGGCCCAGCAGCGGCAGGTGCTCTCCGGACAGGCCCAGCTCGCCCAACCGCGCCTCCAGCTCCGCCAGGTGCCGCGCGGGTGTGCCCTCCGGGGAGAAGCGCAGCAGGCGCTGGAGCACCTCGGCGGTGGGAGGCAACGCGCTGGCCCCCGGCTGGGACCAGCACTGGAAGCACGCCTGGGTGGCCGCCTCCGAGGGCACACGCTCGCGCAACTCCTGGAGCAGGCGGGACTTGCCGATGCCCGCTTCGCCGCGCAGCAGCACGACGGCGCCCCGCCCGCCTCGCGCCGCGTCCCAGAGTGCCCGCAGCCACCGCAGCTCGGACTCCCGCCCCACCAGTGGCGAGAGACCCCCGGCCACGAGCCTCCGCTCGAAGCGCCTCCCCACCTCCCGCTCGCGCCGCACACGGTGAATGCGCAAGGTGGCCGGCCCCGCCAGGCCCGTGAACTCCCGCGTGCCGAGCCGCTCCGTCTCGAAGGCCCCGCGTACCTGCTTCCACGTCGTCTCGCTGGCGAGCACCTCTCCGGGCCCGGCCTGGGCCGCGAGCCAGGACACCACCCGGGGTGCCTCACCCCGCATGGCACGGGTGTCCAGCACCATCCGGTCCGTGTGCAGGCCCACCTTCACGCCCAGCACCGGGAGCGGCAGGTGCGGCAACCTCCGCTGGAGCCACTCCGGCACGTCGCGGGCCAGGCACAGCCCCGCGCGCACCGCGTGTTCCGCGTCGTCCTCCCGCACCTGGTGCCCTCCGAAACAGGCGAACACCTCGGCGCCCATGGCCAGGGTGACACCGCCCTCGTACGGCCGGAGGAGCTCCTCACAGCCCTGGTGGAAGGCCGCCTCCAGCTCTCCCAGCTCCTCGGCATCCACCCGCCCCACCAGTCCGGACATGCCCGTGAGCTGGCAGCACAACAGCACCAGTTGCCTGCGCTGCCGCGTCACGGGCCCCGCAGCCCCGGCGCCGGAGCGGGTGAGCCGGGCCCGCAGCTCGTGCAGCTCCCGCCGCAGCTCGCGGGCCGAGTGGAAACGCCGGGCCGGCTCCTTGGCCAGCGCCGTGGCCAGCAGCGACTCCACCTCTCGCGGAACCTCCGGGTTGCGCGCGCGCACCGAAGGCACCGGCTCCCTGGACGTCACCCGCTCGCGCAACTCCTCCCATGTGGCCCCCGACACGGGCAGCTCTCCGGTGAGCAGCTCGTAGAGCACCACGCCCGCCGACCAGATGTCGGTGCGGGCATCCGGCGGCTCTCTCCGCCACTGCTCCGGTGCCATGTACGCGGGTGTCCCCACCGTGGGCAGATGGGGCACGTCACTGGCGCGGACCGCCATGTGCGACAGGCCAAAGTCCAGCAGCTTCACCACGTCCTTCCGGGTGAGGAAGACGTTGCCCGGCTTGAGGTCGCGGTGGACGATGCCCCGCTCGTGCGCGTGCTCCAACCCCGCGCAGATGCCCTCCAGCACCTCCAGCGCGCGCCCCACCTCCAACCGCCCCCGCTTCAGCCGCGCGGCGAGCGGCTCGCCCTCCAGGCACTCCATGACGAGGAAGGGCACGTCCGGCCCCTCGGGACGGCTCCGCAGCGTGCCCACGTCGAAGATGCGGACGATGTTCTCGTGGTCCAGCCGGGCCACCGCCCGCGCCTCCGCGAGCGCCTCTGCCTCGAAGCCCGGACGGGGGAGCAGGAACTTGAGCGCGACCTCGCGCCGCAACGTCTCGTCGCGCGCGCGGAACACCTGCCCCATGCCCCCGCCGCCCATCCACTCGAGCACCTCGAACCGGCGTCCGTCCGGGCCGCCCAGCCGCTGCCCGGGAAACGGCAACACGGGCAACGGCTCCGACCTCAACAACGTCTCCAGGAAGGAGTCCTCGAAGTCCGAGTTGTCCACGGCTCCCTCCTGCCCCGCGTGCGCGGGGTCAACCCGGGAGTTCCGGCACCCTCACCCCGACCCTCTCCCGGCGGGAGAGGGGAAATGGGGATGGCTCAGTGCCTCGTGACTCCCGGGGCGGGCGCCAGCCTGCGCGGGCCGATCCGGTCCCGGTTGTGCGGCGTCAGCAGGTCCACCTGCGGCCCCATCGGCACGATGCGCGAGGGGTTGATGGCGTCCTGGCTCCAGTAATAGTGCACCTTGATGTGCTCGATGTTCGTCGTCTCCGCGAACCCGGGCGTCTGGTACAGGTCCAGCAGGTAGTTCCACAGGTTGGGGAAGTCCTGCACCCGCGCCAGGTTGCACTTGAAGTGGGAGTAGTAGACGAAGTCGAAGCGCACCAGCGTGGTGTAGAGGCAGATGTCCGCCTCGGTGAGCACGTCGCCACACAGGTAGCGCCGCCGCTCCAACACCCGCTCCCAGTGCTGCAACGCGGTGAAGAGCTCGCGCACCGCCAGCTCGTACGCGCCCTGGCTGTTGGCGAAGCCCGCCTTGTACACGCCGTTGTTCACCGGCTCGTAGAGCGCGTCGATCGTCTCGTCCACCTGCTCGCGCAGCTCCTCGGGACACAGCGTCACCGGGTGCTCGGCGAAGGCGTCGAACCCGGTGTCCAGCATGCGCAGCAGCTCGCGCGACTCGTTGTTGACGATGGTGCGCTCGCGCGTGTCCCACAGCACCGGCACCGTCACCCGCCCCGAGTAGTGGGGATCCGCCTTCAGGTAGAGCTCGCTCAGGTAGCGCGAGCCATTGAGCTTGTCCGGACCCGAGCGCGGGTAGCCCCCGAAGCCCCAGCCGTTGCGCCCCATGCGCGGATCCACCACCGTCATGCCCACCGCCGACTCCAGCCCCTTGAGCTTGCGGATGATGAGCGCGCGGCTCGCCCACGGGCAGGCATAGGACACATAGAGATGGTAGCGGCCCGCCTCCGCCGGGAAGCGGCCTTCCCCGCTCGCGGAGACCTGGTCATGGAAGCGCGTTCGCGGACGCACGAAGCGTCCGGCCTCGTCCGGGGCGTACCAGTCCGTACGCCACTCTCCGTCCACCAACATTCCCACGTTTCACCTCCGTTACCCGGTAACGGTTGGCACGCCGCGTCAGGCGGGCAATCACCCGAGCGTGCGACAGGACTGGTGCGAGCCCGCGCGCACGACGGGCAGGCGGAGGGACAGGGGCCCGGGTGGGCTGGAGCGCCTCACCCCCGGGGCAGCGTCACCAGGAAGGAGGCCCCCTGCCCCGGCACGCTCTCCACGTGGATGGTGCCCCCCATGGCGGTGACGATCTCCCGCGTAATCCACAGCCCCAGCCCCAGGCCTCCGTAGTGCCGGTCGCTCACCGCGCGCTCGAAGCGCTCGAAGATGCGCGCCTGGACGGCGGGCTCGATACCGATGCCCTCGTCACGCACGTGAAGGTGGGCCCGCTCGCCCGAGGTGCTCAACGCCACCTCCACCGGCTGGCCCGCGCCATACTTGAGGGCATTGGAGAGCAGGTTGCTCAACACCTGCTCCAGGCGCAGCCGGTCCCACCGCGACACCACCGGCCCGGGCACCCGCACGCGCAGGGTGCAGCCCGCGCGCTCGGCCTCGGGGCGGAAACGCCCGGCCACCTCCCGTACCAACTCCGCCAGGTCCAGCGCCTCCGGCCGCAGCACCAGCCGTCCCGAGGTGATGCGCGACACATCCAGCAACTCGTCCACCAGCACGCCCAGGCGGCCCACCCCGCGCTCCAGGCCCGTCAGCCGGGACACGGTCCGCTCGCTCCAGGCCGCCTCCCGGCGCGCACCGGCCACCAGCGTCTGGACGTTGAGCTTCAACGCGGTGACGGGCGTGCGCAGCTCGTGCGCGGCCACCTGGAGGAACCCATCGCGCAACCCGATGGCCTTCTGCGCCTCGCGGTAGAGCAGCGCGTTGTCCACCGAGACGGCGGCCCGGCGAGCCAGCTCCTCGGCCAGCCGCAGCTCCTCCTGCCCATACCACCGCCCCGTCCCGGTGCGCACCAGCGTGAGGGCTCCCAGCACCCGCCCGCGCGAGCGCAACACCACCGTGAGATAGGAGCGCAGCCCCAACTCCCGCATCAGCCGCAGGTGCTCCGCGTCCCGCGCGTAGCGGACGAGCCCCTCGTCGGTGACTTCCGGGATGAGCTCCGGCTCGCCGGTGCGCAGCACCCGGGAGACGCCGAAAGCGGCGTCCGGTTGGATGGGGTAGCGCCGGAGCAGCTCCTCGATCAGCCGCACCTTCTCCGGGTCCCTGTGGACGTTGATGAGCCGGTGCGCCCCCCCCCGCTCATCCACCACGTCCACCCCGCACCAGTCGGCGAGCACCGGCACGGCCAGCGTGGCCACCCGCCGCAAGGTGTCCTCGTAGTCGAGCGAGGTGGCCAGCACCGCACTGGCCTGGGCGAGGAAGCGCAGGTCGTCCTCCGCGCGCCGGCGCTCGGTGACATCCGTCACCGTGCCGATGAAACGCACGGCGTGGCCCTGCTCGCCGAAGAAGCACTGGCCGCGCGAGGCGACCCACCGCTCCATGCCGTCCTGGAACCTCCGGATGCGGAACTCCTCGCGGTATTCGCCGTCACCGCCTGGAGCGAGCGCCCGCACCACCGACGCATCCACCCGCTCCCGCTCCTCCGGGACGACACTGGCCAGGAAGATGGGGTAGTCCACGTGCGCCCCCACCGGCAGTCCGAAGAGGGCCGAGCAACGCGCATCCCAGCGCAGCTCGCCCGTGAGGGGATTGAAGTCCCACGTGCCGAGCGCGGCCGACTCCAGCGCGAGCCGCAGGTGGGCCTCGCTCTCGCGCAGCGCCTCCGTCCGCTGGCTCAACGTCTGGGAGAGGGCCTCGGCGCGCTCGCCCGCCCGCGCCGCCTCCCGCTCGCGCGCTTCCCGCTCCTGGCGCACCCGCTCGGTGTACCCCGCGAAGAACTCCCTCAGCCGGGGCTCCTCCTGGAGCAGCGGCCCCAGGTGCTCCCGGGCACGTCGGTCCGCCTCGTAGGACAGCTCTGGATGGGTCTCCGCCCACAGCAGGCACGTCTTCACATAGGCGAGGAACACGACGAGGTGGTCGTAGCGCACGGGACCGAGCAACCGGCGCACCCGTTCCCGGCACCGCTCCGCCCTCGCGTGGTGGTCGAACAGGAAGACCGAGCAGCGGAACAGGTCCTCCTCCAGGGCCGAGCCAGGGGCTGGCCAGTCCTCGAGGGCTTCATGGCCGGCATCCATGCGGGCGAGCGCCTCGTCGATGGCCCCGTGGGGAGGAGGAAGGGACTCCAGGAGCGCCAGCACCTCGGAGGCGCGCAGGCCCATGGGCCGCAGGGCGCAGGAGTGGCACACGATGCAGTAGGGCACCGCGCAGTAGCGGGACAACCAGGCGAAGAGCTTCTCGCGGAAGAGGGCGGGGAGGGGATTGTCCACGTAGGCGAGCAGCGACTGCCCCCACAGGTTCTCCAGCACCCGGGCGTCGTCCTCCGCGGACGCGAAGAACGGGGGGAAGAACCCGAAGCGCGCTTCAATCTCCTCCCGGATTTCCCGTGCCGTGCGCATTCCTCGAACCGGGGTTGGACAAGCCCTGAGACTTTCAAGGTGCGGCCGGGAGCCGCCCCGGCGCCACCAGGGGTCCGCCCGGTTGGAGCTCATCCAGGAAGGCGCTCGTCCTGTAACGGCATGGTCCCCGGTATGAAACACCGTGAAACAGTCACGGGCCCGTCCGTTCGCCCCGTGACCTCCCGAGTGCCCGGCAGCGAACGGGTGGCACGCCATCTGCACGAACCCCGTGGAACGGAACCTGGCTCCAATGAGACGGAGACAGGTGTTGCACGAGACATGAACTGCCCTCCGGGGCACGGGAGGCCGAGATGAGCGACGTGGTGACCGAGCAGGTCTGCGAGGATCCGGTGATGGTGCCGGTGGCCCGGGGGCCGGGGACCGAGCGGCACCGGGTCCTCATCATCGGAGGGGGCACGGCGGGCATCAGCGTGGCGGCGCGGCTGGCGCACGCGGGGCAGAAGGACGTGGCCATCCTCGAGCCGAGCGCGCACCACTACTACCAGCCGCTCTGGACGCTGGTGGGCGCGGGCGAGGCGCGCGTGGAGGACACCATCCGCGACGAGGCCCGCCTCATCCCCCGGGGCGTGAAGTGGATTCAAGACTGGGCGGAGGAGGTGGACCCGGTCGCCAAGACGGTGGGCACGCGGAGCGGCAAGCGCATCGGCTACGACTTCCTCGTGGTGGCACCGGGCATCCAGCTCGACTGGGACAAGGTGAAGGGCCTGCGGCAGGCGCTGGCGGAGCGGCCCAACGTCTCCAGCAACTACGACGTGCGTTACGCGCCCAAGACGTGGGAGATGCTGCGCGCCTTCCAGGGAGGCACGGCGCTCTTCACCCACCCGGCCACGCCGGTGAAGTGCGCGGGCGCGCCGCAGAAGATCATGTACCTGGCCGCGGACCACTTCCGGAAGCGGGGCATGCAGGACAAGGCGCACGTCATCTTCGCCTCGGCGGGCAAGGCCATCTTCGGGGTGAAGGAGTTCGCCACGGTGCTGGAGCAGGTGGTGAAGCGCTACGGCATCGACACGCGCTACCAGCACAACCTCACCGAGGTGCGGGGCGACCGGAACGAGGCCGTCTTCACGCGGACGCTGCCGGAAGGGGGCACCGAGGAGGTGGTCATCCCCTATGAGCTCCTCCACGCGTGCCCGCCGCAGAGCGCGCCGGACTTCATCAAGCGCAGCCCGCTGGCCTGGCAGGAGGGTGGGACGAAGGGGTGGGTGAAGGCGAACAAGCACACGTTGCAGCACCCGGACCACCCGGAGGTGTTCGCGTTGGGAGACGCGTCGGACCTGCCGACGTCGAGGACCGGGGCGGCCATCCGCAAGCAGGCGCCGGTGCTGGTGGAGAACCTGCTCGCCATCATGGCCGGCCGGGCGCCCACCGCGAGCTACGACGGCTACGCGTCCTGCCCGCTCACCACGGGCTACGGCAAGCTGCTGCTCGCCGAGTTCGATTACGACGGCAAGCCCACGCCGAGCATCCCGCTCATCGACACCCTCAAGGAGCGGCATGACATGTGGCTGCTCAAGAAGTACGGCCTGCCGCAGCTCTACTGGAAGCTGATGCTGCGCGGGCGGGCCTGACGGGCGCGGTGGTGAGCAACTGGTCCAACAGTCGGACCAGTTGGTGAAGCGCGCGGCCGGGAGGGGTATGAACCGGGGTGAAACACGGTGTTTCACCCGCCCGCGCCCATGCCCACCTCGCGCTCCTCCCCCTCCACCGGTTCCCCGCTGTTTCTTCTACCCGCCCTGGAGGCGCTGGCGGGGGCCGTGCTGCTCGTCGACCCCCAGCAGCGGGTGACGGCGGCCACCCCCGAGGCGGAGGAGCGCCTGGGCCCCACCACCGTCCGCCCGGGCACACCGCTGGCGGAAGCGCTCTCCGTGTCCGAGGGAGCGCGGGGACTCGAGGCGCTGCTCTCCCATGGGCGCCAGGTGGAGGCCCGGTCGCGGACGCCGGGAGCCGTGCGGATAATGCGGGTGAGGGCCGTGCCCGTGGAGCAGGGAGCGAAGCGGCTCGGGTGGGTGGTGCTGCTCGGCGCGGAGGCGGAGACCGAGGGGACGCGGGGAGACGCCGAGGAGACGTTCCACGGCATGTGGACGCGGAACCCGGGGATGAAGCGCCTGTTCCGCATCGTGGAGAAGGTGGCGCGCACCGAGTCGAGCGTGTTGGTGCGGGGCGAGTCGGGCACGGGGAAGGAGCTGGTGGCCAACGCGCTGCATGCCATCTCGGCGAGGCGCAAGGGGCCCTTCCGCGCCATCAACTGCGCGGCGCTTCCGCCGAGCCTCCTGGAGAGCGAGCTGTTCGGCCACGTGCGCGGCGCCTTCACCGGCGCGGTGCGGGACAGCCCGGGCCACTTCCGCCTCGCGGACGGGGGCACGCTCTTCCTGGACGAGGTGGGAGAGATTCCGCTGGAGCTCCAGGGGAAGCTGCTGCGGGTGCTGGAGACGCGCTCGGTGATTCCGGTGGGAGGACGCTCGCCGGTGCCGGTGAACGTGCGCATCGTGGCCGCCACCCACCGGCCGCTGCGGCGCGAGGTGGAGGCGGGCCGCTTCCGAGCGGACCTGATGTACCGGCTGCGGGTGGTGCCGCTCTTCCTGCCGTCCTTGCGCGAGCGGCGCGAGGACATCCTTCCACTGGCGAGGCGATTCCTCGACGAGCTGGAGCAGAACGGCCCACGGTGCGTGGAGCGTTTCTCGCCGGGAGCGCGGCACCTGTTGGAGTCACATGGCTGGCCGGGCAACGTGCGCGAGCTGCGCAACGTGATGGAGTACGCCTACGTCATCGGGGAGGGGCCGGTGCTGCACGAGGCCGACCTGCCGCCCGAGTTCTCCGAGCCACGGCCCCTGGCCGCCACCGTGGTGTCCGAGCCCATCCCGGCGGAGGACACCCATGATCCGGAGGCACTGCGGACGGCACTGGCGAGAGCGGGAGGAAACCGCACGGAGGCCGCCCGGATGCTGGGCATCAGCCGGGTGACACTCTGGCGCCGTCTCCGGGACGTGGGCATCGCCTGAGCCGTTTCAGACCGTTTCACCGATTTCACGAACTGTTTCACCGTTTGAATCCCCTCTCCCTCTGGGAGAGGGTCAGGGTGAGGGTCAGCGCCCTCTGAGAACACCTCACCCGGGGCCGTCGTCCCCGTTCCCGTACC
>NZ_JPMI01000135.1 GCF_000733295.1 Archangium violaceum Cb vi76 | reverse complement strand
TCAGCGCCCTCTGAGAACACCCTCACCCCGGGGGCTTGCCCCCCCTTTGAACGACGGGGGGCTCCTCTCCCAGAGGGAGAGGGAGTCCCTGGCACGGCCCTCGCAATGGGGGCGGACATGCTCTTCCGACAGCTCTTCGATCAGGAAAACGTGGACGTACACCTACCTCATCGCCGACGAGACGACGGGCGAGGCGGCGCTCGTGGACCCGGTGCTCGAGCAGGTGGAGAGGGAGCTCCAACTGGTGAAGGAGCTGGGCCTGAAGCTGGTGCTGGTGCTGGAGACGCACATCCATGCGGACCACGTCACGGGAGCGGGGCGGCTGAGGGAGCTGACGGGAGCGAGGGTGGCGGCGAGCGCGGCGGGAGCGCCGTGCGTGGACCGGCCGGTGAAGGATGGCGAGGAGCTGGCACTGGGCGGGCTGAGCATCCAGGTGCTCGCCACGCCGGGACACACGGATGACAGCGTGAGCTTCCGGGTGGGCAACAAGCTCTTCACGGGCGACGCGCTGCTCATCCGCTCCTGTGGGCGCACGGACTTCCAGAATGGCGATGCCGGGCAGCTCTACGACGCCATCACGCGAAAGCTCTTCACGCTGCCGGACGAGACCGAGGTGTACCCGGGCCACGATTACGCGGGCCAGACGATGAGCACCATCGGCGAGGAGAAGCGCCACAACCCGCGGCTGGCGGGCAGGAGCCGCGAGTGGTTCATCGAGTTCATGAACAACCGCAAGCTGGCGCCGCCCAAGAAGCTGGACGTCGCGGTGCCCGCGAACCGTGCGTGCGGGAAGCCCGCGCCCGTGCCCCAGGTGCTGAGCTGAGCCCCCGCGGCACGGAGGACACACGATGAGCGCACTGTACGAGAAGGGTACTCCGCACGCGGAGGGCTACCGGGACGTGGACGTGAGCGCGGTGGCCGGGGAGCGGAACGAGGTGCGGCTGGTGGACGTGCGCGAGCCCTCGGAGTTCGACGGACTGCTCGGGCACATCCTGGGGGCGAAGCTCGTGCCGCTGAGTACGGTGGAGCAGGAGGCCGGGAGCTGGCCACGTGACGCGGAGCTGGTGATGGTGTGCCGTTCCGGGGTGCGCTCGGGCCGGGCCGCCGCGCAGCTCGTGCGTCAGGGCTTCCAGCGGGTGATGAACCTGCGCGGGGGGATGCTCGCGTGGAACGAGACGGGGCTGCCGGTGGTGCGCGCGGAGCACCCGCCCGAGCTCCAGGTGGCGGACGTGCTCGACACGCTGCTCACGCGGATGCTGGAGCTGGGCGGCGGCGTGCCCGCGTCCCTTCCACTCGGACTGCTCCAGGCGCGGGGCGGAGCACCCACGCATGCCCAGCTCCTCTGCATGCTCGACCTGCTGCGGGCGGCCGGACAGGCGGCGGTGAAGGACCCGGGCGCCTGGGAGGGAATGCTGCGCGAGTGCAGGGATCTTCTCGCCGTATCGCGCCCGGAGAGCAGCGCCGCATGATGATGCTCGGGATCGCCGCCTCGCTGCTCATCGGGGTGTCACTGGGGCTGCTGGGCGGCGGCGGCTCCATCCTCACCGTGCCCCTGCTGGTGTACGTCCTCGGCGTCGAGCCGAAGACGGCCATCGCCATGTCCCTGCTGGTGGTGGGCCTCACCAGCGCCTCGGCCGTGGTGATGCACGCGCGGGCCGGACGGGTGCGCTGGCGTACGGCCCTCATCTTCGGAGCCGGAGGCATGTCCGGCGCGTTCCTCGGCGGGAGGCTGGCGCAGTGGGTTCCTCCGGGGCTGCTGCTGCTGCTCTTCTGCGCCATCATGGTGGCCGCCGCCGTGGCCATGCTGCGGCGCAAGGAGGCGCCCAACGAACCGGGTGACTCCGAGCAGGCGCCGGTGCTCCTGCCCGTGCCGCGCGTGCTCGCCCAGGGCGCCGCCGTGGGCCTGCTGTCGGGACTCGTGGGGGCGGGAGGGGGCTTCCTCATCGTTCCCGCGCTCGTGCTGGTGGGACTGCCCACGCAGGCCGCCGTGGGAACCTCGCTCGTCGTCATCTCGCTCCAGTGCTTCGCCGGACTGCTCGGGCACCTGGGCCATGTCCAGCTTCCGTGGGGACTGACGGCGGCCGTGGTGGGTACGGCCGTGGGAGGCAGCTTCCTGGGTGGGCTCCTCGCGGGCCATGTCTCCCCGCGAGTGCTGCGCAAGGGCTTCGCCGTGTTCGTGCTCGGCATCGCCTGCGTCATGCTCGCCGGACAGATACCTCCCTCGGTACGCGCGGGAATCACGCCGATGCTCGCCACGCCGTGGCCCTGGCTCGGGCTCGTGGGGGTGGTGAGCGCGGTGTCACTGCCCTATGCGCTGTTGTTCCGGAGCAACCGCGGGAACACGGTGGACCCGTGAGCGGGAACGCTCGCGGGCAAGCCTACTGTGCGCGGTCATCCAACACGTCGGAGAGGGTGATCGCGTTCAGGGCCCGATCGAACCAACGATCGAGGGTCGCCACGTCCGTGCAGTCGAGGATGCGCTGACGGGCTTCCTCGTCGACGTGCACACCGCGTGCGCCAAGAATCCGCAGGATGCCCCCGCTCAGCCCCTGCTGCAACCCCTTGGCCAGACCCTTCTGGACGCCTCGCTCCAACATTTCCTCGGCCCAGGTTCCCATCAACTCCTCCGCGCGCTGCTCATCCAGCACCGAATGTAACACCCGCCTCGCCGCCGTGTGGACGGCCGCATCCTTCTCTACCCACAGCAGGTAGCGAATGACGACCACCAGATGCTCGGCTCCTCCGGTGGCCTCGTACACCTGCGCGAAGAGCGCCACCCAGTCCGGCAGCTTCCGCGCCAGTTCCCCGGTACGTCCGTAGCGCAGCACCAGCCACGATAGTGTCGTTAATTTATTCCAAGCGCAGAAGCCCGCGCGGGTCATGCCCACTTGACGCACATGCATACAGAGCAGTGAGCTTTCTCAGCGTCAGCCACCTCATGCTTCGCGCCGAGTCTTATCCAAGGAACAGGCCGCCGCTGCGCTCCAAGCTGGCGGCTCTCTTTCCTTAGCCGCGCCAAGTCCACACTATCGCTCGTTGTCATCGAGCGAAGTCAGCACTGGCGCCATGTACTTGGCTCTCAAATCCAAGCACAACACATCCGCTAATGAATTTTAGCTTGAATCGCAGCATGAATTGCCTTGGCACGCTCTTCAAGAAACCCATCAAAATCATTCTTGAGACCTGCCTTGAACGCACTCATGGGAATCAAGTTCGAGTCAAGCCACTGAGCAAGGCTTGGGCCTGCCGCCTTTTCCACTTCTTTCAAATAAATCGAAGGCTTACTCGCCGAGATGGTTTTGTTACTTGCGGAAGTCAGCAGAACAATATTGGCGAGTGCATTGATTCGGTCCGCCTTTTCTCCACAACTCTCCAAGTATTTTCTTGGGAAGAAATGATGGAATTCCTTTTGGTTTGTCCACGACAAGGCACTGGAGGTATCGATCTTTTGACCAGTAAGAAGATCGACCGGCCCATAATGGCTAAGAATGATGGCGAAGGTCTTCGAATGAGCGTTGTTGGACCTAAAAGTTCTAGACTTCCAGATGGTATGGGATGGATCGTGAAAATCAAATCCCAGAGTCGGCGCCTTCCCTTCTGCGAATTCATGAACTGCAATTTGATCCCTGGCCATAGACCCCGTGTTCCAACCACTGAAGTAGCCCGACAGCGCTGTCTTCCAGAACATAGATTCAATTTCCCTGAACTGGGTAGCCGATGGGCTGGGAATGCGCCGGAAGATCTCTACCAAGACAGTCATCTGATGGGCATATGGCAATACGCGGGCATCAGGAATCCTGATTTGCGTCACCAGATAGTCGACTGCCCTCTTATACGCCTCTCGGGTAGCCGCCACAGCTTCTTTCAACTCGGCAGATGTATGATTTCTCAGTTTGTCAATGCTTTCAGCAGAGAAACCGCCTCCGACTGATGCTGAAACGTTACGCAACACTACTTTTCTATCGATCTCCTCGAAATTCTTCTCGGTCAAATCTTCAAGGATGCCATCGATAGAATCGACCAAGTCGAAGTCTTTGCTCCATGTCGCGGCTCGCATCAAGTCCACTACAGTGAGCCTTGTTCCTTCGCTATTGATTCTTTCAAAAATTGGGGCCACATCCTGTATGGACATATCGCCCAATGTCACTGCCGCGATCTTATAATCCTTGAATCGATTGAAGAGAGTGTCGGCATTTACCTTCAGCTGGTCTCTGTCGGGAGCCGTTAGTGTATCGAGTGCATAAACATGCTTGAAGAACGCAGCAGGATCAGACAGTTTGCTCACACGAATCTGATGCGGTGCAGGATCTTCAAGTGTGTCAAGATGAACGAACTTCTTGTCCCTCAGATCGTAAGCAATGTTCCAGTGGCTCTCAGGATCGTCACCCTTCCAGTAGAGTGCACCGCAGATGGTTGACAGTCGCTGCTGGCCATCGAGCAAGTAGTTGACAGGATAATCTGGTTTTGGCAATTTAATTTCCAGATCGGCGATCCGATTCTCACTCATCAACTCTTGACGACTTTGCCAAAGCAAAATGCTACCAATCGGATAGCCCTTAGCTACCGAATCGAGTAGCGATAGGATTTGCTTCCGTTCCCAAACGAATGCTCTTTGAAACTTCGGGAGAAGAATATCTCCATGCAGAATGCGCCGAGCGAGGTCTTCGATGCGATCGACGCTGGGCTGCGGATCTTTAACTGGTGCCGTTGGTGCGTTCGTATCTGCCATTCGCCAATTGAGCGTTGAATGGCACATCCTTGTCAAGCGAGCAGGGACAAACTCTCCGTTGGCATCACAGTGGTCCAAAGGACCGACAGCTCCGACCAAGTATGGCCCGTCAGGTGCACGCCACGTGCGAGTACAGCGGCTGCTGGGCATAAAGTCGCAGAGGCAGAAACTATTCCGGTCAGGTTTGAGCAGCCCCCCAAATTACCATTCTGTTCCCGGACTAGTCGGCCCGCTTCTCGTTTAGGATTCCTGTGAAGTTCAGTAGGATCGAACAAGCGCGCAGCCCGCCAGTGCGGCTGTGACGGGCCTACAAAAAGAGAGCCGTATGCTGCATCTTTGCTGTAGGCCCCACACAACCAGGAAGCGGTAGCACAATCGCCTACGGCATTCCCAGGCATTTACGCTGGGTCGACCGTCAATCCGGAATAGGCCACAGCCGTCTCCACAGTCGAGGAGACACTGCATGCACAGATCCAACTCAGGGCCCTGGCCCCCTCACCCCGTCCCTCTCCCATAGGGCGAGGGGTTCTTGAGCACAGTGGTTTTTTTGTTGAGCCGCTCCGCATGGTGGCATGCCGGCTGGGGGCTACACGCGGAAGCTCGTGGCCACCTGCTTCAGCCGCGCGAGCGTCGCGTTCATCCGCATCACCGACTCCTCGGCGTTCATCGTGGACTCCACCACGTCGCCCATCATCTGCGACAGCGTCGTCATCACGTTGGTCATCTGCGCGATGCCCGCGTTCTGCTGCGTCACCGAGGCGACGATCTGCTTCGCCGCCTGGCTGCTCTCGTGCACCACCGTGGTGATCTCCTTCAGCCGGTCCGCGGACGTCATCACCTGGACGATTCCCGCCTCCATCTGCTGGCTGTCCTGCTCCGCGATGGACACCGCCCGGCGGATGGCCTGGTTGATCTCCAGCAATATCTTCCCGATGCGCTGCGTGCTCTGCACCGACTGACCGCTGAGCGCCCGCATCTCCCGCGCCACCACCGCGAAGCCCCGCCCCTCGTCCCCCGCTCGCGCCGCCTCGATGGACGCATTGAGCGCCAGCACGTTCGACTGGTCCGCCAGGTCCCTCACGCTGCCGATGATCTCCCCGGCCCGCGCCGCCTGCTCCGACAGGTGCGCCACGCTGCGCATCAGCGCATCCACCCGCTCGCGCAACTGCTGCAACCCCTGGGCGCTGCTCTCGATGGACTGGCGCCCCGACGCGCTGAACGCATCCGCCTGCGCCGCCACCCGCAGCACCATCTCCGCCCGGCTCGCCGCCAGGTTCGACGTCTGGGCGATCTCACTCATCGTCGAGCCCGCTTCCGACAGGCTGCGCGACTGGTGGCTGAGGAACGTGAGCTGCCGCTGGCTCGCCTCGGTGAGCCGCTCGGCCGCCTCCGTCAGCTCGCCCAGCACGCCCTCCAGCGTCACCGGCACCGTGCGCAGCCGCATCACCAGTGCTTCGATGCCCCGCGCCAGCTCGCCCAGCTCGTCCTCGGAGTCCACGTCGATGCGCTGCGTGAGGTCTCCCTCGGTGGCGATGCGCGTGGTCACCCGCGTCAGCCGCTGGAGCGGCCCCACCACGCCCCGCACCAGCCAGAGCGACAGCCCCCACAGCGCCAGGATGCACAGCACCGTCAGGCTGATGACCCACACCTGCCGCCCGCGCTGCAGCACGCTCATCTCGTCGAAGGAGCGATCCAGCCCGGCATGGGCCCACTCGCCGGTGCCGCGCAGCAACTGCCTCAGCGTCACCGAGCGCTCCATCGCCTGCGCGAAGGCCGCCTCCGCCTCCGGCGCTCCCCGTGCCGCCAGCTCCAGGGCGCGCTGCCCCTGTGCCCAGAAGCCGTCGAAGGCCTCGTCCAGCGACTTCAGCCGGGAAGCCTCCATCACCGGGTTGCCCGCGCTCCGCTCCAGCTCCGCCTCGAAGTCCTTCGCCTGCTCGCCCAGCGTCACCCGCCGGGCCGCGTCCCGCCCCTGGTACGCCTCGCGCAGGCCCGCCTCGAGCGAGGCCGCCCGCGACTCCAGGCTCCGCGCCGTGGCGAGCGCGGGCGTGTACCCGTCCGCGATATGCCGGCTCAACCGCGCCGAGTCCTGGCCCACCACCACCGAGCCCCCGAGGATGCCCAGCAGGAAGAGGGTGGCCACCACCGGCAGGAGGAAGACCTTCCGCTTGAACGTCATCGGCCCCCCTCGGCCCGGGACGAGCAACGCCTGGACATGGTTCTCCTTCCTCCGCGGGCCCTCGTGGCTCCGCGCTTCCCCACGGGCGGCGGACTCCGCCGCGCACGGGCCGCAGGATATCGGATGCGCTTCCCTGGCGCGCGCCGCCCCCGTCCAGGGATGTCAGCCACCACCCGGGGTGGGGGTGACCCCGCGTCTCCCCTTCGAGCCTCCCCGCCTGGTGGGTAACCGGCCGTCATGGGTTCCCCTACGTGGGCAGGTCCATGCGGCGCACGCCCTCGACGGAGAGGACGAAGTCCGCGCCGAAGGCCTGGGCCGGGGTGAAGGCGCCCCGCCGCGCTCCAGCCAGCACCTCCTCCACCGCGCGCACCGTGGCACGGGCGGTGAAGGCGTAGGCCTCGGGCGTCTCCAGCACCGCCTCCGCCCGCCGCCCGTCCGGCGCGCGCGCCCCGGCCCACACCTGGGAGCGGCCCCGCTGACGCAGTGCCTCATCCGGCCCCTGGACGCGCGCCTCCACCAGCTTCGCCAGTTGCTCGCGCACGGCCTCCACCGCCACCACCCGCCGGAGCACGGGGAAGGTGAAGCGCAGGGCGTGGGCCACGGCCGCCGGCTGGGCCATATAGGTGGTGATGTTGGGAATGGCGGTGGAGTGCCAGGCCGTCACCAGGTCTCCCCAGGGAATGGGGACGACGGTGCGCTCCTTGTCGGAGAAACGCACCCGGCGCACGCCCTGCCCCATGGGCCACGGCTGGAGCTGGCCGCCCCGGCGCACGAAGCCTCCGGAGGGCAGGCCCTCCAACATGGACTTCGCGGTGCCGGCGCTCGGCTGGGCGGCGGCGGCGATGGCCAGCTCCAGCTCGTGCGCGCCGGGCACCTTGTCCGCCACGTAGCGGGCGAGGCAGTCGGTGGGCACCACGTCGAAGCCCACGCCGGACATCAGGACGACCCCCCGGCGCTTCGCCTCGGCGTCGTGGCGGAGGGTGTTCTCGAGGATGGGAATCTCGCCGGTGATGTCCAGGTAGTGGGCGCCAGCGGCGAGGCAGGCCTGCACCATGGGCTCGCTGGTGTGCACGAAGGGGCCGGCGGCATGCACCACCAGGGGCAGGCCTTCCAGGACGGACACCAGCCCGCGCATGTCGTCGAGGCCCACGGCCACCGCGTCCAGCCCGAGCCGCGAGGCCAGCGGGGCGAGCTTCTCGCGCGAGCGGCCGGCCAATACGGGTTTGTGGCCGCGACGCACGGCCTCCTCGGCGATGAGGACACCGGTATAGCCGGTGGCGCCATACAACAGCCAACGGGGAGTCGGGTTCTTCGGAGGGTTCACGCGCGCACCATATGCCGGGCAGTGGGTAGTCGCGTACGGTTCCCCGCGCATCGCGCCGCCGAGTCGGCTAGGAGTGTGGGGTATATGAGTGAGACGAAACCTCCCTCCTCGCGCAAGAAGGACACGCTGGAGGTGCGCGTGCGGCGCATCCACCGGAGGGATTTGAACCGGGCCTGGGAATTCCTCAAGCTCGTCTTCCGGGATGTCAACCGCGAGACGGTGGAGTACCAGCGGCCCCGCTCCAAACGGCGCTTCCTCGAGGTGTACTCCTCGGAGTGGATCGAACAGCTCGTCTACGAGGTGAACGGGGACATCGTCGGCTACTCCGAGTGCGCCTTCGAGGCCACGGGGGACGACAACTGGGTGAACCCGCGCTGGTTCGAGAAGCGGGGCATGCGGCCGCTCTTCGTCGAGGAGCTGGCGGTGCACCCGGACTACCAGGGCCGGGGCGTGGGCAGCTTCATCATGGAGCAGTTGCAGCACCTGGCGCGGACGCGGGGCTGCACGCACCTGGTGCTGGAGGTGGCGGAGAACAACGAGTCCGCGCTCTCGTGGTACCGGGCGCGCAACTTCTACAAGCTGGACGCGGCCATCTTCCTCGCGCAGAAGGTGCCCGGCGAGCCGGACCTGTTGCCCCCGCGCCGCATCAAGCCGCGGCCCGCGCGCTCCGAGGGCACGCCCTCCACGGGCCTCATGCCCGAGGAGGTGAGCGGACCCTCGCTCGTGGGCAGGAAGACCCGGGCGAAGCGGGCGGCCTCCGGTGGCGCCCGGAGGAAGGTGGCCATCGCGCCCGTGCCGGAAGCCCCGGAGCCGGACGCGGAGTAGCGCCCGTCCGGAGCCCTCAGAAGGCCCAGCCCACGCCGAGCGTCATGCGCGGGGAGAGGGACCAGTTGCGGATGTTGTTCATGCTGGCGTTCGCCGGCCCTCCGCTCCCCGCGCTCGGCGTACCAAAGAGGGTGCTGCGGCTGGAGAGCGCTGACAGTCCCGCGCCCACCTGGAAGGTCAATCCCGGAGCCAGGATGGCGGTGTAGCCCACACGAGCGCTCCCACCGTACTGCACCGTGCGGGATCTCGACTCCACGGTCACCAGCTCCACCCCGCCCGAGTTGGGTTCCGGCATGAGGTACTCGTTCCGGGTGGTCCAGTGGTACGTGCCCAGCTCCAGGTGGGGCCCCACCCAGAGTCCCTCGGGGGCACGGCCGGTCAGATAGAAGTGCACGCCCGGATCCACCCCCACGCCCCACGTCTGGCCGGAGGAGCCCGAGCCATCGCGGTAGAAGGAGTCGGTGCCCTGGAGCGACGCCGACACCTGCACCGAGCCCACCAACGCCACATGCGGACTCACGGCGTGCTCCACCCCGGCGCCCAACTGGCCCACCAGGCCCCAGATGCTCGAGACCGGCGTCCCCGGCAGCGCCATCACCAGCGTACGCCGCGCCTCTTGAGCCTCCCCGGGCACCTCCTGCTCCTGGGCGCTGCCCGTCATCGGCACCAGTCCCAGTCCCACTCCGGCTGCACGAACCGCCCACCGCATCGCCCTCTGCATCATCGTCCGCATCGCACTCCCTCCATTGGCCGTCCGGCCCACGGCATGATGCGGACGTCTGCAGCGCACGTGCCATGCTCGGCCCAAGAGCGAAACGCCCGTGACATGGCCCCCGGGGCTGCCAGATTGGCCAGCGCCCTCCGGTGGCTCACGAGACATTCTGTCCTCCCGCGGCGCTCCCAGAGGCACGGCAACACGGCCAGGGCACCATTAGGATGAGGACATGGAAACCGGAGCTGTGGCGCCCGTGGTGGAACCGCGCCCGATGCGGGTGCTGGTGGTGGACGACGAGCGGAACATCCGCGCCACGCTGCGCATGTGCCTGGAGGGCCTGGGCTGCGAGGTACGCGAGGCGGCCACGGCCGACGCCGCGCTCGCCGCGCTCGCCCAGTCCCCGGCGGACCTGGCCTTCGTGGATCTGCGCCTGGGCACCGCGAGCGGGTTGGACCTGCTGCCCCGCCTGCTCGCCGAGTCGCCCACCCTGGATATCGTCCTCATCACCGCCTACGCCACCTTCGACACCGCGGTGGAGGCGATGAAGCGCGGGGCGCGCGACTACCTCCCCAAGCCCTTCACCCCCGCGCAGATACGGCACCTCGTGGACAAGACGCGCGCCCACCAGGAGCTGAGCTCGCAACTGGGCAACCTGGAGGGGCAGCTCGCGCAGTCGGTGCCCGAGGCCACGCTGGAGACGGCCTCGCCGGCCATGCACGCGGCGCTCGCACTCATCACCCGGGCGGCGGCCTCGGACGCGGCGGTGCTGCTGCGGGGCGAGAGCGGAACGGGCAAGGGGGTGCTCGCGCGGGCCCTGCATTCCATGAGCGCGCGGCGCCGACGGCCCTTCGTCACCGTCAACTGTCCCGCTCTCTCCGAGCAGCTGCTCTCCAGCGAGCTCTTCGGCCACGTGCGCGGGGCCTTCACGGGCGCGGTGAGGGACCAGCCGGGCCGGGTGGAGCAGGCCGAGGGCGGCACGCTCTTCCTGGACGAGGTGACGGAGATGGCTCCCGCGCTGCAGGCGCAGTTGTTGCGCTTCCTGCAGGAGAAGCAATTCGAGCGCCTGGGCGAGGGCCGCACGCGCCGGGCGGACGTACGGGTGGTGGCGGCGACCAACCGGGACCTGGAGAAGGCCGTGGCCGAGAGCCACTTCCGGGAGGATCTGCTCTACCGGCTCAACGTCATCGAGGTGACGCTGCCGGCGCTGCGCGAGCGGTCCGAGGACATCCTCCCGCTGGCCAGACGCTTCCTGGCCTTCTTCGCGCGCACGGCGAAGCGGCCGGTGCCGGAGCTGTCCCCGGCGACGGAGAAGATGATGCTGGCCTATGGGTGGCCGGGCAACGTGCGCGAGCTGCGCAACGCCCTGGAGCGGGCGCTCATCGTCTGGCCGGCGGAGGTGCTGGAGCCGCAGGCCTTCCCGGAGCGCATCGCCGCGGCCACGGGCTCGGTGGTGGCGCTGGGGGGGCCGCACACGCTGGAGGAGGTGGAGCGCGAGCACATCCTCCGGGTGATGGCGAGCGCCCCTACCCTGGACGAGGCCGCGCACGTCCTCGGCATCGACGCGTCCACGCTCTGGCGCAAGCGCAAGAAGTACGAGTCGACTCCAGGCAGCGCGGGTTGAGGGAAGCCGCACTCCAGCCGGTGTTCGCCAGCCGAGCGAGCTACCTCCGAGGTGGTTGCGTTTGGGACGAATATTCGTACATTCGTGGGTATGCCTCGCTCGCGCAAAGCCTCCACGCCCACGATTCCGGAGAGGGAAGATCCGGTTTCCGCTTCCGAGCATGCCTTGGCCGAGGTCGTCGAATTGGCCCGGTTCATGGAGGGCAAGCGAACGCAGCGGCCCAGGCTCGTTGGCCCCAAAGGGGAGACGCTCGAACTGCCCGAACCCGTCTTCCATCTCCTCCGCCAGATCGTCTCGGTGCTGGCCCGGGGAGACGCGGTGACCGTGGTCCCGGTTCACAAGCAACTCACCTCGCAACAGGCCGCCGATCTGCTCAACGTCTCCCGCCAGTACCTGGTCCGCCTCCTGGATGAGGGAGCCATTCCCTACACGAAGACGGGAAAGCACCGGCGCATCCGCATCAACGATCTGCTCGAGTACAAGAAGAAGCGCGATGACCAGCGCGAGCAGGGTCTGCTCGCGCTCATGCAGATGAGCCAGGACTTCGGAGGCTACTCCGAGTGTAGTTGACCTCCGAGGTAGGGCAGGTTTAAGGTGGGCCTGTCCGTGCTCACCTCCACGTTCAAGGTCGTCCTCGACGCTTGCGTGCTCTTTCCCTTCTCTCTCCGAGACACCTTGCTCTGGGCCGCGCACGCGGGGTTCTACCAACCCTACTGGAGCGCTCAAATCCTGGAGGAGATGCGCCGCAACCTCGTGCGGACGGGGACGACGACAACGGAGCAGGCACACTCCCTCGTGGCCCAGATGCGGAAGCACTTTCCCGATGCACTGGTGACTGGTCACGAGGCGCTCGTTCCAGCCGTGCACAACCACGAAGGAGATCGCCACGTCGTCGCGGCGGCCCTTCACGCCCATGCACAGGTCATCGTCACGAGCAACCTGAAGCACTTCCGGGCCAGGGACCTTCCCCCCAACATCGAGGCGCAGCATCCGGATGAGTTCCTGGTCAACCTGTTCGATCTCGACCCACCCGGAATCGTGGCGCTCCTGAAGCACCAGGCCTCAGCACTGCGCCGACCGCCCATGGCGCTGCCCCAACTCCTCAACGGACTCGCGAAGACAGTCCCCGAGTTCGTCCAGCTCATCCGCGAAGAACTCGGCGATTGAATCAGCGCTCGAACGTCGGAGCGGACTCCGCTCCCCCGGTCCGCGGCAGGGTGAACCAGAACGTGCTCCCCACGCCGGGCTGGCTGGAGAGCCCCATCTCTCCCCCATGCGCCTGGACGATTTCCTGCGCGATGGACAGGCCCAGCCCCGCGCCCCCCGTGCTCGCGCCCGGCACGCGGTAGAACTTCTCGAAAATCCGCTGCTGGTGCTCCGGGGCAATCCCCTCGCCCGTGTCCTCCACCTCGAAGCGCACGCGCTCGCCCTCCTGCCGCGCCCTCACCACCACCTCGCCTCCGTGCGAGGTGTGCCGCACGGCGTTCGCCACCAGGTTGGACAGCACCAACTGCAGCCGCTCCGCATCCGCCTCCACCCGCTCCAACCCGGGCTCCTGCGCCATGGCCAGCCGCACGCCCCGCTCCTCCGCCGCCACCCGGTGCGGGGCCAGCGCCGCCTCCAGCACCGCCTCCGTGGACACCGGCCGCACCTCCAGCTCCACCCGCCCCGATTGCAGCCGGGACAAGTCCAGCAGGTCATCGACGATTCCCTGCAGCCGCTCGCAGTCCTCGCGCGCCGCGTACAGCAGATCCGCCTGCTTCTCGGTGATGGGGCCCGCCACGCCCTCGGCGCACAGGTGGATGGCCATGCGCAGCGAGGTGAGCGGCGTGCGGAACTCGTGCGCCACCGTGGCCACCAGGTCGTTCTTCAGCTCGTCGAAGCGCCGCAGCCGCGTCACGTCCTGGAGCAGCACCGTGGCGCCCACCACGCCCCCGCCCTCGCCATACACCGGGCTGCCGCGCGGCAGCAGCCACCGGTCTCCCTCCGCGGCCTCCACCCGCACCGCCTCCTCGTAGCCCCGCGGCAGGTACGGCCCCCTGCCGCCCAGCACGTGCGAGCGCACCCGCTCCACCACCTCGCGCACCTCCGGCGCCACCTGTCCCAGCGCGCTTCCGCCCTCCAAGGACAGCCGCAGCACCTCCTCGGCGGCGCGGTTGACGTTGAGCACCCCGCCCTCCACGCCGAACACCACCACCGGGTCCGGCAGGCTGTCGATGGAGGCCTGCGAGGAGGCCTGCGCCTGGAGCAGCTCTCCCAGCGAGCTCCGCCGGTAGCGTTGCAGCGCCTCCGCCATGGCGTTGAAGTCCCGCGCGAGCTGGGCGATCTCATCCTCGCCCTGCACCACCGCGCGGGTAGCCAGGTCCCCCTGTCCCAGCCGCCGCACCGCCTGGGAGAGCACGGACACTGGCCGCAGTGCCCGCTGGGTGAGCGAGGACGAGGCGAGCAGACCACCCACCAGCGCCACCACCACCGCCGTCACCATGAGCGTATTCACCCGGCGGCTCTGCCGCTGCAGGGCATCGCTCTTGCGCACCATGGCGTCCTGGTTGAGCGCGAGAATGACCTGGAGGGCCGCCTTGGCATCGCGGAAGGCAGGGGCCAGCTCGTTGAAGTAGGCCGAGTGCCGGGCCGCGGGTGTCTCCACGGCGGCGAAGGCCTCGTACGTGGAGCGGTAGCGAGCCCAGGCCCGCACCAGCTGGACGGTGGCCTCGGACTCGCCGGGCTCGGTGACGTTGTCCTCCTGCACCTTCAGCTCCACCTCGAGCGGCTGGAGGTGCGCGTCCGCCAACTCCAGACCGCGCCGCCGCTCGCCCGCGACGATGAAGAGGGCGGCGCTGTCCAGGCGCTCCAGGTGCTCGATGATGCGCTGCATGGCCAGCACGCTGCGGTAGTTGTCCGCGAGGATGTCCTGCCCCGCGTGCCCCACCCGGCCGAGCGTGCCGACGGCCACCACCCCCACCACCAGCAGCGCCAGGGCCAGCGGAACCTGGGCCCACAACAGCTTGTCGCGCAGGCTCATGGCTGGCGCTCCTCCTGGGGCGGCGTGAAGGACACCACGTGGATGTCGAACCCCTCGCCCTCACGCAACAGCCGTACGTCCGAGGCGAGCCCCAGCAACTGCTTCCACCACGGCTGGCGTGAGCGGCCCACGATGATGTGGCCCACCCCATGCGAGCGGGCGAAGTCCAGCAGCGCCGCCACTGGCTCCGCCCCCTTCACCCGCACCACCTCCGCGCCCAGCTCCTTCGCCAGCTCGATGTTGGCCAGCAGGTGGCGCTGCGCCTCCGAGTCGATGAGGTGTGGGGCTTCGCCAGGCGTCTCCACGTAGACGACGAACCAGTCCGTGTTGAGCCGGCCCGCCATGCGCGAGCCCCTGCGCAGCAGCGTGGCAGCGTGCGGCGGGTTGCTGCTGAGCGCCACCATCACCCGGCCCCAGCCACCTCCCTTCTGCGGCGGCTCCTCGCCCGTGCGCGAGCGCGTCCCCGTGGCCCGGTCCAGGCTCTCGGCCACCTCGCGCAGCGCCAGCTCGCGCAGCGAGGACAGGTTCTCCTGCTTGAAGAAGCCCTCCAACGCATGCGGCACCTTGTCCGGCGCGTAGATCTTCCCCGCCTTCAGCCGCTCGTGCAGGTCCTCCACCGCCAGGTCCAGGTTCACCACCTGGTCGGCGTTCTTGAGGAAGCTGTCGGGAATCGTCTCGCGCACGCGGACGGCGGTGGCGCGCTCGATGATGTCGTTGAGGCTCTCCAGGTGCTGCACGTTGAAGGCGCCGATGACGTTGATGCCCGCGGCGAGCAGCTCCTCCACGTCCTGGTAGCGCTTGCGGTGGCGGCACAGGGGGACGTTGGTGTGGGCCAGCTCGTCCACCACCGCCACCTGCGGCTTGCGCGCCAGCACCGCGTCCAGATCCATCTCCTCCACGGCCACGTCCCGGTAGGTGAAGACCTCGCGCGGCACCACCTCCAGCCCCTCGATGAGCGCGGCCGTCTCGGCGCGGCCATGCGTCTCGACGAAGCCGAGCACCACGTCCACGCCCCGCTGCTTCAGGGCGTGGGACTCCTCGAGCATGCGGTACGTCTTGCCCACGCCGGCGGCGAAGCCGATGTACAGCTTCAGCCGCCCGCGCCGGCCACGCTCGACCAGCTCGAGGAAGTCTTCCGCGCGATTCTTCCGCTTCACGGTGCCTCTGCCGTCGTGCCCACGCTCTCGCCGAACCGCCGGTCCAACGCCAGGTTGAGCTGTAACACGTTCACCCGAGGCTCTCCGAGCATTCCCAGGGTGCGGCCCTCGGTGTGCGCGTCCACCACGGCCAGGATGCGCTCGGGGGCCACGTGGCGGGCACTGGCCACGCGGGGCACCTGCCAGCGCACGGCCTCGGGAGACAGGTGCGGATCCAGTCCCGAGCCCGAGGTGGTGACGAGCTCGGCGGGCACGGGGCCCGGGGCGTCCGGGTTCTCCTGGCGCAGGCGCCCGGCCTCGGCCACCGCCCGGTCCCTCAGCTTCTGGGAGGTGGGCCCGAGGTTGCTGCCGCCGGAGGCCGCGGCGTCGTAGCCGTTGCCGGCCGCGGACGGCCGCGGCTGGAAGTAGCCGGGCCGGGAGAAGCCCTGGCCGATGAGGGCGCTGCCCACCACCTGGCCCTTCTCGTGGGTGACGAGCGAGCCGTTGGCTTCCTCGTGGAAGAGAGCCTGGGACAGTCCGGTGACGGCCAGCGGGTAGAGCACGCCGGTGAGCACCAGGGTGACGAGCGCGGCGCGCAGACCGATGAGGAGTGTGGAGAACATGGGGAGGGTCCTTTCTCAGGCCAGCCCGGCGGCGGTGAGGAGCACGTCGATGGCCTTGATGCCGATGAAGGGGACGAGGACGCCGCCCACGCCGTAGAGGAGCAGGCTGCGCCGCAGGAGGGCCGCCGCGCCCAGGGGCCGGTAGCGCACGCCGCGCAGGGCCAGCGGAATGAGGGCGATGATGATGAGGGCGTTGAAGATGACGGCGGAGAGGATGGCGCTGTAGGGCGACGTGAGGCCCATGAGGTTGAGCGGCGCTATCTCCGGGAACACGCCCATGAAGAGCGCGGGGAGGATGGCGAAGTACTTGGCCACGTCGTTGGCGATGGAGAAGGTGGTGAGCGTGCCGCGCGTCATGAGCAGCTGCTTGCCCACCTCCACCACCTCCAGCAGCTTGGTGGGGTTGGAGTCCAGGTCCACCATGTTGCCGGCCTCCTTGGCGGCCTGGGTGCCGGTGTTCATCGCCACGCCCACGTCCGCCTGGGCCAGCGCGGGCGCGTCGTTGGTGCCATCGCCCGTCATGGCCACCAGCTTGCCCTTGGCCTGCTCGGTGCGGATGAGCTCCATCTTCGCCTCGGGCGTGGCCTCGGCGAGGAAGTCGTCCACCCCGGCCTCGCGGGCGATGGCCGCCGCGGTGCGCGGGTTGTCGCCGGTGATCATCACCGTGCGGATGCCCATGGCGCGGAAGCGCTCGAAGCGCTCCTTGATGCCGCCCTTCACCACGTCCTTGAGGTGGATGATGCCGAGCACCCGCGCGCCATCGGCCACCGCCAGCGGAGTGCCACCCGCGTCACCGATACGCGCCGCCGTCTCGCGAAGCGCGGGCGGGACAGCGCCGCCCTGGGCCTCCACGTGCTTGATGACGGCATCCACCGCGCCCTTGCGGATGCCGCGAGGGTGCGGGTCCACGAGGTCACAGCCACTCATGCGCGTCTGCGCGGTGAAGGGCACGAAGGTGGCCTGGTGCGCCTGAAGCTCGCGCGGGCGCATCTTGTAGGTGTCCTTCACCAACACGACGATGGAGCGGCCCTCGGGCGTCTCGTCCGCGAGGCTCGCGAGCTGTGAGGCCTCGGCCAGGTCCTCCATGCGCACGCCCGGCAGGGGCAGCAGCTCCGTGGCCATGCGATTGCCCAGGGTGATGGTGCCCGTCTTGTCCAGCAGCAGCGTGTCCACGTCTCCCGCCGCCTCCACCGCGCGGCCACTCATGGCCAGCACGTTCTTGCGCAGCAGCCGGTCCATGCCGGCGATGCCAATGGCCGACAGCAGGCCACCGATGGTGGTCGGAATGAGGCACACCAGCAGCGCCACCACCGCCGTGCCCGACAGCTTCACGCCCGAGTAGAGCGCCAACGGCACCAGCGTCACGCATGCCAGCAGGAAGACGACGGTGAGGCCCACCAGCAGGATGTGCAAGGCGAGCTCATTGGGCGTCTTCTGCCGCGCGGCGCCCTCCACGAGGCCGATCATCCGGTCCAGGAAGGACTCGCCGGGGTCCGCGGTGATGCGCACGACGATGCGGTCGGAGAGCACCTTGGTGCCGCCGGTGACGGAGGAGCGATCGCCGCCGGACTCACGGATGACGGGGGCGGACTCGCCGGTGATGGCGGACTCGTCCACGCTGGCGATGCCCTCCACCACCTCGCCGTCACCGGGGATGAGGTCTCCCGCCTCGCAGACGACGAGGTCATCCTTGCGCAGGTTGGGCGCCGGGACGCGCTCCTCCCGTCCGTCCACCAGGCGCCGGGCCAGCGTGTCCTTGCGCATCTTGCGCAGCGAGCTCGCCTGGGCCTTGCCGCGGCCCTCGGCCACCGCCTCGGCGAAGTTGGCGAAGAGGACGGTGAACCACAGCCACAGCGTCACCGCCACGGTGAACCACACCGGCGTGGCCGCGGGCCCCGGTGTGATGAGGTCCCTCACCACCAGCACCGTGGTGAGCAGGCTGCCGGCCCACACCACGAACATCACCGGGTTGCGGGCCACGTCCCGGGGGTGGAGCTTGCGCAGGCTGTCCAGCGTGGCCTGCTTGAGGAGAGCCGGCTCGAAGAGCGACGCGGGTTTCGAAGAGGCAGTCATGGTGTCAGAACACCTTTCCGGCCTGGCCGAGGAAGTGCTCGACGAGGGGGCCGAGGGAGAGAGCGGGGAAGAAGGTGAGCGCGCCGACGATGACGACCACGCTCACCAGCAGGCCGGTGAAGAGCGCGCCGTTGGTGGGGAAGGTGCCGGGGCCGGGGGCCACCGTCTTCTTGCCCACCATGGAGCCGGCAATGGCCAGCACGGGGATGATCATCAGGAAGCGCCCGGCGAGCATGGCCAGGCCCAGGCTGATGTTCCAGAAGGGGGTGTTGGCGTTGAGGCCGGCGAAGGCGCTGCCGTTGTTGCCCGTGCCGCTGGAGTACGCGTAGAGGATCTCCGACAGGCCGTGGGGCCCCGCGTTGTTGAGCGAGGACACTCCCTGCGGAATCACCGCCGCCACCGCGCCCAGCCCGAGGATGACGAGCGGGAAGATGAGCACGTACAACATGGAGAGCTTCATCTCCTTCGCTTCGATTTTCTTGCCGAGGTACTCGGGGGTGCGGCCCACCATGAGGCCGGCGATGAAGACGGCGAGCACCACCATGACGAGCATGCCGTAGAGGCCGGCGCCCACCCCGCCGAAGATGACCTCGCCCAGCTGGATGTTGACGAGGGGCACCAGGCCCCCGAGCGCGGTGAAGCTGTCGTGCATGGAGTTGACGGCGCCGCAGGAGGCGTCGGTGGTGACGGTGGCGAAGAGCGCCGAGGCGGAGATGCCGAAGCGCGCCTCCTTGCCCTCCATGTTCCCGGCCTGCGCCACCTGGGCGGCGGCCACGGCCGGGTTGGCCTGGGACTCGGCGGCGTAGGCGGCGGCCACGCCCGCGAAGAAGAGGACGCTCATGGCGGCGAAGAGGGCCCAGCCCTGCTTCGTGTCCCTCGCCATCTTCCCGTACGTGTACGTGAGGGCGGCGGGGATGGCGAAGATGGAGAACAGCTGCACCAGGTTGGTGAGCGGCGTGGGATTCTCGAAGGGGTGGGCGCTGTTGGCGTTGAAGAAGCCGCCGCCGTTGGTGCCCAGCATCTTGATGGCCTCCTGCGAGGCCACCGGGCCCATGGCGAGCGTCTGCTTCACCCCCTCCAGCGTGGTGAGCTCGCGGTAGGGCGCGAGGTTCTGCAGCACGCCCTGGGACACGAGGAAGAGCGCGTAGACGGTGCAGATGGGCAGCAGCACGTAGAGGGTGCCGCGCACGAGGTCCACCCAGAAGTTGCCGAGCGTCTTCTGGCCCTCGGGGCCAGGGCGCCGGGTGAAGCCACGCGCGAGCGCCACCGCCACGCAGACGCCCGCCGCCGCGGACACGAAGTTCTGCCAGGCCAGCCCCGCCATCTGCGTGAGGTAGCTCAGGGAGGACTCGCCACCGTAGGCCTGCCAGTTGGTGTTGGTGGTGAAGCTGACGGCCGTGTTGAAGGCCAGCTCGGGCCCCACCGCCGCGAAGCCCTGGGGGTTGAGCGGCAACACGTGCTGCAGCCGCTGCAGCAGGTAGACGAGGAGCACGCTGAAGAGGCTGAAGGCCAGCAGGGACAGGGTGTACTGCACCCACGTCTGCTCGCGCTTCGGGTCCACGCCGCACAGCTTCAGCAGCACGCGCTCCACGGGCCCGAGCACCTTGGGCAGCGGTTGCGTGGGCCCCTCGAAGACGTGGAAGAGGTAGAGGCCCAGCGGCTTCGTCACCGCCAGCACCAGCGCGAAGAAGAGGAGTATCTGCAACCAACCGAGGAGGGTCATGGCGGGCCTAGAAGCGCTCCGGCCGGAGCAGCGCGTAGACGAGGTAGGCGGTGAGCAGCACCGCGAGCGCGGCGCCGGAGACGTATTCGAAGGTCATGGGGTGTTGCCTCTCAGAGGCGCTCGCAGCCGTGGGTGTAGGCCCACGCGAGCGCGAAGAAACCAGCGGTCACCAGAACGAGGACGAGGTCCATGGGGGACTCCTAGAACCAGGCGGTGGCACCGGCCACCACGAGGGTCTGGGTGGAACGAGGGACGGGCGTGCCCTCGGCGTTCGTCTCGGCGCCGCCGAAGACGTCCGCGGTGGAGCGGTCGTGCCGCGCCTCCAGCTTGAGGACGAGGTGCTCGGCGGGCTTCACCTCCAGGGTGAGCGTGCCCTCCACGAGCCGCTGGGCCGTGCCGCTGATGAGGCCGTCCCGGTCGTTGTAGAATTCCGCGCGCGCGGCCACCGCCACGGGCCGGGCCACCTGCACGCGGGCGTTGAGGCCGGCGCCGTACCAGAGGGCCGCGTCCAGCCCGGGGCGCCGCTGGGTGCCCACGTCGGCGGTTGCGGCGAGGCTGAAGGTGTCCGTCACCTCGTACGTGGCCACCACGTCCGCGAAGAGGCGCAGGCCCGCGGCGTCTCCCGAGCCCTCCTCGCCGATGAAGGTGTTGAAGGCGGCCGAGAGCCGCTCGCCCGCGTAGGCCACCTGGGTGCCCAGCGCCTTGCCCCGGTTGTTCTCGCCAATCGTCTGCCAGCCGTTGAGCAGGTGCAGCTGCGCGCTCCACGCCTCGGAGAACGTCCAGGTGCCCTTGAGGCCCGTCTGGTAGTAGGGCGACAGCTCGCCCATCCACGAGCGCGTGTACGTCCAGTTGAGCTGCGTCTGGAAGGACTCCAGGCCGATGTGGCTCGGGTACACGCCGGCCTCCAGCAGCAGGGGGCCATGCGCATAGGACAGCGTGGCCTGCTGGAGCAGGCGCCACACGTCGGGCCCGATGGCCGTCCCCTCCGGCTCCGCGGCGTGCACCACCTCCATGGAGGTGCCGAGGCCCACCAGCACCCGGAAGCCCACCGGCGCCGGCTCCAGGCTCACCCCCAGGCTGGCGAGGTTGAGGGAGATTTCGTTGTCGCGTTTGGCGGTGGTGCCGGTGCCGGGGATGAAGCTGGCGCCATCGGCCGGACGGTTGAAGTTGTAGCCGTAGTAGACGTCGACCCCGCCCTCCACCTTCAGCCGGGAGACGAGCGCCTCCAGCGCGGAGGGCGCCGCTTCCTCCTCGGCCGGAGGCGCCGGGGGAGGAGCAGGCGGCCCGGCAGGGGTCGTCTGGCCGAGCAGCAGGGAAGTCAGCAGGGAAGTCAGCGGGGCAGGGTTCATGGACGTGCCCCCTACAAAGCACCCGCCGTACCACCCTCCCCACCTATGAACCCCAGGGCTTCCGAGGGGTTACGAACAACGTCCCCACCCCGTGGTTGCAACTTGCACGGCCTGCCCGCTTCGGGCCGTGCGCCCTGAAAGGAACATCCGTGCCCACCCCGGGGAGAATGGTCCCCACCCCCTCGGAGCGCGGCGGGCCCCCGTTCCCGTCCACCTCGCCTCCGGCAACCCGCGGGGCCGGTGGAGACGCCTGCGGCACGGGCTCCGCGGCTAGTGAGCGAGTGCGTGCGTGCTGGCGTCGGGGCGGGCCTGGCTGGCCAGGTAGGCGTCCTCGGCCCGCACCAGGAGCTCGCGGATGGCGGGGGCCGTGCGCGCCTCCACCAGGGCCTGCCGCAACCGGGCGTCCCGCATCAGCGCCGCGATGCGCGCCAGCACGCTCAGGTGCGTCCCCGGCGCGTGCGTCGGCGAGGCGAGCGTCACGAAGAGCCGCACCAACCTCCCGTCCCGGGCCCCGAAGTCCACTCCCTCGCGGTCCACGGCCACACACGCCGTCATCTTCCGCAGCTTCTCGGAGCGGCAGTGGGGAATGGCCACCCCCTCGCCAATGGCCGTGCTGGAGATGCGCTCCCGCGCCACCAGCTGCTCCTCCAGTTGCTGCTGGGGTGCTTGTGTCCTCGCCGCCAGCAGGCCGGCCAGCTCGTGCAACACGCCCCCCCTGTCCCGGGCCGTCAGGTCCGGACAGATGCAGTCCTCCGACAGATAATCGGTGAAGCGCATCCCACACCTCCCTGGAGCACGCCCCGGTGCGGCTCGCCCGACTCGGGCTCATGCCGCGGTACGGCCACCGGACGCTCTTCCGAACATGCTCGGAATGGAGAGACGCATCGGCAACCCCCACCGTTCCCCGTGGACGTCCCGACGCGCTTCCGCTGTCCGCTGCCATACCCGCATGGTCCCGCGGCGAGCAGCGGCCCGAGCGGCCCGTCCGCCCGTTGGAGCTCCTACGTTCCCGGTGCGGGATCCCACCCGTAGAAGCGCTTCAACTCCGCGTAAAGCTCCGGCGTCTTCTCGCGCATCTGCCGGGGCTTCTCGAAGAAGGACTCGGTGGCCACGGCGAAGAACTCGGCCTCGTTCAGGCCTCCGTACTCGTCGAGCACCTGACTCTCGGCGGGCCGGCCCTGGCGCAACTTGTGGAAGTGCTCGCCCATCACCGAGGCCCAGGCCCGGTAGTGCGAGTACTGGCGCAGTTGCGGCGTGCCATCGAAGGCACCGTCCTCCCGGTCCAGCACGTGGGCGAACTCGTGCGTGGCCGTGGAGTGCCCATCCCTCGGGTCCGCCAGCCCCGCCAGCACCGACTGCCACGAGAGGATGACGGTGCCCCAGTTCTTCGCCTCGCCGAGCACCACGCCCGTGCGGTCCGGAATCCGGAAGGCGTCCGGGTAGACGATGACCTCGCGCAACCGGTCGTAATAGGAGAAGTCCAGGTGCACCACCAGGCGCACCGCCGTGGCCGACACCACCACGCGCACCTCGTCGGTGAGGGTGAAGCCGCCGGCCCCGATGAACTCCTTCTCCCAGGCGAAGAGCTTGAGCAGCTCCAGGAAGCGCGGGCGCAGCTCGCCGGGCAGCTCGTGGAAGAAGGGGACGCGCCGCTCCAGGTGGCTGAACCACTCGGCGGGGAACGGGCGGCGCAGCAGGTGGCGGCGCCGCAGGGTACGCAAGAGGCCGGGCATGGGGCGGAGATGGTAGACCCTCACCCCCGCCCTCTCCCAGGGGGAGAGGGCGTTCTCAGCGCACCAGCGCGAGCCGGCGCACGGAGGGCGGAGGCCGGAGCTCGGGCTGCTCGAGCACCTCGCCGAGGGCCTCCACCAGCCGGGCGAAGAGCTGATGATCCTGGCAGCGCAGCACCTGGCGCTCGCCGTCCGCGGTGCGCACCGTCAGCCAGTAGGTGTCCGCCGCCACCACCAGCCGGACGATGGAGGCGAAGACGAGCACCGTGGCCACCACCAGCGCGGCCGTCACCCGGAACGAGCTCGGCTGCAACATCAGCGAGGGCACCACCAGCGCCGCCGCCGCGCCCACCAGCAGCGGGAGCTTGAGGCCCGGAGCCTCGTGCCGCGTGCGGAAGCCCCTCAGTTCCTCCAGCCGCCACGAGCCGCCCGTGACCTCCAGGCGCTCGCTGGTGAGCCGGATGCCCTCCGCCGCCACCAGCACCCGCTCCCCCGAGGGAGTGAGTGGCTCCGGTGGAAGGGAGGGAACCAACCTCAGCACCGACTTCGGGTTGCGCCGCGACCCCAGCCAGGACTCACGCTCCATCATCCTGCCTCCCGCGTTCACCACTCATCCCCGAAGCGGCCGCCAGGCGCTCCGGACCGCGCGGACGTGGCAGCCCCCCCACCACGTCCCGCAACAGTTCCTTGAGGAACTCCAGGGGCGTCCCCAGCGCGTAGCAACCCCGCGCGCCCAGGCTCACCGCCAGTTGCCGCAACCGCTCGTCCTCGAAGGGCAGCAGCGCGAAGACAGGCGCCGCGCCCGCCTCATTCCCGGCCGCCCCGAGCACCCGCGACATGCTGTCCTCTCGCTGCACCAGCGCGAGCACCACGTCCGGCCGCGCCCCTCCGCCTCCGGGACGCAGGGAAATGCCCATGTCGCCCAGCACGTCGCTCAACAGCGAGCGCAGCGACTCGTCCGCGTCCGGTGCGAGGATGACGCAGCATGGCAAGGGGTGACGCATGGCGGCTCCTCTCCCTCTCCCACCAGCAAGTCACATGCCTGTATCCCCTCCCTCGGGAGGGGCCCGACGCACCGCGGCGCAACATGGCACCGTGCAAGAGGCCCCTGGCGGATTGCCACGCCCGCGCTTTCAGCCACCCGGCGCGAAGGGCCTCTGGAGGGTGGCCACGGGGAGGATCATTCGCCAGGGCCACTCAGGGCGTGGGTGAACGCGGGTTGCAATTGTAAGTGGATGGCCTGCACCTGGGAGGCCGTGGTCAGGTCCGCGCCGGAGACCTCCACCGTCACCGCGCCGGACTGCGAGGACTTGAAATAGAAGGCCGCCTCCGCGTGCCCCTTCGAGAGGTCCACCTCGGTGATGGGGCCGCCGGAGCAGTCCGGCTCCGCGTGGAAGGTGACGCCGGACGCCGCGGGCCCCAAGGCCGTCAGGGAGAATGTCCCCTCCGAGGGGACGAGGTTGCCGTCCTTGTCCTGGCTCTGCACGGTGACCCTGCCCGAGCAGGCGCCGGCCGCGACGTCATACGCGGACGTGAGGAACGCGAGCTTGGACGCCGGATGGAAGGTGTACACGGCGACGTCGAAGGTGCCATCGGGCACCGTGGCCGGATCGTACCCCGCCCCGGAGATGTCATTCGAGGTGATGAGGCTCCCCGTCGCGTAGTAGTCCACGATGGCGGCTTGATACGGATTGGACACCGCCCCGTGCTGGAGCACGTTGTTGGCTATCCGCGCGCGCGCCGACGCATCCGGTGGGTCGCCCGCGTCCTGGAAGAGGTAGATGCCGATGTCGTTGTCGGTGAGGGTGTTGCCCTCGACGACGAGCCCCGTCACCAGGGGCGCGCCCGTGTCCCGCCGGACCAGGATGCCCGTGCTGTTGGCATCGGCACGGGTATAGGCATTGCCGGAGACCCTGTTGCCCGTCACCCGCGCCCTGGCCCCGTTGGCCACCTGGATGCCATTGCGCGCGAGGTGGTCCACGGGCCCCCCACCCTCCACGGTGTTGTCCGCGAGGGTCACCTCCACGGCGCCCGTGGCCAGGATGCCCACCTTCTGGAAGGCCGAGACGCGGTTGCGCAGCACGTCCACCCGGAAGGGTCCGCGGCTCGCGTCGTCGTTGCGCACCTCGATGCCGAAGCCCTCCTGACAGCCGCTCGTGGCCCCCTTGTTGAGGCCGCTCACCACGCTGTCCACCACTTCGCCCGAGGCCCCCTCCAGCAGGATGCCCCGGAGCCCCGCGGCCCCCGTCTGGCAATCGTCCTTCAACCCGCTCGCGGTGACGGTCACGTCGTGCACGCGCGCCGTGCCTCCCCGGTTGCGGATGACGGCCCCCGTGAAGGCGCCTCCCGGAGGATCCACGGCCGTGACGGTGTGGTCCGCGCCATCGAAGCCGTAGCCGTCCGGAACGAACAGCGTGGAGTCCGTGGTGCAGTCGGCCGCCAGCGCGAGCCGCCCCTCCTCGAGCGAGAAGGAACACGGAGCCCGCGTGCAGGCGGGACCCGTCCAGGAGATGGGGAAGGTGTGGGAGGCACTCAGCCCGGCCTCGCTGGTGACCGTCACCGTCACCGACGGCGTCACCTCCGCGGGCAGACAGGACGGGGACGTCCAGAGGGCCTCGCCGCCACCGGAGCCACCCACCCGGGTGCCCACGGTGCCCGCGGTCGTGGTCCACGCGTAGGACAGTGTCCCGCGAGACACCGTGGCGGTGACGCCCAGGCTCAACACCTCTCCGGGACCCACGGAGGCGGGAGCCGCGGAGGTCCCCTCGATGGAGGGAGGCACCGCGGGCGGGGCGGGCGGGTCATAGGTGACGAGCGGAGCGCCATGCTCGTCGCAGCCCGTGCCGCCCAGCGCCAGTCCCACGACGAGCAGTGACAGGTGTCTCACATCCACTCGGCTCATGCGCACAGGACTCCCATTCCAGAGACGGAATGAGCCTCACCATAGCGCCAAGCCCTCGCCGCTCGAATTCGCCCGCCGTTTCAGCGGGGACGAGTGACCAGCTCTGAACGCCCGATGGGGTCGATTCCCCTGTCCAGGAGCCGTCTCGCGGCCAGCACGGACACGCAGTCCTCCGTGCTGTGGATGTCGCCATAGAAGGTGAGCAACGTGGCGAGCGCCACGAAGCTGACGGAGTGGGCTAGATGGGGACCATGGACACTCCCTCCCGGGGCCGGTGGTTCGCCTTCCCGCGCATCCTCTGGATCTCGCTGCTCGCCGCGCTGGTGCTCACCCTGCCCACCGCCTGGCTCGGCTTCATCAGCGACGACTTCATCCACCTGCTCATCCTCGAGGGCTTCCCCTCTCCGGCGAGCCCCTGGGACCTGTTCCGCTTCGCGAATGGAGACCCCGCCAGCACCCGGCCGCTGATGGACGTGGGCCCCTACCCCTGGTGGACGCTGCCCGAGCTGAAGCTGACCTTCTGGCGGCCCCTGTCGAGCGCGCTCGCGGTGATGGACCACACGCTCTTCGGCCGCAATGCCGTGGGCTACCACCTCCACTCGCTGGCCTGGTACCTGGGCATCGTGGCGCTCTACGGCGCGCTGCTGCGGCGCCTGCTGCCGGGTGCCATCGGAGCGCTCGCGCTGTTCCTCTTCGCCATCAACGGCGCGCACTTCATGCTCGCGGGGTGGATCGCCAACCGCAACGCGCTGGTGGCCGCCGTGCCCGCGCTCTTCGGCCTGTGGATGCACCTGGAGTGGCGCGAGTCCCGCCGGCCCTGGGGCCTGCCCCTGTCGCTGGCCGGGCTCGCCGTGGGCCTCATGGGCGGAGAGAGCGCCCTCGGCCTCTTCGCGTACGTGCTGGCCTACGAGCTGCTCGGGGACAAGGGAAGCCCGGAGGAGCGGCTGCGGGCCATCGCCCCGGCGGCGCTGCTCGGGCTCGTCTACCTGGTGGTGTACAAGCTGCACGGCTACGGCGCCTACGGCTCCGGCTCCTATATGGACCCGGTGGGCGAGCCCGGACGGTTCCTCGTCGGGGCGCTGGCGCGGATACCGGTGCTGCTCGGCGGGCTGCTGCTCCAGGTGCCCGCGGATCTCTGGGTGATCGGCCAGCAGCTCCGTCCCACGCTGGTGGTCCTGGGACTGCTCGGACTCGGGGGCATGGCCCTGCTGGTGCGCGCCGCGTGGCCCTCGCTCTCCGAGGACGAGCGCCGGCACTGCCGCTGGCTCTTCCTCGGCGCGGCGCTGTCCCTGCTGCCCGTGGCCGCCACCTTCCCCTCCAACCGGCTGCTGCTCCTGCCGGGCCTGGGCGGCTCGGTGGCCGTGGCGGTGGTGCTCGTGACGGCGTGGCGCTCGCGGGCGCGTGGCTGGCGTCCCCGGGGCGTGGCGGCCGTGGCCGCCGTGCTCGCGCTCATGCACCTGGTGCTGGCGCCCCTGCTCTGGCCGCTGATGACCGCCGCCTTCCAGCAGGGCGCCTCCCAGATGGAGCCGAGCCTCCTCCTCCTGGAGCGCGAGCTGGACTACTCGCGGCTCCCCCAGCAGCGCCTGGTCGTCTTCCCGGCACCGGTGCCGATGCTCTCCATGTACCTCCCGATGATGATGGCCACCCGCGGCATGCCGAAGCCGGGCGCCTGGTGGACGCTGTCCATCTCACCGGAGCCACACGAGCTCACCCGCTCGGGGAAGGACTCCCTGGAGCTCGCGCTCACCCGGAACGAGTTCCTCACCAGCGAGTTCGAGTCCGTGTTCCGCGGCCCGAGCCACCCGCTGCGCAAGGGAGACCAGGTGAAGCTCCAGGGCATGACGGTGACGGTGCTGGAGGACAACGGCAAGGGACCCACGCGGCTCGGCTTCACCTTCGACACGCCGCTCGAGGCGCCCTCCCTCGTGTTCATCCGCTGGAAGGACGGCGCATTGCGGCCCTTCACCCCGCCGCCCGTGGGCGAGCGCCTCGCGCTCTGACTCCGAAGGGGCCAGCACCGGACATGCCGGCCCCTTCCCGGGTGTCTACCGGCAGATGCCCCACAACATCTGGATGCCGTTGCGGGTGAGGACGGCCAGGTCCACGAAGTTGTCGCCGTCGAAGTCCGACGCGCTCAGTCCCTGGAGTCCCACGTCCTGGGGCCACGCGAGGAGCGCCACATGCGACGAGAAGGAGCCTCCCGACTGGCCCAGCAACAGACCCACCTGGTTGCCCGTGGCGCTCGTCACCAGGATGTCCTGCAAGAAGTCCCGGTTCACGTCCGCCAGCACCACCCGCGACGGCGCCTTCACCGTGGAATAGGCCACCGGCTCGTAGAAGCGGCCATTGCCCTGGCCCCGCAGCACGAGCACCTGGTTGCGGCTCGCGTCGGCGACGATCAGGTCCATCGACGTATCCGTGTCGAGCTGCGCCGCCACGAGGCCCCGCGGCGAGCCGCCCGTGGACGTGTAGACCGGGGGCTGGAAGGTGCCATCACTCTTGCCCAGCAGCACGCCCACGGACTGGCACGGGGTGGCCGACGACGTGCCGCACGCGGACTCATGGGTGACGGCCAGGTCCTTCCTGCCATCCCCGTTGAAGTCCGCGGCCACCATCGCATAGGCCCCGGAGGACGACTCATAGTCGTCCGCCGGCGTCTGCAGGGTGCCGTCGCTCTTCAGCGGGAACACGGACAGCTTCTGATCTCCCCCGCGCAACAGGGCGAGGCTCCACGCGTTTCCGACGAACTTGTCCACCACCAGGTCGTTGAGATCCAGGCCGATGGCGCCGCTGACGATGGGCGCCTGGAAGTCACCGTTGCCCTTGCCCCGGAACACTTCGATCGAGGTGTCCCCGGTGTTGTTGGCCACGATCATGTCCAACGAGCCATCCTCGTTGAAGTCCGCGAGCGCCAGGGCCGAGGGCTCCCGGCGGGCCGTCCACAGGCTGGGCGTCTGGATGTTGCCATTGCGGAGGTTGAGCATCACAGCCACCGACTTGCCGTCGTTGTTCGCCGTGACGAGGTCGTTGTCACCGTCCTTGTCCACATCTCCGAGCACGATGGCCTTGGGGTCTCCCGCGTAGGCGTATTGCACCGGGGTCAGGAAGCCGCAGTTGCCCGCGCAGATGACTCCGCCATCCGGGCAGGCGCCCGTGCACGCGGAGCCGCTGGGGCACGGGGGTTTCGCCGCGAAGCTGCCGCCATCGCCGCGCACGACCAGAACCCCTCCATCCGAGTTTCCACCACCGTCCTGGCCGCCGGTTCCACCACCGGGCGGAAGGGGCTCTCCCACCGGAGGCAACTGCCGGTCCGGCTCACAGCCGGGAGAGAACACGAGCACCGCACTCAACGCGCAGACGAAGAAGGCGAGGATGGAAGAACGTGGCGTGGACACGAGGCGTGAACCTCCGGAAGAAGTGAGGTCCGCAGTGTAGACACCTCGCACGCGCGCCGCGCCGTTTCCGCTCCATTCTCGCTCTCCGAGACGGAGGGTGAGGACATCGAGGCCTGAGATTTCCGCTGCCCTCGTCTTGTTGCCATCGCATTGCGCCAGTCCCGGGCGCGTGACAGCGGAGGGGTCTCCGCCGTCACACACCGGGTGCGTCAATGAAGCGCAGGGCATCTGGACGAGCCGGGCCCTCCACGTGCGCGGTGTCTTCGTTTATCGCCAGCGGAGCAACATGCGCACTCCAAGCCGTTGCTTCCAGGGCAACAACCCTTCCCGGCTCCGGGCGCATCACGGCCCTGGCACCGAAGTTGTAGCCAACCCGGAACGGGCCAGGCCCCCCCCCACCTTCCTGGTCACGACAAGGAGATGTCCATGCATCGCTTCAAGAGCTCGTGCTGGGTTGCCCTGGTGGCCCTGGCGCTCCCCTTCGCACAGAGCCAGGCGCAGCAGTGCGTGGAGGCGGACGGGCTGAACGTCTGCGCCATCGGCGAGGCCCAGCTGAATCAAATCGATGATTCCAGGATCGAGCTCCACAACCTCGGAGACGAGGGCAAGGACGGTGCCGCCATCTCCCTCGGACAGGCGACGAAGTGGACCGCCTCGTTCGTGGCCCCTTCCACGGCCGACTCCCAGCGGACCACGTTCACGGCCGTGTCGGATGGCGACAAGATCAGCACCGCCACCGCCAGGAAGGTGGGAGACACCCGTGAGATCTCCGCCACCTTCACGGGCTCGGGAGCGGACACCACCTATACGGTCCGGGCCTATCTCCAGGGCGAGCTTCAGGGAGAGGTCATGGGAGTCCCGAGCGGCCATACCGGCGTCGTGACCCAGGCCCGGCAGAACGGCGCACAGCCCACGTGCCGCGGATTCCGGCAGTCGGTCCTGGCCTGCATCGACGAGTGCAAGCGCTTCGGATTCAGCTCCTGCGCCTACTGTGATGTCGAGTGCGAGCACGCCGTCGAGTTCAAGAGTGACCGGGTCATGAACATCGGCGCGTGCGAGTGGACCCTCGACAATCAGCCGAGCACCCCCGTGGTCCTCACGGACGGCACCACCGTGGAGGCCGACCGGATCGTGCTGCTCGAGGAGGTTCGTGGCGCGGGCAGCTACCCCTACGTGGGCTTCGAGCAGATCCTGCTGCAGACCTCGGGCGGCACGGCGTACCTCGGAAACCAGACCGTCGTCCGCGGCGAGTAACCCCGTCGTCCCGGAGCGGAAGCAGGGGCCCTGACTCCCCTCTTCCGCTCCGTGTATCCTCGCAACACGCCTCCCTCCCCAGCCGAGTCACCTCCCCATGATGAAAGCCTGGTGGTGCCTGACCGTCGTCCTGGCCGCGGGTCCCCAAGAAGCGCCGAGCGCGCCGCCTCCCACTCCCCCCTCGGGAGAGGAGCTGTCGGGGGGCTCCACGACGGTCTTCGACACCACCCTCAATGCCTTTGGCCGGGCGCTCGGCAACATGGAGCCCGCGCGCTGGAAGACGTTGCACGAGGGCAAGCGGTTGTTCGTCAGGGATTGGAGCGCTCCACCGCACGCCCTGGCCGCCCCCCTCACCAATGCCCAGGCGTGCAACTCGTGCCACTTCAAGGATGGCAGGGATCGTCCGTATGACGCGCTCGGGCCCGAGGCCCCGCTCCTCATGCGGCTGAGCGTCCACACGAAGGATGCTCCTGGAGGCGCGCCCGAGCCCGTCTATGGCGGGCAGTTCAACGACCGGGGGACGCCCGGGGTTCCCGCGGAAGGGACCGTCCAGGTGAAGTACGTCCCCGTGAAGGGCCGCTATGCCGACGCGACGGCGTACACCTTGCGGCGGCCCCAGTACCAGTTCGCCCCCCTGGGCTATGGACCGTTCGCGCCGAAGACCCAATGGTCCCCCCGAATTCCCGCCACCGTCTTCGGCCTGGGGCTGCTCGAGGCCATCCCGGAGGCGGAGCTGCTCGCCCGGGCTGATCCCGACGACACCGATGGGAATGGCATCTCGGGACGGCCCAACCGCGTCACCCACGTGCGCACGGGCCAGACCGTCCTCGGACGGTTCGGGTGGAAGGCGAGCCAGCCCACCCTGGAGCAGCAGATAGCGAAGGCCTACGCGGAGGACCTCGGCCTCACCTCCGCGCTCTACCCCGAGCCCACCTGCACGCCGAAGCAGGAGGCCTGCCGCGCGATGACCCGCGCCCAGGAGCCCGCGCTCACGGCCGAGCATCTCGAGAAGACCACGATGTACATCCGGCTGCTCGCGGTGCCCGCGCGCCGGGATTGGAGCGCGCCCACCGTGCGCCGGGGCCAGGAGCTCTTCCAGCAAACCGGCTGCGCCTCGTGCCACCACCCCGAATTCAAGACCGGGGAGGTGGCCGACATCCCGGAGCTGTCCGGACAGACGATCCGTCCCTATACGGATCTGCTGCTCCACGACATGGGGAAGGAGCTGGCGGATGGGCGTCCGGACGCGGAAGCCACGGGCTCCGAGTGGCGGACGCCTCCGTTGTGGGGGCTGGGATTGCTGGAGACCGTCAACCATCAGCTCCGGCTGCTCCATGACGGACGGGCCCGCGGCTTCGAGGAGGCCATCCTCTGGCACGGGGGAGAGGCGGAGGCCTCGCGCGAGCGCTTCAAGCGGCTGGAGCGCGCCGATCGGGAAGCGCTCGTGGCCTTCCTCCGCTCGCTCTGAGGCTCCCTCTCCCAGAGGGAGAGGGGACATCCACTACGTGCCGCTTCCGCCCCGCTCGCGCTCGCGGCGGTGGATGGTGGAGACGTCGATGCCGAGGATCTCCGCGGCCTTCGTCTTGTTGCCGCCGCACTGCGCGACGACATAGGCGATGTACTCGCCCTCGAGCTGTCGCAGGGGGATGAGCCGGCCCTGGGCACGTGACAGCGGATGGGAGTCCGCCGCCACCCCGGGCGCGTGGAGCTGGAGCGTGGGCAGGTCCACCGTCTCCTGCACCGTCACCACGGCGAGCCGCTCCACGAGGTTCTCCAACTCGCGCACGTTGCCGGGCCATGGCGCGGCGGCGAGCGCGGCGAGGGCCTCGGGAGTGAAGCCGGCCAGGCGCGCGCGGGGGTTGCGCCCGCGGGACACGGCGACGAAGTGCTCCACCAGCAGGGGAATGTCCTCGCGCCGCTCGCGCAGGGGCGGCACCTGCAGCGGCACCACGTTGAGGCGGTAGAAGAGGTCCTGCCGGAAGCGGCCCTCGCGCACGCGCGTCTCCAGCTCCTGGTGCGTGGCGGCCACCACGCGCACGTCCACCTTGCGCGAGGCATCCGCGCCCACCGCGCGCACCTCGCCGTCCTCCAGCACGCGCAGCAGCTTGGCCTGGAGCTCGGGCGCCATGTCGCCAATCTCGTCGAGGAAGAGCGTGCCGCCATCCGCCTCCAGGAAGAGGCCCCGGCGCGGCGTGGTGGCCCCGGTGAAGCTGCCCTTCACGTGGCCGAACAGCTCGCTCTCCAGCAGCGCGTTGGGAATGGCCGTGCAGTTGACCGCCACGAAGGGGCCCTCCTTGCGCGGGCCCTCGAAGTGCAGCGCGCGGGCCACCAACTCCTTGCCGGTGCCGCTCTCGCCGCGCACCAGCACCGGCGCGTGCGAGTGCGCCACGCGCTCGATGAGCTCGTACAGCGTGCGCATGGGCGCGCTGCGGCCCACCAGCGCCCCATAGGCCGAGCGGTCCGACACCGCCTGGCGCAACGCCCGGTTCTCCTCGCGCAGCCTCCGCTCGGCGATGGCGCGCTGCACGTACAGCAGCACCTCGTCCAGGCGGAAGGGCTTGGTGAAGTAGTGCGTGGCACCGCGCCGCATGGCCTCCACCGCGTTCTCCACCCCGCCGAAGGCCGTCATGATGAGCACCGGCAGCGTGGGGTCCACCTTGCGCACCCCGGCCAGCACGTCGAAGCCGTCCACGGTCTCCATGCGCAGGTCGCACACCACCGCGTCCAACACGCGCCCGTTCACCACCGCAAGCGCCTCCTGCCCGCTGGTGGCCACATCCACCGTGTAGCCCGCGTCCGTGAGGTGGTCGGCCAGCAGCCGCGCCATCTCCACGTGGTCATCCACCACCAGCACTCGTCCCTCAGACGGCATGTCGCTCCTCGCTCGGCAGGGGCGTGGCCGGCCACCACAGCGTCACGCACGTGCCCTGCCCGGGCTCGCTCTCCAGTTCGATGCGGCCCCCGTGGTTGCGGACGATTTGCGCCACCATCGTCAGGCCCAGGCCCGTGCCCTGGCCGCGCTTCTTCGTGGTGAAGAAGGGATCGAAGACGCGGTTGAGGCTCTCCGGCGGAATGCCGCGCCCGTCGTCGCGCACCGTCATCCGCACCCCACTCCACGCCCCTGGCTCGACCGGCGCCTCCACGTGCGCGGCGATGCGCACCGAGCCTCCCGGCTCGCACGCGTCACACGCGTTGAGCGCCAGGTTGAGCACCACCTGCTGCAACTGGTCCGGGTCCGCCGACAGGGAAGGCAACCCCTCGGGCACCTCCACCTCCAGCTTCACCTTGCGCCGCTCGGCCTCGCCGTGGAGCAGCTCCTGCGCGCCCCGCAGCAGCGGCTCCAGCGCCACGCCCTTCACCAGCGCCGGCTGCACCCGCGAGAAGTCCAGCAGCTGGCGGATGGTGCGGCTCACCCGGTCGATCTGGTCGATGATGACCTGCATGCCCGCGGCCTGCGGATGCTGCGGGCCCAGCTTGCCCTGCACGTACTCGGCCCGGCCGCGCACCACGCCGAGCGGGGTACCAATCTCGTGCGCGATGCCCGCGGCGAGGATGCCCACCGTGGCCAGCTTCTCCGCGCGCAGCAGCTGGGACTCGAGCGCGTGCACGTTGCTCAGGTCCTCCACCACGAGCAGCACCCGCACCTCGGGGTCCAGGCGCTCCAGGGGCACGGCCTGGATGCGGTACTGGCCCTCCTCGCCGAAGAGGGGCAGCGGCTCGCCGTGGAGGCTGAGGACGCGCTCGGCGGAGCAGGCCGCCTCCACCAGCGAGGAGAGCCGGTCCACCACGGCGGCGGGCGCATGGGGGAAGGCCTCGGAGAGCAAGGCGCCCACGGCGGTGGGAGGCAACCGCTCGCGCAGGGCCTGGTTGACGGCGGTGATGCGGCCGGTCGCGGAGAGCGCGAGGACGCCGGTGGGGATGTTGTCGAGGATCTTCTGCGTCTTCTCGTGCAGGTGGGCCAGCCGGTCCGCGTGGCGGCGGCTCTCCTGGAGCGCGACGGCGCGGCGCGAGGCGACGAAGACGTAGGCGCCGAAGACGGAGAGGAAGAAGGTCACCAGCAGGGCGCCGAGCGCCACGCGGAGGATGACGCCCCGCTCGTGGGCGCGCAGCTCCCGGGTGGAGGAGAAGGTGGCCACGGACCAGTGGGCGCCGCCGCGCATGCGGATGTCCGTATAGGCGGCGATGACATCGTCCGAGCCCAGGCCCAGCAGCGCGGCCTCGTTCTCGGGGATGCGCACGGTGCCGCGCTCGCCCGCGCGCATGTGCGCCAGCAGCTCCGAGTAGGCGGGAATGGAGCTGGCCTCGGCGGCCAGCCGCTTGTGCCAGTCCATGAGCACGGGGTCACTCGACGGGGTGGGCACGCCGTGCGCGCCGATGAGCAGCAGCTTCGCCCCCGGCTGGGGAGCGATGAGCTTCAGGGCGGCGAAGGAGGGCTCGGTGTCCACCAGCACGGCGACCGAGCCCCCGGGCCCATCCTCGGCGGGGGCGTAGGCGGTGGCGAAGACGCGGAACCAACCGCCGGGCGCCGCGGCCACGGGCGGCGAGGTGAGGATGTCTCCGGGAGTCCGGGCGAGTGCCTCGCGGGCCGTCTCGGTGAGGACGGTGCCCACGGCGCCACGGGTGACGGCGGGACCGGCACGCCGGTCCATGATGGCGAAGCGCTGCTCCCCCTGCGAGTCCAGGACGACGATGGCCTTGTACTGGCCCACCACCTCGAGCAGGGCGAGCAGCTCGCGCCGGTGCTCGGCGATGGTGCCGGGCCGGGAGAGCAGCTCGCCGGCGAAACGGAGGTCATCGGCGGCGTCATCGAGCGCATCGGCCACCTCGCGGGCGGCGGCCTCCACCTGGGCCTTGCGGTCCGAGGCGAACTGGTCCACCAGCGCGGCGCGGTCGCGGCGGATGAGGTGCACCACGCCCAGCACCACGCTGACGAGCGCGATGCACAGCAGGAGCACGGAGGCGAGGGCCTTGCGGTTCATGGGAGCGGGGGAGGCCAGTGTAGCCCAGAGCCGGCGGGGCGGGTCTTGCCTGTCCATCGCCCGAAGTGGGCACGTCTACCAGGCGCGGTCGTCCAGCACGTCGGAGAGCGTGGTGGCGTTCAGGGCGCGATCGAACCAGCGCTCCAGGGTGGCCATGTCCGTACAGGTGAGGATGCGCTGTCGAGCCGCCTCATCGACGTGCACGCCGCGCGAGGTGAGAATCCGCACGAGGGCCCCGCTCAGCCCCTCCGCCCGGCCCTCTTGTCGGCCCTCTTGCCGACCCATGACCAGGCCCTTCTGGACTCCCCGCTCCATCATGTCCTCGGCCCAGGTTCCCATCAGCTCCTCCGCTCGTTGCTCATCCAGCACCGAATGTAACACTCGCCTCGCCGCTGCGTGGACGGCCACGTCCTTCTCCACCCACAGTATGTAACGGATGACCGCTACCAGTTGCTCGGCTCCCTCGGGAGCCGCCTGCACCTGCGCGAAGAGTACCGTCCAATCCGGTAGACGGTGCGCCAGCTCCCCGGTACGTGCGTAGCGCAACACCAGCCATGCCACCCGGGCCAGCGGCGGACCCGAGCGCGCTCGCAGCGCCTCTTCCCGCTCGGCCGTCAGGTCATCGAGCAGGTACTCGAAGCGCGGTACCAGCGCCCTCCACTGCTCCCCGGGTAGCTCGAAGAGGTCCTCCACCCGGCGCGGCGCCATCCAGACCCCATCCGCCCCGTGGTACATGACGAGCGGGATGATGACGGGCAGCAGTGCGCTCTCCGGGTGCTCCTGTCTCCAACGCTCCACCTGCCGCACCACGTAACGCAGCATGCGCAGCGCCATCCACGAATCCACCGACGACTGGTGCTCGAGCAGCACGTACAACAGCAACGAGTGCCCCGTGTGCAGGCGCGCGGTGAAGAGCAGATCGCTCTCGGTCTCGCGCAGCTCCGGGTCCACCACGCTGACAGGCTCTCGCCGCAGGGACGACCAGTCCACTTCGGAGACGACATGCGCGGGCAACACGGCGCGCAGTTCAGCGGCGGCCCGCTCGGGATGGCCGAAGGTGTAGCGAGCGAAGAGGTCATGCGGTCCAGACATGGCCAGCCTCGCTCAAGCATGCGGCGGGCCAGGGACGCACGACCTCCGGCGGGGTCATCCTCCGGAGGCCTTACAAATCCTCTGACACCTTCTGCGGCCCTCTTTGGTGAGCGGGCGCTTACAGGCCGAGCAGCTCGGCCTGGGCGGTGGAGTGGGACTCCCCCCCTGTGAGCAGGACCTGTCCGGAGGGCAGCAGGGTCGCCGTGTGGCCCGCGCGCGAGGAGATCATGGTCCCCACCCAGGCCCAGGTGCCGGTGGCCGGGTCGTATTCCTCCATGGTCGTGTCGGGGGCATAGCTGCCCTCGAACCCCCCTGTCATCAGGACCTTGCCGGAAGGCAGCACGGTCGCCGTGTGGAAGCTACGGGGCACGGCCATGCTGCCAGTGGGCGACCAGGTGTTGGTGGCCGGGTCGTACAGCTCGGCGCTGTTGTCGATACCGTAGCTGCCAGCCACCAGGACCTTGCCGGAAGGCAGCAGCGTCGCCGTGTGAAACATACGGGACGCGGCCATGTTGCCAGCGGGGGACCAGGTGCCGGTGGCCGGGTCGTACAACTCGGCAGTGCTGGCGCCGCCCACCACCAGGACCTTGCCGGAAGGCAGCAGCGTCGCCGTATGGGGGCTGCGCGAGA
>NZ_JPMI01000134.1 GCF_000733295.1 Archangium violaceum Cb vi76 | reverse complement strand
CCGCCCGCCACCAGGACCTTGCCGGAGGGCAGCAGCGTCGCCGTGTGTTTGCCGCGGGAGGTGCTCATGGCATCGGTACGAGCCCAGGTGCCGGTGACCGGATCGTACAGCTCACCGGAGTTGTCGCCGCCGCCCGTCACCAGGACCTTGCCCGAGGGCAGCAGCGTCGCCGTGTGGTACTGGCGAGGGGAAAGCATGCTGCCCGTCGGGCTCCAGGTGCCTGTCGCCGGCTCATAAAGCTCGGCAGTGGCGGAGGGGCCGTTGGAGTCGCTGGTGTCGCTGACGTGGACGTAGCCGCCCGCCACGAGGACCTTGCCCGAGGGCAGCAACGTCGCCGTGTGGTCCATGCGGCGCGAGGTCATCTGGATGGGAGGAGCCCAGGTGCCGGTGGCCGGGTCGTACAGCTCGGAGGTATCGAGGGGACCCGGCCCCATGTCGGCCCCCGCCGCGACCAGGACCTTGCCCGAGGGCAGCAGGGTGGCGGTATGGCCCGCGACACGTGGTGAGCTCATGTTGCCCGTGCGTACCCACCCCACGGCACCGGAGCAGGCTGTTCCCCCGGTGACGCTGAAGGTGGTGGAGGCGGAGAGGCCCTGTGCATTCGTCACCGTGGCGGTGATGGAGGGCGTGCCCCCTGAAGACATGCAAGAGGGAGGCGTCCAGCTCACCTCGCTCTGAGTGGCGCTGTTCGTCGTGCTGCCGAGCGTGCCGGTGGAGGCGCTCCAGGAGAAGGAGAGGGCACTGCCCAGCGGGTCGCTCGCGGTGACGCGGAGGGCGACCGTTCCGCTGGCGGGCACGGTGCGTGAGGACTGATAGGTGCTCTCGATTCGCGGAGGCAGGCGCATGCCCGTCTTCGGGCCCACGCAGATGTGAAGGGTGCCCGTCGTCTGTCCGCCGTGGCCATCCGTCACGGTGACGGTGAGCGGGCAGTCGGCGCAGGTGGCTCCCGTGGTCGAGGCGCCCGGGGCGAAGCGCGCGGTGGCCGAGGCCGCATCCGTCCAACTTCCCGCGCAACCGGCCGCCCATTGATAGGAGAGCGCGTCCCCATCGGCGTCCGTGGTGGTGGCCACCACCGTGGTCGTCTCACCCGTGCTCACGAGCGAGGGCGAGGCCGTGATGCCGGTGACGGCGGGCGCGGTGTTGAAGCGCAGGTCGACGGAGGCGCCACCCGAGCCGGACCGCACCTGGACGGTGAAGCGGATGGAGGCCGAGGAGCCCTGGGTGTCCGTCACCGTGAGCGTGAGGGTGGCCAGACCCGGAGTGGTGGGAGCGGCCCAGGTGGAGAGCGGGGAGTAGGGCGAGTAGAAGGCGCCCGCCGAGGCAGTCCAGGCATACGAGAGCGAGTCACCCGGATTGGGGTCGTGCGCGGTGGCCTGGACGAGCAGGGAGCCACCGGGAGAGACGGAGCTGGTGGAGGCAGTGAGCGAGTCGATGAGGGGCGCGGCGTTGTCGAAGGGTGGAGGCGCGTCGAGCGACTGGAGCGAGAGGGCCACCACGGTGGTGGTGCCGGTGGTGATGGTGACGTGGGTGGCCTGGCCGCTGAAGCGCTTCGTCCCGGCCGCGTCGAAGGCGTCGGCGGTGAAGGTGCGGTCGGCACCGGCGGGAATGTCGCCGAGGGTGCCGCCCCAAGCTCCGTCTGTTTTTGCCAGCGATTCGGTGCGGGTGGGCATGTCCGAGGCGCTGATGGTCACCACCACGCGCGTGACGTCCTCGGAGGACACCGCCTGGGGAAGAGCGCCGAAGAGCAGGGCGGAGCCAGTGGTGGGCTGTTGAGTGCACGCCGTGGTGAGGAGCAGGGCCGCCGCGAGCCAGCCAGCGAGCCTGGGTGTCAGACATTTCATGGGAGGGCCTTTCCGTGTCCGTCACTCGTGGGCTCGAGCGACGGGTGCAGCGTAGGAGGCACCCCAGGTGCTGTCAGATTAACCGCTACGAATGAGATGAGCGGAGCCCAATGGCTGTCATGCTTTCAGGCTTCGGGAGGGATTGCGCTGATTGCCAGTGACCACGCGTTTCCCGCGTAGAACCAGTTGCTCAGGTCGGGCTCGAGGCAAGGGGGACCCGTCAAGGGCGCGACTGCGGCCTGGATGCTCCACAGCAGCGCTGGGAGATCTCCCCGAGCGTCCACGAACGCGCGGATGGCGGAAGGAGTCTCGTTCCCAGCTGCTGCTTGAGGGTCTGGATGAGCCCGGCGAGGTCGAAGGCGTCCTTGTTCATGCTGTTGAAGCGATGGAAGTCGAGGACGATGAGCTCCTGGGGATGGGCCTCGCTGAAGGTGCTCACCTGCTGAAGGGCGCTGGCCAGGGTAACGTTGCTGCGCCAGGTCTCGTGGCACAGGATGTATTTCGCGTCGCCGCTCTGGCCGGACTGATAGCCGATGCGCATGTCGAAGCTGCGCACTCCCGCGTTCAACTGGCCGGTGAAGTCCAGGTTCTGGCACTGGGTCCAGTTGCGGCCAATGAGTCTCAGATCTACGACAACTAGAGTGAGTCGTCGGTCGCGGAGCGGAGCTGGGTGAGCGCGGCCTCCACGTATTTGACGCCCTTGGAGGTGAGCGCCTTGCCCTTCTTCGTGTCCCGGGTGAAGCCGGTGTTCAGGCGCAGCGCCTTGGCCGCATTGGGGGCGGCGTACGTCACGCCAAGCTCGCCCCAGAAGCGCGAGGTGGTCCCGGACGTCACCTCCACGCTCAAGCTCCGGGCGAGATAGAAGGGGATGAGAGAGCGCAGGAGCTGATCCTTGAGCCGCCCGGCCACCAGCAGTTCCTGGTGCCGGGGGTGCGCCCGAAGCGCGTCCACCAACGCGCTCACGGCATCGCTCGACTCGGAGGCGGGGGCCGGGGCTGTCTCGGCGGCCGGGGGCGCCAAGACCTTCTTGCCACGGGGGGCCGCCGCCTTGTGCACGGCCGCGGCCTTCTTCTTCTTCGGCGGGGAGGCATTCCTCACGCGCGACGCCTTCGGCGGCCTGGCGGGGGCGGCCTCGTGAAGGGACTCCTCCACCCGTGGCGCTTGCGCTGGCACGGGTGGGGGCGGCTCGGGCGACAGCGAGGCGGCCGGGGCGGGGGGCTCGGGCCGGACCGGTTCGGCCTCATGGAAGGGACACGAGCCGACGGCCTCCGTCAGGCGGCGGGCCGGAGGCGCGGGCGGAGGGGGCGGCGGGCCCAGGACGCGCGAGCGCAGCGACCCATACACCTCCTCCACCACCCCTCCGAGCCCCACGCGCTCGAGCAACGATTCCATCCACCGAAGGCCGTTGAACACCTGGTGCGCCCTCCTTGAAGACGGGGGCGAGGCTACTACAGGCCTCGCCCCAGGTCGCTCAGCAGTGCGCGAAGGGTGAGGCAGCCCTCAGACGCGCCGGCCTCGCCACGAGCCCCGGGCGAGCAGGAACAGCAGTCCCGCCCAGGCGAGCTGCGCCCCTCCGTCCGTCGAGGCGCAGCCTCCGCAACCGCCCGTCGGAGCCGACACGGGAGGCTGGGTGACCGGAGCCGGCGCCACGGTGACGCGGACGGTGACGGGCTCGGAGGCGCTCTGCCCATCGCTCACGCGGTAGGTGAAGGAGTCCTCTCCCTCGAACCCGGCGGAAGGCGTGTAGACCAGGGCCGGTGCGGTTCCCGAGAGCGTGCCGTTCGCCGGAGCCCCCACCACCTCGAAGGACAGCGCGTCACCATCGCCGTCGGTGCCCTCGAGCCGCACGGACACCGGCTCGCCATGGCCGGTGGAGAGCGTCAGGGCCCTGGCCACGGGCATGTCATTCACCGGCGTGACGGTGAGCGTGAAGGCGGCCACGGTGGACTCCACCGTCCCATCCCCCACCTGGAAGAGGAAGAAGTCCGGGCCGTGGTAGCCCGCCGCGGGCGTGTACGTGAGGTGGGCGCCCGAGCCCGACAGCGTGCCGCGCGCCGGTCCCGACACCACCGTGTACGTGAGCGTGTCGCCGTCCACGTCCAGGGAGCCCAGCGTCACGGTCACGGGGGTGTTCTCGGCCGTCGTCACCGAGCCCAGCAGGGCCACGGGCGCGTCGTTCACCGGGGTGACGGTGATCGCCACCGTGGTCTCGGTGGAGTCCTGCGTCCCATCGTTGGCCTTGAAGGTGAAGGAGTCCGGGCCGTAGTAGTTCGCCGAGGGCACGTACGCGAGGAGGGTTCCCGAACCCCGCAGCGAGCCATGCGACGGGCCCGACACCACCATGTACGTGAGCGTGTCGCCTTCCACGTCCGTGGCCATCAACGTCACGGACACCGCCGTCTCCTCGACCGTCGTCACCGCGTCCGCCAGAGCCACCGGGGCATCATTCACGGAGTTCACGGTGAGGGAGAGGGTGGCCACGTTGGACTCCACCGTCCCGTCGTTCACCTTGAAGGTGAT
>NZ_JPMI01000133.1 GCF_000733295.1 Archangium violaceum Cb vi76 | reverse complement strand
CCCGACACCACCGTGTACGTCAGCGTGTCTCCGTCCACCTCCGTGGCTTCCAACACCACGGCCACCGCCGTCTCCTCGGCCGTTGTCACCGAGCCCGTCAGGGCCACCGGGGCATCATCCACGGCGCTCACGGTGATCGTGACAGTGGCCTCGTTGGAGTCCTCCTTCCCGTCGTTCACCTTGAAGATGAAGGAGTCCGGGCCATGGTAGTTGGCCGCGGGCGTGTACGTGCGCGAGGCGCCCGTGCCCGACAGCGTACCGTGCGACGGGCCCGACACCACCGTGTACGTCAGCGTGCTGCCCTCCGCGTCCGACGCCAGCAGCGTCATGTCCACCGGAGTGTCCTCCCGGGCCGCCACCGAGCCCGGTTGCGCCACGGGCGCCGCGTGGTCGGAGACCCGGAGCAGCCCCGCCCCCCGAGATGCCATTCACCGTGGCGAAGAGCTGGTAATGGCCAGGGAGGAGCCCGGGCAAGGTGGTGGTCAACGACGTGTCCGAGAAGCCGCTCAGGGGCAACCGCAGGAGCGTGTTTCCCTCCAGGGGCATGAGGCTCACCACGGGGAAGTTCGCGGGGGTGCTCCGGGTGCCGCCCGTGACACTGATGCCCTCCGAGATGCCGCGCAGCCTCGTCCCCGTCGCGGTCACGGTCGCCAGCGGGGTCACCGAGGTGGCCACGCGCAGGCCGGGGCGCCAGGCGTCGTTCGTTCCCGATTCGTCGAACAGGTTGCTGCCGCTGGGCGTGGCCCAGTTGCCACCCGCGAAGAGCACCTTGCCATTGGGCAGCAGCACCGTCGCGCCCCCCTGCCGGCTGAAGGGCATGGGGCCCACGCTGCTCCACGTCCCCAGCGCCGGGTCATACAGCTCCGCGACGGTCAGTCCCCCCCCGCCTCCCGCGAACAACACCCGGCCCGAGGGCAGCAACACCAACGAGCCCTGGTAGTGCGGGCTCGCCGTCGAGCCGGTGGCGCTCCACGTGCCCGTCACCGGGTCATACAACTCGGCGGTGACGACGCTCCCGGGGCCACCCGCCGTCAGCACCTTGCCATTGAGCAGCAGCGCCAGCTGGTGGGACGAACGGGCCGTCACCATCGAGCCGGTGGCGCTCCACGTCTCCGTGGCCGGGTCGTACAGTTCCGCCGACGTCAGCGGGCCCAGTCCTCCCGCGACGAGCACCTTGCCCGTGGGCAGCAGGATGGCCGCGTGATCACTCCGGCCCACCCTCATGGTCCCCGTCGTGTAACGCCAGGTGTCCGTGTCCGGGTCGTACAGCTCGGACCTGTTGCCCATGCCGCTGGTCACGCCGCCCGCGACGAGCACCTTGCCGTCGGGCAGCAGCGTGGCCGTATGGGTCCCATGGGGCTGGAGTGTCGGCGCCACGGTCTTCCACGTCCCCGTGACGGGATCGAACACCTCCACCACCTTCGTCCCCGTGCCCGTGGTGGAGTCCCAGCCGCCCACCACCAGGACCTTTCCCGAGCGCAGCACCGTCACCGAGTTGTCGTAGCGGGACACCGACATGGGGCCGGCCGCGGACCAGGCGTTGGTGCCCGGATCATACAGTTCGGCAGAGACCAGGCTGCCGCCCGCGCTGTAACCGCCCGGCAGCAGCACCTTGCCATTGGGCAGCAGCACCCCCTTCGCATCCAACCGCTTCGTCGCCGGAGAGGGCGAGGCGCCCCAGGTGGACTCGCCCGGGTCATACAGCAGGCTTTCCTTGCCGCCACCCGCGGTGAGCAGCACCTTGCCCGTGGGCAGCATCACCGCCACGTGGTTGGCGAAGCCTATCGGGAGCGTAGACGCCAGGGTCCATCCGTTGGTGGCCGGGTCATACAGCTCCGAGGCCGTGCCGGTGGCACTGCCACCCACGCCCCCCACCACCAGCACCTTGCCCGAGGGCAACAGCGTCGCCGTGTGGAGGGAGCGCGCCATCCTCGGATAGGTGCTCGACGACAGGCCCGTGGCCGGGTCGTACACCCTCGAGCTCAGGTCGCTCACCAGCAGCACCTTGCCCGAGGGCAACAGCGTCGCCGTGTGAGACGGGAGGTAGGGCAGCCTGCCCGGCTGCCGCCAGGTCCCCGTGTCCGGGTTGTAGAGCATCACCGGACCGGAGGAAGCGCTGTCGTTCACGTAGCCACCCACCACCAGCACCTCGCCCGAGGGCAGCAGCGTCGCCGTGTGGCCATACTGGTTCGAGGGCATGGAAGCGGTGGGCGTCCAGGTTCCCGTGGCCGGATCGTACAGCGACGCCTCGTTGTGCCCGGTGCTGGCGGTGCTGTTGTAACCACCCGCCATCAGCACCTTGCCGTTGCGCAGCAGCGTCAGCGAGTGCATGCGGCGGGGTCCGGGCAGGGCCCCCGTGGTGCTCCACGTCCCCGTCACGGGATCGTACAGCTCCGCGGTCGAGTTGCTGACGGTGCTGTCGCCGCCCGTCACCAGCACCTTGCCGGTGGGCAGCAGGAGCGTGACGGGGTTGTAGCGGACGGCGGCCATCGAGCCCGTCCCGCTCCAGGTGCCGGACACCGGATCGTAAACCTCGCAGGAAGCGTAGGGGCCACCGGGGCCACCGTAACCACCGCCGGCCGCCAGGACCTTGCCCGAGGGCAGCAGCGAGATGCCCGCGTTGTAGCGGAAGGACGACAGGCTGCCCGTGGAGGAGAAGCCGGGGTCCACCACCACCGGACCGGCCAGGCCCTCCAGGTCCACCGTCATCTCCACGGACAGCGTCCCGCCCACCGCGTAGCGCACCGGAGCACCGGCAACGGGCGAGGCCTCGGCCACCGCGCCCCGCAGGCGCACCCGGCCTTGCCGGCTCGAGCCCGCCGCATCCCGCGCCACCGAGTAGTGCAGGCGCAGCACCGGCACCCCGTGCCCATCCACCAGCTCCAGGTAGTCGCCCACGTCACGCGCGGCCGTCACCCCGGGCGGAAGCGTCAGCTCGTAGAGCGTGCGGTGCGCGCCCCCACCCTCGGGCAGGACGAGCAGCTCCTCCACGCGCGGCGTCTTCCACTCGCCGCTCTCCGCGGCCAGGCCGCCCGGGGCCATCCAGAAGTGTCCATCTCCGTAGAAGGCCGCGCCCCGCGAGGAGCGCAGCGCCGCGTCTCCACTCCCCGTCTGCCGCACCGTGAAGGTGAGGCCCCGGGTGGTGAGCACCATCTCCCCGCTCAGGCGGGACGGCATCCGCACGTGCAGCAGCGCTTCCGGAGGAACGTGTGACAGGTCCACCGGCGTGCCGGTGAGGATCTCCGGGAAGTACGCCTGGGCGAGAGCGAGCTGGCTCGCCTCCCCCGGAGCGGCACGCAGTTGCGCGATGGCGGCGGAGGGAGACGCCTCACCGGAGCGCGGCGCCAGGCGGCTCTCCTGGGCGCGGGCCGCCTCCACCCAGTGGGTGGCGGGCGATGGAGGCGCCTCATCGCAGGAGAAAAGGAGGGCGAGGGATGAGACGAGGAGCCAGCAGTGTCGGGCCGAGAACATTCGGCCGGGAAGGTGTCACCAACGTCTGACGCGGCTCAAGCCCCCCCCCCCCGAGAAGACAGATGCGGACACGTACTGGCGGTAGGGTGCGGCCCACACCGCGCCTCGCTCCCCCCTCAGTTCGCGGTGTTGGCGGACTTGAAATCCGCGCACGCGATGATCTTCCGCGCTCCGTACTCGCCCACGCAGGCGCGGAACAGGAGGGTCCTGCCTTCCGCGAAGTTGTCATTGCGGTCCACGGTCTTTCCCGCGCCCAGGTGGTTCCAGCAGGTGGACGTCGTCGCACCGTGAGATGAGCGGGGGACGGCGAGGACCCCGGCCTGTCCGGCCCTTCGCCCCCAGGCGGCCCTCTACCCGATGGATGAGACGAGACCTTGGGACCGAACCCCAGACGTTGGGGGAGGCGGCAGGGGTCCGCCCCTCTGTTAGCAGCCCGCCAGACGGCGGCATGTCTTTGTTCAATCTGCATTTCAGGGTGGTGGGAACCCATCTCCGTGGCTAAGTGGAGAGCACATCCCTTGACATGTGGAGAGCGTATCCCTTGACGTCGAAGGATCAGCAGCAGGAACCCTACGGCGACATCTTCGTCGGCGACGGCGAGATGGCCAGGCTGATGCGGGCTCACGACTGGGCCTCCACTTCCCTGGGCGCGCCGGAGAGCTGGCCGAACGCGCTGAAGGTGGCCCTTCGGCTGCTGCTCACCTCGCGGTTCGAGATGTGGCTGGGCTGGGGCCCCGACATCCACTTCTTCTACAACGACGCCTACCGGCCGACGCTGGGGGTCAAACACCCGAAGTCGCTCGGGATGCCGACCCGGATCCTCTGGGCTGAAATCTGGGACGACGTCAGGGGCCGCCTGCAGACCGTCTACGAGCGGGGAGAGGCGACCTGGGACCGGGCCCTGCTGCTGCTCCTGCACCGCCACGGCTATCCCGAGGAGACCTATCACACGTTCTCCTATAGTCCGCTGCTCGGCGACAGCGGCAAGGTGGAAGGGGTGTTCTGCGCCGTCTCGGAGGAGACGGACCGGGTGATCAGCGAGCGCCGCCTGGCGTCGCTCCGCGAACTGGCGTCCCGGCTCGCTCCGGCCTCGAGCCGGGCCGAGGTGATCGATGCCGTCCGGGAGGGGCTCGGCGGCAATCTGCACGATCTGCCCTTCAGCCTGACCTATCTGTTCGACGAGGAGGGCCAGGGGCATCTGGCCTGCGCGACGGGGATACAGCCCGGCCACGGCTGTGCGCCCGCGACCCTGGCCCTGAGCGGAGACATCTGGGACCTGGGCTCCATCTGGGCCGGCGAGGCCCACGTGACGGTGGACCTCCGCGGCCGCGAGGCCCTGCCGACGGGCGCCTGGGACAAGCCGCCGACCACCGCCGCGATGGTTCCGCTGATCGGCCAGGGCGGGGAGCGTCCGCGAGGCGCGATGATCGTCGGGCTGAACCCCTACCGCCCGGTGGACGAGAGCTATGTGCCGTTCCTGAAGCTCCTGGTGGGGCAGGTGGCGTCCAGCATGGCCAGCGCCGAGGCGCACGAAGCCGCGCGCCAGCGGGCCGCGGCGCTGGCGGAGGCCGTGGAAATGCGCCAGAAGGCGGCCGAGGTCTTGCGCCAGGCCAATGAGCAACTGACCTCCGAGGTCGAGCTGCGCACCCAGGAGCGCGACCGCTTCCGCACGCTGTTCCAACAGGCGCCCAGCTTCATGTGCATCCTGTCCGGCCCGGACCACGTATTCGAGCTCGTCAACGACGCCTACCGGCAGCTGGTCGGCCATCGAGACCTGCTCGGCCTTCCGGCGCGCGAGGCCCTGCCGGAGATCGCCGGCCAGGGCTTCTTCGAGCTGCTGGACGGGGTCTATACCCAGGGCGAGGCCTTCGTGGGCCGCAACATGCCGGTGGTGCTCCAGCGCACGCGCGGTGGTGCGCTGGAGGAGCGTTTCGTCCACCTCGTCTATCAGCCGATCATGGAGCCGGACGGCGAGGTGTCCGGCATCTTCGTCGACGGCTACGACGTCACGCACCAGAAGCGCGCCGAAGAGCAACTGCAGCACCTGAACGAGACGCTCGAGCAGCGGGTCGCGGCGCGCACGGACGAGCTGGCGGACGCGCTCGAGCGCCTGCGGCGGGAGACGGCCGAACGGCAGTCGATGGAGGCGGCGCTCCGCCAGGCCCAGAAGATCGAGGCCCTCGGCAAGCTCACGGGGGGCGTCGCCCACGATTTCAACAACCTCCTGCAGGTGATCAGCGGAAACCTGCAACTGCTGTCGAGGGACATCGCCGGCAACGCGCGGGCCGAGACCCGCGTGCAGAACGCCCTGGCCGGGGTGGCGCGAGGCTCGAAGCTGGCCTCGCAGCTCCTGGCCTTCGGCCGCCGTCAGCCGCTGGAGCCCAAGGTGGTGAACCTGGGCCGCCTGCTGAAGAACATGGATGATCTGCTGCGGCGGGCGCTGGGCGAGGACATCGAGATCGAGACCGTGATCTCCGGCGGGCTGTGGAACACCCTGGTCGACCCGAACCAGATTGAAAACGCCCTCCTCAACCTGGCGATCAACGCCCGGGACGCCATGCAGAACGGGGGCCGGCTGACGATCGAGGCGGGCAACGCCCAGTTGGACGACGAGTACGCACGCCAGCACGAGGAGGTGAAGCCCGGTCAATACGTGATGATCGCCGTCACCGACACCGGCGCGGGTATCCCGGCGGACATCCTGGAGCGCGTGTTCGAGCCCTTCTTCAGCACCAAGCCGGAAGGAAAGGGGACGGGTCTGGGGCTGTCGATGGTGCATGGACTGGTCAAGCAGTCCGGCGGCCATATCAAGATCTACAGCGAGGTCGGCGAGGGCACGACCATCAAGCTGTACCTGCCGCGCGCCGCCCAGAGCGAGGACGTCATCACCGACATCAGCAAGGCGCCGGTGCGTGGCGGGACCGAGACCATCCTGGTGGTCGAAGATGACGACGACGTACGGGAGACCGCGGTCGGCCTGCTCTCCGAACTCGGCTACCGGGTGCTCAAGGCCCGCGATGCGACCAGTGCCCTGAGCGTCATCGAGAGCGGGATCCCCATCGACCTCCTGTTCACGGACGTGGTGATGCCCGGCCCGCTGCGCAGCCCGGAACTTGCCCGCAAGGCCAAGGAGCGCCTCCCTCACCTCGGGGTGCTGTTCACTTCGGGCTACACGGAGAACGCCATCGTCCACCACGGGCGGCTGGACCCGGGCGTGGAGCTGCTCTCCAAGCCCTACACGCGCGAGGCCCTGGCCCGGAAGGTGCGGCACGTGCTGGGCAACGAGGCACAGCATCGGCTGGTCAAGCAGCAGCGGACCGAGGCTTCCGCCCCGCTCCCGGCCCCGCTCCCGGTGGCGGAGGACGTGCCACGCCGCCTCACGATCGTGCTGGTCGAGGACGACGAGCTCATCCGTGCGAACACGGCCGAGCACCTGGTGGAGCAGGGTCACGCGGTGGTGGAGGCCCAGGACGCCGAGAGCGCGCTCGCCGCGCTTTCCACATGCCAGGCGGACGTGCTCCTGACCGACGTGGGGTTGCCGGGGCGCTCGGGCGCGGAGCTCGCGCGCGAGGCGGTCGCCCGCTGGCCACACCTGAAGGTGATCTTCGCCAGTGGCGATGACGCGGGATCCGCGGAATCGGGCCTGTCGGACGCCGTGGTCCTGCTGAAGCCCTACACGCCCAAGGACCTGGCGGCGGCCCTGGCCCGGTATTCTCTGCTTCCACCATGACCCAACTCAGGATTCCGGAGAGTGATGAACCGGCAGCCCCCACCGAGCGCAGTGATGTTCGAAGGGCTCGCCGATGGTCCACCCTACTGGGCTCGGTCGTCCAGCACGTCGGAGAGGGTGGTGGCATTCAGGGCGCGATCGAACCCGCATTCCAGGGTGACCATGTCCGTGCAGGTAAGGATGCGCTGTCGGGCCGCCTCATCGACGTGCACGCCGCGCGCGGTGAGAACCCGCACAACGGCCCCGCTCAGCCCCTCTTGCCGCCCTCACGCACCAGCCGGACCGCATCGGCCCTGAACTCCGGGGTGAAACTCCGCCTCTTCCTTCGCTCCATGAACACTACCTCCCGTGTAGCCGACTTATTATGAGGTGTGTCCACAAAACCGGGGCAGGCTCACCGGTGGACAGTCCCTCAAAGTCCCTCAAGCTTCGCCACCCAGGCATCGAAGCGGGGACACGCTGCCCGGAGGCTCGCAAGCCCAGTCGATTCGACTACAAGCGGTCCATGCAGCGTCTTCCTGTAGCTCGGAATCCTGGTCAGGAGCCGCTTGGAGGGTGCGGTATCAGGGCCATCATTCACGTCTTCAGGTGGATGACCCGCGATGTCGGAGCGAAGCTGCTCAAGCCCCTGCAAATCCTCCTCTGCATCCAGAAGCCCGGCCAACGCGCCAAGGCCGGCCAGCACCAACGCCTCGAACTCGTGCCGTTGAACATAGGGAATAAAGCGATAGTCACCGAACTGCTTGGACATCACCGCCTCCAGTTCGGACGCTCGCTGATGAGTATCAACGATCTTGGAGAGCGCTTCGAGCTGGGGAAAGTCATTGGGTAGCCCATAGAGGTCTATCAGCGTGGTGAATGCCACGTCGGGGCCAGGGTTCTCGCCCATGACACGCCTCAGGTCCTTGAACCAGTTCCGCCAAGCCCCCCCGCCCTTGTTGAGCTTGGCGCCAGTGAGCTCGTCACGGAGGGTCGTCACGATGAGTGTGTATGTGAAGATGGAGCGCGCCTGCAGGTGCGGGCCGAGGACCCTCTTCACGAACCCTTCCTCGGTCGACCCTTCCACCACGACGATGAGGCGCTTCATGGGCGCCCCCCGAGGACGTTCTTGTCGTAGAGTTCGGACATGCTGTAGTCCTCGAGCCAGCCCGCGAGCTGGTCGGGGTCGAGTCGCCGGAAGGTGGTGGCCCCCTGGGCTCGCTCCGTGACGACCACATCCTGAGGCTCGAACAGGTCGAGCAGCGCGGGCGACTGGGTCGCTAGCAGAATCTGCGCGTGGGTGCTGGTGGAGCGGACAAGACTGGCGAGGATGTCGAGCGCGGCGGGATGAAGTCCGAGCTCTGGCTCATCGATACTGAGGAACGCGGGGAGTGACTCCACGGGCTGACCGAGCGCGGTGAACAGCGCGATGCAGCGCAGCGTTCCGTCAGAGAGATGGTGCGGGCCAAAGAGCTGGTCCCGCTCATCCACCCAGTCCAGCCGCACGCTCGAGGTCTCCGGATGCGCCGGATCGACCAGGGTCGGCTGGAGGCTCTTGATGAAGGGGGCCACACGCCTGACGAGCTGGCTGATGCGACGCCATGCCGCCTGCCTGGCGGGTTCTTCACTTATCGCGAGGGACCGCAGGTAGGCGGCCAAGTTGCTTCCGTCGGAGCGTAGGAAGCGCACGTCTTCCTGGCGGGAATTCTGGCGCAGCGGAGCGGCGAAGGAAGTGTCATGGAAATGAAAGAAGTTCGTCTTTGACAGCCACCACCTCACGACCTTCGCAGTCGGGTTGCCCTGCTCGCCCGCCGCTTCTTCCAGCATGGACTCCTTGTGCCCCGCTCCCAGCGACGTGACCTTGAACACGGCGCTGCCGGCAGCTCGATACTCCACGGTCTCGTCCAGGTATAGCAGCGTGTCGCCAGCCCCATACCCCAGGCGTGCGCCATAGGCATTCGCGCCCGTCTTCTGCTCGAACTCCAGCCGGATGTTCAGCTCTTTCGTCACCTTGGGACCGTAGTGCAGGAGCGCGGAAGCACCACCAGCCTCACCGACATACCGGCGGAGTGACTGCGTCCGCATCAGTGCAACCATCCGCAGGAAGGAGAGCAGGTTCGACTTGCCCGCCCCGTTGGCACCGATGAGCACCGTCACACGACCAGGCTTCAGCTCGACATTCTGGAGAGACCTGTAACCTTCGACCTGGATGCGCGTGATGGCTCTGTTCTCAGGGGGCATACGTCGCTCTCCTCCGGGCAGGACACGCGGCAAGGTATCCGGCTCCCCCCCATTACTACAAGGAACGCCCTGCCCCAGCCCCTCATGAGGCGCAAGCCCGCGAAGGGGTTAGAGGAGGCAGTTCCATGTCCGCCTCCACTCCGACCCGGTGAGTGCGCGGTTTCCTCTCTTCGATGGGAACCGCGAGACATGGCCCAACCCGGAATACCGCACGCAGATCGCCAGCTCGTTCTGGAGTGCCTGGAGCAGGTTCTGCGCACCCGACCGATCTTCTACTGGCTGTGGAGCTGTACGACCCGTACGCCAATCAGTGGTCCCTGGGGCCGCCCCTGCCCTTCACCGACACCCTCTTCTTCTCCGCGACGCTGCTCTACTCGGGAGAGGTCCTGGTGACGAACGACGGCGGCCAGGCGGCGCTGTATGACCCCTCGACGAACACGTGGAACACCACCCCGAGCATAACCGTGGGCCGCGCCGAGCCCTCGGCCACGCTGCTCCACACGGGAGAAGTGCTGCTCGTGGGAGGTAGCAGCAGCAGCCCCCGCGCGGTGGAGCGCTTCACGCGCTGAGTGGACTCCTGGCGGAGCGGGCCGCGCGTCCGCTCCGCCCACTCCGGGTGAGCGAGCGGACCGTCCACGTTGCCCGTCGCATCAGGCTTTGACGAACTCCTCCAGGCGCTTGCGATCGAGCGTCTGGTTCAAGAACGAGAAGCCATCGCCGTCATTGGAGAGCGAGAGGTCGCTCTGGCAGCGTTCCCTCGCATCGAGGTGCTGGCCCTGGCCGGTGAGCCTGTTCCGCTCCTCCGTCAGCTCGGCCAACCTGCGTTGCCGCCACGCCTCGAACTCAGCACGGACGCCGCTCATCCCTGGAACTCCTTCGGGGAGTCTTTCATCCAGCGCGTGGCGGTTCACCTGCCCGGCGGAGGCGCCGGGCGGGGGACTGTCTGGACGCTCTCCACCTCCGGAAGTTGCCGGAAGGCCGTGGCGATGCGCTCCGTGTCCAGTCCCGGTGGCAGCCGCAGCCGGAAGTACAGGTTCAGGTCCGGCAGGGGCTGGCCGGTGTTCTGCTGGCCCTCGGCCCGCATCGCGTCCAGCGTCTCCTCGGACACCTCCTGCGAGCGTGTCCACTGCCCTCCCGCCACCTGCCGCAGCAACTCCCGCGCTTGTGCGTGGGTGAGCAGCCCCTGGCCCTCGACGTCCGTGGGCACGCCATTGCGCAGCCGGATGGGCTGGCCCTCGCGGAATTTGATCTCCAGTGTGTCCGGCTCGGCGCGCGGAGCCTCCACCACCGGCGCCGGGCGTGGCTCGGCTCCCGCATCCGCCGGCACCCGGCCTGGCGCCGTGCACCCCACGGCCAACATCAGCCACACTCCCCACCCACGCCACGGCCGGCTCGTTGCTTCGTACATGCCTGTCTTTCCTCCAGGGAAATGCAAAGGGGGGCCGCCCCACACGGGCAGCCCCCCAGGCGCGATGGCCCTGCTCCAGCCTACAGGCCGGTGAGCGCCCGCCGGAGGTCCGGCAGGGGGCCGATGTTCTTGGTGCCCGTCTGCGCGGTGCCGTAGGTGCGCAGGCGGGTCTTGACCGAGGCCGGCGTCATGTAGGTGCCGTACAGGGTCTTGTAACGGCCCTGGAGGCTGGCCACCGAGCCGGCGACGACGGGCGTGGCGCTCGAGGTGCCGTTGAACCCGCTGGCGAAGTAACGGTTGACGCCCTCGGCGCTGTAGAGGGTGCCGTAGCCGGTCGTCACCACGCCATCGCCCCAGCCCTGCATGTCCACCGTCGAGCCGTAGGTGGAGAAGTCATGGGCGGAACGGGCCGCGGTGCCGTAGGCGGGCGACTTGCCAGCCCCCACGATGATGGCGCCCGAGTCGTTCTGCGCCAGGAAGGGGTAGTGCCCGTTGTTGCCCGTGCTGAACATGGGATCGTCCAGGTTCTGGCTGCCGTTGCCCGCCGCCTCGACGACGATCTTGTTGGCGGCCACCGCCGTGCGGATGGCGTCGTACCACGGCTTGTACCACTCCACCGGCACGTACTTGCCGCTGATGGGGCCGCTCATCTGCTGCTCGATGACGATGATGTCGCCGGCGGAGATGTTGGCCGCGCAGGTGGTGACGGCCGCGCCCACGTTGTAGCCGGACGCGGTGTTGGCCGCCGCGAACAGCTTCTGCGCGGCGTAGGCGATGCCCGTCACGCCCTCGCTGTTGGCCGTCGCGCCGTAGACGCCGAGCACCGCGGTGCCGTGGTTGTTGTTGTTGAAGGGATCCACCGGGGCGCTGCCCACCAGCGTCACCACGCCCAGGTCCACGTGCGAGGCGTTGTAGCTGTACTCGACGTCGCAGATCTTCACCCCGGTGCCGCGCGCCCCCGCGAGGGTGCCGGCATAGCGCCCGTCCACGCCCGTGGGCGCCGCGTCCTGGTACTTCTGGTAGGAGCCGGAGCTCACCGAGTAGTAGTCAGGCGCCACGGGGGACGGCGCCGGGCGGGGCACGCGGTAGACGGCCTCCACCTCCGGGAGCTTCCGGAAGGACTCGGCGATGCGGTCCACATCCATCCCCGGGGGCAGCCGCAGCTGGTAGTACAGGTTCAGGTCCGGCAGCGCCTCGCGGGTGCGCAGCTCGCCCTCGGAGCGCAGCTCCTCCAGCGCCTCCTCGGCCACCTCGTGCGAGCGAGACCACTTCCCGCCCGCCACCTGCCTCAGCATCTCGTGCGCCTGTGCGTGGCGCAGCCCCCGGCCCCCGAGGTCCGTCGGCAGGCCGTTGCGCAGGCGGATGTACTGGTTCTCGTGGAACTTGATCTCCAGCAGGTCCGGCTCCACCCAGAGTTCGCCGCCCACCGCGCGGACCTGCTCCTCACCGGCCACCCGCGCGGACTCCGGGGCCGCCGCCAGCGCCCCCCCGCTCCCCACCAGCCCGAGGGCGACCACCCATGAACTCACTGCCCGGCTCTTCGTCTTCATGCGCATGCTTCCTTTCACCTGGGTTACACTTAAAACAGGCTAATCGAGCTTTGCATGTTCAACAAGGACATTGAGTGAAAGCGGAGGTAGGCTCATTCTCACGGAGCCAGCTCCGATTGGGCGTGAGGTTCCACCATCAGCGCACCCGCGATGACGTTCAGTTCGTTCCCTCCGAGGGAACGAATGACGCGGCTCGCTGAAAGGCCATCCGGAAACACGCTGACGGATGGAGCCACCGCGAGCGGGACGGCCTCGGCCCTGGAGCTCACGGTATGGCGGCTCGGGCCGGCCGCCGCCGGAGGAGCACGACCAGCCAGCGTTCGTCCGGCACCTGGGGTTTGCGGCTGGGCTCCACCCCCATCCAGACCACCTCCAGGCCGCCGGCCTCGGCCACGAGCGTCTCCGCGGCCCGTTCATCGAGATCGGTGAATCGCCGCCCCTCCACCTCACGCTCGCCCGCGCCGTACTTGAAGGACAGGTGCCAGACACCACCCGGCACCAGCGCATCCCTCAGCCGCCGCATGACCGGCGGCAGCTCCGCCCGAGCCACATGAAGGAGGCACGCCGAAGCCCAGATGCCCTCGAACGCCTCGCGCCAGGCCACCTCCTGGAAGGTCCTCACCTCCACGGGCAGCCCGGTGTACTCCCGCGCCAGAGCCGCCAGCCGTGGGGACGCGTCGAAGGCCGTCACCTGGAAGCCCAGCGCGTGGAAGGCGCGTGCATCGCGTCCGGAGCCGCAACCCGCGTCGAGCACCCGCGCCCCGGGGCTCAACAGCTTCGTGAAGCGCTCGCGCGGCTCGGACATGTCGATGCCGACCGTGGTGCGAAAGTACTCCTCCGCGTTGCGCTCATAGAACTCGCTCGTCATCGCTCCGAGCCTCCCGTGACTGGTGACAACAGTCATCAATGGTGACTGCGCTCTCCAGGGGGTGCCGGTGTCGGCAGTCATCACCGAGGCCTTCCCGCGAGGCCCCCTCCGCGTAAACCCGCGGAATCCCGTTCGTCTCCGGGCCCAGCCGCCCTGGCACGGGCGCTGCAATAACGCCTTCTCGTCAAGGCGTAACCCTCTCGCGGCAACAAGCCCCCAACCTTCCTGGAGACACCCCATGCGTATCGGCAAGAGCTTCCCGAAGATCTCGACCCCCGACTTCAAGGCCCCCAGCAGCAAGCCCACGTTCTCGCCCCGCCCGGACATCAACGGCAACCTCCCGGGCAAGAAGCCGGACCTCAAGCCCGATACCAGGCCCACGTTCTCGCCCCGCCCGGACATCAACGGCAAGCTCCCGGACAGCAAGGTGCCGGACTTCAAGCTCGACGGGTTCAAGCCCTCGAGCGCGCTGGACAAGCTCAAGCCGAACGGCTTCGGCGGCCTGGACAATGCGTTCGGCAGCCTCGGCAACAAGCTCGGCGGCATCGGCAACGGTCTCGGCAATGGTCTGTCGGCCGTGGGTGACGTCGTCGGAGGCGTGGCGAACGGTGCGGCCGGGCTCGTCGGCGCGGGCCTCCAGGCGGCCACCATCCCGGCCAGCGCCCTGGGCTTGATGGACCCGTCCACGCTGCTCGGTGGCCAGAACCCGTACGCCGCCGGTGGTCAGCCGATGGACCCGTACGCCATGGGCGCTGGCCCGGCGATGGATCCGTACGCGATGGGCGCTGGCCCGGCGATCGACCCGTACGCCATGGGAGCGGGCCCGGTGATGGACCCGTCCCTCGCCAGTGGCCTGCCCCCGCAGCTGGGCGCCCTGAGCCAGCCCGTTCCTCAGCAGCTGGGCACCCTGCCCCAGTCCGCTCCCCAGCAGTCGGACCTGGGGAACCTCCTCAACTCGGTGGCCAACGCGGTCAGCGTCGCGACCCAGGCCCTCGACACCGTGAAGTCGCTCGTGGGCGAGGGCTCGGCGGCCGGGACGCTGAAGAAGGTCGCCACCGAGGTCGCTCCCCAGCTGGCGCAGACCCTCGCGCCCCGCATCGGGCTCGCGGGCGCCGACTCCCAGCAGTAGGCCGCTTCCGCGTACCCCGCCGACACGACTCCGAACCCTGGTGCTCCCATGACCATCCGCTTCCGGCCGCCCCGATTGAACATCCCCCAGCCGACGAGCCTCCGGCCTGGCTCCACTCCGGGCACTGCTCCGGCGAGCCCCAGCCCCATCAAGAGCCCGCGGGGTGGGCTCCAGAACCAGCGGGCCCCGTGGAGCACCGATGGCTTCGACGGCCAGGTCCGGAACCCGGCGTCCTCCCGTCGTCCGGAGCTGGCGGGAACCCTGGCGGAGCAGCGGGTCCCCGTGGAGCAGGCCATGGGTCCGGCCCTCGCGTCGGGAAAGCACAGCACCACCGCCGCCCAGGTGCTCGACCTGAAGGCGCCCCTCTCGCACCCCGACGCGCCCCAGTTCCAGAAGGCCTTCACCGCGCTCGGCATGAGCGAGGCGAAGACCGCCGAGGTCTGGAGCGACATCCTCCACGGCGTGAACCGCCAGGAGCAGATCCGCGCCGACGTGAAGGCGAACCGGCTCACGCCCTCGAGCCTGGACAAGCCCCGGCCGGACACCTCCAACCCGCACTACGAGAAGGTCGCTCACGAGCTGGGGCCGCACCTGCGCATCGAGCAGGGTCAGGGACCGCTGGCGCTCTGGTCCGGCGGCTATGACGTGAGCAAGCACGCCCAGCTCAAGGGCTACTCCACGCTGGAGAGCACCCCGGCGGGCCGGGCGCTCTCGGGGCTGGAGATCTACAAGGACCCCAAGGCCGTCACGCCGATGTGGAACCACCTCTCCGAGGAGTTCGTGAGGCAGAACCCGCGGGGGCCGGCACACGCCCTCATGCGGACGCATGATCCGAAGAGCGTGCTCTATCGCCAGGAGCTCCAGACCCTCGCGCCCGATCGCCCCGTGGTCTTCCATCCGCTCGTGGGGGACAAGCTGGGAGATCTCCAGGCCGTCCGGCCGGACAAGACGCTCGGCCCCGACTCGGCGTTCACCAGCGAGGCGGAAGCCCGCAAGGCGCTCAAGGATCATCTCTCCCAAACGGGGAGCGAGAGCTTCGCGGCGCAGTCCATGAAGCTCCTCTGATTGTCATCTCCTCGCACGGCCTCCACACCGCGGTGTTGACGGCTTCATGCACGGTCCAGTAGTCACCGCCGCCCACCACACGAAGGGGGCATTCATGAAGCGTACGATTCTGGTGTGCATCACGGCCGTCGCGATCTCTGGTTCCGCTGCATGGGCTCAGGACAAGGCGAAGAAGCCCGCGGAGCAGAAGCCCGCCGCCGCGTCCGAGCAGGCGCCCGGGATGGACATGAAGGCGATGGGCCCGGGGGCTCGCAAGCCCACCAACGAGAAGCAGACGAAGAAGGAGGTCCAGGAGTTCTTCAAGCAGCAGGAGGAGCTCGAGAAGAAGGGCGACTTCGAGGCGTCGCTCGCGACGTACGACTTCCCCATCTACATGGTGACCGATGATCTGAAGGGCGTGCCCGAGTCCGGGGAGTACACCCGCGAGGCGTATGCCGCGATGATGAAGCCCATGTTCGAGGGCATGCCCAAGGACCTGAAGGTGACCCACAAGCCCACCATCACCGTCCTCTCGGACTCGCTGGTGAGTGTCGTCGACGACTTCACGATGACCCAGGGCAAGCAGAAGGTCACCGGCCGCAACACCTCGCTGCTCGTGAAGCGGGACGGCCAGTGGAAGTGGAAGACGATGGTCGAGGCCGGCTGGGGCGGGATGCCTCCCGAGGGCGCCAGTGGCGGTGCCCAGACGCCTCCCGAGGGCAAGAAGTAGCAACGCTCGGAGGGTGAGGGCTCGCCCGGCGGCATGGGGCCCTCGCCCTCGGTGGATTCAGCCCCGCTCGATGCGGCGTCAACGCGCCCGTCATCTTCCTCGACGAGGCGGCTTCCTCTATGCCACGCGCGAAGCGGGCCGCACCTGGGAGCGCATCGGCCCCGAGCACAACATCCAACCGGAGCCGCGCAACCTCTTCTTCCAGACGCTCGCGGCCTCGGCTCGTCTCGAAGACATGTCTGACATGGAGGGAAGCCTACTCCAGGGCCCCCATGCGATTCCTGGGATGGCGGCCGGACCGGACCCTCTTTCAGGGTAGAGCCCGAATTCCTCGGGTCCACAGCCTCGAAGGTCCCATGAACTCCAGAGTCGCGATGTCGCTGATGGCCTCCCTCGCCCTGTTCGGATGCGGGAGCGACGAAGTGAGGGAAGCATCGGAGCCGGGCGCACCGGGCACGCTCTCGCAGGCGGTGGCGGTGAACACCAACGCGGGCTTCCTGGTGGTCTACAACGTGAACTACGAGAACCTGCCGACCGCCAGCGAGCAGTGCGCGGGAGACTGGCAGGACCTCATCTATTACATGAAGACCCAGGCGTACTCGCCGGATGTCTTCATCGTCCACCAGATGAGCGGCGCCGCGCAGGCCGCCGAGCTCGCGAAGTACATGCAGGACAACCTGCCCGGCCTGTATGACTACGTCATCGCCGAGTCGAACCCGGAGGCGATGAACAGCCCCTGCGGCCCGGCGAAGGACTACCAGACGAACGCGATCATCTATCGCACGGGCCGGCTGCAACCCATCGCGGGGACCAAGGCGACGTGGCAGGTGTACAAGGGCGCGAACGGCGCGTGCGTGCCCAACCACCAGGCGCGCACCATCAGCGTGCGGATGGCCTTCACGGACCTCATTACCAACAAGAAGGTCGTCCTGGGCTCGTCCCACTGGCCCACGGCGCAGGAGGGCCCGAGTTCGGACAGCGGGTGCGCCGAGAAGAACATCCAGCTCACGGACACGAAGATGCGGGAGATCAGCGGCGCCAACCTGCTCATCTGGGGCGTCGACTCCAACGAGGGTGACTACGCCAACGGCGGCTACAAGGACTGGTACAAGCAGGCGAACTCCCAGGTTCCCAGCACCACCGACTACAAGTGGAACGACCCGGTCTACGAGGCTTGCGCGGGAGGCCGTGGCTGCCTCGAGGACAACTGGACGGGTGGAGCGGGAGGCCGCATCGACTACCTCTTCTTCAACGCGGCGGCGACCTCATCGCAAGGCAAGACGATCCCCTACAACGATGGAGATGCCGCCGACTTGCAGTTCACCGGCTCGGACCGGGAGGACCTGAACTACTCCGGCCACCGCGCCATCAGCGCGCGGATTCACTACTGACGGCGATCGGACGGGCGCGTCTACTGAGCGCGCTCGTCCAGCACGTCGGAGAGGGTGGTGGCGTTCAGGGCCCGGTCGAACCAGCGGTCCAGGGTGGCCATGTCCGTGCAGGTGAGGATGCGCTGGCGAACCGCATCATCGACGGGCACGCCACGCGCGGTGAGGATCCGCAGGATGCCTACGCTCAATCCGTGCTGCAAACCCTGCTCCCGGCCCTCCTGTCGACCCCTGACCAGACCCTTCTGGACTCCCCGCTCGATCATGTCCTCGGCCCAGGTTCCCATCAACTCCTCCGTGCGCTGCTCATCCAGCACCGAATGTAACACCTGCCTCGCCGCTGCGTGGACAGCCGCATCCTTCCCCACCCACAGCAGGTAACGGATGACCACCACCAGCTGCTCGGCGCCCTCGGGGGCCGCCTGCACCTGCGCGAAGAGTGCCACCCAGTCCGGCAGCTTCCGGGCCAGCAACACGTACAACAGCAGCAGCTAACCCGTGCGCAGTCGAGCCGTGAAGAGCAGGTCGCTCTCGGTCTCTCGCAATTCGGGGTCCACCACGCTGACAGGATCTCGCCGCAGGGACGTCCAGTCACCTCCGAGACGACATGCGCGGGCAGCACGGCGCGCAGTTCAGCGGCAGCCCGCTCGGGGTGGCCGAAGGTGTAGCGGGCGAAGAGGTCATGCGGTCCAGACATGGCCAGCCGCGCTCAAGCATGCGGCGGGCCAGGGACGCACCACCTCCGGCAAGGTGTCCTCCAGAGGCCCTACCAATCCTCCGGCACCTTCTGCGGCTCTTCACGCCGAAGCCCTCGGGCATAGCTACTGTCCACCCCCTTCATGATGCCGCTGGGGGTGGCGCCGAGTGGGTAGGCTCGCTTCCGCCAGCACCTACTCCAACATGGACAGAAACCATGTCCAGGGCTTAGTTCTTGACGATATTCAAACGGGCGTAATTGCCGTACTCGGCAGCGTAGCCCTCGATGATGATCAACAACTTCACGCCCTTGACGAGGCCCGAGAGGGTGATCTTCGACTGGAGGCCACTTCCGTAATCGTCGTTGCAGCCCATGACCGACGAAGTGCTGCTGAAGTGGCGGATCTGGAGGACGGTATCGAAGTTCGAGCCGCCGGTGCTGAAGCTGTAGGAGCCCGTCTCAGGCACCGTCCACACCCAGGCGATGTCGCGCGACGACCCACCGTTACAACTGACCGACCACTGATTGGAGGCCGAGCTGATATAGGCATAGGTCGCGACGGGGGAGCCGATCCGAGTGCCCAGGTCCCCTACGAGGGTCTGCGCATGCACCGTTCCGGGGCTCGCGATTTCGGACGCGCCTGGATCGGTGGTTTCAGACGACTCGGGCTTCATGTCTTCCGGGGCAGGGCCGCACCCGGCAGAAAGGGTGATTCCGAGGAGAAACAAGCACGCGCGGCTGAGTTGAGTCTTCACGAGTGTTTCCTTTGGGCGAGGGACGTGAACTGGTGGTCGGGTTGTCCGTCCAGTTCGTAAAGGAATCTCGTGCCGGGTCCGCACAGCGACCAGCCGACCTGCAGGGCAGGTTTCTGTGCTCTACCAGTTATTCATGAATAACGAGAACGAGCAGGACTCGATGCTTTGTTTGCATCCAAAGCATTCTCAGCTCGCGGCGGCGAAGCCACCGTGGAACGTGACAGGGATGGGGTGGTCGAAGTGCACGGTCGCCACCGGACCGTCCTCCAGGTGCTGTCCGTCCAGGACGGCGACGTAGGAGTGGTCGCTCTTCGTGTCGTAGACGAGATCGAGCACGAAGACATCATCCTCCGCCTCGCCGCGCGGCACGAGCACGGGCTCGCTCGGCACATGTCCGTCCGGCACGGCCCACTCCGCGCCCTTCCCGCCGTCGAGCGCGATGCGCGTGATCCCCGGGTACTTCTGGCCCCCGCTCCGGCGCTCGGTCTGCGCGAACAGGGTGCCATAACGCCCCCCGTGCACCCGCGGGTGCAGCTGCGGGAACTCGCAGGGGACGTCGAAGAGCTTCGTCTCACGCGCCTTCCCCGTCTTCAGGTCCAGGTGCAGGCGCGTCAGCAGCGGAGGCGGCCCCTTGTCCTCCAGCTCGCCGATGTCATCGAGCGTGAACTCCGGGTAGCGGCACAGGTCGACGCACGGACCGCCCTCGTCCTCGAAGGCATTCGCGAAATGCCAGGTCCAGAAGGCATCGAGCTCGAAGGTCCGTGGCGCCTGGAGGTCGTTCAGCGGGACGACGATGAGCCGTGCTCCGAGCTCGGGCTTCCACTGGAAGAGCTTCGTGAAGTCCGCGAGGCCCAGCATCGCGCGCAGGAGGTTGAGCTTCACCGGCCCCAGGAAGAGGATGAGGTGACGGTCGGTCGCCATGAAGTCGTGCACCATGCCCTGCCAGGGCGCCTCCACCGTGCCGAGCTTCGAGGGAGTTCCCTCATCCGGCAGCGCGTAGAGGTCGATGAGCATCTTCGGGCCGTAGCGCACGCCGAAGTTGAAGGTCGTCCGCAGCGAGGCCACCCGGTGCGGGTGCGCGGAGAAGGCTCCCGTCACCACGCCCAGGTTCGTGGCCTCGAGCGTGTCCAGCGTGTCCGGGTTCATCTCCTGCAACAGTCCGCCCTCCATCAGCGCGAAGAGCCGGTCCTGCCACACGAAGGTCGAGGTGTTCCCCGTCGTCTTCGCCGTGCCGCTGCGCGCGGCGCGCATGCGATCCAGCCACGAGGCCGCCGAGTTGAAGAGGAACCGCCCCGCCGCCTCCTCCGCGCGATAGCCGGCGCTCTCGACGATGCGGCACGCCCCCTGCGCGCCACGGCCATCGAAGCGCACCGCGGTGACCGCTCCATCCGCCTCGAACGCGTGCGAGAGGCTCGCGCCGAAGCGCTCGAAGAGGCCCGGCCCGGCCCGGAAGAGCGTGCCCCGGAGCGACTCCGGAAGCCGGCCCTCGACCCGCAGCGGCTCGAAGCCGTGGGGCCGGGACAGGGACCGCAACAGGGGACTCACGGCGTTCTGGCTGCCCATCGGCTGCTCCTCGAAAAGGTGGACCCGCGACTGGACAGAAAGTAAGTGAGTCTTACTTACTTTGCAACGGACTTCGTTTCCAGTCCAATCCGGTGACCGTATGACCCGAAAGACGCCCACGCGCCCCTACCACCATGGGGACCTCAAGCGCGCCCTGCTGGAGGCGAGCATCGAGCTCATCCGAGAGGAAGGCGTGGACGCGCTCACCGTGGCCGAGGTGGGCCGCCGCGTCGGCGTGTCCTCCGCCGCTCCCTACAAGCACTTCGCGGACCGCCAGGCCCTGTTGCGCGCGCTCGCCGAGGAGGGCAACCGGCAGATGAGCGAGGCGCTCGTCGCGGCGGCACGGGGGAGCACCGACCCGCTGGAGGCGTTCCGGCTCTCGGGCGTGGCCTACATCCGCTGGGCGGCGGAGAACCCGGCCCTCTACCGCATCGCGACGGACCCCGCGTACACCGACTACACGTCGACGGAGCATGACGTCGATGCCCCCGAGGCCCTCAAGGGCTCCCTGGAGACGTTCTGGCCGGAGCTGGCCGCCCTGGTGCGCTCGGGCGCGGCCATTCCCGGCTCCCATCCGCTGGTGCAGCAACTGCGTGGACGAGCCCTGGCCCAGGGCGTGGCCAGCCTCTTCGTCAGCGGCGTCTTCGCCTCGCTCGGCATCACCACCGCGGACGCGGAGCGGCTTGCCCGGGCGGTGACGGGGGAGGACGTCCCGGCCACGTCTCGCCGGAGCCATCCCACGCGCGCCCGCTGACACCTCGACGTGACGTCCGTGTTGTACATGAGCCCGGGACACCACCGTCGTGGTGCCGGCCTCAAGTCGCCGCGGGGTGGCAGGAGACCGCCAGCGGCAGTCCGAGCACGGCGAGCTCCGCCAGCTCCTCGGGGGCGAGCACGAAGTCGCACCGCCGCTCGTAGGCGACGACCAGGTAGAGCGAGACCTCCGAGGCCCCCAGGCTCCGCAGCTCCGGCAGCCGGGCCTTCAACGCGCGCAGGGGCTCCAGGGCGGAGGCGCCCGGCTCCAGGTCCTCGTCGAGCAGCACCAGCATGGCGCTCCCGTACGGCAGGGCCTTCCCCGCGTAGCGTCCCGAGGGAGCCACCTCGCCGGGCTCGTTCGCGTCCACCAGCAACAGCCCCGTGCGCTCCTGGGCGAGCGATGGAGAGAAGGCTGCTCCCTGGAGGAGACAGTAGAGGAAACGCCGTGCCGGGAGCTGCTGGCTCATGAGGCCCCTCTCACTCCACGTCCACCCGGAGCGCCAGACGCCGGGCCCGCCCCGTGCGCGAGTGGGAGCGCGAACGCCGGGACGCGGGCTGCCGGGAACGGCTCCCACCGGAGGACGGCTTCGCCACCGGTTGCCGCTCCTCCCCACACTCGGGGCCGAGCAGCTCATCCACCGAGCTCTCCAGCACCCGGTACATGCGCCGCAGCGTCGAGGCGCTCGGCACGATGCTCGAGCTCTCGCGCTCGAAACGGCCGTAGGCGTGCTCGGGCATGCCGATGCGCTGGGCCATGTCCGCCTGGGAGAGCTCCACCAACTGCCTCACGGTGCGGAGGGTGTTCCGAAGGGGTTCGGCCAATCGTTTGCGGACCTCGGGAGGCACATGACCTGGCATGGTGGCAGCAACCCTATCTACCAGCGACGTCAAGTCAACCCCATATCCTATTTTGGCGGTCACTTGTTTCATTCCCGCCGCCTCAAGTAGGGTCGCGCGCGTTGTCGGTTGCGAGACGAAGCCACGCCCCCTGGCGTCCGGAACCATGCGCCTGCCCCGGAGGGCTCCTGCGCAACGGTGGCGCGCGTGCTCCGCTTCCGGGCGCGGCGGGTTTCTCGGGCCCGCCACTCTCCGGGGGAAACGCACCATGCCGCATGCCCCACGTCCGCAGCCCGGGCCCGTCCGCCTCGCGCATTGGGTCAACGTGCCGCTGCTCGCCATCCTGGCCATGAGCGGTCTACAGATTCTCGCCGCCTACCCCATGATGGGTCCCCAGGGCGCGCCCTACGGCGTGTACCCCTTCCAGGGAACACCGCCTCCCGGGTGGACCCGGCTCGGCGAGTGGCTCGCGGGCGCGCGGCACTGGCACTTCGCCTTCGGCTGGTTCTTCGTTCTCAATGGCCTCTGCTACGTCGCCTGGCTGGTGGGCAGCGGCGAGTGGCGGCGGCGCCTCTTCCTCCCCCGCCGCGACGCGCGCGATGCGCTGCACACGGCCGCGTACTACCTCCGGCTGCGCAAGGAGCCCCCACGGCAGGAGCCCTACAACGGCCTGCAGCGCTTCGCGTACACGGGCGTGCTGGTGCTGGCCCTCGTCGAGGTGCTCTCCGGGCTCGTCCTCTACAAGCCCGTGCAGTTGCGCGCACTCACCGCCCTCTTCGGCGGCTATGACCCGGCGCGGCTGGTGCACCTCGGGGTGCTCGCGCTGCTGGCGCTCTTCACCGTGGGGCACGTGGTGATGGTGGCGCTCCACCCGCGCACGCTGGGCGAGATGGTGACGGGAGGCCGGCGCCATGAGTGACCCCCGCGGCGGACGGCTCCTCACCCGGCGCACGTGGCTGCTCGGCACGGCGGCGGTGGCCCTGGGCGCGTGCGACAGCAGCCGGCCCCGCCAGGGCTTCCTCGGGGCCATGGAGCGCTTCAACCAACGCTTCCAGTCGGCGCTCTTCGACCCGGAGCGGCTCGCACCCGAGGAGCCCGCGGAGGCCCTCACCCGGCCTGGCGCCTTCCCGCAGTACTTCATCTCGGACCGGGTGCCGCTGGCGCCGGCCGGCTGGGCGCTCCAGGTGGGCGGGCTGGTGGCGCGGCCGGGCGTGCTCTCGCTGGACGACCTGCGGCTGATGCCGCGCACGGACTACCGCATCCGCCACCACTGCGTGGAGGGCTGGAGCGCGGTGGCCTCGTGGCACGGCGTGCGGGTGAGTGAGCTGGCGAAGCTCGTGGGCGCGGATCCTCGGGCCCGCTTCGTGGAGTTCCGCTCCTTCGACGCGGGCTACTACTCCTCCTGGGATGGGCCGAGCGCCTTCCACCCCCAGACGATCCTCGCCTACGGGATGAATGGCGCGCCGCTGCCTCCCGAGCACGGCGCACCGCTGCGCCTCTATTCGGGGGTGAAGCTCGGCTACAAGATGGTGAAGTACCTCACCGCGGTGAACTTCCTCCCAGAGCCCACGGGCGGGTACTGGGAGGATCGCGGCTACGAGTGGTTCGCCGGGGTGTGACGCACCGGCGGCAGACTCAAATCGCCTTCTTGCCGGACACCGGGGCGGACCCACCCGAGGCCCGGTCCGCCAACAGCGCCCGCAGGGCCTCGTCGCGCGAGCGGTAGACGTTCACCGCCGCGCCGTTGATGACACCGCTGGTGCTGACGAACATCTTCGTCATCTCGTCGCCGCCGAAGCGGAAGGAGCGCAGCGTGTAGCGGGAGAGCACCTCGGAGCGCTCGCGCCCGAAGACGCGGCCCGCCGTGTACTTCACCACCAGCCCATCCAGGTTGATGAGCAGGTCCACCTTCGACGGGTACTTCGACAGGTGGCCCTCCACCTCGGTGCGCCAGCGCGCCACGTCCAACGAGTTGTTGAGGATGCAGTCCTGGAACGTCGCCGTCACGACGTCGTGCACCTCGTCGTAGTCGAAGGTCATCTTCCAGGCCATGGGAAGAGCCTCCTATGCACGCAGGCCGGTGAGGAAGGACGTGAGCAGTGCGGTCGTCTCGGCGGGCCGCTCCACCTGCGGGTAGTGCCCCGGCCCGGGCAGGTACACCAGGCGCGCGTTCTTGATGGGGCCCACCACCGCCTGGCGCAGGAAGGCCGGCGGCAGGAACGGATCATCCGTGGCCAGCACCAACGTGGGCGCGGTGATGGAGGCCAGCTTCGCCTCGAAGCCACCGCCCGTCCACGCATCGAAGCTGCCCTCGATGGAGCCCCTGGCCACCCCGCCCGCGACATCCAGCAGCCGCTCCAGCGCCGCCGGCGACAGCTGCTTGCACGCCAGGCCGAGGATGGTCTTCTGCTTCTCCCGGTCATTGGCCGAGGTGCGGAACAGCCCGGCGGCGTCCGGCGGCAGCTGCATGCCCGAGGCGGGCACCGTGTTGAGCAGCACCACGCCCTCCACGCGCGCGGGCTCCTGCGCCGCCACCCACTGGGCCAGCTGGCCGCCCATGCTGTGGCCCACCACCGTGAAGCGCTCGAGTCCCGCGTGGTCCGCCACGGCCAGCACGTCGCGCGCGTGCTGCTCGAGCGTGTACCCGCCCGCGGGCGCCCCGGAGTCACCCGAGCCCCTCAGGTCCGGAATCACCAGCCGCAGCCCCGTGGTGTCCATCAGATCCACGAGCTCGTTGAACACCGCACCCGACATCATCCATCCGTGGACGAGCAGCACGTTGCGCGGGCCGTCTCCGACGACGCGGTAGTGGATGGACGTCTGATCGCTGGAAGCAACAGTGGGCATGGAAGGCTCTCCGTTCAAAGGGGGGTATCCGCGGTGGGGGGCCCGCGGTGAAGGACAGCGAAAGGGCGCGGATGCTACGCCAACTCTCCGACACGACTGTAGCCTGTCTCCCCGGGGACGGAAAAGCGCTGCGTCCCACGTCTCATGACACCGTGCGACATGGTGCGGTAGGCACACCGGGGATTGGAATGACATGCGGTGGTGACACGCCCAGGGCGGATTCATGCGCCAACTGGAGCGTGCCTCCTAGCGGACGGACACGCGGGAGCGGAGGTGAGTCGCGAACACCCCGGATTGACTCCCAGGAGTAGAAGGTGCTGGAAGGTAGGACAGACGGGTAGGCGCGGGCCCGCCTCCTCGGCATTCCCCCCATCGCCGCGCTGGGAGTCACTCCATGAAATCTGTCCTCGGAAAATTCCGTCCCTGGCGGGCGGCCCTGCTCACCGCGGGCCTCGCCACCACTCACCTGCTGTCCTGCGGCCCGGCCACGGAGACCGACGTCCTCTCCGTCGACGGCACCTCGGAGGCGGTGGGTGACACGCGGCAGGAGGCCATCTCCTGGACGCTCGGCGCCCAGTACGACGCGACGAAGAGCAACATCACCTTCCGCGTCTACTCCTCGCGCGCCACCCGCATCGAGGTCTACATCTACAAGACGCCCAAGGGCGCCCAGGAAGTCGCGAAGTACGTGCTGACGAAGAACACGAGCAACGTGTGGTCCACCACGGTCTCCGTCGCCACGCTGAAGAACACCTACGGCGTCACTGGCCCGGTGTACTACGGCTACCGCGCCTGGGGCCCCAACTGGACGTACAACAGCGGCTGGACCAAGGGCTCCAGCCTGGGCTTCGTCTCCGACGTGGACGCGCAGGGCAACCGCTTCAACCCCAACAAGCTGCTGATGGACCCGTACGCGCTGGAGATCAGCCACGACCCCATCAACCCCAACAACACCGATGGCACCGTCTACGCCACGGGCGCCACGCACCGGCTCAAGGACAGCGGCGCCGCGGCGTCCAAGGGAGTCGTCCTGGCGCCGGACACCACCAGCTACGGCACCAAGCCCACGCGCGCCCTGAAGGATGACGTCATCTACGAGGTGCACGTGCGCGGCCTCACCCAGGGCGACTCGAGCATCACCTCGTGCAAGGGCACGTACGCGGGCGCGGCGCAGAAGGCCGCGTCGCTGGCGGCGCTCGGCGTCACCGCCGTCGAGTTCCTCCCGGTGCAGGAGACGGACAACGACGCCAACGACGTCACCGCCAGCACCGCGGGCGACAACTACTGGGGGTACATGACCCTCAACTACTTCGCGCCGGACCGCCGCTACGCCTGCGACAAGTCCGCGGGCGGACCCACGCGTGAGTTCAAGGCCATGGTGAAGGCCTTCCACGATCAGGGCATCAAGGTCTTCATCGACGTGGTCTACAACCACACCGGCGAGGGCGGCGCGTGGAGCTCCACGGACAAGACGACGTACAACGTCTTCACCTTCCGTGGCCTGGACAACCCCACGTACTACAGCCTCACCAGCGACTATCAGAACAGCTGGGACAACACGGGCGTGGGCGGCAACTTCAACACCTTCAACCCGGTGGCGCAGGATCTCATCGTCCACTCGCTCAAGTACTGGAAGGACGAGCTGGGCGTGGACGGGTTCCGCTTCGACCTGGCGTCGGTGCTGGGCAACACGTGCCAGCACGGGTGCTTCAACTTCGACAAGACGAACAGCGGCACGGCGCTCAACCGCATCTGGCGGGACCTGGCGCCGCGAGCGGGCACGGGTGGCACGGGCGCGGACCTCATCGCCGAGCCGTGGGCCATTGGTGGCAACAGCTACCAGGTGGGCAACTTCCCCAGCGGCTGGTCCGAGTGGAACGGCATCTACCGCGACACCCTGCGCAAGGACCAGAACCAGATGGGCCTGGAGACGGTGACGCCGGGAGACCTGGCCACGCGCTTCGCGGGCTCCTCGAACCTGTACCAGGATGACGGCCGCAAGCCGTACAACTCCATCAACTTCATGGTCGCCCACGACGGCATGACGTTGAAGGACCTGTATGCCTGCAACAGCAAGAACAACAGCCAGCCGTGGCCCTACGGCCCGTCCGACGGTGGCGAGGACAACAACCACAGCTGGGATCAGGGTGGAGTGGCCGCGGATCAGCGCAAGGCGGCGCGCAACGGCTTCGCCTTCCTGATGCTGAGCGCCGGCACGCCCATGTTCAACGGCGGCGACGAGTTCCTGCGCACGCAGTACTGCAACAACAACGTGTACAACCTGGACTCGAGCGCCAACTGGCTCAACTACTCGCTGAGCACGGACCAGGCGAACTTCAAGACGTTCGCCCAGCGGCTGATCGCCTTCCGCAAGGCGCACCCGGCGCTGCGTCCGGCCAACTTCTACAGCAGCGTGGACAACAACAGCAACGTGATGGAGCAGATGCGCTGGTTCCAGCCGAGCGGCGCCGTGGCGGACACCGCGTACATGGGCAACGGCAACAACCACTCGCTGGCCTGGCGCATCGACGGCACCGAGCTCGGTGACTCCGCGAGCGCCATCTACGTGGCCTACAACGGCTGGAGCGGGGCGGTGAACTTCTCGCTGCCGTGGCCGGGCAATGGCAAGCAGTGGTACCGGGTGATGGACACCTGCCCGTGGGCCGAGGGCGCCAACCAGGTGAACAGCCCCGGCTCCGAGGCGCTCATCGGTGGCGAGGGCTACAGCTACGGCGTGTGCGGCCGCGGCCTGCTGCTGCTGATCGCGAAGTAGTCCGCTGACGGAGTGGTTTCGCGGGGCGCGGCGCCTTCCAGGGCCGCGCCCCGATGTATTTCCAGGCCTCGAGACGCGTAGGTGTCGCGCAGGCTCATCTCGTAGACGTCGAGCGTCGTGGGCAGATCCACCATGGCCGCCAGGTCCGCGAGCCCGCCGGTGACGTTCTCCTCCATGACGAACAGATCCAACTCACGCTCACAGGGAACTCCGCCCCACCAGCCAGAGGCCAGCCGAACGCGAGCGCAACCAACGCGGAGGAGGATGACGAGCGCTCTTCCGGCCGCCCGCCCCCCATCTCCCAAGAAAGGAAGCTCATTTTCACTGGAGAAGCATCTTCCTCACGAAATGAAGAACGAGCCCTGATGAAAATAGATCTTCCAAGCCATTGAAATTATAAGATCTCCACCCATATGGATCTCCCAATTCCATGGATAGGGTTCTTCACCTGGGTTTGATCTTCATTCCTTCTTGAAGGAGACTCATGAGTGAAAATGACCGTTGAGTTCCACCTTCCCACCCGGATTGCCCGCTGGATACAGCCCCAGCCATGGCTTCACGTACGGAGCTCCGACAAGGCGCTGTTGAAGCTGGGTAACCGCATCGTCCGCCTTCGCGTCGTGGACGTTCCGGCGTCACTCCCCGTGGAGCACATCGACTCGATCCTGCGCGTCGTGAGCCACCGGGAAGAGGAGGAGGAACCCCACGACATCCCGGTCATCGCGAGCCCGTTCCTCAGTCAGACCGTCCGGCAGTGGCTCGCCGAACGGAATGCCAGCTACCTGGACTCCAGGGGACATTGCCATCTGGTGGCAACAGGAGTGCTCGTCCACTTGGACGAACCTCCACCGCCTCCCGTCAAGAAGCGCGAGAAGGGTGGGGTGGGTGTCCATGGCATCAGGGCCCTCCAGGTGCTGCTGGAACAGCAGGAGCCCATCTCCGTCTCCCAACTCGCGCACCTGTCCTCCGTCTCCCTGGGACAGGCGCACAAGATACTCGAGCAGCTCGAGCAGTTGGGATTGGTGCGCGCCTTCGGCAAGGGGCCCGCCAAGCGGCGTGTGGTGAGAGAGCGGACAGAACTCCTCGACTGGCTCGAGCAACAACCCAGTGCCACCCGCTGGGAACCCTCGCTCGATGTAGCCCTCTACGCACGCCGCCCCGAGGAGCTCTGGTCGCGGATGAGCACGAAGCTCACACAGGTGGGAATCCCGCACGCCCTCACGGGAGCCGCCGCGACGAGCCTGTACGGAGTGGGCCCGACCAACGTTCCGATTTCCCTCGTCCGCATCTCCCCGGAGATCCGCCTGGAACAAGCCGCCAAGGAGCTCGGAGCGGAAATCACCGATCGGGGCGCGAACCTCGCCTTGCTGCATGACACCGGCAAGGTCGGCTGCTGGCGTACGGAAACGAAGAACGGCATCCAACTGGCGCCTGCGATCCGCATCTACCTGGACGCGCGCTCCGAACGCCGCGGTGACGACATCGCCCGGCAATTCCGTGAGGTGGTGCTTGGCTATTGAAGGAGGTCATTCCGGTGAATACGACCCGGCGGTCCGTTCGCAGCTGCTGGGAGAGGCCGCACGCGTCGTACGCGCGTTCAGCTTCGCGGGAGCACATGTCGTCATCGTGGGAGGGCTCGCACCCTCCCTGCTCGTCCCCAAGCCCGAGCCGGGCCTCGAGCCGCATATCGGCACCCAGGACCTCGACCTCTGCCTGCGCGTGGCCCTCGTCGAGGGCGAAGTCGGCAACTACGAGCGCCTGGAGAAGTGCCTCAAAGAGGCGAACTTCAAGATGTTGAACGGGGCGAGCTGGCGCTGGCAAGGAGGCGTCGCCCTGCCGCTGACCGTCGAGTTCTTCTGTCCGCCAGCTCCGGGACGCGAGCCGGGGCAGCTGTATCGTCCCGGCGGGTTCGTGGGTGGAAGACTGTCGGCGATGGTCCTCGCGACCGGAGGACTGGTCGACAAGGACTTCCGAGAAGTGGCCGTCGAGGTCCTCCTGCCGGGAGGAGGAGGGAAGACACACCAGCCGCTGAATGTGGCCGGACCTGCTGCCTATCTTGCCGCGAAGGCCGATGCGCTGCAGCGGCGCAACAAGAACAAGGACGCCTACGACATCGTCTGGCTCGTGGAGTCCTGGCCGGGAGGACAAGCCACGTTGGCTCCCGACATCCGCGCGAGTGTCGTCTTCAACGATCCCCTCTTCCAGGCGGCCCTGGTCACCCTGAAGCGGGAATTCGAAGACATCGATTCCGCGGGGGCAAAGAAGTACGCACGCTTCATGGGTGGGGCGGGAGTAGATCCGGACCAGCTTGCTCGCCGTGCCAGCGGAGCCATCAAGCTCCTCCTCGAGGAACTGAGCAAGCCGTAGCGGACGAGCTGCCCTCCATCATGAAACATGATGGAACGGGGAGCGTGCACTCCTCCGGCGCCTCATTAGAATCCGCGTCCCATGCAAACCCTTCAAGGATGGACGGCCCTCGTCACCGGCGCCAGCGCGGGAATCGGCGAGGCCTGTGCACTCGCGCTCTCTCGAGCGGGCGCACGGCTCGTGCTCGCCGGCCGCCGCGGTGACCGGCTCGAGGCCCTCGCGGCGAAGCTCCCCAACCCCGCCCACCCCCTCGTCCTGGACGTGCGCTCGCGCCAGGATGTCGAGGCCTCGCTCTCCTCGCTGCCCGCCGGGTTCGCCGACGTGGATGTCCTCGTCAACAACGCCGGCCTCGGCCTCGGCCTCGAGCCCGCCCACCAGGCATCGCTCGATGACTGGGAGACGATGATCGACACCAACTGCAAGGGGCTCGTCTACGTGACGCGCGCCCTGCTGCCAGGCATGGTGAAGCGCAACCGCGGACACGTGGTGAACCTCGGCTCGGTGGCCGCCACCTACCCGTACCCCGGTGGCAACGTCTACGGCGCCACCAAGGCCTTCGTGCACCAGTTCTCCGAGAACCTGAAGGCCGACCTCGTGGGCACCCGCGTGCGCGTCACCGACATCCAGCCTGGCATGGTGGAGACCGACTTCTCGCTCGTGCGCTTCAAGGGCGATGCCCAGCGCGCCAGCAAGGTCTACGAGGGCATGGAGGCCCTCAGCCCGGGCGACATCGCGGACATCATGCTCTGGGCCGTCACCCGCCCCGCGCACGTGAACATCAACGTCGTCGAGGTCATGCCCGCCGACCAGGGCTTCGGCCCCTTCAACGTCAAGCGCCGCTGAGCTCCGGGAGCCATCACGTGGAGCAGGCACCTTCACAGGGAAAGAGGACGGTCCACTGCGCGGATGCCCTGGCGTGGCTGGAGGCACAGGGTGTGCTCGCCGGGTGCTCGCTCATCACCTCGATGCCCGACGTGTCCGAGTTCCCTTCCCTGTCGCTCGCGCAGTGGAAGGAGTGGTTCGTCCGTACCGCGTCGCTCGTGCTCTCGCGCTGCCCCGACGACGGCGTCACCATCTTCTACCAGACCGACATCAAGAAGGACGGGACCTGGGTCGACAAGGGATACCTCGTGCAGAAGGCCGCCGAGCAGCTGGGGCACTCGCTGCTCTGGCACAAGGTGGTCTGCCGCACTCCGCCCGGCAGCATCACCTTCGGGCGGCCGGCGTACTCGCACATGCTGTGCTTCTCGCGAGGACTCCGCGCGGCTCTCTCGAAGTCCACCGCCGATGTGCTCCCCCAGGCGGGCGAGGTCACCTGGACCCGGGGCATGGGCGTGCAAGCGTGCCTCGTCGCCTGCCGGTACGTGTTGGAGAACACGCCCACGCGCACCATCGTGGACCCCTTCTGCGGCCATGGCTCCGTGCTCGCCGTGGCCAACTGGCTGGGACTCGAGGCCGTGGGCGTCGAGCTCAGCCGCAAGCGCGCGAAGAAGGCGCGGGCACTCCAGATGCCGCTCGGCGACTCGGAGCCCTCGGAGGGCCCGGAGCCGGAGAGCTCTGACGGGGACGAGTGAGCCGGAGGCTCACGGCCCGCCACCTGGGAGCGAACAAATGGGCGCGCCCGGGTTTTCTCAGCTCAACGGGCCCCGAAGCGAGGGCAGCTCCGCGTCCCGCGACTCCCGGCCCTCCATCTGGGGCCGCTCCTCCACTCCGAGGAATTCATAGAGCGCCGTCATCACCGCGTGCGGTTGGTCCCACATGAGGAAATGCCTCGCGTGCTCCACCCGCACGAGCTTCGCGCCCGGAATCTCCCACGCCAGCCGCTCGCCCCACTTCACCGGCAGGAGGGTGTCGTCCGCGCCCCAGAGCACCCGTGTGGGAACCGCCATGTGCGGCAGCCTCGGCACCAGCTCCTGTGTCTGGTTCGTGTTCAGCGACACCGCGTCGCGCACCAGGGACGCCTTTCCCACCTCCGTCGCATACGGCGCCAGCAACCCGTCCACCACTCCGTCCGGCGGGGCCGTCGCGAAGCCCTTCCCCTTGAGCGCCAGCTTCAACATCCGCTGCAGCCCCCGCGACGAGAACCGCCGCACCACTCCCGGGTGCCCCAGTTGCACCATCAGCTCGACGGGCCACGCGTCGAAACAGACGCTGTTCATCAAACACAGCCGGGCCACCCGCCGCGGGAAGCGGATGGCCAGGTGCTGCGCGATGCCTCCGCCGATGTCGTGCCCCACCACCGCCGCGTCCCGCACGTCCAGCCGGTCCATCCACGCATCCAGCGCCTCGGCCTGCCGCGCGATGGAGCGATCGAAGCCCTCGCGCCGGTCCGAGAACCCGTACCCCAGCAGGTCCGGAATCAGCACCCGGTGCGTCAGGGACAGCGCTGGCAACAGCCCGCTCCACAGGAAGCCCCACGTGGGAATCCCATGCAGCAGCACCAGCGGCTCGCCCCGCCCCTCGTCCACGTAGCTGACGAAGCGCTGGCCCAGCTCCACCACCCGCTGTCTCGCCTGGTAGTCGCGCCAGTTCATCGCAGCTCCTCCCCCACCACGAAGTCCGGCACCAGGCGCGCCTCCGCCGGGAAGGGCAACCGCCGCTCGAGGTCCCTCACGTCGTCCACCAGCGTCGCCATCCCGAGCACCAGCACCGGCAGCCGCCACTCGCTCCGCACCGTCACCCGCTGGATGAGCTCCGCGTCCTCGCGCAGCACCTCCAGCCGCTCCTTCGACAGCGCCACCTCGTACGGCAGCCGCCTCGCCAGCCGCCTCGACGTCTCCAGCAACGCGTCACAGGCGCGCGCCCACTCCTCCGTCCTCATCCGCGGCTTCAGCCGCTCCCACGCGGCTTCCAGGTACCCCGGCCACAACGCCAGCCCCCGGAACTCTCCCGGCAACGCCGGCGGCCCCACCGTCTCCGCGATGTCCTCGAAGAGTCCGCGCAGCCTCGCGTCACCCGGCCGCTCCTCCACCTCCTCCATCGCCATCATCCGCCCCGGAGCCCCCCGCTCCACCCGCTCGGCGCTCCCCAACGGCTGCAGCACTCCCACGCGCTCGTCCTGCAAGGCCAGCTTCACCGCCGAGGTGAACACCAGCATCTTCGGGTCGAGGTAGTGGTACAGCTCCAGCGTCCCTCGCACGTGGTAGCGCTGGCTCTCCCCCAGCACCGCCGCCTCCCACGCGCCCAGCCGGCCCAGGCTCTCGGCGGCCTCCACCGCCTGCGCCCTCACCTCGTCCGCCGCCGACTCGAAGGCCCGCGTCTCCGTGTTCGGCCCCATCGCCTCCCACATCGCCACCAGGAAGCGCTCGAAGCCCGCCCACGTGCGCACCGTCACGTCCAGCCCCGTCACCCGCAGCGTCCGCCGCATCTCGTGGAGGACCCGCTCCACCTCGCCTTGCGCCTCGTGCTCGCTCACCTGCCTGGGATTCGCCATGGACGCGCCTCCTCCGGTCGGAAGATGGACGGTGCTTCCAGGCACGGCACACGGGCACGTCCGCACGGTTGCCCCTCGGCGGGGCGGACGAGGGGTGGACGCCCGGCCCTGCAGACGAGGCTGACTTTTCTGGAAGGGAGGGGCTACCCTACGTATGAAGTCAGGTATAGAGTGAGCGCATGGACCGTGAATCGAGCAGTTCCCCCTGGACTCCTCTTGAAGAGGTGCGTCCGGCTGCCCATGCTCCTGCCATGGGCGGCAGCCGACAGCGCAAGGCGAACTACGCGGACCTGGAGGCGCTCCCGGAGCACGTCGTCGGAGAGCTGATCGACGGGGTGTTGTATGCCAGCCCCCGCCCCGCCCTTCCGCACGCGTACGCGGCCGGGGAGCTCTTTGGCGAGCTGCGCGGCCCCTTTGGCAGGGGACAAGGCGGGCCTGGAGGCTGGCACCTGTTGATCGAACCCGAGCTGCACCTGGGCGAGGACGTGCTGGTCCCAGACATCGCTGGCTGGCGGCGTGAGCGGATGCCTCGAACTCCTCGCACGGCGGCCGCCACGCTCGCTCCCGACTGGGTGTGCGAGGTGCTCTCCCCCTCCACACGAAATTTGGACCGCAAAGCGAAGTTGCCGGTGTACGCACGCGAGGGCGTGCGGCATGTGTGGCTGGTGGACCCGAATGCCCGCACGCTGGAGGTGTTCCGGCTAGAGGAAAACCACTACCTCCCCATGACGCCCCACTCCGGCCAGGTCCGGGTTCGCGCCGAGCCCTTCGAGTCACTCGAATTGCATTTGTCACTCTTGTGGGAGGAATGAGACGACGCGGATATGACATTCCTTCCACCCCCCCTTTGACATCACGCGACCCCATGGGTTCTCCTGGTCCACACGCGACCCGGCGTGCCGGAACATCGGCGCGAGGGTTGGGGGGGTTACAGCGATGCGGCCACAGGAAGGGCTCTTTCATTCGCCTGGAGCGTTCAGTGCTGTCGTCGTTCTCCGGCTCAGCCGTAACGCGGCGGTCCCACAGCTGCGGGAGACGATCTCCGCCCTCTACGGCGAGCTGAGCGCCGCCAGGGGACTGAACACGGTGCTCGGACTGCAGCCCACGCTGCTCCCCGAGGCTCCCATCTCCCCCGCGTTGCTACCCCGCGAGGGTCCCACCGCGCGCTTTCCCTCCACCCAGTCCCACGTGCTCGTCCAGGTGAGCGCCAACGGCCGCGAGCTGCTGCTGTGGTCCCTGCGCCGCGTGCTCGCCCTCACCCAGGCGGTGCTGTACCTGGAAGAGGAGGTGCTCGGCGGCCGCATCGGCGAGGGCCGGGACGCCTTCGGTTTCCGCGACGGCCTGTTGCGCCCCACCCGCGAGCAGGTGCGGCGCGCCGCCCTCGTGCCCTCGGGACACCTGGCGGGTGCTTCCTGGCTGCTCTACCTGCGCTTCCAGCAGAACCTGGAGCGCTTCGGCCGCCTCAAGCCCCAGGCCCAGGAGTTCGTGGTGGGCCGCACCCGCGACGGAGAGCTCGTCCCGGACGCGCCCCCCGAGGCCCACATCCACCGCGTACGGGCCTCCGGCGCCGGGGAGAACCAGCTCCTCATCCGCCGCGGCTTCCCCTTCCGCCAGAGTGGCGAGGAGGGCCTGGCCTTCGTCTCCGCCTCGGCGGACCCGGAGTACTACCAGCGCTCGCTGGACGCACTGCTCGGCGTGGGCGGCCAGACGCCGGACGCCATGCTGCGCTACGCCCGGGCCGTGGGCGGCGGCCTCTACCTCGCGCCTCCCAGTGACTGGTTCCACGCCCCTTCCTCCCCTCGGGAGGCCACCCCATGAAGGTCCTGGTCCTGGACAGTGATGCCCGGGTGTCCCGGGGGTTGGAGCGCACCCTGCGGATGCTCGGCCACGAGGTGCTCCGGCCCACCTCCGCCGCCCTGGCCCGCGCCGCGCTCGAGACGGAGCAGGCCGTGGACCTCATCCTCGCCGCCCAGCACCTGGACGCGGGCGAGACGGGCACCGGCTTCCTGCGCTGGGCCGAGGCCCATGTGCCCCAGGCGCGCCGTGTCCTCATCTCCGGCACGCACTGCCCTCCCGACTTCATCGAGCAGCCCGGCCTCCAGTGGTTCCAGCCCAAGCCCTTCGGCCGCAGCGAGCTGGAGGCCCTGCTCTCCACGCCCGGCCCGAGCCACCCGCGCCCATGACACGCCCCCCCGACGATCCCCCGAATCAAACAGACAACAGTCCGGCTCCTTGAGCTGGCGGAGGCAATGCAGCAATGAGCTACAACGACATCCGTGGGCCCCGAGTGGTGGGTTTGAACGTGGCTTCCTCGCTCAGCGAGTACTTGATGCGCATCCAGGAGCTCGGCGCAGTGGAAGGTCCCGACGGCGCGTTGGAGATCAGCCCCGAGGTGATGCCCATCCTCGAGGCCATCCACCAGGTGCTGGCGGGCGGCACGGTGGAAGTGAAGGTGGTGCACCGGGGCAACCCGGACATCTTCAATGAGCTCAAGCGCCGCGTGGAACAGGTGGGACGGGAAGCCAACGCCATCAACAAAGCGGCGGGCTTCTACCTGACCGCGACCTTATGAACCCATTGCCCCGCTGGCGCCGGCTCGTCCACGACTCCTTCAAGCGCTGGGTGCGCTCGCAGGATCCCCAGGAGGTGCTGGCCGCATCGTCGCTGCAGGCGTGGCTGAGCTCCGCCCTCGTCATCCCGGCGGTACTGGCGCTGGCGGTGTACGCGCCCGGGGCCAAGGGCTTCTTCGATCTCCCCTTCCACAAGGCGTTGGCGTGCCTCGTCCCCATGCTGGGGCTGGGCATCGTCTTCGCGCTGCTGCACCGGGGCCGCCAGCGCCTGGAGTGGTGGGGCTGGCTGTACCTGGTGGTGGGCACGGCCGCCCTGCAATTCTATCTGGCCGCGCTGATGGCCCTGGCGAAGATGCCGGGAGCCATGTTGTTCGGCGCCGTGCTGCTCTTCACCACCGGCTACCACGGCCGCCTCCACCGCGTGGCGCCCTCGCAGCCCTTCCTCGCGCTGGGCTCGGCGGTGGCACTCGGGCTGGCGGCGCTGTTGTCCCGGAGCCAGGAGCACGTGGCCCTCTTCGCCGTCATGGGGCCGCTGGCCGTCCTCCTCGAGCTGTACACGGGCAGCTTCGCCCTGCGGCACGACCTCGCCCGCGCCGAGGCCGAGCAACTGCGCGCCGCCGTGCAGGCCCAGATGTTGGATCAACAGGAGCGCGACGTGGGCCGGCTGTCCCAGGCCCTGGTGCAGATTCTCGGGTACAACCACGACATCAACAACACGTTGATGAGCGTGAGCGCCGCGGCGGACATGCTCTCGGTCATGGGGGTGCAGCGCAACACCCTGCCCCGCGCCGAGTTCGAGGAGCTGGTGCGCGAGGTCAACGAGGGGCTGGCGCGCATCCGGGAGATGGTCATCGAAATCCGCCAGAAGGGGCGGCGCTCGGTGAGCCAGGAGCCGGAGAACGTGCACCTGGTGCCGGTGCTGGAGTCGGTGCGCACGAGCCTGGGCTGGCGCTTCCCGGACGTGGACATCCAGGTGAAGGTGGAGGAGCAGGCCACGCACGCCCTGCTGCGCGGGGGCACCACCACGCTGCGGCGGGTGGTGGAGAACCTGGTGCTCAACGCGTGCGAGGGCAATGGCCAGCGGGGCGCCGCGAAGGTGGACATCCTCGCGCGCCCCGAGCCGTACAGCGGGCGGCTGGAGCTGCTCATCGCCGATGACGGGCCGGGCTTCCCCACGGAGAAGCTGAAGGCCCCCATCGAGGGGCTGTCCACCACCAAGCCGAATGGCACGGGGCTGGGCCTGTACACCTCCGAGTGTCTCATCCGCGCCAGTGGCGGCACGTTGGAGCGGCACAACCGGCCCACCGGTGGAGCGCAGCTGCGCATCCTGCTGCCGCGGGAATTGAGATGAGTGCGGGCGCCGTCTTCCAGGAGGCCCTGCGCGCGCTGCGACGGCACGGGCTCCCGGAAGAGGCCGAGCGTCAGGTGCTGGCGGCGATGGAGGCGGGCCGGCCCGGGCCCCTGGCGCTGCTGTACGCGGCGGGAGCCGAGGTGGGGCTCGGACGCGAGGTGTTGCTGCGGCGCGCGGCGGGGCTCTTCTTCTGCTCGTGCGCGGCGAACCTCGCGGATGACCTGGCGGATGGCGAGTGCTCGTACCTGGAGGAGCCGTCGCGGGTGGGGCCCGGGGTGCAGTTCGCCCTGCAGTCGCTGTGCTTCGCCACGCTGGCCCGGGCGGAGCTCCCCGCCCCCGTGCTGGCCGAGGCCGCGGAGGACATGGTGACGGCGGCGGGCCTGCAGGTGCTCGAGGTGCGCACGGGGACGTGGACGGCCTCGCGCTTCAAGCAGGTGGCCGAGGGCATCGCCGGACAACAGTGGGCGCTCTACCTGCGGGTGCTGTGGGAGGGCACGGCGCGGGCCGTGCGGGCCGTGGAGGTGGGGCGGAGCCTGGGCGTGGCGGCGCATGTGGCGGAGGATCTCCGCTCGGGGGCCGCGAGGTTCCATGGCATGCCCGAGGAGGACCGGCGCGAGGTGGTGGCCTGGGCCCGGGAGGCGGTGGATACGGTGCGCCGAGAGGGGCTGACGAGCCTGGACGCGGCCCTGCGCACGGTGGAGTCCCTTCTTCCCGATTTCCCCTCTCCCCTCGGGAGAGGGACGGGGTGAGGGTGTCCGGGTCCGTTCTTCAATCCGTGGCCCACGCTGTGGACAGAGGGTTCAACCCGGGTTCACCCGATACNCNCC
>NZ_JPMI01000132.1 GCF_000733295.1 Archangium violaceum Cb vi76 | reverse complement strand
TCCGGGTCCGTTCTTCAATCCGTGGCCCACGCTGTGGACAGAGGGTTCAACCCGGGTTCACCCGATACCCTCACCCCGACCCTCTCCCGGAGGGCGAGGGAGGAGTGACGGATACACCTCTCCGGAGGACGCGGCCGGCTTCCCCACCTAGCCCTCCTCCCGCCGTTCGCGCGCCAGCGGCCCCTGGAACACGTGAATCGTCGAGGCGCCCGGCTGCTCCGGCATCTCCTGCGCGGCGATGAACTTCATCGGCGGCACCCGGGGCAGCCGCACCGTGAAGGTGCTCCCCTCCCCGGGCTGGCTCTCCACCCGGATGCGTCCGCCGTGCGCCGTGATGATGCCGTGCACCACCGCCAACCCCAGCCCCGTCCCCTCTCCCGCCGGCTTCGTCGTGAAGAAGGGCTGGAAGAGGTTGGCCAACACCTCCGGCGCCATCCCCACCCCGGTGTCCCTCACCGTCAACACCACGTCATCCTCGCCGTCCGGCCGCGTGGACACGTACACCGTGCCCCGCCCCTTCATCGCCTGCGCCGCGTTGATGAGCAGGTTCACCACCACCTGCGAAATCTGCCTCGGGTGCCCGAGCATCGGCAGCAACTCCCCCAACTCGATCACCACGTCGCACTCCGGCAGCACCCGGCTCCGGGTGATGCGCAGCGATGCCCGCACCTCCTCGTTCAGGTCGTACTCGACGAGCGCCTCGGGGTCTCCCCGCGCGAAGCGCCTCAGGTCCGCCACGATGGAGCACACCCGCTTGATGCCATCCAACGTCTGCGGCAACACCTCCGTCACGTACTCGCGCAGCGGCCCGGGCAGCTCCTGCTGCTCCTTCATCTCCTGATGGAGCGTGTGGATGTTGCTCTTCACGTAGCTCATCGGGTTGTTGATTTCGTGCGCGATGCCCGCCGCCAGCATGCCCAGGCTGCTCAGCCGCTCCTGCTCGCGAGCCCGCCGGTGCGCCAGATCCAGCTCCGCCAACGCCTTGGCCAGCTCCTGGTTGCGCTGCTCCAGGTCGTTCGTCGTGAGCTGGTTGAGGTGGATGCGCGCCTCCGAGATGCCCGCGAGCGCCACCGACATCACCAGGAAGGTGAGCGGCACGGCCGGCGGACACCCCTCGAACAGCGCGAAGCCCACCACCGCCAGGAGCAACACCATCAGCCGCACCCGCGACCACATGTCGATGAACCCGCCCACCCACAGGCTGTTGAGCGGCAGGTGGATCCACACCGGAAGCGCCCACCCGGTGAAGTGGCCGTAGATGGGCATGGAGACGAGCAGGTTGAACGTCATCCGGAGGGCCTCGGCCGTCCTCGCCCGCTCGGCCGGAAACCGCCGCGCGATGACGAAGTTGATGCAGGCCACCCCCACGAACATGGCCGAGATGATGCCGATGCGCTCCCACTGGCCCCAGATGGAGACCACCGCCATCACGTGGGCGGCGACGACCAGTCCGAGCACGAACAAGTCCAACCGCGCACGTATCCGGCCCGCCGCCGTCCCGGGCTCCTGCCCCTTCTCGGGTGAACGCATTCCTCCTCCAACAAGCTGTGGCCTGCGTTCCCGATGTCAGGAGACAACCCCGTCCCGCCACCCGTGCGCCCACCCGGCGCGCGCCCGTATCCCCCCGACTTCCGGCGCGCAGGTTCCCCACACTGTAACAGACACGCCCGGAGGGCCACCCCCTCACCCCGTCCGCCAGGAAGAGCCCAACGGCTGAAAGGAGCGCGCGCTACCAGTCCCTGCGGGAGGGACGCCCGGTGCGGCTGGCGCCCTTCGACAAAGCGCCTGCCGCCCATGGGCCGCCAGGCTTCCCGGCCCATGAGAATCCCTGGAAGTTGGTTCCGCGAGAAGAAGGACAACTTTCGTGGAATCCCCACTTCCACCAGGGCGCGGCGTGGTGCATCTTCCACGCCCCCCGCCGCTCGGGGTGGGGTCATCCAGGAGCCCTGCATGTATCGCGCGCTCACCCTGGTGGGTTTGCTGCTCTGTTCCCTACCCGTGAAGGCCCAGGGAGGCCCCCCGTCCACCACGGAGGCCGAGGTGCTCGCCCGGCGCCTGGGTGAGACGACGTGGGGCATGGAGGAGCTGCTCGCCGGCAAGGTGGAGCAGGTGACCATCTCCCTCCGGGTGGAGGAGCTGGATGGGGACGGCAACGTGAAGCACACGCAGGAGCGGGTGGACCGCGTCACGGTGAAGGACGGCCAGCACCACCGGGAAGTCCTCCAGGCGCGCAAGGACGGCCAGGACGCCACCGCGGCCCTGCGCAAGGACCTGGAGGAGCGCCAGCGCAAGGGCGAGGTGCGCACCGCCTTCAACTCGGTGAACCTGCCCTTCGCCGCCTCGCACCTGGCCCAGCACCGCTTCTCGCTGGCGGGCCCGGACCCGCGCGAGCCCCACAAGCTGCGCCTGCGCTTCGAGCCCCGCGCCGATGACACCAAGGCCCCCTCCGTCCACAAGGGCGAGGCGCTGGTGGACCCCAGCTCGGGCCAACTGCTGCGCCTCGTCTACAGCCCCACGGCGCTGCCGGACATGGCGAACCGGGTGGACGTGCGCATGGACTTCCGCGCCCAGCCCGGCATGGGCCAGGTGCTCGACACCCTCCACGTGGACGCCGAGGGCGGCTTCCTCTTCTACAAGAAGCACCTGCGCATCACCGCGCGCTACTCCAACCTCGTGCTCGCCAAGGCCCAGGCCTCCCGCTAGCCCCGCGCCTCCTCCGTCTCCAGCTCCGCCACGTTCAGGAAGACGCGGAAGGAGCTCCCCTCGCCCACGAGGCTGTCCACCGTCATCACCCCGCCCAGCCCGCGGATGATGTCGTGACACAGCGACAGGCCCAGGCCCGTGCCCTCGCCCACGGGCTTGGTGGTGAAGAAGGGCTCGAAGATGCGCTCGAGGTGCTCGGCGGGAATCCCACAACCGGTGTCGCGCACCTCCACCACCGCCGCCGAGCGCCCCAACCGGCGCGTCACCAGATGGATGTCCCCGCCCCCCGGCGGCAGCGCCTGCGCCGCGTTGACGAGCAGGTTGGTGAAGACCTGGGCCAGCTGCACACCATGGCCGAGCACCCGCGGCACCTCGCCATGGTCGCGCAACACCCGGACACCGCCGCCCATCCGCCCCGAGGCCATCCGGAGGGCGCTCTCCAGCACCTCGTGCAGCGCCAGCGGCCGCGGGGCCACGGCGTCCCCTCGGGAGAGGGATTGGAGGCTCTGGACGATGAGCCGCATGCGCTCGGTGCCCTCGCGCGCGTCGGAGAGCGCCTCCAGCAGCTCGCGCCGAGCGTCCTCGGGCAGCGGCAGCCGGCACAGCTCGGTGCCGATGAAGCCGATGATGAAGGTGTAGCGCCCTTGGAGATCCTTGGTGAAGACCGCGTCCGGCAGCGCCTCGGCGAGGGCGAGGAAGAGCTCCCGGTAGGGAAGATCGGCGGGCGCGGACCTCGGCTCCCATACGGCCGCTCCCACCGTTGCCGACATGCCTTCCGCGACGAGCGCCTCGTTCATGAGACAACGGAAGTAGGCATCGGACCGTGCGCCGAGAAGCCCAACCCCTGAACAATCTACGGTCTCCCTGTCCGGCATCCGACGGTTGACCAGCCCCCGAGGGTAGAGGCGTATGCGCGGTGCCGCGGAGCGAGCCGGAAGCGTGTCGGGGTGTACGGGGTGGCTGGCACACGCCTCGCGGCTGGAATGCGACGGCAGCTCGCTTGCCGTCTTCACGAGCCCGCCCGAGGTGACCTTTCATGTCGGCTACCGGTTGCCAACTCTTCAAGTCACCTTTAGACTGTGTGCATGGGGCATGATTCGCTCGACAGTCGCTGGGCACCGCTTGAAGAAGCACTTTCGACTCCCCATGCTCCGGGCATGAGCGGGTCGAGGCGCAAGGCCACCTACGAAGACCTGGAGACCGTCCCCCCCAACTGCGTGGGGGAGATCGTCGATGGCGAGCTGTACGTGAGCCCTCGCCCTGCCTCGCCTCATGCCCGGGCCGCTTATCGACTCGGGACGTGGTTGGGTGGGCCCTTCGATCAGGGCCAGGACGGACCTGGAGGCTGGGTCATCCTGGTCGAGCCCGAGCTGCACCTCGGAGATGACGCCCTGGTACCAGACCTGGCGGGCTGGCGTCGGGAGCGCATGCCGGAGATGCCGCACACGGCGGCCTTCACCCTGGCCCCCGATTGGGTGTGCGAGGTGCTCTCGCCCTCCACGGCCGTGCTGGACCGGGAGAAGAAGATGAAGGCCTATGCCCGCGAAGGCGTGAGCCACTTGTGGTTGGTGGATCCACTCCAGCAAGAGCTGGAGGTCTATCGGCTGGAGCGGCGGCGCTGGAGCCGGCAGGGCCACTGGAGCGGCGAGGCCACCGTGCACGCCGAGCCCTTCGCGGTGCTCCCCCTGAAGCTCGCCACGCTCTGGGAGCGCTGACCCGGAGGAGTGCGCCCCTCACGCACGAGGCGCGGTCCAGATCTCCGTCAACGTCCGGGCCACCACGGAGCCACCGAACCGCTCGGCGGCGGCCCAGGCGAGCCGAGGCCTGTCATTCAAATGAAAGGCCCGCTCCACGGCCTCGGCGAGGCTTCGCGCGGACAGGTCTCCCGCGAGTTCTCCCAGCCCGCCCTCGAGCATGAAGGGGAAGGGGTAGACGGGGAAGGTGACCACGGGCGTGCCGCACAGGAGCGCCTCCACGGCGGCATAGCCCCACTCCTCGTAGAGGCTGGGGAAGAGGAAGACATCCGCGGAGCGCATGTGAGCCTGGACTCGCGCGGCTGGAAGCGGCCCGGTGAAGCGCACGTCGATGCCCTCCGGCAGGGTGCGAGCCAGTGCCTGGAGCCGCTCCGGATTCTTCCCAATCACCTCCAATTGGAGCCGCCAGCCGCGCGGCGCGAGGTAGCGCAGGGACTCCAGCGCGAGGAGGAGGTTCTTCCTCGGATGGGACAGGTCTCCGCTGCAGATGAGCAGCCGCTTGAGATCCACCGCGTGCCGCTCTTGTACGGGGGACAGGTCCGGGCGCGCCACGTGAACGGGTGGAGGGCAGAGCATGGCCTGGATGCCCTGGGAGCGGAGCTGGGCGGAGAGCGAGGGGGGCGGAGCCACGACACAGTCCGAGGCGCGGTACCCCTCCACGTCGCCGAGGTAGTGGGAGAATGACTTGAGGGTCATCACCATCCGCCGGAGGAGGTTGCCGCCCCGGGTATGCCGCCAGGTCTCCACGGCGCGACGCACCGGCTCGTGAGGGTAGAACCAGGCGGCCGAGACGAGCCGGCGGGTGAAGGGGCGGATGGCCGGAGCCAGACCCGGACGATTGAGGTGGACCACGTCGAAGCGCTGCCCCGTGCGGGCGAGTGCCGAGGCCAGTCCTCGCTCGAGCCGGCGCCGCTCGAGCCGGGGCCAGAAGCGCGCCGCCAGACGAGCCACCCGGCCAGGAGGAGCGATGTCCAGTTCCAGGATCCGGACCCCAGCCTGTCCGAGGCCCGAGCGGAGGCGGGAGGCCGCGGGCGTCGTGACCGCCAGTGTCACCTCGTGCCCGGCGGCCACGGCGCTGGCCGCGACCTGTTCCGAGTAGGTGTCGATGCCGTTGAACCCGCCCTCATGCACCCCGACGAGCAGCCGCAACTTGGAGACACCTTCGGACTGGCCAGGAGCATCCACATCGGCCTCCTCTGAGGAGCGCAGAGCGCGAGAGGAGGGATGTAGTGCTCACGGTTCCCACTGCCTCCTGCCCGCCAGGACGGAGTGGGCGTGAAGGTTTCCAGGCAGACAGCAGTGTCGTGCATGGACTCCACGGACGTCTGCTATTGCATGCATGAGAATGCTTTTCCCACCGCGCGAGAGCGCGTGAGCCATCCGCCCAGCCCGACAAGCCGTCAGGTCTCACCTGCGAGCCGCAGAGCCTCGGCGAGCAGTGCATCGCTGATATGGATTCCGGAACGCCGGATGGCCTCCAGCGATGGCCGCAAAACATGGAGCAGACCCCGCTCTTTGGCGGCAAGCAACACGCCCACACTGCCGATGACTCTCATACCGTTGAACCGCGCCACCTTTCGAGCACGTTGGTCATCGACCAATAGTTCATTCGCCGAAAGCTTCCGGTAGAGAGCCATGGCTTCCAATTCGCCCTGTCCCAATCCAGCCACGGCGATCACGAACTCGGACAACGCGACTTCGGCAACCTTGCTGCGCAGGTACTCGCCCAGAGCATCCGCCCCGGGCTTACCGGGAACCGTGCATTCACGATGAACGGCAGGGGGCACTCGTACATCAGCGAACAGCACATCCAATAGATGAAGCTGCTGGCAGGCCGCCAGTGCGACGAGCGCCGAAGTGTCGGCGATGATCAGCATCAGCGCAGCGCCGCGACTTCCTCGGCCAACTCCTCCGCCGGATAGTTCACGGTGGAGATCCCGCGCCGCTGACACTCGGCCATGAAGGTGAAGCGATCCACCCCAGCGAACTCGGCCGCCGCCCCGGCGGACAGCTCACCAGAGTGGAACATGAGCACTGCCGCATAGAGCTGAATGCGCCGCGCCAGTTCCTCAGGCTCAGCGTCGATAAGGTACTGCTCCGGGACGTTCAGGGTAATCTGCATGGCGGCACAGTTCGTTGAGCGCACTTCTCTTCCAGAGATGATGCAGCCCAGAGCCCCCAGGTGCAAACGCTCGCTCGGAGAGGGGCGCATCGACCAGTCGATAGCCGTCCTGCGCGGCCAACCTGGAGCAACTGTCCCCTCGTTGGCCCCCGCGCCACGACGACGAGGCTACAGTGGCTCACGGTTGGATGGACTGTGGCTCACGCGGCTTCCGCGAGCGCGCTGAGACCGGCACGTAGCACTTGCCTTGGTACTCGGCGAAATCTTCTCCACAGGGTGGACGTTTTTCGAGCGCCAACCAGCAGCCACCGCTGAGTTCCACCTCGGACCGGTTGGACCTGCATGGCGCCTTCGCCTGGTCGCTGAACGGCTTCGCTGGCAGGGGATAGGTGATACCCACCGGGCCCTCGTCGCCCGTGTCCACCAGCGTGGGCGCACGGCCCTCCTCCACCACCTCGACCACGACCCCGCTGGACTCGTGCTGCTCGCCCCGCGGGTTGTCGAAGTAGGCCCGCACGTGTGCCGCGATCATCAGCAGCACCAGGGCCATGACGAACAGCTCGACGCTGTAGTCCAGTCCCTTCGCCAACACCCGGCGTGCACGTGCGGCCCACCGCTTCAGTCTCCCCTCCGGAGGGTGCGTCAGGTGATGGCGCGCTTCATCGCTCCACTCCATCCGCTCGACCATGCGGGTGAGCACCTCGAAGAGCCCCGCCAGTCCCGCAAGCCCTCCCGTGGCCGACGCCTGTTCCACCTCCAACGCCACGTAGGGCGGCTGCTCCCGGGCTGTGACACGCACCGTCCAATCCTCTTCGGACGCCCCACCCTCATCAGGTCCCGGCACCAGCACCAACGCGGGCAGCTCCGTATGAACGTTGTACGCCTCGTAGAGCCGACCCAGCTCTCCCTCCGAGCCCTTGCTCCCGTGCCGCCTGCCGAGCCGATAGGGGCCCAGCCTCCCGTCCTTCCCGTGCTTCGCGTCCGCCATGCGAGTGCCTCCTCGCCCCCGCTTCTACACCTCCGGGCTCAGCTCGTCGCCCGTCCACTCTCTGGACTCCGCGCATCGACCTCCTGCTGAAGAGGGCCGCATCGCTCGCATGGCGCGCCCCGGCTCACGCGCCAGGCCGCAGGTGCATCAGCCCGCCTCGACGAGCGCCGCGAGTCTCTTGAGTGACAACCGCCAGCCGGTCTCGTTGTCGGCGGGCGACACGCCGCTCGGCACCCCATCGTGTACGGCGATGACATCGGTGCCACCGTCCGCATCGACGAGCGAGATCGTGAGCGTCATCTCGCCGAGCAGCGCGGGATCCTCCGTCTCGAACTCGATCGTTTCGACCACCTGCTCGTCCGGCACGAGCTTCACGAAGCGGCCGTGATACGTGTCGGTGTGCGCGGTCGTCTTGCCGGTCGCGGTCGGCTCATCGTACGTGAGCGAGATGCGGATCGAGCCACCTTCGCGGGGCTCGAATACATGCACGTGGCTGGTCATGCCGGGCGGCACCCTCCACGCCTCGACCGCGCGCGCATCGATCAGTGCGCGATACACACGCGCGCGGGGCGCCTTCACATGACGGCTGATGCGGGTCGTGCTCATGCCCGAACGCTAGCACGCGCGGAAAGCTCGCCCAGCTTCTACGCCGGGCGAGGCCACTCGCACCAGCGCCGCCCCTGATGACCGGACACCCGACCCGAATCCAGCCGGGAAAAGCCCCCCGGCCGCGGCGGGCATCTCCGAACGCGCCCACCGCGCTCCACCTGTGCTAAACCCCTCCGCCCGATGGCCACGAGCGACGAGCTGACGGCAGCAGATCTGGAGCGGTTGTCACGGGCCGAGGCGCCCGACCTCGCGGAGGCCGTGCTGGCCTTCCTCGAGCAGCCCGACAAGGCACCCGACACGCTCCCCCAGGGCGCCCTCTCCTTCGACGGGCTCCTCAGCCTCCTGCACCAGTCCCAGGCCCGCCGCAGCGCCGAGGCCCGCCACACCGGCGCCCGCGAGGCCTGGCAGCGCTACCTCGCCCAGAAGGACGTCCCCCTCCCCGCTCGCTTCGCCCTCGCGGACCTCCTCGTCTCCCTCTACGAGCGCAACACCAGCGCCTCCCGCGCCGCCCTCTTCGAGCTCGCCCGCAAGGCCGACCTCCGCTTCGGCCTCTGGGGCGGCCTCAAGCGCATCTACAAGCTCGCCGAGGCCCGCCATGACGCCGAGATGTTCGGCGTCCTCGCCTGGCGCTTCGACACCGAGCGCTCCCAGTCCTACCGCTCCCGCGACGTCTCCCGCGGCACCCTCACCTACCTCCAGCGCCGCGCCTGGCGCTACCTCCGGCAGCTCGGCCAGTCCATCCCCGAGCTCTACCCCCAGTTCGCCATCGAAGTGTTGCGCCACTACGAGCCCGATACCTCCTGGCGCTCCTGCTGGGTCCCTAACCACATCTGGGCCCACGAGAACGGCAACTACTCCGCCGACTCCTTCCCCATCGAGCCCCCCAGCGACATGGTGAAGAAGCGCGCCTTCACCGACGCGTGGAAGCGCTCGCCCGATGCCCTCATGCGGCTGCTCGACACCTGCCAGTCGGACCCCGCCGCCCGCTTCGCCATCCAGGGTCTGCGCAAGGACTTCCCCGACACCCTGCGCGGCAACATCACCCCCGCCTGGTTGGATCGGCTCGCCCGCCGCCCGCTCGCCAGCGCCCATGACTTCCTCGTGGAGACCCTCCAGGGCTCCCCCGAGTTCCACCAGGGCAAGCTGCGCGGACTCGGGCTCCACGAGGCCGTGCTCGCCCTGCTCGTCTCCGAGAGCAACAAGGCGCGCACCTACGCCATCGAGTACGCCCGCGCCCACGCCCAGGACCTCCCCCCCGAGCGCCTCGCCGGGCTGCTCGAGGGCGAGCACAACGACGTGAAGGCCTTCGCCGCCGCCGTGCTGGAGAAGCGCAACCCGCGCGAGCTCGGCCCGGACTTCCTCGGCCGGCTGCTCGTCCACAAGCAGACCGCGAAGTTCGCCGCCAAGGCCCTGGAGCAGGGCTTCGACCGCGCCGAGCTCACCCAGAAATTCCTCTTCGACATGCTCTTCGGCGACGAGGAGCAGATTGAATGGGCCACGAAGTACCTCAAGGCCAGGTACGGCAAGGGCGAGCTGCCCGCGTCCTTCTGGAAGGCCCTGCTCGATGACTCGCGCCTGGAGTCCTATGGCAGCGACGTGGAGGAGCTGGCGCTCGAGTCCCTCAAGGCCTTCAAGCCCGCGGACATCGGCGCCGAGTGGCTGCTCGACCGCGCCATCCACCCGAACTTCGGCGACACCGTCACCGAGTGGCTCTCCGAGGCGGACGCCCTGCCCGGCCTGGACGTGGAGCGCGTGAAGGGGCTCGTCTTCAACGCGAAGTACCGCCAGGTGGCCATCCAGCTGCTCGGCAACCGCAAGCTCTTCGCGCCCCGGGACGTGGGGATTGCCTGGCTGCTGGCGCTCGCCCGGCGCGCGGACCCCACGCTGCACGACTTCGCCCACCGCTACCTGCTGGAGAACGTGGCGCCCGCCGACTTCAGCGAGTCCGGGGACGCCGCCGCGGGCCTGGAGCGCCTCTTCGACCTGGCGCTCGGCGCGAAGCAGCCCGCGCCCGTGCGGACGTTCGCCCAGACGTACCTGCGCTGCCACCACCCCGTCATCGGCCCCGAGCAGCCCGAGTCCAAGTCCTACCAGCTCAAGCCCAAGGCGCCTCGCAACGCGTACACCCCCGAGCGGCTGTGGCCGGCACTGTTCGACGCCCGTGACGACGTGCGCCACTTCGCGCTCGCGGTGACGCGCGTGGAGCTGCGCGCCTGGGGCTGGCACACCCGCGTGTACGAGCTCGCCGAGGCCAACGCCAAGGAAGTGCGCAACCTCGCCTATGACGCCCTGCTCGAGGCGGGTGAGGAGGGCGCCGACAAGCGCCGCACCCTGACGCCCGAGGAGCTGGACCCGGTGAAGGTCTTCACGCTCACCGAGAGCACCAAGCGCTCCACGCGCGAGGTGGCCGTGGAGCTCATCCGCCGCCACTACGCGCGCCTGGGTGGGCCCGAGCGGCTCGCCTGGCTGATGGAGAGCGCGGACCGCGAGGTGGGTCTGTTCGCCATCCGGCTGCTCTGGGAGAAGCACCGCCCGCTGCACCTGCCGGAGGGGTGGAAGCCCTCGGGGGCCACGGTGTCCCCGGTGGCGGCCACCGAGCGCTTCGCCAACGTGGAGGCACTGCGCACCTTCCTGCGCCGCATGCTCTTCGGCCTGCCCCCGGGGCGCTCCAAGGAGGCCCGCGAGGGCAATGTGGCCCGCCGGGTGTCCGCCAGCGAGGCCAAGCGCCGGGTGATTGAACTGGTGCGAGACCTGGGATTGGAAGACGAGAGCTTCGCCCGCGTCGTGACGCCAGTGCTCGGTGAGTTCACCGGCTCGATGGCCAAGGGTGAGTGGCAGAACTGCCTGGCCTCGCTGGTCAGGCTGCGCGCGGCGCACCCCGGCGTGGAGCTGGGGGGACTCTGACGGCAGACGGCATGCCTGGGGTCAGAAGTCCTTCCAGGCCCACGCAAGGGTGTACTCCAGTACTCAAGGCCGGTGCCCAGAACCTCGCAAGCGCTCCAGCTCGGCCTGGAGCTCCGCCAGGCGCCGCTCCGCCTCGTCTCGCCCCCGCTCCGCCTCCTGCCTCCGCCGCACCTCCTCCTCGCGCAGCCGCTGCTCCTGCTCCAGCAGTTCATGGGACTCCAGCAGCAGCGCGTTGCCCACCCAGAGCCGTAACTTTCCCCCCGCCAGCTCGAACTCCAGTCCCAGCACCTCCGAGCGGTAGCGGCCCCCCTCCAGCGGAATGCGCTCGTACCGCCTCGTCTCGGGCATGGGCAGCCGGTACGCCTCCAGCCGCTCCCTCGCCCGGTCGTAGATGAAGTATTCGGGAATCCCCAGCCGCGCATAGCGCTCCACGTTGTACTCGGCGTCCTTCTTGCGGTCGCCGCCCACGTGGACTTCCATCACCCACTCCAACCCCTTGCCCTCGTAGCTCACCACCCACTTGTTGCGCGGGTGTGTCTCCACGTCCCGCACCACCAGCAGGTCCGGCGCGAAGCGCCTCTCCCCCGGGTAGTACACCGGCAGCTCCGTGCCCAGGTACACCCGCCGTCTCTGCCGGGAGAAGAAGCCGCGGAGCACATCCCGCGTCTCCAGCTTTCCCTGGGAGTGCAAGTCCCCCTCCGGCATCGCCATCTCGTCCCAGGTCACTTCGCCAGGAAGTGACTCCACCACCTGCCCCTGCTCCTCCACGCTCATCCGTTCCCACTCTTCTTGCGTGGGCGCCCGGGGAAAGCCACCTCCACGCTCCTGTTCGCGCTGTGCCATTGCCCAGAGCCTGGGGTGGGCCCGAGCGCGCGTCAATCGCCCCGCGGCGCTCCCTGAGCAAGTGTCGGGCCGGGCCCATCAGCCCCCTCGCTCCTCGTGCGGGCGCCCCATGACCATCTCCGGAATCGTCCTCACCATCTCTACATCGAGGCGGTGGCACCCCGGCCCGCATGACGCGATGGGGACTCACGGAAGCCATGGGGCGAGTGGCAGAGTTGTCTGGCCTCGCTGGTGCAGCCGCGCGCGGCACACCCCGGCGTGGGACTCGGAGGATGGTGACGGCGGGCCACGGGCCTGGAGTCAAAAGTCCGCCCGGGCCTGGGCGAGGGAGTACTCCGTCTGGGCGGGGACGAAAGTCCCCGTCTTCTCCACGAGCCAGGCGGGAGCGCCCTGGGGCAGGTAGAAGTCCTCCTGGAAGGGGGACAGTCCCAGGTGGTGCAGGTACTCCGCGAGCATCTCGAAGGTGAAGCGGTCCCGCACCTTGCGCGCCTGGTAGCGCTCCATTGTCTCGAACGGCAAGGGCTCCCCGGACTGGCCGAAGAGACCCATTTGCCTCCATCATTGGAGACATAGAGGGTGCGCAGATAGTTGAGCCAGTGCGTCTGCTGGGGTCCGTACAGCTCGAACATCACGGCCCCATAGCGGCCCTTGTCGCCACGCAAGGTGTGAGGCACCGCGACCACCCGCATGCCCCGGCAGCCTAGCGTCTCAGCCATATAGGACATGACGCTCCCGGCATCGGTCCCGCCCCACCCGTTCTCGACGTACGCCGTCCAGGGGCTTCGTGTCGGAATGAAGAGGTCCCGCCGACTCTCCGGGCTCGTCAGGGGCAGCAGGGAGGGTGAGTCGCATCAAGGTCACGTTGCCGGACCGACGTGGAAACCTGAAGGACGGCGGAAGTAGACGGCCGCGCCTGTGCTAAACCCCTCCGACCGGAGGATTCTGACGGATGGCTTCACTCTCCATCGGCCACTACGAGAAGGTCCGCGCGCTCGCGGCCACCCCGCGCCTGCTGCTCGTCGGCGGCTCCCGTGCCGCCGCCAACAGCCGCCTCACCGCCTACGAGCCCTCCACCAACAAGGTGGCCTGGACCGTGGACCTGCCCGCCGCCGTCCTCGGGCTCGCCCACGCCGGAGACAACTGGGTCGCCGCCTGCGCGGATGGCACCGTGCGCATCGGCGCGCTCGGCGATGGCTCCGTGCAGCGCGAGCTCGAGGACGCCCACAACGGCGCCTGCACCGCCCTCGCCCTCAGCTCCGATGGCTCCCGCGCCTTCACCGTGGGCCTCGATGGTTTCCTCCGCGCCTGGGAGCTCGCCAAGGGCAAGCGCGTGCACGAGTGGCAGGCCTCGTCCCAGGCCCTGCGCGCCGTCGCCGTGGACCCCTCCGGCACCTACGCCGCCTGTGCCGGCGATGACTCCGTGGTGCGCTCCTTCACGCTCGCCAACGGCGCCCGCCGTGACATGCCCGGCCATGAGGGCGCCGTGCGCGCGCTCGCCTTCACCCCGCGCGATGGACGCCTCGTCTCCGCCGGAGATGATGGCAAGCTGCGCATCTGGTACCTCGTCGGCGCCGTCGAGCACGAGGTGCGCGGTGACAAGGACTCCGGCCACACCGGCGCCGTGACCGCCCTCCTCTTCCCGCCCACGCCCACTCCCGAGCGCGGCGAGGAGGCCTCCGACCGCATCTTCTCCTCCGGCGACGACGGCAAGGTGAAGGCGTGGCGTCTGGACGAGCGCCGCAAGCCGCGCACGCTCGACTGCGGCAGCAAGCCCGTGTACGCCCTCGCCTTCGCTCCGCCCGTCAGCGCGCGGCAGGCCAGGGTGCAGCTCGGCTTCGTCTACGCCGGCGGCGAGGACCGCACGGTGCGCCGCTTCGAGCTGGACACCGAGGGCAAGCCCGGCAACGACACCGTCTCCTTCTCCCACGGCTTCAACCTGCTCGAGGAGTCTCGCAAGGGCAACCGGCCCAAGCGCGAGGCCTCCGTCCGCGAGGCCGCCGCCCTCGAGGAGCCCGAGGCCCTCGACTTCGTCCTCGCGATGCTCTCCTCGGACCGCGAGTACGAGGTGCGCAAGCTCGCCGCCGAGGAGCTGGGCCGGCTCGGCCGCACCGGCGCCCGCGTGAAGCTGCGTGAGCGGCTGGATGATGAGCACCCCGCGGTCCGCGCCGCCGCGCTGGAGTCGCTCGCCTCGCTGGAGAAGGAGTCCCCGCTCGCCGCCCCGCGCGCCGCGCTCGACTCGCGCTACCCGGACACCCGCATCGCCGGACTGCGCCGGCTGGCCGCGCTCGGTGGCACCTCGCCCCTGGTGCCGGGCCTCATCTCCAGCAAGCTGACGGACTCGGATGCCTCCGTCTCGACGACAGCGCTGGATGCCCTGGCGCAGGTGTTCCCCCAGGACAGCACCGAGCCCCTCAAGACGGCCTTCGAGCGCGGCACCTCCCACCTGCGCGCCGAGGTGCTCATCCGCGCCGCCGGTGCCGGCTGGCTGGGCTCGCCCCAGTTGCAGCCCCTGGTGGCCCGCGCCCTCGATGACTCGGACGCCGACGTGCGCCGCGTGGCCTTCACCGTGCGCGTGCTGGAGCGCCGCCCGCTCGCCCACGTGCTGGAGGAGAAGGACGAGGACTTCGCCCGCGCCGCCCTGGACGTCGCGCGCCGCCTCGCCCGTAAACCGCGTCCCACGGATGACGAGGCCCGTGCCGCCCGCGCCGCCCTGCCCGGTACCGGCAAGGCCGGGGAGCCCCTCGCCGAGCCCAGCCTGGAGCCGCTGCTCGCCGCCATGGCCTGCCGCACTCCCGATACCGCCGTGCGTGGTGCGCGCGGCCTCGCGCAGCTCGGGGATGCCCGGGCGCTCGGTGCGCTGCTCCAGCTCTCCCGCGAGCCCGATGCCGCCATCCGCCGTCAGGCCGCCGAGGCCCTCCGTGCCCTCCAGGACGCCCGCGCCCGCGAGCGCCTCGTGTGGATGCTGGACGACGAGAACGCCGACGTGCGCGCCACCGCCCTCGACGCCGTGGTGACGCTCGACACCGAGGCGCCCCTCTCCACCGCCGAGGCCGCCCTCCGCTCCTCCTTCGAGGACGTGCGCGTGCGCGGCCTCGACCGGCTCGTGAAGCTCCCGGGCAAGCGCTCCGAGGCCGCCGTGCACCTGCTCGGAGATGCGCTCGAGGACGAGTCCGCCAAGGTGCGTGACGAGGCCTTCCGCACCCTCTGGGCCTGGAACGAGAAGAATCCCCAGGAGGCCCTGGAGCGCGCGCTCGCTGGCCGCTTCCCGGATCTGCGCCGCCGCGCCGTGGACGAGCTCGCCGCCCGTATCAAGGAAGGCTGGGCCCTGGAGCGGCTCGAGAAGGTCGTGGGAGACCGCGACGCTGGCGTGGCCCAGGCCGCCTACGAGGCCTGGGTGAAGCACGTGGGCAAGGAGCAGGCCGAGCCGCACCTGGCCGCCTTCGACACCACCCACGCCCCGCTGCGCGCCCTGGCCGCGAAGAACGCCGCCCAGGCTCCCGCGGAGGCAGTGCGCTCGCCCCTCCTCAAGCTGCTGCTCGCCGAGGAGCCCCCCGTCTACCTCGCCGCCCTCGAGGCGCTCGACAAGCTCATCAAGAACGAGAACGGCCCCCTGCTCGCGGGCCTCGGCTCCGGTGAGCTGCCCCTCAAGGTGCGTGCCGCCGAGCTGCTCGCCGCCCGCGGCGCCGAGGACATCATCGAGCCGATGCGCAACCTCCTCACCGACAAGGAGCTGCAGCGCATCTACCCGCCGGCCTTCCTCGAGCCGTTGCGCCACCGCGCCGCGAGCGCCCTGGCCACCCTCGGCTCCCGCCGGCTGCTGTCCTTCTTCGCCACCACGCTCCTCGAGGACGAGGCCAGCGGGGTGCGCGAGCAGGGTGCCCGCGGGCTCGCCACCGCCAGCCGCCGGGGGGACGAGGGTTATCTGCTCGACGCGCTCGGGCACGCGGACGTCGCCGTGCGCTCCTGGGCCGCGGATGGTCTCTCCCGCCTCGGCGACATCCGCGCCCTGCCCGTCCTCACCGGCAACCTGCGCCACGAGCACCAGCCCATCCGCATCGGCGCCATCCTCTCCTTCGCGGCGCTCGGACCCGACGGCGACAGCGGCCTGCTGCACGGCCTGGAAGACCGTTCCCGCGAGGTGCAGGAGACCGTCTTCGCCATCGTGCTCGCCCGGGATTTGCGCGCCTCGCGCCGGGGCGAGCCGCCCGACCTGCTCACCAGCGCCCTCTCCAGTGGCCGGCCCGAGGTGCGTTACGCCGCCGCCCGCGCCCTCGAGCTGCGCACGGAGACGGAGGCCTCCCACGCCCACCTCGTGGAGGTGCTCCAGCCGCCCCGCCCCGAGAAGGCCGGCGACATGAAGGACTGGCCCACCGAGGCCGAGCGCGCCCGCGCCATGGTGGGGCTCGCCGAGGCGCTCGCCAGTGACCTGCCCGAGCAGCGCTATGCCGCCGCCCAGGTGCTGCAACTGCGCCACAAGCCGCTCGACTACTTCCGCGAGGCCGCGAAGGTGGCCCGCCCGCGCTCGCTGGAAGCACCGTGGAAGCCCGAGACGTCGCCCCAGGCCCAGTCCCGGCCCGTGGAGGAGAAGCCCGCGCGCAACTGGCTGCGCCGCCTCTTCTCCACCGCCACCGGCAAGGCCGCCACCGCCGAGCCCTCGCCCGAGGCGCTCGTCTCCGCCGAGAAGCAGCACCTGCGCCGGCTCGCCTTCGGCGCCTACGTGGGCCTGCTGCGCCAGGTGTCCTCCGGTGACGACGAGGGCCACCGCGTGCGCCGCGACGCCGTGGACCGCGTGGTGAAGCTCACCCAGGAGGGCCATGCCGGCACGCCCGCCGCCGTGGCCGCCCTGCTGCGTGCCCTCGAGGATCCGCACCAACTCGTGCGCAAGGCGGCCCTCGTCGGCCTCAAGGAGCTGTACCCCGCCGGCTCCGATGAGCCGCTGGCGCTCGCCCTGGCCTCGCTCTCCGCGGACGTGGCCCGCGCCGCGCTGGACGAGCTCGCCGCCCGCGGGGAGTCCGCCAAGGGCCGCCTCACCGCCGCGCTCAACTCGCCCCTGTCCGACGTGCGCAAGTACGCCTTCGAGCTGCTGGAGCGCCTCAGCCCTCCGGGCAGCCTGGAGCCCCTGCTGGCCGCGCTCGGCAGCGAGCACGCGGACCTGCGCGTGGGCGTCATCGAGCGGCTCGCCGGTGCCAATGATTCGCGCGTCACCGAGGCCCTCGGCCGCGCCGCCGGCAGCGAGCACGAGGACCTGCGCCTGCGCGCCGCCGAGCTGCTCGCCTGGCGCCAGGATGACCGCGCCGTGGAGGTGCTCGCCGCCTTCCTGCGCTCGGAGAACGCCTCGGTGGTGAAGCGCGCCCAGGAGGCCCTGGCCCGGCTCGGCTCGGTCGCCGCCGTGGGGGCCCTGGCCGCCCGGCTGCGCAGCACCCCGGAGATGAACGAGCGCCTCGCCCTCGTGAAGGCCCTGGGCCACACCCGCCGGCCCGAGGCCGTGGATGCCCTCGCGCGGCAGCTCGACGACGAGGCCGCCACCGTGCGCCAGGCCTGCGTGGGCGCCGCCATGGACGTGGCCACCCCGCCCAAGAAGGACGAGAAGGACGAGAAGAAGCGCGACATGGCCCTGGCGATGCGCTTCCTCCGCGCGGCCGTGCGCAGTGCGGACCCGAGTGTGCGCAAGGCCGCCGCCACCGAGCTGGCCCAGGGCGACGACGTGGGCCAGGACGAGCTGCTCGCCGGCCTCTTCGCGGACCGGGACGTGACGGTGCGCATGGAGTCGGTGGCCGGCTACGCCTCGCGCGTCATCCACAAGGGCGCGAAGGTGGAGCCGATGGAGGAGGTGCTGCGCGGCGGGACTCGCGAGCTGATGCTCCCCGCCGCCGAGGGCGTGGCCTCCCGTGGCCGCACGAGCGCCCTGCGCCCGCTGCTGCTGTACGTGCGCGCGGGCGAGGAGGGCGAGCGCGAGCGGGCCCTGCTGGCCCTGGGCACGCTGGGAGACGCGCGCGCCCTGTCCGAGCTGGAGCAGGTGGCCGCCGGTGGCACGCCCGAGGCTCCCGTGGAGGAGAGCATGGTGGCCGCGTCCCTCGAGGGCCTGGGCCGGCTCGCCCCGAAGTTGCCCGAGGGCGAGGATCGCCGCCGCGTCGAGGAGAAGGTGGAGCTCGCCGCCATGGAGGGCCGCTCCACCGAGCAACGGCAGGCCGGTGTCCGGGGCCTGCGCTTCATCGGCGGCGAGCGCGCTCGCTCCCGGCTGGAGACGCTGCTGGCCGACGACGACGTCGACAACACGGTGCGCCTCACCGCGGCCCAGGAGCTGGGCAAGCTCGGGGACACCGCCGCCGAGCTCACCCTGGCCAAGGCCCTGGACAACTGGGACGACGAGCTGCGCGCCGCGGCTCGCAAGGCGCTCGACGCCCTGTTCCCCCAGGAGCGCATCCGGGTGGAGTTCCTCGCCGTGGCCAGCGAGCAGGAGGACATCTCCGAGCCCGCCGCCAGCTACCTCGCCACCGAGGCGGACCCCATGCAGTTGCTCCCGCGTCTGGCCACGCTGGACAAGGAGGAGCTGCGCCAGCGGTTGCGCCGGGGACTCGTGCGGCGCGCGTCGCTGCCCGCCGGAGCCCTGGCGATGCTGCTCGGCCACGAGAAGCCCTCCGCACGTGAGGAGGCCGCGTGGCTGGTGGGCGCGCGCACCGGTGAGCAGGAGTCCTCGCGCGCCTGGTCCGCCGAGGACCGCGCCGTGCTGGGCCGCGCCCTCGCCACCGCCGAGCGCCGCACCGCCTCCGAGTGGGCCTCCACGCCCGCGCCCAAGCGCGAGCCCCTGGAGACCGCCTGGGAGCGGCTGCTGTGGGCGGGCTCGTGTCTGGGCGTGAGCGAGCTGGCCAAGGCGGGCAAGGACATCCTCCAGGGTGGAGAGGCCAAGGCCCCGGCCGGGGTTCGCCTCGAAACGGCCCGGGCGTTGGGCCGGCTGAACACCGCCCCCGAGGCCCTGCGTGCCGCGCTGTCCGACCCGGACGCCGAGGTGCGCGAGGCCGCCACCTCCGCCCTGGCCCGCATCGCCCCCGAGCGTGCCGCCGAGTGGGCGCTGGAGGTGCAGCCGTTCGACCCGGTGGCCACGGGCCCCGCGGGTGGAACGGTGCGCGGCCCGAAGCAGCTCGCCACCTCCGAGGCCCGCCGCATGGCCCTGCCCTCGGTGCTGGCCGGCAAGGAGCTGGAGCCGCTGCGCCCGCTGGCCACCCACAAGGACGAGCAGGTGCGGCAGGATGGATGGTCCGCGCTGGGCCGCCTGGGTGGCACCGAGGCCGCGGAAGTGCTGCGCGGCCAGGCCTTCGACAAGTCTCAATCCGTGGAGCTGCGGAAGGCCGCCTACCGCGCCCACAAACGTGCACTCCGCGCCGCCGAGCGCGCCCGGAACCGGAAGGAAGGGAGCCCGTCGTGAGCACCGCCACCCACCACGCCGTCGAGCTGCGCTACGTCACCACGAGTGACGTGGACGCCGGCGCCAATGCCTCGCACGTCCAGCTGGCCCTGGAGGGCTCTCGCGGCACCGTGGGCGTGCGCGGCAAGGTGCGCGAGCCCGCCCTCTTCCGCGATGCGCTCGCCGCCACGCTCGGCATCCTCGCCAGCGACCTGCGCTACCGGGGCAAGGATCGCACCGCGTACCTCGCGTACCTGATGAAGCAGGGCAAGCGCGCCACCGCTCAAATCTGGGAGGCGCAGAAGGCCTTCCTGGACCAGTCGCTCGAGGGCGAGAAGAAGGCGGACGCGGTGCTGGACCCCGTCCTCACCGTGGACCCGGACCAGGTGTCGCTGGAGGTGTTCTCCCGCGACGAGAGCGCCTATGCACGCCTGTCCTTCGACAACTCGCTCTTCGAGGGCCGCGAGGCCGCGCACGGCTCCACCTTCCTGGACGTGCCCGCGGATCTGCTCGCCAAGGTGGACCGGCTGCGCACCTACGTACCGGTGTCGCTGGAGGCCCACGTGGCGCTGCCCGCGCGCGGTGCCGAGTCCCGTGCCCCGCGCAACGTGGAGGTACCGCACGCGTGGTTGCGCGGCTTCCTCCAGGTGCAGTCCGCCGCCACGCTGCCCGCGAGCACCTGCACGCTGGCGCCGATCGACCTGTACAACGTGCTCTTCGCGCTGCGCACCCGGAAGGCGAAGAAGGCCCCGCGCGCCCTGCGCTTCGAGCTCGTCCCCGGCATGCAGCCGAGGCTCGTGATCGAACCGTGGGAGCTGGTGCTGGAGTGCCACGGGCCGAAGTACCAGGGCAGCACGCCCGCGGTGGTGCGCACCTTCGGACGGCAGCGGCTGGCGGCGCTCGCGCGGCTGTTGCCCCATGCGCAGGGCGTGCGCGTGCAGATGCTCGGGCCCGGCCTGCCGGTGTTCTGGGTGATTGAGCTCGGCCCGGCGACGCTGACGTTGGCGCTCACCGGGTGGACGGAGAGCGGCTGGTCCAGCGCGGCGGCCTTCGATGCGCTCATGCCTCGCGAGGTGCCGGACGGGCTCGCGGAGAAGCTGCGCAACCGGCTGCGCAAGGAGGGCCCGCTGAGCTTCGAGGCCCTGGCCTCGGGGACGGACTCGCCGAAGGACGCGGTGCGCGGGGCGTTGCAGCTCGAGTGCCTGCGCGGGCGCGTGTTGTATGACATCGCCAAGGGGACGTACCGGCCGCGCGAGCTGCTCTCGACACCGGTGGACGAGGCCGTCATCCGCTACGGCAACGAGCGCGAGGAGCGGGCGCACCGGCTGCTGGGCGACGGTGGCCCGGGAGCGGGAGAGGTGAAGCTCACCAAGGTGCACGACGTGGTGGGCGTGGGCACGCGGCTGAGCGGCGAGGTGGTGGATCGCGAGGCGGTGCGCAGCTTCTTCCCCAGCTTCATGTTGGACCTGGAGGGCCGGGTGCGCGAGGCGAGCTGCGGCTGCCCGCACTACCGGCGCTCGGGGCTGCGCGAGGGCCCGTGCGAGCACATGATTGCATTGCGGCTGGCCTACGCGCGGCAGAGGGCGCAGGAGGAGGCGCTGCGGCAGACGCCGAAGGGACGGGCGCAGATCCGCGCGGAGACGCGCTCGTACGTGCGGCGCGACGATGCGGGCCAGGAGCAGGTGTACCGGGTGTCGCTGGACGGCAAGCTGGTGTCGGTGGAGTGGGGCCCGCGCCTGGGCGAGCAGCGCCACCAGCGGCTGTGGTTCGACACGGACGGCGAGGCCCGCTCGGCCTACTTCACGCGCCTGGAGTCCCTGGCCTCCGAGGGGTTCATCGACTCGGTGGGCGGGGCGGTGTAGCCGGTAGACACGGGCCCGCGTCACGAGGAGCAGCGTCACCAGGAGAGGCTCACCGCGCGGCAGGCTTCCGGCTCCACCACCACCCAGTCCGGTAGCTCGCGCCTCAGTGCCTCGATGTCCCTCGTGACGTAGCCCGCGCGCCACTCCTTGAGACTCACGGGCACCGGGGCCTTACCCCGCAGCACGAAGCGCGCGGACCACTCCCCGGCGGGCGGCACCACCACCCGCAGGACGAGCTCGGGACCCTCGGGGAGCTCCGTCGGCAGCGACCAGCCCGCCACCGCCTCCCGGGGCAAGCGCACGACGAGCTGGGCTCCCGGCTCGCCCCTCCAGCTCAACGTGACGGCACGGCCTCCCTCCGTCACCCCCTCCTGCTTCACGGTGACGGGCAACGGCCCCGACCCCGATGGCTCCGCCGCGAGCCACGCCTCCCCCGTCTCCCGAACCTCCGCGCCACGGCCCTCGAGCAGCCCGCCCAGGGGCAGTCCATCCTCCGCCGCCACCTCCAGCCGTGCCGGAGCCCCCTGCTCCTCCATGTGAGTCAGCAACAGCCTCCGAGGCCGCTCCTCATTGGACGGGCGCACCCCGGCGAGCGCCCCACACCCCACCAGGCCCAGCAGCGCCACGGCTCCCGCCGTCCGGCCCGGACGTCCTCCTCCCCCGAGCACCACGCCGAGCCCCAGCGCCCCCGGTACCACCGCCAACGCCACCAGCAACGCCACCGCCCCATCCAGCGGAAGGCCCACCCCCAGGCGGCCCGTCACCGGGATGAACATCGCCAGCAGCCTCCACACGAGCTCCACGGTGAGCACCCACCCTGGGACGCTCGCCACCAACAGCACGGGCCCGGCCAGCCGCTCGCGAAGGCTCGCCACGCCCAGGAGCACCGCCCCCGGCAGCGTCCACCAGGGGAACAGATAGGCCACCCCGAGCCCCGCCACCGTGAGCGCCGCGCCCACTCCCCACGCCAGCACCAGTGCCGCCGTGCCTCGAGCCAGCACCGCCCGCTCTCCCGGCACCAGCGCGCATCCCCACAGCACTCCGGCCAGCGCGAGCGCTCCGAAGGCGCCCCCCGCCAGCCACGGGGCCGCGTACCACCCGTGCGGCCTCTCCAGCACGAAGCCGAGCAGCAACGCCGCCCCCACCGGAACCAGCACCCCGAGCAGTCCCCACACCAGCAGTCCCCCCAGCGCTCGCGCCACCGCCACGGGCTTCACCCCACCGCGGCGCCAGGCCATGCCGAGCGCCCCCAGCGCGAACCACCCCCCCAGCACCACCAGCCCCCAGGCCGTGCGCCGGCCATACGCCACCATCTCCACCCCGAGGACGTCGTAATAGGTGCTCAACGCCTCGCCCGCGTCCTCCGGGCGAGGGCCTCGCGCCAGCTCGCGAACCAGTGCCAGCACGTTCTCCCCGAGCTGCCGCAGGCTCCCGGGCTCCACCCGCGCCAGCCCATCCAGCGGCGTGTGGTAGGCATAACCATCCTGGTAGAGCGCCAGGTCCATCCCCGGCCAGTGGCCCTCGCGCGTGAAGACGCGGTAGTCGGTCACCGATGGGATGAGGCCCGTCTGGAAGAGCTCCTGCCCCACCACCAGCGCATACGGGTGCGGCACCGAGCGCGCATAGGCCGCGAGCAGCCACGGCGCCGACGGCGTGGACTGGAACAGCAGCGACCTGCCCCGCGAGCCCGCCGCGTCCAGGTTGATGAACGCCTCCACCCGCGCCAACCAGGGATGCCCCAGCAGGCCCGCCGCGCCCACCAGTCCCGCCTCCTCGGCGCCGTTGAGGCCCAGCACCACCGTGCGCTCCAGCCGAGGCCCCGCCGCCAGCGCCCGCATCACCTCCACCGCCGCCGCCACCGCCAGCGCGTTGTCTCCCGCGCCCGGCTCCTCCTCCGCGGAGTCATGGTGCGCCGACACCAACACCACCCCGTCCCCCGTTCCCGGCAGCCTCGCCACCACGTTCTCCGCCCGGTAGTCCCACGCCTCGTTCCCGTCCACCCAGACGCCCGCCGCGCGTTGCAGCTCCACCTCCACGCCCGGAATCCCCCGCAGCCGCTCCACGAGGTACTCCGCCGCGCGCGCCTGTCCCGGCGTGCCCGCCACCCTCGGCCCCACCTCGTCCACCAGGTGGCGCAGCACCGGCCAGGCCCTCGCCTCCGAGAAGGCCTCCGCGGGCACCTCCGCCCCCAGGGGCTCCGGCGGACGCTCCGAGCGCCACACCGCTCCCAGCATCCCCACCACCAGCACCGCCCACAGGCCCCACACCCCGGCCTCCGGGTGTCGGAGGGGTGCGCGAGGATTCGTGCCCACCGCTTCCAGCTCCACCTCCGCCATGAACCACCACCTCCAGTTCGCCACCGCGCCCACGGAGCGCGAGGCCCGCACCGTACTCTTCGGGTCCAACACCCGGGGCGCCGGCTTCTCCGAGAGCGCCCGGGGCAAGGCCGGCGAGGCGGGCGAGTCCCGCTCCCTCTTCACCGCCGACTTCGTGCGCGCCGCCGACAACGAGTCCCCCGCCCTCACCGAGCAGCTCGAGGACGGCGCCTCCCTCTTCGACGCGGGCAACCTCCCCCTCGAGGGGCTCTCCGTGGAGGCGCAGGTGGCCGCCGTGCGCGAGCGCTTCCTCGGCCTGCTGCGCCGGGGCCAGCGGCCGGTGTGCCTGGGAGGAGATCACCTCATCAAGTACGCGGCCCTGTCCGCCATCAGCGCCGTCCATGAGGACTGCGGCGTCGTCTACCTGGACGCCCACCCCGACTGCACCCAGGAGGAGGCGCTCTCCTTCGGCTCCATCCTCCACCACGCCTGGCGGCTCCCGCACATCCGCCCGGAGCGCACGAGCCTGCTGGCCCTGCGCCAGGTCAACCTCCGCGAGCGCGAGGGACTGTGGCACTGGCGCCCCGGCATCATCCCCGCCCTGGACTTCTGCGAGCGGGGGCTGCCCGCCGTGGTGGAGTCGCTCGTGGCGCAGCTCGGCCCCGTGAAGCGCGTCTACCTGTCGGTGGACCTGGACGCGCTCGCCCCGCATGAGGTGCCCGCCGTCGAGGCGCCCTACCCCGGCGGCCCCACCCTGCGTGAGGTGCTGGTGGTGCTGCGCGCGCTCGCCAGCCGCTACGAGCTGGTGGGCATGGACGTCTCCGAGTTCATCCCCGAGTTCGACCCGCTCAAGCTCACCGCCCTGGCCACCGCGCGGCTGGTGAAGGAATTCGCCCGCCTCACCCGGTGATGATCTTCCCCATCGCCTCGGCGAGCTTCTCCGGCGTGCACACCAGGATGTCCATCCCTTCCTTGCGCAGCCGGCCCGCCGTGCTCCGGTTGTATTGGGGCTGCGCGTCATACCCGAGCGCCCCGAGCCCCACCATGCGCACGTTCGCGTCCACCAGCCGCCGCACCACGCGCACGAGATCCTCCTCGGAGCGGCCTTCGTAGAAGTCGGTGATGAGCACGGTGATGGTGCGCGCGGGCTCGCGCACCAGCCCCGAGCAGTATTCCAGGGCCCGGGTGATGTCGGTGCCACCTCCCAGCTGCACGCTCAGCAGGACGTCCACCGGCTCTCCGACCTTGTCGCTGAGGTCCACGATCTGCGTGTCGAAGAGCACCAGCGACGTCTTCACCCCGGGCAGCTCCGCGAAGATCGACGCCATCACCGCCGAGAAGATCGCCGACTCCAGCATCGAGCCGGATTGATCCACGCACACGATGACGTGCCAGGGCCGCTTGTTCCTCTCGGCCGCATGGAACCAGATCCGGTCGATCAACAGCTTCTGCCGCTCGCCGTTCCAGTTCTTGAGGTTGCGCCGCAGCGTCGTCCGGAGGTCCAGGTTCTTGAACACCCGCCTCGGAGAGTGCTTGTCCTTGCGGATGGCCCCCGTGATGGCCTGCTCCACCCGCACCTCGAGCTTCTTCTTGAGCTCGTTGACGACCTTGTCGATGACCTTGCGCGCGAGCACCCGGGTCTTCGGCGTCAGCAGATCCTTGTGCGTCAGGAGCGTCTTCACGAGCTCCACGTTGGGCTCTATCCGCTCCAGCAGCTCGGGCTGCTCCAGCAACTTGTGGATGCCCTTGCGCTGGACGAGCTCGCGCTCCAGCACCTCCTTGGCCTGCCGGGGAAAGAGCTCGTTCACCGAGTCGATCCACCGGGGGACCGTGAGGTTCGAGCCGCTCGAGCCGCCGCCACGCTCGTCGAAGAGGAAGTCGAGCGCCGCCTCCGCGCCCTCGCAGTCCCCGTCGCCCACACCGGGCGAGAGGTGCAGGCCGCTCTGCTCTGCGCTCTTGCCGAGCACGAGCCTCCAGCGATTGAGCTGCCCGCGCTCCTGGTCGGTCAGGTCTTTCAGCGACCGCCTGGCGGGCTTGGGCGGCGTGCTCATGCGAAGTCCCACTCCTTCATGATCTCCCCCACCCGCGCGTCGAGCTCGGAGAGCTTCACCGCGGCGCCGACACTCGTCTCCAGCTTCGTCACCGCCGCCGCGTCGTCATCCTGGAGGCCATACATCACGGCCACCCGGTCCCCGAGCGAGATGCGGGCGCGCTCGTGCACGGCCTCGAAGGCGCCGCGCGTGCGCGGGAGCAGCATGAGGAACTGGTCCCAGCTGGCCACACGCAGGAGCTCGTCGATGGCATGGACGATGCCATCGGCGCCGAGCATCAACGCCGTCCTGCTGGTCTCCATGACGCCGCTCAGGTAGTCCCCGCACTGGACCATCTCCTCGGGCAGGGCCCTCGCGAAGCGCGCCACGTCGGCGGCGAGGTCCTCGGGCGATTGAGCGCGGATCTCCGTCAGGACGCCGGAGAGCGCACCGCGCAGGCGCTGGCTCTTCGAATCAGCGAGCGTGGTGCGCGCGTTCTCGATGAACAGGTCGCGATCCAGGTCCGCGCCCTTCTCGCCGATGAGCACCTCCGCGAGGCTCTTCACCCCGGCCACCACCTCGTCGAACTCCTCGGGCGGGACATTGGCCGCGTTCGGCATGGCGAAGCACGCTCGGCCGAAGCACCGCTGGATGAGGCCGCCGAGGAGGTCCTTGTTCAGGCGGCGCCGGGCGGCCTGACGCTCCAGCACCACCAGGTGCGTCAATGCCTTTCCGAGCGAAGCGAGGCGTGAGTCCGCGTCGATCGCCCCGCCAGCCGACGCCTGCAGGCGCAGCACCATCCCGGGGAGATCCATGTTCACGGCGCGCAGCAGGCGCTCCGCGACGGCGCCGGCCGAGCCCGCCTCCTGCGCCAGCTCCTCGTCGAGTTTCGCGAGCGCCGCGGACTCCACGCTGTCACCGTGGATGCTCTCCTCGATGAGCGCGGCCTCGACCTTGGGGGCCCACGAGACCTCCCACTCCTCGGTGAACAGGGTGCCCGCCTTGTCGACGGCCAACTGTCTGGCGAAGGGAATGCCTACCTGCGCGAGCCGGTGGAAGAAGATCGACCGCCGCTCGTCCTCCGCCTGTTGCAGCTTGAGGACGACCTTGGCCTTCCTGTCCTGGGCGACGTACTCGCCGAGGTCGAGCTCGTCGAGCGCCTTGTAGAAGTCATACAGGAGCGGGAGCTTGCCGAGCGCGGGGGTGACGCGGCCCACGGCCGTGCCGGTCTCGATCGCCTTCATCGCGCCCAGGAGGTACCTGCCCTCCTCCTGCGGCGAGCCCTTGCAACAACAGGAGATCAGCGCGTCACGCACGTCGTCGAGGATGGGCGCGGAGCGGTTGCGCAGGCTCGCGAGCATGCGCGCATGCTGCGTCACAGAGATGGCGTCCGCCGGGGACAGGAGCTCTCCGTCACGCCGGCCGCGCGCCAGCACGCTGACCACGTGATCCACCATCGCGGCGACGGGCGCGTTCGCGGGGTCGGACTCGGAGTACTGGAAGAGGCGCTCGTAGTAGAGGGGCGCGCGATTGCCGGCCCCATAGCCGGTGTCGGAGCTCGTCCGAAGGTACGAATACGGCGCCAGGGAGTTGTACACGGTGCCCGGCGGAAGGGCCCGGTCAGGCTCCATGCGCTTCTCGAGGAAGATGTGGAACCCTCCGCACACCACCATGGCCTTCTCGGGCGGCGTCCGGGTCTCGGCGAGGGTGCGCGTGATGGTGCTCCACATGTGCGCTTCGCGCAGGAGCGTGCCGTCGAGCTCCATCCGCTCGCGGCGGGTGGTGGCGCGCACCGCGGCGCAGAAATAGGCCAGGTCGCGCCGGAAGCTCTCCGTGTCCGCGTGGCGCAGGGACACGTCGAAGAGCGCATCCCAGCACTCGTCGAAGGAGCGGTACCCCGCCGCGTCCGCGAGCTTCTGGTAGAAGGAGCTCTCCACCGCGAGGTGTTCCCAGCCGGGCTGGCTCTCGTGGTGCTCGGCCACGTGATGCGCGTCATCCTGGGGCGGCTCCCCCTCTTCACCGGGCGCGCCGGTCTCCCCTGGCGTCCCCTGGAGTCCTCGCTCGGCGGCGCTCTTCACCCGGGCGCGGAAGGGCAGGTCGATGAACACCACGCGCGCCCCGAGCGCCGCCGCCTCGCGCATGGCCACGTACTCGGGTGAGTACGAGAGCAGCGGATAATAGACGGACACCTTGAAGGGCACGTCGGGCGCCGGGCTCTCGATGCCCGCGAGCCCGAGCGCGTTGTCGTCGTCGCGGTATGAGGAGAACAGCGCGATCGGCGGCTTCGTCTTCTTGTCGACGATGTGCGGCACCAGCTCCGAGGCGTCCGAGGGAGCCTCGATGAAGACGATCGACGGCCGCCGCGCCCGGATGCTCTCGGCGACGTGGCGGGCGACCGCGGGCGAGTGATGCCGCACCGGGAACCAGTGGAGGGGCTCGGCCAGCACGGCGTCCGCGCGCGCTTCGATGCGCCCGGCGTCGAGCTCCTCGAGGAGCTGAGCGATGGGGGAGGCGGGGGTCATCGGCTATTTGATGGCGGAGATGGCCGCTTCGTAGAACGCCTTCCACTGCGCGTCGCCCTCGCCGCGCTTCTTGGCGACCAGGGACAGGTACTCCTTGAGCACCTTCACGTCGTCGAGGTCCTCCTTGACGATCGAGCCCACGAGGTTGCGGCCGATGGAGTCGGCGCCCACGACGCCCGAGCCGAAATAGCGGCTGTGGATGGCGGCATCGAGCGCCACGCCGATGGCCTCGGCGGTGGACAGCGTGGTCGAGGGCTTCTGGATGTTGACGCCCTCGGCCGTCACGCCATTGCGCATCTCGCGGAACACCGTGGCGAGCAGCTTGAGCACCGGCTCCTCCACGCGGGCGGCGATCTTGTAGCGCTCGAGCAGCTCCTTGGAGCGGGTGCGGACGATCTCCACCTCGGTCTTCTGGTCGGCGACCACCGGGATGTGCACGTAGTTGAAGCGGCGCTTGAGCGCGGCGGACAGCTCGTTGACGCCCTGGTCTCTCGCGTTGGCGGTGGCGATGATGTTGAACCCGGGCCGGGCGAACACCATGGCATCCCCGGGCAGCTCGGGCACCGCGATGGCCTTGTCCGAGCAGATGGAGACGAGCGCGTCCTGCACGTCACCGACGCAGCGGGTGATCTCCTCGAACCGGAAGATGGCGCCCTTGCGCATGGAGATCATGCACGGCGAGGCGATCATGTTCTCGGGCTTGGGGCCCTCGGCGATGATGCGCGCGATGTTCCACGAGTATTTGATCTGCTCCTCGGTGGTGCCGGCCGTGCCCTGAATCGTCAGCGTCGAGCAGCCGCTGATCGCCGCGGCGAGGTGCTCGGAGAGCCAGCTCTTGCCCGTGCCGGGATCTCCCACGAGGAGCAGCGCGCGCTCGCTCGCGAGCGTCACGATGGAGCGCTCGACGATGGTGTCGTCACCGAAGAACTTGCGCGTGATGGGCACCTCGACCTGGGCGCCGTTGATGGTCGCGGTGAGCGGCTTCTTCGTCCCGACGATGTAGGCCAGCACCGAGCGCGGAGACAGCTTCCAGGCCGCGGGGACCTCGTCCTTCTCGTTCTGGCGCAGGGCCTCCAGCTCGTGGGCGTATTTGATCTCCGCCGGCTCCTTGAGGATCTCGGATACGGGAGGGGCTGCGGTCTCTTCGGATTTCTTCGCGGGTTTCGCCATGCTTCTCACCGGTCCTCAGAACAGATTGACCACGAGGGCGGAGACATCGAATGTCTTGTCACTCAGCATGAGATGCAACAGGCCGCCGTCCTTCTTCACCGTCGCCTTGCCCTCGCCCTTGGTGCCCTTCTTCTTCGAGGCCTGGGCCTTGGGTGCGGGCTCGGGCTCGGGGGCCTCGGAGCCGGTGTAGAGCAAGGACAGCGGCAGGAGCATCATCCGGCCGAACTCATAATAGGTGATGCCATAGAGGAGGGGTTTGTCCGCCGGCTTGAGCGCCGCGCGCAGGCGTGGCAGGAGTTCCTCTCCGTCCGGGCCATCGGGAATCACCGCATCGAACGAGAGCCCGTCCGCGCCACGGAGCGAGAAGATCCGCCGGCCGTCACCGGTCTTGATCGGCTGCTCGCTCATCGTGGCCCCGGCGACGACGACCTCTTCCTGCAACTCGACCGCGAGATCCAACGGCCCCGGCGTGTGGCGCTTCACGCGCTCGAGCGCCGCGGCGGGGTCGAACTGGAAGAGGGGTGGCCAGTCCGTATGGGCAGGGCCCTCGGTCACGGTGCTCTTGGGCCCGAGTGCGAGCCGGCCGCCGCCGCGCTCGTCGAGCATCACCGCCGCGTCGGTGATCTTCACGACCTTGTCCTGGCGGAAGACCCTGGGCATGAACTTCTGCGGCTGACTCAGGTGCAGATAGGCTTCAGCCGGAAGATCCTTCGCCTTCCCCTCGGTCTTGCGCGCGAACACGAGGCTGTAGGTGAGGCTCCGCCCCACGAGCTCCGGCTCCGCGGCGCCCACGATGCGCAGCTTGAACTCGAACGTGTACGCGCTGGCCACGGTGCGCTTGAGCACGCCGAGCGTGACGACCTCGAGGGACTTGACCGGTCGCGGTGCGGCCGCCGGGGCCGCGGCCAGCGCCGCGAACAGCGCGTCATTCTTGTCGCGGATCGCCTTCACCATCCCGCGGGCGAGGAGCCACGAGCGATGGAGGAAGAACGAGAAGCGCCGCATCGAGAACTGCGGGTCGCCGGCGAGGTAGCGGCCGACATCGTCGTTGACGTAGCGCAGCGACGGACCGAGCCGGAGGAACTTGCGGCGCGACGCCTCCTTGAAGGACGCATCGATCTTGGCGCGCGTGGCCTCGGTGGCGACGGGGACGCCCGTGCGCACCAGGTCCTCGACGGCGCGGGACAGCTCCTCGAGGAGAGCGAGCGCGCCCTTGGGATCCTCGATGGGAGGCGCGGCGGCGGGCGGCTTCACGGCGGGCGGGGAGGAGGCCACTGGCGCCGCGTCCGCCGCCTCTTCCTCGCCTTCTCCGCGGTGTGCCGCGACGTATGCGGCCCACGCCTCGGCAGCGGCCTCGAGGCTGAGCACGCGCTCGAACACGTGCAGGCTGGTATGCGCGGAGAGGAGCGCACGCGGCGCGTCCTTCGTGCCGGTTTCGGCGGCCCGCAGCGCGGCCATCAGGCGCGACGCGATGTGCCCCGCGCCGATGCGCTCCCACTGCTCGGCGAGCGAGGCGAGCTTCTTCCAGTCCGCGGCGGACGACGATGCGAGGCCGCGCACGTAGAGTTGCTCGAACTCCGTGCGGAGCGTGTCCGCCTCCTGTCCGACCTCCTCGAGGCTGTTCATCGGGCGAGCCGGCTACAGGGCATAGTAGTCTTCAGGAGTGGTCTCCGTCGGGCGCCACTCGATTTCACCGGCCTCCGCGCCCTTGTATTTGACGAAGGTGGCGCTCATCGCGTCCTTGTCGATCACCGGCTTCTTGCCCTTGGCCGCGTTCGTCCACTCGGAGAGCCGGGTGGCGTCGATCTTCCCGCCCTGCACGAGGCCGATCATCAACACGAGCATGTGCTTGCAGGGCTTGTTGCCGCTGAGGCCGCCGCAGCGGTTGAGGTTCTGCGTGCAGCACATGAAGTTTCCATGCTTGTCGATCTTGCACGCGTAGAAGAGCGAGTAGTCCGTCTGGCTTTTGACGACGCCAGTGACATGCTCATCGCTCACCTCGTCGAAGAGCTGGAAGCGATCGCTCTGGAGCATCGAGGTCGCTTTCTGGACCCGGGCGGAGTCGGTCTGCTTCCTGAGCTGCTCGACGAAATCCGGGAGATTGAGGGTGCGCGCTGAAGCCGGGGCGGGAGCCGCGGCGGTTGCCGTGGCAGGCGCCGCCGACGTTCCGGTGTTACCAGACGCGGCGGGTCGGATGATCTTTCGCGTGGCCATGATCTTCCTCTCGGGTGTGCAGTCTAGCGAGGACAGGGGTCCTCCTGTCCAGCACCTGGCGGAGACCCGGACTGTAGCCCGGGCAGGTGACACGGAGCCTCCCGGTCAGAGCGCATGGGAGCGCTTCACCATCAGCGCGTCCCCAGGGCATGGCGGCCCTGACGCGCCGGGCTCGGAGCGGGTAGACTGCGAGGGCAATGCGCAAGCCCCCGCCCCCAGAGCCGCCCCCCTCCTTCGGGCGCTCGCCCCTCGAAGAGGGAGAGGACGAGGCTCGGCACCGCGCCGCCATGCGCATGCGGCTGCTGGGCGAGGACACGGAGATCACCGCCTTCCACCAGGCGCGGCGCGAGGCCCAGCTGCTCGGCCAGGTCGAGAGCCAGGGCGAGGGGCCCGCGCGCATCGTCGGTCTGCTCAACGAGCAGCTCAGCGGCGCCCAGGGCGTGGAGTTCAAGAACCTGCTGGCGCGCGAGCTCAAGCCCCAGCTGGACCGGCTGGCCGATCAGGTGGACCAGGCGACCACGGAGAACCGGCGGAAGATCGCCGCGTTCGTGTCCCGCTCGGCGCAGCTGGCGGGCCGCGAGAACGCCGCCACCTTCGAGAAGCTGCTGACGGCGACGGCCGACGCCGAGGCCCGCCACCTGAAGTCCTCCGCGGGCGCGGGCGCCATCGTGTGCGCCTCCGAGCTGCAGTCCGCGCTGCGGCGTGCCGCGAACCAGACCTACCGCGCCGCGCTCATCGACAAGAGCCGCGAGCACCTCGAGCGTCTGGCGCGCGAGGCGCTGCAGCTGCCCACCGAGGAGCTGCGCTCGGTGCTGGTGCAGCTGCTGGGCGCGGCGGAGCCTCTCGGGCGCATGGAGTGCAACGCCCTGGCGAAGACCATCCTCACGGGCGTGCTCGGAGAGGGCAAGGCGCACGGCCTGCCCCGCCTCGTCAAGGCGCTGCCCCCCGCGCTCCAGGCCACGCCCGGCGGCGGCAACTGGGCCATCCGGCTGATGCTCAACCTGATGGAGCGCGGCGAGCAGGAAGCGGCCCAGACGCTCGCCGAGGCCTTCACGCGCATCATCCGCGAGGCGCGCGAGCGCTGCGGCCCCCTGCTGCGCCCGGTGCAGACGGCGGCGGACAAGGCGGAACTGCTCGAGCGCAGCGTGAAGCTGGATGCGCAGGTGGGCATGCTGGCGGCGCTGCTGCCCGCGTGCGCGCTGGTGCTCGCGGCCCGCGGCACCGTGCCCGGGGGCGGCAATGGCCCCCTGGTCACCGAGGCGCTCGTGGCGGTGGCGTGTCTGGACGCGGTGGGCGCGACGGAGAACGGCCAGCGCGTGCTGCGCCACACGCTCATCCACGAGGAGCAGGGCGAGCCGAGCTTCCTGGGCATCGTGCCCGTGGTGGCCCGGCCCCTGAGCCATCCACGCATGCTGCAGCTGCTCTCCGAGAGCGGCCTGTACGTGCCCCACTACCAGCAGGGCGGCGGGCTGTTCGTCCAGCGCGTGGCCCGCCAGGTCTTCCGGGCCCTGAGTGGCACCGTCGTCGCGCGCAGCCAGAAGGGGGAGGGCGAGGAGGCCCGGCGTCTGTTGCACTCGGCGCTGTGCGTCCACGCGCCCCTGTACGGCATGAACCTCGAGGGAGGCCGCTTCACCGCCGAGCTGCTCGAGGGCTTGCGGAGCAACCCCGAGCCGGGGCAGGGCCCGCGCGTGCTCGCGGAGTTGGAGCGGATGGCGAAGGCGAATCCCAGCCCCTACGGCACCGGCTATGTCGAGAGCCTGCGCACGCTCGTCACCGCGCTGGCGGAGCGCGATCCCCATGCCGCGCCGAAGTCCGGGGGCCTGCGCCAGCGCGCGGGCGCGGCGCCGAAGATGAACGTGCGGGAAGTGGAGCGCACGCACATCATCGGGGTGAAGCAGTTGGAGGCCGAGCGCGAGGCGGCCCGGGCCGCCAAGGCCGCGGCGGCGCGGGGTGCTCCCGCCAAGGGGTCCTCCCGGGGCTCCGCTGGAGCTCCCGCGCGGCGTCCGGACAGCGCTCCGGCTCCCGCGCCGCCCCCCGCTCCGAAGCCTCCGGCGCCGGAACCGGGGGATGGGCTCGGGCCCATGAGCGCGCTCGAGGCGGAGCGCACCCACATCCTGCGGACCAAGAACCTCGAGCCCCAGCGCGCGGCGAGGCCCCAGAAGAAGCCGAGCTCCGCCGAGCCGGCCCTTCCCTCGGTCCCGACCCGGCCGCTGCGCGGCTGAACTCCGCCCAATCCCTTTCAGGGAACAGTCCCTCTCCCCTCGGGAGAGGGTCGGGGTGAGGGTGCCTGTCCCTGTTCTCCAACCCGTGAACCACGATGTGGACAAGGGGTTCAACCCGGGATGCGTTTCGACCTTACCCATTTTTTGGAGGCCCGAGGGCGCAGGCCCGGGCGGTGAGTGAGAAGGGCGAGCGTTCACGGCGAGAGCACTCATCAACACCGCAAGTACGCGGACGGACTCGACTCCGTCAATCTCCGCACCCATCGGGTTCGAAGAGGGAGCGCCTACCAGGATGGAACATTGGAGGCCGCAGGGCCACTACCTGCAAAGAAAACGGCGCTCGCCCATGGTTGGAGGCGAGCGCCGTAGGGTGAAACAGAGCTGGGGGTAGCCTTACTTCATCTGATTGTCGAGAAACGCTCGCAGACCGCTCTTGTTCATCGGCATACCTGTGGCCTTACCCTCGACAATGCCCTGGACGGCGGCAGCCAACTCCCGTTCCGTATAATTCGGATGGCCTGACCGGGTTTGGTCCTTCAAGTCTCCGACGTTCATCTGGGTCCCCGATCGAGCCTTGCCGAACGCAAGCAAGTAGATGTCGTAGATCCGGTCTTCTTCCTGGTTCGCCATGTGTGAAGCTCCTTTTGGATGAGGCCCCGCGCTCCGAGACGTGAGCACAAGGCCGGGTGTGCTGGGAGGGGAAGTCGGCCATTACCCAACGG
>NZ_JPMI01000131.1 GCF_000733295.1 Archangium violaceum Cb vi76 | reverse complement strand
CGGAGCTACCGCGGGCGTCCGGAGGCGGGTGCTTCCGACTCTCCTTCCTTGAGATGTAGAGAACGCAGTCTACGTGGCCCAAGCGTGTGCTTTCCTTGGCCATGGTCTTCTCGGACCACGCACCGAACTGAATGACTGCTTCGCCTTCCTTGAACGGTGCGGTGCAGATGGGGCACATGTCTTACTTCATGTTGGAACACCTCTTGTGGTACGGGGTTAGACGACAACATTGATGCCTTGAGTGCCATGCGGCATCTCGGTCGATTGGGAACGCTGGTATTTCTATGACTAAAAGGGCGCCCCCATTCCTCTGGATGGCGCCCTCCGCCACGTCGCCAGTTCAGGCGGCACTCTGAACGCGGCTGTGTCCGATGTGCCAACTCAGCCTGTACTCGTTGGGACGGTGTCGGAACATCTGTCCCGACGTGCCCTCGATGAGGAAGAAGCCCCGCGAGTCCACCCCCTCGACCCACGCGTGGCCGCCGAAGGAGGACCCATTCCAGGCCGTGCCGACGGCCACGTGCGCGGAGACGCCCCCGGCCGCGAGCAGCGAGACCGTGAGCAGGGTGAAGTCCTCGCAGTCACCGCCGTTGCGCCTGAGCGTGAGGGCGGGCGCGCACCAGTAATCGAGGAAGCCCTTCGGGTCCGCGATGTACGAGTACTCCCCTCTGGTGAGCTTCCCCTCGAGCCACTCCGCCACCTTCTCGGCGAACGTGGTTTTGCGAAGCAGCTCCACCACGGAGGGGCGGCGATGGGTGATGAGATGTTGAACCTCCCAGGGACGAACCAACAACTGTACGGCGTAGAACTGCGACTTGTAGTCGCCGGCGAGGCGAATGACTTCGGGGTTGGACGAGGGGTAGTACATGGAAATCATCTCCGAATTTGGAAGGACGCGCTTCGCACTTGGACTGCGGGGGCGCGAGTTTGATTAGAAGCCGCGCACGACGAGCGGGATGCTCCGTGGGGTGGTCATGTCCATGGCCAAGTGGGAGACGTAACCAGCGGGGATGCCGCTCACGAAGCCCGCAGCGAAGTGCAGCAGGAACTCCATGAGCGAGTAGAAGAGCTGGGCCAGGGCGCTGCCGTCTGGTCGCGCCGAGTGCTCCACCGCGCGCTGGCGGAACATTTCCGCCTGGTCGCGGCACCAGCTGGCCATGTCCGCGCTGATGGACATGCCCTTGGTGGCGACGCCACTCGCGACGGTGACGCTATGGGCGAAGGAGCGGTGGTGGCTGTGAATGGCCGGCTCGATGATATCCGGCAGACGGGAGCCGACGACACCACCAAGAGCGCCGCCCAGCACCTCGGCAATGTTGTGGATGGAGGCCTGACCAGCGGGCAGGCAGCGCGCAGCATTGATGCTGCCGACGACAGCACCAACGGTGGAGTGAGCCTTACGGTTCGACATGATGAAGAACTCCTGTCCCCGCATAGGCGGGGCGAAGATGTTGTTGAAAGAATCTGGAAACCCCACCCCAGCCCTCGTGGTGAGGGCGGGGTGGGGAACTACGTGGAGCAACAGGCCGGCATCAGCAGGGCGGATGAATCAGCATCGCTGATGCCGAGCCACCGTCAGGGATCGACCCACATGGGGAAGGGCCGGCCGTGAGCACGGATGATCTGGCCCGTCCGCTCGTCGGTGCGCGTCCAGCGGAAGATCAGTACCTTCCCCGGCGGACCCGGGGGGTACGTCTTCTTCGGCTTCGCCACCCGGGCGCTCGTGTCGGGAGGAAGAATCAGCTTCCCCTCCGCCACTGCATCCATCTGGGTCATCTTGTGGACGTTGTTGTTGTTCGTGTTGCTGTTGTTGCTGCCGTCACTGCTGTCGGTTGCTGCCATTGCACGCCTCGAATACGAGGCAGCCCACCTGTGGTAGGCCACCTCGGTTACAGAGGAAGCAGCCCGTCTTGCGGACTACTTCCCCGATCTCGCGGCGACACCACAACCCGACACGACATTGACGAAGCCCTCTAGAGAGATTATCTCTGAGGTTGTCAGTGCTCGTCTCTTCGTTCGTGAAGAGCGGGTAATCGCCGTACTGCACATTCGGGGCCCCTTCGGTGTTGACGCACCGATGTCGGGCCTCGAAGCTTTTTAGTCCTCGAACTTCCTCTTCGTTGCTGGTTACGACGTGTCCATAGGGTTTCTCCTCCTGTGACTCATCTTCGGGTTCACATCCCGGGCACGGAGATACGAAGCCGACGCAAGTGCTGCTGCATCATGCTGATGCTGATTTGGTAGATGTTGGCCAACTTCGCCACAGTGGGGTTACTCACCATGTTGATGGTGCGGCGTGGCGCCAGGATGCAGCCTCCCAGAGCCCACGCCTGCCACTCGGCACACTTGAACGCGGGGACCTCCTCCCGCGCCACGCGCGCCAGCAGGTGCTGACCGTACGGAGATGCGCGGCGTTTGCGAATGACGGGCACGTGCAGGATGCAGTGCCCAAGTTCGTGGGCCACCGTCGCCCGGGCTCGGTTGGCGATGGGTCCCCCCACCAGCAACTGGTCCCACAAGTCATCTAGGAGCAGGACGTCGATAGACAACGTGCCCGATGGGTCGGTGAGACCGAGGTTGTCACCCATCTCCACGGCACTCGCCGGCGTCACGTGGATGCCGTACCGAGGTAGCACCTCATCCACCAAGTGGAGGAGATCCACCGGCATTGGCTGCTTGAGTGCCTCAGGGAAAAATTCCGCCAATACGGCCTCACCGAAGCTCTCGATGGTCGCCATATTCAGCGGCGGCATGGAGATGGTGTCATCATCACCCTTCATCGAACTCACTCGTCGTCCCCCTTCAGCAGACGGAGCAGTGCGTCCATCTCCGTGGTATTCAGGTCTCGCCGCTCGATACGACGGGCGAGCGCAAGCCCCAGCTTCTGGTACTGCGGGGGGGCATCCTCGAGGGAGAGCTGCACCGGCTTCGTCTGCGCCGCCTTGCGCTCCAGTTCCTCCTCGGTGATGCCGGGTACGGCCTTGATGAGGGCTGGCCAGTACTTCTTGGGGAGGAGGCGTCGTGCACCTCTCTCGACCTCTCCGAGGTAGACGTGGCTCGTGTCGATCTCGTCAGCCACCGAGCGCAAACTCAACCCCGCGGCTACCCGCCGGGCCCGGATGTAGCTGCCGAAAATGGATTCTGTCATGGGTACTCCTGGTAGTCGCTTGCTTACCAGTAAGGCAGTTGCCGACCACTGTCAAGCTGAGGGGGGCTCGGATCAGCAAAAAGCGCTGTTCTGACAGCACATTATCGAGGGGCTAGGACTCTTTGTCTCTGCTACGCTAGACCGGAGAGGTCATCCGCTCTGGCACTACCACCGCCCCGTCCGTTCCTCGTTCTTCTCGCCCTGTCCTTCGGGACGCCCGCGGCAGCCCACGTCCCCCCCCCGGCCCCGCGAGCGGCAGGAGCGGCAGGTGGTCCTCCCCGGCAACGCCAGTGAGTCGGTACCGGAGGTGCGGGTGGCAGCCGGCGTCGCCTCCTACCTCCGCTTTGACGCGCCACTCGACAAGGCCTCCTTGGAGCTTGAGGGCCGGCCGGCGCGCTTCCGGTGGGTGGACGTGGGCGAGCGCCTCGTGGCGGTGGAGCCCTCTGTCGATTTGGTCGCCGAGGAGAGGCTGGTGCTGCGGGTGCGCTACAAGGACGGGGCCTCTCCGGCAGTTGCCACGCTGGTGCTCGTCTCCCACCTCTCGTTGGTGGACAAGGAGGTGGAGGTGGTGCGCCGCCCGCGCACCGTCGAGGCGCTGGAAACCGCGCTGGCGGAGAATGAAGCGGAGCTCGCGGCGCTGAAAGCCCAGTGCGGAGTGGGCGGCCCTGCCGGGCTCGTGTTCTCGGGCCGAATTGACTGGAATGGAGTGGTAGCTCGGCGCACAGAGGACGTGCCCACCGGCATTCAAGGAGGGCTGAAGGTGGTTGGAGGCATGGGGTACCGTGCTGGCTCCTGGGCTCTCGCCGTCGTCCGTGTGAGGAACCTCCCGGGGCAGCAACCCTGGGCGCCTGGTTCCGCGAGGCTTATCCGGGCGGATGGCACCCCCGTTAAGGTGCTCTCCGTGGAGATGGACAAGGCGCAACTCGCACCCGGTGAGGAGGGGCTCGTGGCGGTTGAGCCAGAGGCGCCCTACTGGAAGGCAGGCCAGGTCTTCCGCGTCGAAGTGCTGGACAAGAGCGGCGTCCGGCGCGTCCCCATCCTTGATGTGGTGCTCTGAGAGGGCCAGCCCATGACAGAAGCCCTGCACCCGGACCACCTCCAGCCCGGCCACTGGGTGGGGCCCTGGCTCATCGTCGCGCTGCTGGGCCGTGGAGGCTCCTCCCGCGTCTTCAAGGTGGAGCGCGACGGCCAGCCGTACTCCATGAAAATAGGTCTGCTCCCCATCAACCAATCCACGGAGGAGCTCACCGAAGCGCAGTACGTGGAGGAGACGAGCGCCTGGCGGCGCCTGGCGCGAGAGGCCTCCGCGCTCTTCACCTATTCCTCCCACCCCAACCTGCTGCGCGTGTACGCGGTGGACTTCTGGCCCAACCCCTCCCAGGGCTACCCCTTCCTCGTCACCGACTTCGTGGATGGGGACGACTGGCACCGGTGGCGGTGGCGGAAGCCCCTTCACGCCGTGGGGCTGACGGACACCTTCTCCAGTGTGGTGCGCACCGTGGGGGTGCTGCACGCGCGCGGCGTGTACCACCGGGACTTGAAGGCGGAGAACATCCTCATCCGCCGGAAGGACGGCAGGCCATTCCTCATCGACTTCGGCACCGCGCGCCTACCGGGGGCCCTCACTCAGACGCTGGGCTTGCCCGAAGGTGTCCTGCACCTGGTGCCGCCCGAGCTCCTGGCCTACACGCGCACCGATGCATGGAAGCGGGGCGAGCCATTCGAGGGGGGCGTGCCCGCGGATCTGTACGCACTGGGGGTGCTGCTCTACCAGGGCCTGACGGACCTCCACCCGTTCAACCCAGAGCTGCCAGACAAGGAGCTGCTGGCAGCCATCGCCAGCATCCCTCCAACCGCCCCCCACATCCTCAACCCCCTGGCACCGCGCGCCCTCAGCGACATCACCCTGAAGCTGCTGGAGAAGCGGCCCGAGGACCGGTACCCGGATACCGAGGCAGTGCTCCATGCGCTGGAGAAGGCCGTCGAGAAGGTGAGGCAGTCCCCGGCCTGGAAGGTGCCCCTTTTCGCCGTTGAGGGCAGTCCAGCTGAGCCCCTCCCCCAGGAGGTGGCGGCCCAGCCAGCCCAGCCGCCAAAGCCAGCGCGCGAAGCCCCGGAGGAGGCACCGCCCCCCAAGGAGGAAGAGCGCCACTCAGAAGCAACTCAGGCGGCCCCTGCTGCGCCTGTCAGCGCGCGGCGCCCAAGGTGGCCCCTGGTCGGGCTTGTGGGCGTGACTGTGCTCGGCCTTGCCTTGTGGCTGGTGCACTCCACACTCGCGCCCCCACCCGAGGCGCTGCTGCCTGGGTTTGGCCCCGAGAAAGGAAGCCCACCCGTGTCCACCACCCCTCCCTCCACCCCCTCAAGGTTCCTCGCCGCTTGGTTGTGCGCCGTCGCCGGCATCGGCTGCCCCGCCGTCCAGGTGAAACCTCCGGCTCCTGCGGACTGTCCCAAGGAAGCGACCGAGGCGATGTTCCAGGAGTTGAAGGTTCGGACGGGCAGCGAGCTTCGAGCCGTCGTGGACATCAACCAGCCCGGCGACATGAGCGAGGAGGGCGTCTACACGGATGGCCCTGTCATTGGGCGCCTCACGGTGGGAGACGGCGACATGCCCGAGGGGACGCTGCTGCACGGTCTCCTCTGGACGGGGCCCGGGATTTACGATCTTGAGACGAACGTGGAGCGCGCGGCCGTCATGGGGCACTACACCCTCGCCGTGCTGCCTGATGGGCGGACGCTCCCCGTGTGCATCGTGCTGGGCAACCCGGACGGGCGCGTGCCCAAGCGGGAGGGCTCCAAGGAAGGGGCCGCCGTGTTGAACCGCGAGTTGCCGGTAAGCGCCGTCTGGCGCTGGCCGTGAGACATGGCTCCTCGGGGCTGCCTCGGTGGGACCACGAGGCAACTCCCCGAGCAGGCCGACTACAAGTCCACGAACACGCAGTCGTGCCCGGCCGGGGCCGGGGGCGGCTCAAAAATGGGTAAGGTCGAAGGGATGCGTGGCACCCTCACCCCGTCCCTCTCCCGGAGGGCGAGGGGATATGGCCGCGTTGTCAGCGCTTGTTCCAGGGGCACCCCTTCACGGACATACCCGAAGGGGCTCAGAGCGCGTAGGAGAGCTTCACCATCAACGCGTCTGAGTGGCTGCCCTCCAGTAAGCCCTCGGGCAGCAGGGTGAAGGACACGGGCACCCCGGGACGGGCCAGCGACTCCTGCGAGCGCGCGTACACCACGAAGAGCGTGGAGCCGAGCGCGTACTCCCAGCGCAGCACCAGGTTGATGTTGAGGGCCGCCGTGTGGAAGGCCGGGTTCTCTCCCGTCAGGGGCACCTCGCGCAGGTCCGCCAACCGCAGCCGCGCGCCCGGCTCGCCCACCACCTCGAAGAAACGGTCGTACCGGCCGTAGCCGCTGTAGAGCTGGGCATGCGCCTGAAGCGTCAGCGTGGGCGAGAGCACCACCAACTGGCGCAGCGTGACGCCGACGAAGCGGGGCACCAGGTCCCCGAAGCGGTGCAGCCCCTCGGGCGAGCTGTCCAGCCAGCGCGGCCCATCCGACGCGTTCTCGAAGGAGAGGCTCAGCGTGGTGCTGAGCTGCGGCAGGGGCATCCACGTGCCGCCCAGCGAGACATTCTGGCCGGTGCTCCAGTTGCGAGCGGGCACGCCCACGAGTCGATCCGCGTACACCACCGCCTCCAGCGACAGCGGCCGCGAGAGGTCCGTGGTGTACGCGCAGCTGCCAAAGACGAAGGAGGGGCGCTGCAGGGCCACGCCCGCCCCCACCACCTCGAACAAGTCCTGACGCGCGGTCTCCAGGCCCACGTAGCAGTCGCCCGCGCTCGAGTCGGGCAGCACCACCCGCGCCTCCACCTGCGCCCGCGTCCCCAGCGCCAGGTGGCGCCCATCCGCGGACCAGCGCTGCTGGGCGTTCACCCCCACCGCCACCTCGGGCAACCCGTGCCAGTCGATACCGACGAGCTCCGGGTTGACGAGCAGCAACTGCTCGTTGTGCATGGGCTGGAAGCCGGTGGGGTTGAGGTTCAACCGGGGCGAGGTGAGGCCATACCCGAGGCGCAGCCGCCAGGGCTCCCCGCCCTCCTTGCCGCCGCTCACCCGCAGGCCATAGCCCATGTCTCCCGAGCGCAGCAGCGTCCCATCCGCGAGCAACCGGCCCCCTGCGGGTCCGCCCGTCACCCGCGAGCCGGAGAGCTGCGCCGCCAGCACGTAGTCTCCCGAGCCGCTGCGCAGCGCCATGTCCAACGTGGCCGCCTGGCCGCCCCGGGCCGTACACCCCTCCAGCTCCGCGTCCTCCGGCTCGCAGTCCGGCCGCAGCGGCGTGGCCAGCGCCACCGAGCCACCCACCGTGGCGGCCTCGGACACGCGCGCCCGCACCACGCCGGCCAGGAAGTTGGTGGGCGGGCCCACGCGCCCGGGCAGGGTATGGCCGGGTGCCAGGTGCAGCGGCCTCCACGGCAGGAAGCGCACGGACGTATCCAGCGGCTCCTCCTCTCCCGTCCCCGCCTCGCCCGCCACCACCGCGTCCAGCACCGCCACCTGCACGTTCTCCGTCACGCTGCCACTGAGCTTCACCGCGCCCAGCAGCGGCAGCTCCAGGCCCATCCGCCGCGAGTACAGCAACGACTGCTCCGGCAGCTCGTCGTCCACCAGCGGCTCGAAGAGCTCCAACCCGTCCAGGAAGAAGGGGCGCTTCTCCGGAAAGTACAGCTCCACCCGGGTGGGGTTGTAGAGGAGCTGGTCCGCCTCCACCTGCCCGAAGTCCGGGTTGACGGTGAGCGTCAGCGACAGGTTGGAGGTGAGCCCCGCCTGCACGTCCACGCCCACGTCCGCCGAGGGCCCCAGCGGCCCCACGCCCTCTCGCACCGAGCGCAGCGCCACGTATGGCAGCACCAGCATCTGCCTCGGTGGCCGCAGCTCCTTCAGCGCCCGCAGCTCGGCGAAACGCGAGACGAGCGCATTCACGTCCCGCGGCAGCGGCACCGACTCCAGTATCTCGTGGGTGCGGGCCAGCTCGCGCCGCACGTGAAAGCCCCAGCGCTGCTCCCCCGCCTCGGGGAAGCGCAGCAGCCGCAACGGAATGCGCAGCTCCGCGCTCCACCCGAGCCCGTCCACCGACGAGGCCCCCTCCCAGATGCCGTCCCACGCCGTATCCGTCCGCGTGTCCTGGGTGATGCGCGCGTCCGCCAGCGTCCCGCCCGCGTTCACCGCGAACACGAGCCCCGAGCGCCTGTCCCGCAGGCTGTCCACCATCACCCGCACCACGTCCGACATGGGCAGCTCGTCCCTCCGCCCGAGCGGCGCGCGGATGGCGGCGGGCTCGCCGTCGAAGCACCGCACCCCCACGTACAGGTTGCCGTCGTCGTAGAGGACTCGCACCTCCGTGCGCTCACTCGGGGCGGCGTCAGGCTCGGGGAAGCTCTGGTGGAAGCGGTCGAAGACGGGGGCCTGACGCCACGCCTCCTCGTCCAGGCGCCCGTCCACGCGCGGGGGCTCGCGGGTGCGCAGCGCCTCGAACCCCTCCACCTCCGGGCCCAGCTCCTCCCGGGCCTGCACCGGCGCCGCCCACGCCACCGCCAGCACCAGGGCCAGCCCCCTCATGCGACCTGTCCTGTCCATACATCCAAATCCCTTCAGGGAAGTGACCCAATACTCCCTCGCCCTCCGGGAGAGGGTGGGGGTGAGGGTGCCCGGACCCGTTCTTCAACCCGTGGCACTCCGTGTGGGCACGGGGTTCAACCCGGGTTCACCCGATACCCTCACCCCGTCCCTCTCCCGGGGGGAGAGGGGAAATAGGGCTCAGTCCGGCTCCGGGACCACCACCGTCATCACCGATCCCACCCTCACGGACGGCATGCGCCTGGCCTCCAGGTTGCGCGGGGTGTTCACCATGTCGTGCCACGGGCACTTCACGCACTGCGTCCGCTCATCATACGTCCCCAGGCTCAGCGGGCCACCCCGGTGCTTGCACCTGTCCAGGACGACGACGAGCTCCCCTTCCTGCAACAGGCACAGGTAGCGCTCCCCCGCCACGCGCTGGCGGGCCCAGTGCCGGGCCTCCATCTGGAGAATCATCCGCGCTCCTCCCGGGCCTGGGGCTCCAGCACGAGCGAGGCGCCCTCCTCCAGCACGCGCACGCCCAGCATCCGCCCGGCGGGCACCACCACCGCCTCGCCCGGCGCCAGCACGCGCGGCGACAGGTAGCCGCCATCCACCTCCACCCGGCCCTTCACCACCCCCACCACGTGGGGCGAGTCGTACACGTTCGGCTCCAGGAAGGTGCCCGCCGCGAGCTCCCGCGCCGGCATCCCCTGCCACGGCCCGGCGGGGGCCGCTCCTCCCGCCGCGAGCGCCTCGCAAAAGTCCATCTGCTCCAGGAAGTCGCGCTCGGACACGTCCCCCAGCAGCCGGCTCGCCTCGATGCCGCGCACCATGGCGGGAATGACGCCGTCCCCATAGCGCTCCACCATGGGGCGGATGAGCTTGTCGAACGCCATGCGCCGGTGGTGCAGGTCGATTCCCACGTGCTCGTCGAAGTAGCCCGTGTTCACCCCCGCTCCGAAGGTGTCGTGCAGCAGCCGGCTGAACTGCCGGTTGAAGTGCGGCACCACCGCTTCAATCCAATACAGCGCGCCCACGTACTCGAACCACCGCGTCTTCACGGCGGTAATCCAGTGGAAGTAGCTCGTCATCAACAGCGAGGTGGGCAGGTACCAGTAGTAGTGCGTGTGCACCCGCGGGCTGAGCCCCACCGAGGTGAGCGTCTCCTCGAAGAGCGTGGAGTGCTTCTGCGGGTGCACGCCGTAGCCGAACTCGTCGATGAAGATCTTCATCAACTCCGAGTGCACCGGCCCGTAGTTGCCGGGCAGGGCCCGCGCCATCTGCGAGGCCTCCGAGAGGAAGTCCGGCGCCACCTGGAGCAGGAAGAGGCGCGCGGCCTTGTCCGGGTGGGCCGTCCGGCGGATGCGCTCGCACAGGCCACTCGGGGCCGCCTCGAAACGGCTCAGCGCGTCGCGCGTGTACTCCTCCAGGTGGGCCATGCTCCAGGGGCCCTGCACGGAGATGGTCCCGGTGAGGAAGTCGAAGCAGGAGCGCTCCAGCACCGGACGCAGCAGCGCGTTGGCTGCCACGAAGTCCGGCGCGTAGTAGCCGTGGAACGCCTGCATCTCCTGCTCGCTGAAGCGCGCGGGCGGCAGGTAGAGGTTGTTCTGCTCGTAGATGTTGAAGAGCAGCCGGTTGAGCACCAGCGAGCGCCGCGTGCACAACGTCTCCAGCCGCAGGGGCTCGCCGAGTGAGCCGGGCGACAGGCCCGAGAGGTCCGTGGGCCGGTGATAGGGATTGTCCAGCGTCCAGCCCCGTCCGGGCTGGTAGGGCCCGGAGGCCTGGAGGTGCTGCCACAGGGGGTGCAACGCGGGGGACTCGAGGAGAGCGGCGGTGTCCAACATGGTCTGGTTCTCGTGGGGGGAAGGGAGAAGGGAAGAGGTGGGTGGGAAGCGGGCGCCCCTCACTGCCCCGCGACGTGGCCGTCGCCGAGCAACGCCACCAGCAACGGCAGCGCCTGGGGGCCCTGGTTGGAGTCCACCAGCGTGGCGGCCTCCGCGTAACGACGGAGCCGCGGCGCGGCGCCCCCGGCGGGGACCTCGGCGGCGGGGAGCCGCGCGCACCGCTCCAGCACCGGCGTGTGGACGTAGCGGGCCACCGGGACGTGGATGTCCTCCTGCTGCCGCGCCGCCCAGTCCAGCAGCTCGTGGCAGAAGTCTCCTCCCTTCGTCTCCAGGTAGCTCTTGAAGCCCGGCTCGCTCGGAGAGAAGGACGCGGCCGCCGCGGCGTAGTGCCGCACGGAGATCATCCTCAAGTCGTCCGGGCTCGCGCCCTCCACCTGGGACTTCCACCCGGCGCTCTCTTTCGCGCGCAGCAGCGAGGCGAGGTAGCGGTCGATGTAGCCCTTGAGGTGGAGCTGATGGTCCGGCACCCACGCATCGGTGAAGGGCCGCACCTCGCGGCGCGCGTCCGGCACCGTCACGAGCGAGAGCGACGCCACCGCCCAGGAGGCGCGCAGATGGGGATCCGCCGACGTGTCGAGCGCCCGGCGCGCGAGCTGCTCCCGCAGCGCGGCCAGCTCCGTGGGCCGCTTGAAGGCATACAGGTGGCCATTGCCGAAGAAGTCACTCTGGAAGAGCGAGGCGAAGCCCGCGTGCAGCAGCGCCGAGTGCAGGTGACGCACGCCCACGAAGGGCTCGGGCTGCTCCAGCCCGCTGAGCACCTGGTAGTCCCACAGGTTGGTGTTCATCTGCATCACCCCGTCCTCGGCCAGCCGGGCGCGCGCCAGGGCGAAGAACTCCTGGGTGATGCAGTGGGTGGGAATCTGCTCGCCGGCGAAGATGTCCACGACGATGTAGTCGTAGGTGCTGGTGTCCTCGCGCAGGAAGAGCCGGGCGTCGCGCACCACCATCTTCACGCGCGGGGACTGGAGCGCGGGCACCAGCCGGAGCGACAGGTCCACCACCAGGGGATCGATCTCCACCCCCGTCACCTCCGCCTGGGGATCCGCCGCGAGGATGGCCGCCACCGCCCCGCCCAGCGCCGTGCCGAGCACCAGGTAGCGCCGGGACTCGCGCGCGAGCCCCACGTTGACGTAGGCGGTGGTGAATTGATCCTTCAGCGGCGCCTTCGGGTACACCGTGGAGTGCACGTAGTCGCGCGAGGGCATGTACTCCAGGCGCTCGTCCCCGCCGTCCTCCTGGGCGCGCAGCACGCGCACGGTGCCGTAGAGCGACTCGCCCGCGAACACGAGCGCCGCGTCCTGCTTCTCCAGGAGGTGCGCCGCCGCCGGCCCGCCCACCGCCATGGCCACCGCGGCGGTGGCCGCCGCCGCCGCGAGCACCCGCCTGCGCCCGAGCACCAGCCCCAGCGCCACCACCAGCCCCAGCGACGCCAGGAAGATGCCGAGCGTCGTCCTCACGCCCAGCACCGGCAGCAGCAGGAAGGAGGGCAGCGTGGTGCCCGCGATGCTGCCCACGTTGGACACCGCCATCAGGTTGCCCGCGGTGCGCCCCGCGCCCTGCCCGGCGTCCGAGGCCGACAGCAGCTTGATGAGGTAGGGCGACACGTGGCTGAGCGCCACCATGGGCGGCCCGAAGAGCACCAGCGTCGCCAGCGACACCGGCACCACGTGCTGGAGCGTCACGTCATCGAACGAGGCGCGCAGGTGGTAGCACGCGTCCAGCAGGGGCTCGACCAGGAGCAGGTGCACCACCGCCACGTAGACGGCCGCCCCGGCCAGCAGGCCCAGCAGGAACTCCAGCGTGCCGAAGCGCTGCGAGAAGCGGCCCCCCAGGTAGTACCCCACCGACAGGGCAATCATCACCAGCGCCAGCAGCACGCCGGTGACGTAGATGGACGAGCCGAACGCCGTCCCCAGCACCCGGAAGCCGCACATCTCCAGCAGCATCACGTTGAAGCCGCCGGTGAAGGACAGCAGATACAGGTAGGGATTGAGCAGCCGAGGCTGCGCTGAGACCATTTCGGACAAGACGAGCTCCTAGCCGACGCTGTGGGAGTTGGGGTTGGTGAGGGACGTCTTGAGGAACCACCAGGCGAACCCGAGTGCCTCGCTGCCGTGCACGAAGTTGTACGTGAGCGAGATGCTCGTCTGCGTCGTGTGGACCTCGTGGAACCACAGGTGGGGAACGAAGAGCGTCTCCCCGGGATGCAGGTCGAACTCCACCATCTTCGCGCGGCCGAACGAGGGGGGCTCGAACTCCAGGTGCTTCACCTGGCGCGCGCGCCGCGAGTCCCGGTCCGGCAACTGCGACTCCTGGTCCGGCGCCAGCACGTAGCAGCGCTTGGAGCCGTACACCTGGCAGACGATGGCGTTGGACCGGATGCCATCCACGTGCAGCTTGCTCGCGCCGCCCCGGGGCGAGATGAAGAGGCCGAATCCCGGGTAGCGCTCGCGCGTGGGGTCCATCCCCAGGGGCGCGAAGGGAATGCAGTAGCCGCGCGCGGGCATGAAGTAGGGCCGCGCCCACTGGCCGCGCACCTGCTCCAGCGGCTCCAGCTCCCGCATCCTCATATAGCGCAGGTGCTGGATGCTCCCATCCTCGGGCACCGGGCCCGTCTGCGCGAGCCGCAGGTGCTCGTAGAACTCCGAGTACGGCATGCGGCCCTCGGGGTCCGGCCCGTCCCGGGTCACCTCCACCGGCAGCGTCCCCAGCAGCGTCAGGAAGTACTCGGGCGTCCACAGCTCCCGCGCCCTCCAGGTGTCCAGCGCGTCCGAGACGATGACCGGCTTGTTGGGGATGATGTATTCCTGGACGAACTCGCGAGGAGACAGCTTCTCCCGGACATCAATGGGTCGATTGGACATGGCTCTCATGGTGCTTCCTCCAACGCGCGCCGGACGTGCTCCGCGACGGCGTCGACGTGCGGCTCGCGCACGAGTTGGTAGTGGTCTCCCGCCACCGGGTGGTGCTCCACGCCCCCCAGGACGACGGCCTTCCAGGTGTCGGGCAGGGCGGGCTCCAGCGGGGCCTCGCGCTCGGTGGCCTCGAGGAGCAGCATGCGGCCCAGGTACGGCCCGGGACGGTAGCGCCGCAGCGCGCCCAGGTTGCGCCGCAGCTCCTCCAACACGTGCTGGAGCGGCTCCTCGGCCCCGCCCTTCCCTGCGAGCAGCGCCCGGGCCTCGTCCTCGGATACCCCCAGCTCGGCGGACACCAGCCCGGCCAGCTCCGCCGCCGCCCACTCCTCGGACACCTCGCTGACGGAGTCGGGCACCGCGTCGAGCGCCAGCAACAGCGCCACCTCGCGCCCGCGCGCCTCGAGCTGACGCGCCATCTCGAAGGCCAGCACCCCACCCAGGGACCAGCCCGCCAGCAGCACGGGCCCCTCGGGGCGCGCCTCGCACACGCACCGGACGTACTCGCGCGCCAGCTCGGCCAGCTCCTCGGGACGCTCCACGCCCAGCAGCCCCACCGAGCGCAGGCCATAGTGGGCCCGCTCACGTCCCAGGCGCCGTATCAGCGGCTCGTAGCACAGCACCCCACCGCCCACCGGGTGCACCCAGAAGAGCGGAGGCCGCTCCCCGCCCTCGCGCAGCAGCACCAGCGGCGAGTGCTCCGCGGCGCTCCTCCCCGCCTCGATGCGGCGGGCGAGCCCGGCGATGGTGGGCGTCTCGAACAGGGTGTCCAGCGGCAGCTTCACCCCCAGCTCCTGCTGCACCCGCGTCATCATCCGCAGCGCCAGCAGCGAGTGGCCGCCGAGCGCGAAGAAGTCGTCCGTCACCCCCACCTGCTCCACGGAGAGCAGTTGCTTCCACAGGGACGCGAGCGCCTCCTCCACCGGGCCTCGCGGCGCCACCGCCGCCGTGCGCGGCCCCAGGTGCGCGGCCTCCGGGGGACGCAGTTGCTTGCGGTCCACCTTGCCACTGGCGTTGAGGGGCAGCGTGGACATGGGCACGAGCGCCGCCGGCACCATGACGGCCGGCAGCGAGGCCGCCAGGTGGGTGCGCAGGGAGTCGGACCACGCCGCCTGGGCGGGCCCCTCCAGCGCGTCGCGCACGGCGCAGTACGCCACCAGCCGCACGTCCCCCGGTCCGAAGGTGTGCGTCATCACCACGCAGTCGCGGATGCTTGGGTGGGCGCGCAGGCAGGACTCCACCTCCCCCAGCTCGATGCGCACCCCGCGCAGCTTCACCTGGTGGTCCGTGCGGCCGAGGAACTCGATGTCCCCGTTGGGCAGGTAGCGCACCAGGTCCCCCGTCCGGTAGAGCCTCGCGCCGGGCTCGCCGCTGAAGGGGTCCGGCACGAACTTCTCCGCCGTCACCTCTGGCCGCCCCTGGTAGCCCCGCGCCAGGTAGTGGCCGCCGATGAGCAGCTCACCCGGCACTCCCACGGGCACCGGCCGCAGGTGCGCGTCGACGATGTACATGCGCGAGCGCGAGATGGGCCGGCCGATGGGCACGCTCTGCATCCCCGGCACCATGCGGCAGGGCCAGTGCACCACGTCCACCGTGGCCTCCGTGGGCCCATAGGTGTTGACGAGCTCGACGGTCAGGGTGGCCAGGAAGCGCTCCTGCAACACGAGCGGAATGGCCTCGCCGCCCACGAAGACGCGCCGCAGGGACGGGCTGCGCATGAAGAGCGGCTGCTCCAACATCAGCTCCAACATGGACGGGACGAGCTCCATGCTGGTGACGCGGTGCTCGTCCACGTGCCGGGCGATGACCGAGGGGTCCCTGTTCCCCCCCGGCGGCAGCAGCACGAGCTGCGCGCCCGTGGAGAGCGCGTGGAAGATCTCCAGCACGGACGGGTCGAACCCCAGCGAGGCCACCTGCAACACCCGGCTGCCCTCGCCGAGCGGATAGGCGGCCTGCCCGAACGCGAGCCGCTGGCACACCTCGCGGTGCGCGAGCATCACGCCCTTGGGCCGCCCCGTGGAGCCCGACGTATAGATGACGTACGCCAGGTGCTCCGGCTGGAGCGCCGGGAGCGCGAGCGGCCTCAGCTCCTCCACCCCCGCCACGTCCTCGAGCCACAGGCGCTCGAGCGCCATGACGGGCAGGCGCTCCTCCAGCTTCCTCTGGGCGAGCAGTACCCGCGCGCCCGCGTCCTCCATCATGTACTGGAGCCGCTCGGTGGGGTGGGTGGCGTCCAGCGGCACGTAGGCGCCGCCCGCGTGGATGACCCCCAGCACGGCGATGACCATCTCCAGCGATCGCTCGGCGCACACGCCCACGCGCACCTCCGGACCCACGCCGCGAGCCCTCAGCGCGCGGGCCACGCTCCGGACCCGGGCCTCCAGCTGCCGGTAGGTGAGGAGCGACGTGCCGAAGGACACCGCCGGGGCCTCGGGCGAGCGGGCCGCCTGGGCCGCGAGCAGCGCGGCGAGATTCGTGTGCGTGGGGAACACGTCCGGCGTGTGGTTCCACTCCACGCAGATACGCTGACGGGACTCGGCGTCCAGCACCGGCAGTTCGCGCACGCGCAGCTCCGGAGCACGCACCGCCGCCTCCAGGAGCGTCTCGTAGACGGACAGCCAGTGCGCCACGACCTCCTCGTTGAAGAGCTCCGTGTCGTACTCGGCCTCCAGCTCCAGACCGTGGCCGGTGTCCGTCACCGCGAGCGTGAGATCGAACGTGGACGTGCCCGTCTCCACCTTCAGCGGCTCCACCCGCAGCGAGGAGAAGCGCTCCGGCGAGCCCCCCGGCTCGTTGTAGATGAACATCGTCTGGAAGAGCGGCGTGTGCTGGGTGGAGCGCACCGGCTGCACCGCTTCCACCACGTGCTCGAAGGGGATGTCCTGGTGCGCGTAGGCCTCCAGGCACACCTGCTTCGCCCGGGCGAGCAACTCGCGGAAGGGCAACGCCCCGGACACGGCCGAGCGCAACACCAACGTGTTCACGAAACAGCCGAGCAACCCCTCCACGTCCGCGTGCGTGCGTCCGGAGATGGGCGTGCCCACGAGCAGCTCCTCCTGTCCCGTGAGGCGGTGCAGCAGCACCTGGAAGGCCGCGAGGGAGCACATGAAGGGGGTGACGCCCTGCCCCTGGCTCGCGGCGAGCAACGCCTCCCGCAGCGCTCCGGAGGCGTGCCGTGCGAGCGTGCGGCCCCGGTAGCGCTGACGCTGAGGCCGGGGCCTGTCCCTCGGCAGCTCCAGCACCGGCAGCTCACCACCGAGCTGCTTGCGCCAGTAGTCGAGCTGGCCCGCGAGCGCGCCGGACTCCACCCACCCGCGCTGCCACGCGGCGAAGTCGGCGTATTGCACGGGCAGCGGCGGCAGGGCGGCCGGACGGCCCTCGAGGTGCGCCGCGTACAGCTCTCCCAGCTCGTGCACGAGCACGCGCAGCGACCAACCATCGGAGACGGCGTGGTGCATGGCGAGCACGAGCACATGCCGCCCAGCCCCGAGCGCGCACACGTGGGCCCGCAGCAGGGGACCGCGCGCCAGGTCGAACGGGCGCTCCAGCCACGCCCGGGCCAGCGCGAGCGCCCGCGCCTCCCGCTCCGCCTCCGGCACCTCCGCGAGGGACACCTGCTCCAACGACACCCCGGCCTCGGAGTCGATGAGCTGGCGCGGCTCTCCCTCCACCTCCACGAGCCGGGTGCGCAGCACCTCGTGCCGCTCCACCAACCCGCGCAGCGCGGCGGCGAGCGCCGGCGCCTCCAGCCGTCCCTCCAGCCGGAGCGCGAAGGCCATGTTGTAGAAGGCGCTGCCCGTCTCCAACTGGTCGAGGAACCACAGCCGCTGCTGGGCGAAGGACATCGGCGGCGGGGTGCTCCGCTCCACCCGGCGCAGCGGCGGAGGCAGCCGCGCGGGAGCCTCCCCGGCGCGCGCGCGCAACCAGGCCGCGAGCTGCTCCAGCCGCGGATGCTCGAAAACGGTCTTCAGCGGCACCTGCAACCGGAAGGTCTCACGCAGGCGGGAGACCAGCTTCGTGGCGAGAAGCGAGTGCCCGCCCAGCGCGAAGAAGTCCGCCTCCGGGCCCGGCACCTCCACCTCCAGCACCTGGCGCCACAGCTCCGCGAGCAGGCGCTCCTCCTCGGTGGCGGGAACGAAGCGCGAGGGCACGCCCGGGGAGCGCGGGGCCTCGGCCTCGACGAGCCGCTGCCGGTCCACCTTGCCGTTGGGCCCGAGCGGCAGGGCGTCCACCACCGTCCACGAGGTGGGCACCATGTGCTCCGGCAGCCGCTGGCGCAGGGCCACCCGCAACGCGGAGGGCGAGGGGGGCTCGGCCTCATTCCGCGGCACGACGAACGCGGACAACCGCTTGTCTCCCGAGGGATCCGGCAGCGCCAGCACCACGGCGTCCCCCACCTCGGGCCGGGCGCGCAACACCTCCTCCACCTCACCCAGCTCGATGCGGTAGCCACGCACCTTCACCTGCCGGTCCAACCGCCCGAGGTACTCGATGCGGCCGTCCGCGCGGAAGCGCGCGAGGTCTCCCGTGCGGTACAGCCGCGCACCGGGCCTGTCACTGAAGGGATGGGGGATGAACCGCTCGGCCGTCAGCTCCGGCCGGCCGAGGTAGCCCCGGGCCACTCCCGGCCCTCCCAGGAGCAGTTCCCCCGGGACGCCCACCGGTACGGGCCGCAGCCGCGCGTCGACGATATGGGCCTCCGTCCCCGGAATGGGCCGGCCGATGGGAAAGCCATCCACGGGCGTGCCCGGCTCCACCGCGTGGGTGCACGCGAACACGGTGACTTCCGTGGGCCCGTAACCATTGATGAGGGCACATTCCGGGAAGCGCTCGCGCACACGCCGCATGTGGTGCGCGGACACGGCATCCCCGCCCGCCAGCAGTTGCCGCACCCCCGCGAGCCCCTCCAGGTTGCCCTCCACCATCTGATGGAACAGGCCCGCCGTGAGCCACAGCGTGCTCACCTTCCGCTGCTGAAACAGCGTCCCCAGTTCCTCCAGGGACAACGCGCCCGGCGGCGCCATCACCACCTGGCCGCCGTTGCACAGCGGTCCCCACAGCTCGTAGGCGGAGACGTCGAACGAGATGGAGACGAACTGGAGCACGCGCTCCCCCGCCCCCAGCCGCGCGTACGTCGAGCCCGTCACCAGCCGCGCGAGCCCCCGGTGTGTCACCCCCACGCCCTTGGGCCTGCCAGTAGAGCCGGAGGTGTAGATGACGTAGACGAGGTTGTCCGGCGCCAGCCCGCTCCCGGGCGCCTCGCTGGACTCCCGCGCGAGCGCCTCCGCGTGCGCGTCCAACAGCACCCGCCGCTCCCCCATCGAGGGAATGCGCCCGGCCACGCGCTCCTGCGCCACCAGCACGGACACGCGGCTGTCCTTCAGCATGAAGGCGAGCCGATCCTCGGGATAGTCGGGGTCGAGCGGCAGGTACGCCCCTCCCGCCTTGGAGATGCCGAGCATCCCCACCGCCAGCTCCAGCGAGCGCTCGGCGCACACTCCCACCACCACCTCGGGCCCCACGCCCAGCCGGCGCAGGTGGTGCGCGAGCTGATTGGCGCGCACCTCCAGCTCCCGGTAGGTGAGGCTCGCGTCGCCCGCGCTGACGGCCACCGCGTCCGGCGTGCGCCGCGCCTGCGCCTCCACGAGCGCGGGCAACGTCGTCTCCTCCTGGCCTGGCTCGGCCCCCCGGCTCCACTCGCCGAGCACACGCGCGCGCTCCTCCGCGTCCAGCAGCGGCAGGTCCGCGATGCCCACCTCCGGCGTCACCGCGCCCCGCAGCACCCGCTCGTAGTGCGCGAGCATCCGGCGCACCGTCGCCTCGTCGAAGAGGTCCGTGCTGTACTCCACGTGGCCGCGCAGCCCCTCGGCCGTCTCCTCCAGCGACAGCATGAGATCGAACCGCGCCGTGCGCGTGGGAATGGCCAGCGGGGTGACGCGCAGGCCCGCGAGCGCGAGCGGCACCGCCGGCTGGTTCTCCAGCACCAGCATCACCTGGAAGACGGGGGGAACGCCCAGGCTCCTCGGCAGCCGCAGCTCCTCCACCACCTTCTCGAAGGGGATGTCCTGGTGGACGTAGGCCTCGAGCGTCTCCGTGCGCGCCCGGCGCACCAGCTCGCGCAGGCCCGGGTTGCCCGCCGTGGACACGCGCAGCGCCAGCGTGTTCACGAAGAGGCCGATCAACCCCTCCTGCTCGGCGCGGCGGCGGTTGGCCACCGGCGTGCCGATGACGACCTCCTGCGCCCCGGAATACCGGTGCAGCAGCGCGGAGAAGCCCGCCAGCAGCGTCATGAAGAGCGTGGCTCCCTCGCGCTGTCCAAGCTCCCGCAGCGGCGCCAGCACCTCACGCGGCAGGGAGAAATCCAGCGTCGCGCCCTTCAGCGTCTGCACGGGCGGGCGGGGGCGATCCACCGGCAGCTCCAGCACCGGCAGCGGACCGGCCAGCTTCCGCTTCCAATACTCCACCTGGCTCCGGGACTCGCCGCCCTCCTCCATCCACGCGCGCTGCCACTCGCTGTGGTCCACGTACTGAAGCTCGGGCTCCGGCAGCGGCGAGCCCCGCCCCTCCCGGGCCGCGGCGTACACCTCCAGCAGCTCCCGGGCGAAGATGGCCATGGACCACCCATCCGAGATGATGTGGTGCAGCACCAACAGCAACACGTGCTCCTCGTCCCCGAGCCGCAGCAGCGAGGCACGCAGCAGCACGTCCCGCTCCAGGTCGAACGGCCGCGCCGCCTCGCGGGCGCACCAGTCCAGCACGCGCGCCGTGCGCGCCTCCGGCTCCACCGCCTCCAGCTCCGCCAGCCCCAGGCCGAGCGGCGCGGGCGGATGGATGACCTGGTTCACCTCGCCATCCGCCGCCTCCTCGAAGCGCGTGCGCAGCGCCTCGTGGCGGTGGAACACCGCGTCGAGGCCCTGCCTCAAGGCCTTCACATCCAACGTCCCCGACAGCCGCAGGGCGAAGGGCATGTGATAGGCGGCGCTCCCCGGCTCCAACCTCTCCAGGAACCACATCCGCTTCTGCGCGTACGAGGCCGGAAACACATACACCTCTCCCGCGTGGAGGACCTCGTTCGGCTCGCTCATGATCTGGGCGGACATCTCTCGCATGCGCTCGTTGGGTGGGAGGGATTCCAGTATGCACCCCCCCTCCCACACTCCCTCAGCCACCCACTCCGGTGGCGTGTATCGGGTTGTCTCGAAGAACCCCATCCTCGATGCGGTACAGGCCCGGCTGGGCCCGCACCACCACCATCACCGTCAACAACAACAGCCCCAGCAGGAAGAGCAGCAGGCCCACACCCTGGCTCCGCGCCACGCCGAAGACTCCGCCCGCGCTGTCCGCGAGCGCTCCACCCGGAGCGAGCAGGGGCTCGAGCACCCGGTCCACGAGCGGCCCCGCGCCGAAGAACACGGTGACCGCCGTGCCTTCGCCCACCATGCGCCGCAAGCCGAACGCACGGCCCTGGAGCTCCGCTGGAATCTGGAGCTGCCACACGGCGTGGGAACAGCTCCACACCACGGGCATGCAGAACATGGCCACCCACCCCGCCACGGCCATGACCCCCACCGAGCCCCCGAGCCCCGCGCCCATCAGCGCCAGCCCCATCAGCGCGCCCGCGCCGAGCACTCCGTCCATCTTCCGGCGCGGCCCACCCCAGGTGCTCATGACCACGCTGCCGCACAGCGCGCCCACGCCCGCCACCGACATCACCATGCCCATCACCGTCGGCGACGCATGGGCCAGCAGCATCGGAGGCACCAGCACCTCCATGGCGCACAGGGTCATCGTCACCAGCGAGGCCAGCGCCAGCAGCCCCACCAGCCCCCGCCGCGCGGCCACGTACTCCCAGCCCCGCATCGCCTCGCGCCAGACCGGGCCCGGCCGCTCTTCCGCCGTCTGAGCTCGCGGCACCGCCGGGAAGCGCCGCAGGAGCAGCAGCCCCATGCCGATGAGGAAGGTGCTGAAGTCGAACACCAGCGCGGCCATCATCCCGCCCACCGCCAGCAACCCTCCCGCCAGCGTGGGCGCGAGGATGTCCGTCATTCCCTCCGACACCTGCACCAGCCCCACCGCCCGGGAGAGCCGCGCGGGAGGCACCAACTGCGAGATGGCGGCGTTCCAGGCGGGTGACTGCAGGGCGCTCGCGCTCGCGCCCGCCACCACCGCCAGGTAGAGGTGCCAGGACTGGAATTGGCCAGACCACAGCAGCCCGGCCATCCCCAGCGTGCACAGCGCCGCGGCCGAGTCCGCCCACAGCATCACCCGGCGCCGGTCGTACCGGTCCGCCACCACGCCCGTGAAGGGCAGCAGCAGCAGCACCGGCAGCGCGTCACACAGCGCCACCATGGCGAAGTCCGTCACCGCCCCCGTGCGCTGGAAGAGCCAGATGCCCAGGGCGAGCCGCGACACGCGCGAGCCCACCATCGACACCGCCTGCCCCAGCCAGATGGCGATGAAGGTCCTGAAGTCCGGCCCCTCCTGGCCGCTGTGTGCCTCGCGGATGCTCACGGGGCTACCGGTTCTCCAGCTCGGACAGCGGCACGAGCCCCGGCGTGGGCAGATCGGAAACACGCCGGTAGAGCGCCTCGCCGTGCTGGCCCCCCGAGTGCGGGAACTTCTCCAGGTACATGAGGCGGAAGCCCTGCTCGCGCAGGAAGGCGTCCACCTCCTCGAAGAGCGCGCAGCCCTCGTAGCGCCGCTCGAAGTTCACCTCGGTGAAGACGGTGTCCAGCCCCTCCAGGGTGCGCGGCGCTCCCTTCAGCGCGAGCAGCTCGCCGCCCTGGATGTTGAGGTAGAGCGCGTTGTAGGGAACCCCGCCCCCGTGTCGCTCCACCGCCGTGTCCAGCCGGAGCGTACGCACCTCCACGCGGGTCGGCGCGTGTGCGTCCGCCATCTCCTTCCCCACCAGCTTCACCCAATACTCATCGTCCGGCTTCAGGAGGGAGTTGAGGGTGGGCACTCCCGGCACCATGTAATACGCGGACGTTCCTTCCCGGTCCGACACCGCCGCGTGCACGCAGCGCACGCGCGCCGAGGCATGGCGCTCGAGCTGGGAGAAGTCCTCGGGGTTGGGCTCGATGCACAACACCGACTCGAAGCCCGCGTCGAGAAAGGCCCCGACATTCTCACCCACGTGGGCCCCCGCGTAGATGATGCCCTGGGGTTTCACGAGGTGTGTCTGGAACAAGGTACGCAGCGTGTACATGTCTCTGATTCCCGGGAACGTGTCAGGTGAGGGCGCTGTATAAGACATAGGTCTGTCATGCCCGCCCAACGCCCGCGTTCCCTCGCGCGGCGGCGGGGCATGTCAGACGCGCCGCTATCGTCCCCGTGAAAGCTTCGAGCGGCCCGGTTCCTCCATCCCTGGCATCGGGTTCATCTCACAAAGCCAGACACGACCCCGGTGACGGGCAAACCCGACACATGGAGCACGGACATCATCATGGAGGACACGGCCCCCCCACTCTCCACCGTCCGGGAGACGGCGGCGTCACCCAGACTGAAGGTGGATGAGCTGCGCCGCTTCCGGACCTATCTGTCCGAGGGCGAGCGCGCGGAGCTCTTCCGGCGCTACCACGAGCCGAGGCCCCTGGTGGCGCTCTGGCAGGTGGTGCAGTCGTGGGCGCTCGTCTTCGCCGGGTGGGCGGCGGTGGTGTACGTGTCCCCGCTGTGGCTCCCCCTGGCGCTCGTGCTGGTGGGCTCGCGGCAGCGCGCGCTCGGCAACACGCTGCACGACGCGGCCCACGGCAACATGTTCACGGGGCGCCGGACGAACCGCGGGGTGGCCACGCTCCTCTTCGGCCCCTGCATCTTCGAGGACTTCGAGGCGTACCGGCTCTCGCACCTGCGCCACCACGCCTACCTCGGAGACCCCGAGGGGGACCCGGACTTCCTCCCGCCGCCTCGTGACGCGGACGCCCGCGTGGTGCGCTCGCCGTGGCGCTTCTACCGGCACTTCCTGTTCAACGGCGCGCTGTGGCGCAAGTCCGTGCTGGGAGAGCTGCCACGTTTGAGCGGGGCCCAGCGCCTGCGAGTGGTCCTCTGGTGGGCCGTCCTGCTCACCGTGCTCGGCGTCCTCGGAGGCGCTCGCGCCGCGCTGTCATTCGCGGCCGTGTGGATGCTGGCGCGCGCCACCGTCTATCACGCCATCAAGGTGTTCGCGGAGATCTCCGACCATGTCGGGCTCGAGCCGGGAGGCATCGTCGGCTACACGCGCAACCTGCCGTCCAACGGGCTGGCGTTCTTCCTGCACCCGCACCACGACAACTACCACCTCACGCACCACATCTTCCCCCGCATCCCCCTGGCCAACCTGGCCCACATCCACCGGATGCTGGAGCCGCTCCCCGAGTACTCCGCGGCCAATCACTGCCACGGCTACTTCCTGGGTCCCACCGCGGTGGTGAAGAGCTGGACCACTCCGGCGTTCAACGCCGCCCGGCCTCCCGATGCCAGCGCTCCGGTCCCGCCGGAGCGCGTGGCCTGACGTCCTCCGTTCCACCCCCTCCTCGCGAGACACCCGAATGATCGCCCCAGCCCAACTCCAAACGTCCAGGTCGCTGCCCGTCGTCAACGCCTTCACCGAGTGGGATCTCCTGGAGGAGGTGATTGTCGGCGTGGTGGACAACGCCACCTTCCCCGAGTGGCACATCTCGCTGAAGGCCACCGTGCCGGACAACATGTGGGACCTCTTCCAGCGCAACGCGGGCCGCCCCTTCCCGCCCGAGCGCATCGCCGCGGCGAAGAAGGACCTGGAGGAGCTGGTCCACATCCTGGAGGCCGAGGGCGTCACCGTGCGGAGGCCGGAGGCGCTGGACTTCCGCCGGCCCATCGTCACGCCCCACTTCGCCAGCTCGGGCGGGCTGTACGCGGCCATGCCCCGCGACGTGCTGCTCGTGGTGGGGGATGAGGTCATCGAGTCGCCCATGGCGTGGCGCTCGCGCTACTTCGAGCCGCTGGCCTACCGCGCGCTCATCAAGGAGTACTTCCGCGCGGGCGCGCGCTGGACGGCCGCGCCCAAGCCGGAGCTCAAGGACGAGCTGTACGTGCACGACTTCGTGGACCCCACCGAGGACGAGCCGCCCCGCTACGTCATCACCGACACCGAGCCCACCTTCGACGCCGCGGACTTCATCAAGTTCGGGAGGGATCTGGTCGTCCAGAAGAGCAACGTCACCAACGAGTTCGGCATCCGGTGGCTGCAGCGCCACCTGGAGGGCCGCTTCCGGGTGCACGTGGTGGAGCCGCGCGACACCCACCCCATGCACATCGACGCCACCATCATGCCGCTGGCGCCGGGCAAGCTGCTGGTCAACCCGCACCGCTTCCCCAAGGTGCCCTCACTGTTCCGCGGCTGGGACATCCTCGAGGCGCCCACGCCCAGCATCCCCGACGGCCACCCGCTCTACATGACGAGCAAGTGGATCAACATGAACCTGCTCAGCCTGGACGAGAAGCGGGTCGTCGTGGAGCGCAGCGACGAGCCGATGATCTCCGCGCTGCGGCGGTGGGGCTTCACGCCCATTCCCTGCAACTTCCGCAACTTCAACACCTTCGGCGGCTCGTTCCACTGCGCCACGGTGGACGTGCGTCGCCGCGGCGATGCCGTGTCCTACCTCTGAAGCGCTGAAGAGAAGCACCGAAGACGCATGTTCTCCCCTCTCCCGCCCGCCCGACACATGAGCCCCTCTCCGTCCGCCATTCCCGAGGAAGCCGCGCCCCTCAGCCATCCCCAACGCCGCATCTGGTTGACGGAGCAGGTGGCTCCCGGCGGCGCGGTGGGCACGCTCGCCGGGTTGCTGGAGGTGAAGGGCGAGGTGGACGCCGGGTTGCTGGCCCGGGCGGCGCGGCTGTTCATGGAGCGGACGGAGGACGCGCGCGCGGAGGTGGTGGTGCACCAGGGCGAGCCCTTCCAGGTGCCCGCCCGGGGGCCGGTGGAGGAGGTGCCCGTGCGGGACTTCCGGGGTGGGCCCGAGCCCCGGGCCGCCGCGCTGGCCTGGGCCGGGGAGCGCGCACGCGAGCCGCTGAGCCCCGGGAAGGGATTGCTGCGCGAGCTGGCGGTGCTCACGTGGGGAGAGGGCTCGGCGCTCTTCGCGCGCTTCCACCACCTGCTCGCGGACGCGGCGTCGCTGGCCCTGCTCGGCCGGGGCGTGGGCAGGTTGTATGAGTCGCTCGCCGCGGGGCGCGAGCCGGAGCTCCCCACGCCGGGGCGCTATGCCGCCTTCCGTGAGGAGGAGAGGCAGTACCTGGCCTCGGAGGCGGCCGCCGGAGACCTGGCCGCGCTGCGCGAGGCGCTGGAAGGCGTGGAGGAGCCCACCCTGCTGGGAGAGTCCGGGCTGGCCCTCACCGGCACCCGCGCCGAGCGGCACACGCTGGTGCTGGAGCCCGGGTTGACGCGGGCCCTCCACGACCGGCTGCGCGAGTGGGGAAGTACGCCCAACCGATTCTTCTGCGCCCTCACGGGCCTCTTCCTCGGGAGGTTGTTGGGGCGGCGGGACGTGTGCCTCGGGACGTACCTGCACAATCGGAACTCGCGCCCGGCGATGCTCACCTTTGGCATGTGCGTGGCCACCGTGCCGCTGCGCCTGGAGCTGGAGCCCGAGAGCTCCTTCTCCGAGTGGTTGCCGCGCGCGGGCTCCCGCGTGGGGAACTTCCTCCGGCACGGCCGCTACCCGTATGAGTCGCTGCTGGAGCGGCTCGAGGCGCCGGCGCTGCGCCGCCAGGGCCTCTTCGACACCGTCGTCTCCTACCAGAACCAGCAGTACGAGAGCACCCTGGCCGGCCATCCGGTGGAGATCCACTGGCTGTTCAGCGGCCACGAGGCCCATGCGCTCGCGGTGCAGGTGAGCGATCGCACGCGTCAGGGCGAGCTGCGGGTGGACCTGGACGTGCGCACGGGCGCCTTCCCCGAGCAGGTGCCCGCCCGGCTCGCGGAGGGTTTCCGCGCGTTGCTGGAGGCGGTGGTGCGCGAGCCCGGCACACCGCTGGGGCGGCTGCCGCTGGTGGGCGAGGCCACGCGCGCGGAGCTGCTCGGACTGAATCCTCCCCCGCCCACCACGCCCGCTCCCGGGGACGCGCTGACGCCCATTCTCGAGCAGGCGGCGCGCACACCCGACGCGGTGGCCCTGCGCGCGGGCGGACAGCGGCTCACCTATGGCGAGCTGCTCGGCCGGGCCCGGCACCTCGCCGCGGAGCTCACCGCCCGGGGCGTGGGCAGGAACGACACGGTGGCGCTGTGCACGTCGCGCTCGGCGTCGCTGCTGGTGGGACAGCTCGGCGTCCTGTGCGCGGGCGCGGGCTGGTTGCCCCTGGAGCCGTCCCATCCTCCCGAGCGCCTGCGCTTCATGCTGGAGGACTCCGGCGCCCGGCTGGTGCTGCTGGACGCGGCCACCGCCTCGCTCGCCGACGTCCTGCCCGTGCCGGTCGTGCGGGTGGACATGCCCCGCGAGCCGGTGGCCCCGGCGCCCCTCCCCGCCCGCCCCGAGCCCGGGGACCTGGCCTACGTCCTCTATACGTCCGGCTCCACCGGCAACCCCAAGGGCGTGCTCATCGAGCACCACTGCGTGGGCAACTTCCTGGCCGCCATGGCCGAGGCCCTGCCGCTGGGGGAGCGCCCCCGGGTGCTGTGCTGCACGAACGCCACCTTCGACATCTTCGTGCTGGAGACGCTGCTGCCGCTGTCGCTCGGGCTGGAGGTGGTGCTGGCGGACGAGGAGGCCCAGGCCTCGCCGGAGCTGCTGGCCACCCTCATCCTCCGCGAGGGCCGCGGGCTGGTGCAGCTCACGCCCACCCGCCTCCAGCTCCTCCTGGGCCATCCGCTCGGGGAGCGGGCGCTGCGCTCGGTGCGCCTGCTGCTGGTGGGTGGAGAGCCGCTGCCCCCCGCGCTGCTGCGCACCGTGCGGAGCCTCACCCCGGCGCGCCTCTTCAACATGTATGGCCCCACGGAGACGACCGTCTGGTCCACCACCGCGGAGCTGAGCCAGCCGGGCAATGTCCACGTGGGCCGCCCGGTGCGTGCCACGCGGGTGTACGTGACGGACGCTCAGGGCGAGCTGCTGCCCCCGGGCGTGGTGGGCGAGGTGCTCATCGGCGGCGAGGGCGTGGCGCGCGGCTACCTGAACCGGCCCGAGCTGAACGCGGAGCGATTCATCCGCGGGCCCTACGACGCGGGGCGGCTGTACCGCACGGGAGACCTGGGCCGGTGGCGGGCGGATGGGAACCTGGAGCACCGGGGCCGCGCGGACCACCAGGTGAAGGTGCGCGGGCACCGGGTGGAGCTGGGTGAGGTGGAGTCGCGGATGATGGCCTCGGGCGTGGTGGCCAGCGCCGCGGTGGTGGTGCGCGAGGACGGCGCCGGGCAGGCGGTGCTCGCGGCCTTCTATGTGCCACGCGGGGACGACTCGGGCCTGCGGGGCCATCTGGCCGCGCACCTGCCGGACTACATGGTGCCCACGTACCTGGTGCCGCTGCCGGCCATGCCCACCCTGCCGAGCGGGAAGACGGATCGCAAGGCGCTGGGAAGGTGGCCGCTGGCCGTGCGCGCCCGCGAGGCCGTGCCACCCGAGGGCTCGCGGGAGAAGGAGCTGCTCGCGCTGTGGCACGAGGTGCTCGGCCGGGAGACGGGCGGCGTCACGGACGACTTCTTCGAGCAGGGCGGCCAGTCGCTGCTCGCCATCCAGTTGCTGCACCGCGTGGCCGGCACACTGGGCCGGCGCGTGCCGCTCTCGCGCTTCCTCTCGGCCCCCACCGTGCGCGGGCTGGCCGCGCTGCTCGACGAGGCCGAGGCCGCCCTGCCCCCCCTGGTGCCCACCGAGCCCGCCGCCCACCACCCCACCACCGCCGCCCAGCGGCGGATGTACCTGGTGCACGAGCGCAGCGGAGGCACGGACACCAGCTACCACATGACGGGCGCGCTGCGGCTGGAGGGCCCGCTGGACGAGGCCCGGCTGACGAGGGCCCTGGCCGGACTGGTGCATCGCCACGAGGCCCTGCGCACCTCCTTCCACCAGGTGGAGGGAGAGACGGTGCAGCGCGTGGGCAGTGCCGTGGAGCTGCCGCTGGAGCGCTGGGAGGCTCGGGGGGAGAACGTCTCCAGCCTGCTCGCGCGCTTCGTCCGGCCCTTCCGGCTCGACACCGCACCGCTGATGCGCGCGGGGCTGGCGCGTGTCTCGGAGTCCGAGGCGTTGCTGCTCGTGGATCTGCACCACCTCGTGGCGGACGCGGCCTCGGTGGAGGTGCTGGTGGAGGAGTTGTGGGCCCTCTATGAGGGGCGGACGCTCGAGGCCCCCGCCGTGCAGCCGAGGGACCACGCGGCCTGGCAGCGGCGGCTGGCCGGTGCTCCCGCGCTCCAGGAGGCCGAGGCGTGGTGGAGGCGTGAGCTGGCCCTGCCTCCGACACCGCTGGAGCTCGGCACCGGCAGGGCACGTCCCGCCACCGTCTCCAACGCCGGTGCCACGCACACGGAGGAGCTCCCCGCGGAGCTGGCGGCGAGTCTCCACACCCTGGCGCGCGCGCACGGCACCACGCTCTACAATGTGCTGCTGTCCGCGCTGACGCTGCTGCTGACGCGGCACTCGGGTATGAGGGAGCTGGTGGTGGGCGCCCCGGTGCTGGGACGTCCCCTCCCGGAGCTGGAGCGCATGGTGGGCCTGCTCACGCACACGCTCCCGCTGCGCAACCGCACGCGGCCGGGCATGACGGTGGCGGAGCTGCTCGCCGAGGTGTCCCAGCGCACCCGCGATGCGCTCGCCCGCGAGGCCGTGCCGCTGGACATGCTCCTGGAGGGCTCCTCCTCGGACGCCGGGGGCGCCACGTATGACGTGCTGCTGCTCGTGCGCGAGCCCCGGCCCCTGGAGCGGACGCCCGTGCACGGTCCACGCGTCCACCGGGTGGAGTACCCCATCCCCGCGGCCAAGGTGGATCTCACGCTGACGGCCGTGCCCTCGTCCACGGGCGGGGCGCTCGCGCTGGACTGGACGTACCGCACGGACGTGCTGGAGGGTGGGGAGGTGGCGGCGCTCGCCCGGCGCATGCGCCGCGTGCTGGAGCAGCTGGCCGAGGACTCCTCGCGGCCCCTCTCGGACGTGGACGTGCTCACCCCGGAGGACCGGGCCCGCCTGGACGCCTTCCACACCGTGCGCCAGCCCCACGCCACGGACGTCACGGTGCAGGGCCTGTTCACGGAGGTGGCCGCGCGGCACGCCTCGGACGTGGCGGTGTGGCACGAGGGCCGCTCGCTCACCTACGCGGAGCTGGAGGCTCGCTCCCGCCGGCTGGCGCGGACGCTGCGCGCGCTCGGCGTGGGTCCCGAGGTGCGCGTGGGCCTGCTCGCCGAGCCCTCGCTGGAGATGGTGGTGGCCATCCTCGGTGTGCTCGGAGCGGGCGGCGCCTGGGTGCCGTTGGATCCCTCCCACCCCGAGGAGCGGCTCGAGCTGTTGCTGCGCGACAGCGGCGTGGAGCTGCTGCTGCACCAGGGCGCCACACCGTGCCCCACCTCCTTCACCGGGCGCGTGCTGCGGCTGGAGGCGCCGTTGCTCTACGCGTCCGGCGAGGGGGCCCTGCCCGAGGTGGCCCGGCCCGAGCACCTCGCCTACGTCATCTATACCTCCGGGACGACGGGCACCCCCAAGGGGGTGATGCTGGAGCAGCGCCAGTTGTGCGCGCAGCTCGCCTGGCTGCGCCGCTTCTTCTCCGGGACGTCCCGGCGCATGCACCACATGCTGCTGGTCTCGCCCGCGGTGGACGTGTCGGTGCATCAAATCTTCCTGCCGCTGATGCGGGGCGACACGCTCTACCTGCCGCGCCAGGAGACCATCCTCTCGCCCGAGGCGCTCGCGGCCTATGTGGCGGCGCACCACATCGACGTGGTGGACTCGGTGCCGGCGCTGCTCAAGGGGCTGCTGGAGCGCGACGCGGCGGCGGGCCGGCTGGAAGTGGAGTACCTGTGCTTCGGTGGCGATGTGCTGAGCACGGACGTGGTGCGGCTGGTGGGCCGCAGCCTCCACATCCGCCACCTCATCAATTATTACGGGCCCACGGAGACGTGCCTCAACGCCACCGCGTTGATGACGCCCGAGTGGGAGCGGTTGGAGCGGGTACCCATCGGCCGGCCCTGTGACAACTACACCCTCCATGTGCTGGATGCGTCGCTCGCGGAGCTGCCGCCGGGCTGCGTGGGCGAGCTGTACGTGGGAGGCCCGGGCGTGGCGCGCGGCTACCTGGGGCGGCCCGAGCTGACGGCGGAGCGCTTCGTGCCGGACCCGTTCCACCCCGGCGGGCGGCTGTACCGCACGGGAGACCTGGGCCGGTGGCTGCCGGATGGACAGCTCGACTTCGTGGGCCGGGCGGACCAGCAGGTGAAGATTCGCGGCTACCGGGTGGAGAAGGGCGAGGTCGAGGCCACCCTGCGCCGCGCGGCCCTGCACTCGGGGACGGAGCTCTCCGAGTGCCTCGTGGAGGTGACGGACGCGGCCCCGCGCCGGCTGGTGGCCTTCCTCGTGCCCGGGCCGGGAGGGGCCGCGCCGGACGTGGCCCCGCTGCGCGCCGCCCTCAAGCGCTGGCTGCCCGCGTACATGGTGCCCTCGGCCTTCGTCCCCGTGGAGCGCCTGCCCCTCACGGTGAGTGGCAAGGTGGATCGCAAGGCGCTGCTCGCCCTGGCGGAGGAGCACGAGGCCGCGCAGCCGGAGCAGGGCGAGCCCCTGTCCCCCACCGAGGAGCGTGTGGCCTCCGTCTGGAGGGAGCTGCTGGGCGTGCGAGGCGTGCGTCCGGGCGACAACTTCTTCGACCTGGGAGGCCAGTCGCTGCAGGTCGTCCAGGTGGTGTCGCGCCTGCGCGAGGCCCTGGACGTGGACGTGCCGCTGCGGCTGCTCTTCGAGGCGGAGGACCTGGCGGCCCTGGCGCGCGGCGTGGAGGGGCTGACGCGGCGGACGGCCGGGCCGCCCTCCGTGGTACCCGTGGCCCGAACGGGCGCGCTGCCGCTGTCCTCCGCCCAGCAGCGGCTGTGGCTGTTGGACCAGTTGGAGCCGGGCAGCCCCCTCTACACCATCGCCGGAGCCCTGCGGCTGGAGGGCGAGCTGGACGTGGGTGCCACCGAGGAGGCGCTGCGCGCGCTGGTGGCGCGGCACGAGGCGCTGCGCACCCGCTTCGAGTCCGGGGCGGACGGACCCGTGGCGGTGGTGGAGCCCGCGCCGCCCTTCTCGCTGGAGCGGCTCACCCTCCCGGACACCGGGGCCAGTGCGCGCGAGCGGATGGACGCGGTGGTGGCCGAGGTGGCCCGGCGCCCCTTCGCGCTGGAGCGGGCGCCGCTCTTCCGGGCCGTGCTGGTGGAGGTGGGCGCCGGAGAGCACCTGCTCGTGCTGGCGCTCCACCACCTCATCGCGGATGGCTGGTCCCTGGCGGTGCTGAGCCGGGAGTTCGCCGCCCTCTACGAGGCGCGGACGCGAGGCGGAGAGGCCGCCCTGCCCCCGCTTCCGGTGCAGTACGTGGACGTGGCCGCGTGGCAGCGCGAGCACCTGACGGAGGAGGCGCAGGCGCCGCTGCTGGCCTTCTGGAAGAAGCACCTGGAGGGCCACACCGAGCTGAACCTGTCCACGGACTTCGCCCGGCCCCCGGTCCAGTCGCACCGGGGCGCCACGCTCGCGTGGGGACTGTCCGAGTCCCTGTCGGAGGGCGTGCGCGCGCTCGCCCGGGCCCGGGGTGTCACGCCCTTCATGGTGATGCTGGCCACCTTCCAGGCGCTGCTGCACCGCTACACGCGGCAGGAGTCGCTGACGCTCGGCATCCCCGTGGCCAACCGCGGCCAGCGCGAGGTGGAGGGCGTGGTGGGCTGCTTCGTCAACACGCTGGCCCTGCGCGTGGACGTGCGCGGCGGGCGCCCCTTCACGGAGCTGCTGGAGCAGGTGCGCGAGCGCACCGGGGAGGCGCTGGCGCACCAGGAGCTGCCCTTCGAGAAGCTGGTGGAGCACGTGCAGCCGCCGCGGGACACGAGCCGCTCGCCGCTCTTCCAGGTGATGTTCAGCTACGACGTGGCGCCCGAGGCCACGCTCCAGCTCGGCGGCCTGCGCCTCACGCCGTACGAGGCGGACACGGGCACGGCCAAGTTCGACCTGACGCTGAGCGTGCTGGAGCAACCCGGCGGGTTGCGCTGCTCGCTGGAGTACGCGACGGACCTGTTCCGCGAGGCCACCGTCTCCCGACTGGCGCGGCACTACGAGCAGCTGCTGTCCGCCGTGGTGCGGGAGCCCGGGCGGGCGGTGCGGCACCTGCCCCTGCTCACGCCCGAGGACACGGTGCTGCTGGCGCGCCACCGCGCCACCGCCGCCCCGCCCGGCGCCGCCCTCACGCTGCACGGCGCCTTCGAGGCCCAGGTGGCGCGCACGCCCGGAGCCGAGGCGCTGCGCCACGAGTCGCGCTCGCTCACCTACGCGGAGCTCGATGCGCGGGCCAATCAGCTCGCCCACGCGCTGCGGCGCCGGGGCGTGGGACTGGGCGCGCACGTGGGCATCCTGCTGGAGCGCTCGGTGGAGGCGCTGGTGGGCTTCCTCGGGGTACTCAAGGCGGGAGCGGCCTACGTGCCGTTGGACCCCGAGTACCCCCGCGAGCGCCTGGAGGCCATGCTGGAGGACTGTGGCGCCCGGCTGTTGCTCACCCGCTCCACGCTGCTCGAGCGGGTGGGCGCGCGCGGCGGGGAAGCGCTGGAGGTGCTGGACGTGGACGCCTGCCGCGCCGAGCTGGAGGCCGCGCCCCGCGAGGCGCCCCGGGTGGACGTGCCGCCCTCGGCCCCGGCCTACCTCATGTACACGTCGGGCTCCACGGGCCGGCCCAAGGCGGTGGTGGTGCCCCACCGGGCCGTGGAGGGCTACGCGCGCTCGTGCATCCAGCTCCACGGCTACACGTCCGCGGACCGGGTGTTGCAGTTCTCCACCCTCAGCTTCGATGCGAGCGTGGAGGAAATCTACCCGGCGCTGCTGAGCGGGGGCACGGTGGTGTTGCGCACCGAGGCCCTGTTGGATGCGCGCGAGCTGTGCGCGCGGTGCGAGGAGTGGGGCGTCACGCTGCTGTGGCTGCCCACGGCCTTCTGGGTGGAGCTGACGGGAGCGCTGGCCTCGGGCGCGGCGCGGCTGCCCGGGTGCGTGAGGACCGTGGCCGCGGGAGGCGAGAAGGTGCCCGCCGCGCAGGTGCTCCAGTGGCGGAGGGTGGCGGGCGGCGTGCGGCTGGGCAACGAGTACGGCCCCACGGAGACGACGGTGGTGGCGGTGGCCGCGGAGCTGGACGCCGTGGCGGACGAGGAGCTGCGGCGAGGCCTCGTCCCCATCGGCCGGCCAGTGCCGGGCATGAGGGCGTATGTGCTGGACGAGTCGCTCGGGCCCGTGCCGCCGGGAGTGCCCGGCGAGCTCTACCTGGGAGGCGCCCACGTGTCGTTGGGCTACCTCGGACGGCCGGAGCTGACGGCGGAGCGCTTCCTTCCGGACCCCTTCTCCCCCGAGCCGGGGGCGCGCTGCTACCGCACGGGGGACCTGGCGCGCCTGCTGCCGGACGGCTCGCTGGAGTACCTCGGCCGCACGGATCAGCAGCTCAAGTACCGTGGCTTCCGGGTGGAGCCAGGGGAGATTGAAGCGGTGCTCGGCCGGCACCCGGGGGTGAGGGAAGCGGTGGTGGTGCTGCGCGAGGACGCGCCGGGGGTGAAGCGGCTGGTGGGCTACGTGGTGCCCTCGGGAGGGGCGCCCCTGGAGGTAACGGAGCTGCGCGCCTTCGCCCGGGGCCAGCTTCCCGAGCACATGGTGCCCACGGCCCTGGTGGCGCTGCCGCACCTGCCGCTCACGCCGGGTGGCAAGGTGGACCGGGCCGCGCTGCCCGCGCCGGACACGGAGGCGGACGCTGCCCGCACGCCGCCCTCCACGCCGCTGGAGCTCGGGCTCGCCACCGTGTGGAGGGCGCTGCTGGGCGTGCCGCGGGTGGGCCTGGAGGACGACTTCTTCGAGCTGGGCGGCCACTCGCTGCTGGCCATGCGGGTGGTGGCGCGAGCGAGAGAGGAGCTGGGCCTCGAGGTGCCGCTGCGCGTCCTCTTCGAGCACCCCCGGCTGGGGGACCTGGCCCGGGCCCTGGAGGGGCGTTCGGCCGTGCCCGGGGACTCGCGGCGCATCACCCGGGTGGACCGAGGCGCCCGGCGCGTGAAACGTTGATGCGTCGGTGGAGTCCGCGCATGGGCGAGCAGCACCACCAGCGGCTGTGGTGTGGTTGTGACACGCGGCACGTGTCAGCATGAGCAGCAGGAAGAACGCCCATCCAATGGCATTTCGCCGAGCAGGAGGTCGCGGACCTCATGCGGAAGCTGTTCAAGGCCAATCGCCTCGACAGGATCGAGGTCCTCCCATGAGGGAAACGTATTACGTTGGAGCGTACTGGCTGGCACGGAGAGAGACGGTCGAGGAGTGTGCGCGTCGGACGGAAGCCCTCTTCAGCCTGCTCGCATCATGCGACCCAAGCCTCGCCCATTGGTTCAAGAAGGGCCGAACCCTCGAGAAAGCGCTGCAACACCGCTTCGAAACCGATGCGGCGAGTCTCGCGAAGCTCTTCCACCAGCAAGCACAGAAGGAAGGGCGCTTCGCAACGGACGGCTTCTCCCTGAGAGGATGGAACGGGGTAACGCATGAGGCGGCAAGCAGCCTTTCCCTGCTCTGCGGTGACGCATCCATCTGGGTCTCCAACCTGTGCCTCTTCGACCCGCCCGCGGAAGGTCCCGCCGAGGAGCGTGTGCTCCAAGCCCCCGTCCTCGCGCGGATACTCCGGGCCATGGCCGTGGCCTTCGAGCCCGAGTGGGGCCTCGCCACCTCCCATGAGCTTCGAGACGAGGTATGGCCAGAATCGACGCCGGGCGGCACCTTCATCGGCTGGCTCACGTACTTCTCCCACCGCCGTGGCCCCCTGCCGCCCCTGCCATCCCCCGTCCACACCGAGCCCGTGGAGGACAAGGGCACGCTCGTCATCCTCACCCCCGAGCGCCTCACCGCCGCCAACCCCACCCACGTGGCCCTGGCCCGCGATGTCTCCGAGCGCCTCGCCCACGCCGGCCTCCTCACCCCCCTGCGCCCCTGGAATGAATGACGCCGTTCATCGACTCGGCCAAAGGGATGGTGTAGAAACCCCGGCTGTCATCTGGCCGCGACCTTCGCGGCCGGGAGGGGTGGACGAGACGACGCACGGCAGACGCGCCAGGTAGCGCGAGTGGTCGAGAGAGGTCCGGAAAGCATCAGCCTTCGCGCCTCGAGCGCGGGAGCGGCGCTGCGCCGCTCTGGAAGCAATGCAGGACACTCTCCGCAAGGTAGCCTGTTCTTGGCGCTCTCCCGGTAGAGGGGTCTAGGCCTCTCGGGGAGCTGAGCCAACGACGCAACCGCCGTTTCCCCAAGAGGCCTAGACCCCTCTACCGGGGAGCGCCGGTGAGGCTACCGTGCCCCAGGTGAGCATGTGGTGATTCCAGGCCTCTCTCGACCGCTCGCGCCGCCCCGTCCCCCCCTCCTCGTGACGACTCCTCGCATCAACGAGGTGCTGTGATGACCGCGAAGCTCGAGACGTTCGTCCCCGCCGCGGCCCCGGTGGTCGTGCCCGCCCCCGCTCCCGCCGCCCCCTCGGCCAATGTCGTGGCGCGGCGTGAAGTCTCCCAGCGCGAGGAGCAGGCCCGGCTCGCCCGTTGGAAGGCGATTGAAGAGGCCGGCGGCCAGGAGGCGTGGGTCGAGGCCGAGCTCAAGGCCAGGGGGCTCGCGCCCGAGCACGAGGATCCGAGCGGACTCTCGGAAAAAGAGAAGACGGCCTGGAAGGAGAAGAAGAAGGCCGAGGCCGCCGAGCGCCGCGCGTTGAAGCGTCTGGCGTGGGAGGCGTGGCGCACCGCGCACATCAACCACCTGGGCGCGGGGGTGCACTGGGAGGAGGCGGGAGGCCCGGACACGTTCGACCTGAAGGACCGCGAGGAGCGGGCCAGGGCCAACGGGCTGCCGGAGCTGGAGTCGGCGCAGACGCTGGCGAAGGCGCTGGGGCTGAGCGTGTCGCGGCTGCGCTGGTTCGCCTACCACCGCGAGGTGGACACGGGGACGCACTACCGCAGTTGGGAGATTCCCAAGCGGGACGGTGGGAAGCGGACCATCACCTCGCCGAAGAAGGAGTTGAAGGAGGCGCAGCGCTGGGTGCTCGCCAACGTCGTCGAGCGGCTGCCGGTGCACGGGGCGGCGCACGGCTTCGTGGCGGGGCGCTCCATCGTCACCAACGCGATGGCGCACAAGGGCGCGGACGTGGTGGTGAAGATGGACATCAAGGACTTCTTCCCCTCGGTGACGTGGCAGCGGGTGAAGGGGCTGTTGCGCAAGGGGGGGCTGGCGGAGGGCACGGCGACGCTGCTCGCGCTGATGGCCACGGAGGCGCCGCGCGAGGTGGTGCAGTTCCGCGGCAAGACGCTGTACGTGGCGAAGGGCCCGCGCGCGCTGCCGCAGGGAGCGCCGACGTCTCCGGGGATTACGAACGCGCTGTGCCTGCGGCTGGACAAGCGGCTGTCGGCGCTGTCGAGGCGGCTGGGCTTCGCGTACACGCGCTACGCGGATGACATGACGTTCTCCTGGAAGAAGAGCCGGGGGAAGACGGAGGCCCCGGTGGCGGTGCTGATCGCCCGGGTGGAGAAGGTGTTGGAGGCGGAGGGCTTCCGGGTGCATCCGGACAAGACGCGGGTGATGCGTCCGGGGAACCGGCAGGTGGTGACGGGGCTGGTGGTGAACGAGGCCGCGAAGGGCCAGCCCGGAGCGCGAGTACCGCGCGAGGTGGTGCGCCAGCTGCGGGCGGCACTGCACAACCGGGAGAAGGGCAAGCCGGGCAAGGAGGGCGAGACGCTCGACCAGCTCAAGGGCATGGCCGCCTTCATCCACATGACGGACCCCGCGAAGGGCCGCGCCTTCCTGGAACGCCTCAGCGCGCTGGAGAAGCGCGAGGCGTGAGCCCTGCCAGACACCGGCCCGGCGCTCCACGCTGGAGGGGTGTGTCATCTGGATGACTGGACGGGGGCGGGGCCGCTTGTTATCGACAAGGCGCTTCCATCGCGAAGCCATGGGGATCGCGGGCGCCGCGGTCCCCTCCCCCATCAATCAAAGGATGAAGTCCCCATGACAGCGCTCACCCCCGACGAGGCGAGTGACCTCGCCTATCAGGCATTCATGTATGGCTATCCGATGGTCGACAACTATCGGGTACTCTGGGAGAGCATCATCTCCACGGGGCAGCAATTCAACACGCTGTATGGCAACGCCCGCCTCTACGGTCCCGAGGACACGACCATCGTCACTCCCAACAACGACACTGCTTATTCCCAGGGGTGGCTCGACCTGGGAACCGAGCCCATCGTGTTGCAGGTGCCGAACGTCCCCCAGGATCCGCCGCGCTACTACAGCTTCCAGATCATCGACGCCTTCACCAACAATGTCCGTTACATCGGCTCGCTAACGACGGGAACGCAGGCGGGCAACTACGTCCTCGCAGGCCCCGACTCGACGCCCGGCGAGGTCCCGGGTGCAACCGTCTTCCACATGCCAGGCAGGTACATCTTCCTGATCGGGCGCACGCAGGTCTTCGACAAGGCGGACCTTCCGGCGGTCCAGGCGCTCATGGATCAGTACAAGCTCGTCCCGCTCTCCACGTTCCTCCAGCAGACGCCGCCCGCGGCCGTGCCGCCGCCCACGTTCCTCCCCATCCAGTCCTCCTTTATCGAGACGCTGGCGTTCTTCGAGTACCTCAACCTGACCCTGAGCTTCCAGACGCCTCCAGCGGGAGATGAGCCGCTCCTGGAGCGCTTCAAGCGGATTGGCGTGGGCGATGGCATGACCTTCGACCCCACCCAGCTGGAGCCGGAGATCGCCGGAGCGCTCCAGCAGGGGCTCCTCAGGGCCAACACCGCCATCAACGCCATGACGACGCAAGGAGCCACCAAGAATGGATGGGTCCTCCCGGTGGTGGACCGTGAATATTTCGGCACCAACTGGTGGCCTGACTACGAGTTCCGCTCCATGGTGGCGCGGTCGGGCATCTACGCGAACTCACCGAGCGAGGCCATCTACTACAGAGGCTACACGGACGCCGCGTCGAAAGACCTGGATGGGGGACTCGCGTACACGCTGACCTTCCAGGCAAGCGAGATTCCCCAGGCACAGGCCTTCTGGTCGCTGACCATGTATGGAGCCAATCAACTCCTGGTCCCCAACCCCATCGGACGCTACTCGCTCGGGAGTGACTCGAAGCTGACCACCGCCGCCGATGGCTCCGTGACGCTCTACATCCAGGGGGACGCCCCCAAGGATACGGCCCTGCTGGCCAACTGGCTCCCCTCGCCCAAGGAGGGCTCGTTCTACGTCGTGCTCCGCATCTACGGCCCGGAGAATAAGGGCTATGTCCCGCCGGGTATCGTGGTGGCGGGCGCCGCGCAGTAGAAGCCAGACGGGAAGCTCTCACGCCCCCGAGGAGCCCCTGCATCCTGCATGCACGCCGGCCTCCTCGGCGGTGGTCCCCGGTGCCCACCGTGCCGGGGCGGCGGCGCTCAAACGGCCTCACCCCGGCGTCCACGGACGCAGCAGCGCGCGCGCCGGGGCTCCGTCCGAGCCCGCGACGCGCAAAGGCAGACACACCAGCTCGTAGTCTCCTGGCACCGCCTCGCCCAGGTACAGCCCCTCGATGATCCAGATGCCCGCGTCGAGCAGCGTGCGGTGCACCGCCGGGCTGTCCTCGTGGAAGCCCGCCACCGACAGGTAATCCACCCCCACGCACCCCACCCGGCGCTCGGCGAGGAAGTCCGCCGCCTCCCGCGTCAGCCCGATGAAGGACTCCTGGAACGGCAGCTCCCACCAGCGCCGGTCCGAGTTGCGCGTGCGCAGCAACAACTTCTCCCCAGGCTTCGGGTCGTGCACCCGCAGCGCCTCCGCGCGCACCTGCCCGTCCCCCGGCACGTGCACCACGCGCGCCCGGCCCATCGTGGCGTCCAGCGGCAGCTCGTCGATGCCCGCCCTCCCCGAGAAGAAGTGCACCGGCGCGTCCACGTGCGTCCCCGCGTGCGCGCTCAAGGACAGGTGCGTGACGTTGGCGTCCGCGCCCTCCTCCAGCGCCCGCACCCGTTTGATCTCCGGGACCGGGTCTCCCGGGTAATGAGGCATCGCGGAGGACAGCGGAATGGAGACATCCAGCCAGGCCGAGGAGGGAGTCTGTGCCATCTCCTCACAATCTGGAGGCCGGGCCCCGAGAGGAAGCCTCCCTCCGGACTCCGCCACGCGGTTGAACACCTCGAAGTGCCCCGTGGCTCGCCAGGCAACACCCCACCCTCTCACAGCGCGCGAAACCCGCCCACGCGCGGTGTCTCGTCCCACCGCGCTCGCCTGCCCGCTCGCTCCGAGGACAGGCCTCCAGTGTGGCTGGAGCGGCCACCATCTGCTACGAATGAGCCCACTTCCACCCCGGGGACTTCCCCCCCGCCCGAGGGTGGTGGCCCGGCATGAATTTCCCTTCGCGGCTGCACGCACTGGCGGCATTTCTGCCCGGCTCCCTGGTGCGCGCCCTCCAGGAGGACACCTCCCGGCCGCGCGCCGGTGCCCTCCGTGAGCAGCAGGGCGCCGTCCTCTTCGCCGACCTGACGGGTTTCACCGCCGTGGCCGAGGCCCTCGAGAACAGCGGCCCCGCCGGCGCCGAGCGGCTCCGCGGCATTCTCGACGCCTTCTTCTCCAGCCTCATCGACACCCTTCTCGCCCATGGCGGAGACGTGCTGCGCTTCGCCGGTGACGCGCTCGTGGCCCTCTGGCCCGTGGAGGCGGACGGAGACCTGGCACAAGCGGTGCGGCTCGCGGCCCAGTGCGCCCAGGCCGCCCAGGGCCTCATCGACGGCAGCCAGCCCGTGGACGGCGTGCGGCTGCGCCTCAAGGTGGGCATCGGCGCCGGCACCGTGCGCCTGTCCGACGTGGGCGGCGAGCGGGGCCGCTGGGACTTCCTCGCCTCGGGCGAGCCCCTGCTGGAGATGGCCCAGGCCCAGGGCGCGGCGCTGCCGGGGGAGATCATCCTCGGCCCTCGTGCCTGGCCCCTGCTGCCACGTGCCCAGGGCGAGCCCCGGGGCGCCGCGGGCTGGAAGTTGTTGTCCATGGAGCCCGGGCCGCTGCCGGACGTGCGCCTCCAGGAGCCGGTGCCTCCGGAATTGGAGCCCGCGCTGTGCTCCTACCTGCCGCGCGTGGTGACGCACCGCCTGGAGGCCGGCCACGGCCAGTGGCTCTCCGAGTTCCGCACCGTCACGGTGCTGTTCATCAACCTCGCCGCGCCCGGCTTCGCCTCCGGCCAGCGTCCCGAGGAGTTGCAGCGCGCGGTGAGCACCCTCCAGTCCGTCCTCTTCCGCTACGGGGGCAGCGCCAACCAGGTGGTGGTGGACGACAAGGGCCTCGTCATGGTGGCCGCCTTCGGGCTGCCTCCCCTGTCCCACGAGGACGACGCGGCGCGCGCGGTGCAGACGGCGTTGGACCTGCGGGGCGCGCTCCAGGTGCTGAATCTGCAGTACCGGCTGGGGCTGGCCACCGGGCGCGTCTTCTGCGGCACCACCGGCGGGGCCACGCGGCGCGAGTACGTGATGGTGGGCCACACGGTGAACCTCGCCGCGCGGCTCATGCAGGCCGCGGTGGACGACGTGCTGTGCGATGCCACCACGTTGCGGCTGGCCTCCTCGCGGCTGCGCTTCGAGACGCTCGCGCCCCTGAAGATGAAGGGGATTACACACCCGGTGCCCGTGTTCCGCCCCGAGCCCGGCGGCGACACCCCCACGGCCTCCGGGCCGGGCACCCGGCTGGTGGGCCGGCAGGAGGAGCGCACCCGGCTGGCCTCGGCGGTGCGAGCGCTGGCGGAGCGGGGCGTGGGCGGCACCGTGCTCCTCGAGGGCGAGGCCGGCATCGGCAAGTCCGTGCTGGTGGGCGAGCTGCTCGAGCGCGCCCGCGCCGCGGGACTGTCCACCGCGCTCGGCCTGGGCACCTCCGTGGAGGGCTCTCCCGGCTGGCACGCGTGGCGCTCCGTCTTCTCGCGCCTGCTGGAGCTGGAGGGACTGCCGGACGAGGCCGCCCGCACCGCGCGCCTCCTGGAGCGGCTGAGCGCCTGGCCCGAGCAGGAGGCGTGGGCCCCGCTGCTCAACGACGTGCTGCCCGTGGAGGTGCCGGAGAACGACGCCGTGCACAACATGCCGGCCCCCCTGCGCGCCGCCACCACCCGCGAGCTGCTGGTGCAACTGCTCGACGACCGCGCCCGCGAGCGGCCCCGGATGGTGGTGCTCGACGACGCGCACTGGATGGACTCCGCCTCGTGGGAGCTCGCGCTCGCCGTGCAGCGGCGGGTGAAGCGGTTGCTGCTGGTGCTCTCCACCCGTCCCCCCAATGAGTCCACGCCCGCCGGGTACCGCCAGCTGCGCGACTCGCCCGGCACCGTGCACCTGCCCCTGGGGCGCATGTCCTATGAGGACGTGCTGGCCCTGGTGCGCCAGCGGCTCGGCGCGCGCCACCTGCCCGCCCAGGCCGCCACCTTCATCCGGGACCGTGCCGAGGGCCACCCCCTCTTCAGCGAGGAGCTCGCCTGTGCCCTGCGCGACGCCGGCTACCTCGTCATCGAGCGCGGCGAGTGCCGGCTGGGCGCCCGCTCCGTGGAGAAGATGGCCCTGGAGCTGCCCGGCACCATCCAGGGCCTCATCACCAGCCGCATCGACCGGCTCACCCAGCAGCAACAGCTCACCCTCAAGGTGGCCAGCGTGCTCGGCCGCGCCTTCCCCTTCGAGCTGCTGCGCGCCGTGCACCCGGTGGAGGCGGACCGGCCCACGCTGCCGCAACAGCTCGCCGAGCTGGAGCGGTTGGACCTGGTGCAGCGCGAGGAGTCCGGCACGGGCCCGGCGTATGCCTTCAAGCACGTGCTCATCCAGGAAGCGGCCTACCACCTGATGGCCTTCTCCCAGCGGCGGGAGCTGCACCGTGCCGTGGCGCTGCTGCACGAGCGCGAGCAGGAGGAGCGGGGCGAGCAGCTCCAGCCGCTGCTGGCGCACCACTGGCGGATGGCCGAGCAGCCCGAGCGCGCGCTGGAGCACCTGGAGCGGGCCGCGGAGGCCGCCGTGTCCCGAGGAGCGCACGCGGAGACGGTGGCCCTGCTCAAGCGGGCCCTGGAGCTGGCCGCGAGCGGCGGCGAGCCGGTGGACGCGCTGCGCGAGGCCCGGTGGAGCGCTCGGCTGGGCGCCGCGTACCACGCGCTGGGCGAGACGGAGCACAGCCTGCGCCACTGTGACGCGGCCCTGCGCCTGCTGGGGCAGACGCGGCCCGGCTCACGCGCGGGTTGGGGTGGCCGGCTGGCATGGGAGGTGACGCGACACGTGGGGCACATGCTGCTGGGACGCTGGCTGCCCGCACCGCGCCTGGAGGCGGAGCGGGAGCGGCTCACCCTGGCCGCGGGCATCTTCAGCACCCTCGCCCAGCAGAGCTTCTACGCGGACCGGATGCTGGAGCACTTCACCGCCAACTTCACCGCCGTGAACCTCGCCGAGGCGGCGCGCGAGTTCTCCACCTCCACCCCGGCCTACAACTCGCTGGGCTACATGGCCGGCCTGGGGCGGATGCACGGGCTGGCGCGCCGCTACTTCCACCGTGCCAGCCCCCCGGGAGGCTCGCGCAGCCCGCATACCGACATCGTCGAGGGTTCCTGGCACCTCACCTTCGGGCGCTGGGAGGAGGGCCTGCGGCTGGTGGAGCTGGGCATCGCCGGGGCCCGCCGCCTCCATGAGCATTTCACCCTGTGCACCGGCCTGGAGGTGCTGGGCATGGGGCTGGAGCTGGCGCGCGAGCCGGGCGCCGCCCAGTACGTGCGCGAGTCCATGCTGCGCGAGGCCACCGAGGTCTCCAACGTCGTCAACGTGCTGTGGGCCCTCACGGAGATGACGCCCACGCTGCTGCTGCTCGCCCGGCAGGACGAGGCGGCCGAGCGGTTGCGCGAGGCGGAGGTGCTGCTCGGCCTGGCGGACCCCAGCAACGCGCTGCGCTTCCGCTGCAACGCGGCGCTCGTGGCCTGGCGTCAGGGCGAGCCCGGCCGGGTGCTCCTCCACGCGCGCGAGGCCCTGCGTCTGCTGCACAAGCGTCCGCTGGTGATGTGGTCGGACCTCACCTCCCTCACCTCGCTGGTGCAGGCGTGTCTGGAGCTCTGGGAGGCCGCGCGCGGCACCGGAGACACCGAGCCCCGGGCGCTGGCCACCGCGTCCCTCCGGGTGCTGCGCAAGGCGAGCCGCCTCCACCCCACCGCCCACAGCCGCACCGCCCGTCTCGAGGGCACGTCCGCGTGGCTCGAGGGCCGCACCGGCCGGGCCCGGGCGCTGTGGGGGCGCGCCGTCGAGCTGGCGAACACCTGGCGCCTGCCCACCGACGAGGGGCTCGCCCACTACGAGCTGGCCCGGACCTCCGAGCCCGGCGGCACCCGCGCGCTCCACCTCTCGCGGGCCCGCCACATCTTCGAGCACCTGGACGCACCGGGCCCGCTCCGGGCGCTCGAGGCCCTGGAGCAGCCCCTGCTGCCCGCGCCCGCGAAGGCCTCGGCCGGCTGACCCCCCAAGGGTCATCACGCCGCGTCGATGGTGCCTCCGGGCCGGACGCGGAAGTCTCTCCGGGAGAAGCTCGCCGCGAGCTCTCCGGGCCGCGAGCCGTAGTTCATATCCACCTCGCCGCTGGGAATGAGGTGGTACGCGGCCTTCACCTCCTCGGGGCCCACCTCCACCACCGTGAAGCCGTGGGCGTTGGTGTCCACGAAGGCGATGCCCGGGTTGCCCTCGCGGAAGGTGTCCGCCTGCTCGGTGACGACGTAGCGGTAGACGGCCGAGCCCGGAGGGAAGCCCGCTGCCTCCACCGCCGCGCCGGCCTCCTCCTGCACGGCGGACGAGGAGATGGCGGGCGCGGTGAGGCAGGGCACCCCCTGCTCCACCGACGCGAAGGCCGCGTGGATGTCCCCCGCGACGACGAGCGCGTGGCCATCGGTGCGCTCCCGCAGCGCCGCCAGCAGCGAGCTCCGCTTGTCGGGGAAGCCGTCCCACTGGTCCACGCTGAAGTAGTAGCGGTTGCGCACCGAGGGCGGCTCGACGTCCGGCTTCGCCCTCAGGTCCCAGATCATCGACGTCGTGGACACCGAGCTCGCCATCACCTTCCACGTCTGGGGGCTGACGCCCTCCTGCAACTGCCCCAGCAGCCACGCCTCCTGGTCCTCGCCGAGCGCGTGCTGGGCGGCGCCGTCCGAGGTGCTGTAACGCCAGGCCGCGTACACGTCGAAGGTGTCCTTGATGACCACGTTGCGCGCGCCGATGCTGGAGAACAGCTCCTGCTTGCCCATGTGCACGAAGGCGAGTCCCCGGGGCTTGCCCACGGGGTCGATGGGCCCGGCCCCCGGCTGCGCCGCCGCCTGCAACACCGGGTTGGCGTAGGCCAGCGCGAGGTTGCCCCGCACGAGCGACTCGGCCCGCGCCGAGGCCGCCTCGGCCGTCAGCCCCGCTCCCACCGCGAGCTGCACGTACGCGCCTCGCAGCACGGCCCGCTGGGCGGGGAACTCGTCGATGTTCACGTAGGCGAAGGCATCGGCCGCGAAGGCCCCGGTGAGTCCCAGCGAGGCCAGCACCGCCGCGTCCATGGCCACCGTGGCGGGGTACGCATCCTCGGGGATGAGGTGGTCCGGCCGGTAGGTGCGGTAGTCCGTGACGAACAGCCGCAGGTGCTTGCCGAAGACGAAGTCCCGGTAGATGCGCGTGTCCGGGTAGCGGGACAGCTCCTCCGGGTCGATGACCCCCGCTCCCGCGTCGGTGTCGAGCGGCATGTACTCGAAGAAGGCGAGCTCCGCGTTGCGCCGCCGCTCGGGTTGGAACTCCTCGGTGCGCCCGTCGGTGTACGTGGCGTGGGCGTCCCAGCAGTCGTTGGAGAACTCGTGGTCATCCCAGACGACGATGAACGGGTAGCGCTCGTGCACCTTCTGGAGGAAGGGGTCCGAGCGGTAGGTGCGATAGAGGTCGCGGTAGTTGGACAGGGATTGGGCGACGAGCTCCTCGCGTCCTCCGCCGAGGTCCCTGGGCAGGGCGGAGCCGGGGTCGGAGAAACGCACGACGCGCGTGGGGTCCGGCGAGGACACGGCCGCGGAGTCGGACTCGTAGACGTAGTCGCCGACGAAGAGGACGAAGTCGAGGTCCTCGCCGAGCTGTAGCAGGCGTTGCCAGGAGTTGTAGTAGCGGCCACGGAAGTCCTGGCAGTTGGCCACGGCGAAGCGGACGGGGGTTTTCGCGTCGTAGGCGGGAGCGGTGCGGGTACGGCCCACGGGCGAGCCCAGGCGCGGCCCATCCTGCTCGACGATGAAGCGGTAGTAGTAGCGCGTCCGCGGCTCGAGGCGGGTCACCTTCACCTGGAGGGTGTGGTCCTGCGCGGCCCTGGCGAGCAACCCGGTTTCCTCCAGGACGCGGTGTTCGAACGCCTCGTCCCGGGCGACCACCAGGGTGAGCGCGATGTCGGTGTCGGGGCGCTGGGGGTCCACCGCGCGCGTCCACAGCACCACGCTGAGGGCACGTGGATCTCCCGAGGCCACGGACTGCGGGAAGAACGCACGCCCGTCTTCCACGGGCGGCTCATCGTCATGACAGCCGAAGGCGGTGCTCGCCGCGGCGGCGACGAGGCACTTCAGGACGGTGCGGCGGTGCAGGGACTGGGACAAGGAGACTCCTCCGCGTCGGGCCGGGCGGGGGGCCCGGAGCGCGCGAAGGTACGCGGCGCACGAAGACAGACGGCTCCGACTCCAGGGCAACGTGTCTTCCGTTGGCCATGCGCGAGCCGGAGAGCATCCACTATCTGTCTGAATATCCCCTCGCCCTCCGGGAGAGGGTCGGGGTGAGGGTAT
>NZ_JPMI01000130.1 GCF_000733295.1 Archangium violaceum Cb vi76 | reverse complement strand
TCTCCCGGGGGGAGAGGGGAAATCCTTCCCGGAGTCCTCCACCTCGCGCGTCATCTCCACCATGGTGGGGCGCCAGCCGTGCTTCGCGAAGAGCCGCTGCGCCGCCTCGTTCCTCGAGGCACTCATCAGGAGGATGCGCGGCACGCCCCGTGCCTTCAACTGCCGCACCATCTCCTCCAGCAACAGCCCTCCCACGCCACCGCCCCGCACGGACTCGTCCACCCACACGTCGTGCAGCTCACCGTGCGCATCGAGCAGCGCGTTCCAGTCCCGGCCCTCCACCGTGGCGTAGCTGTAGCCCACCACCGCGCCGTCCCGCTCCGCCACCAGCACCACCGCGCCCTGGCGCTTCAGCTCCCGTGACAGCCACCACCGGTAGCCGGACTCCACGTCCTCCTCGGGCGTCATGAAGCGCCGCGGGTCATACGCATGGTGCAGGCGGACGAGCGCCCCGCCCATGCGTCCCAGCGCGGGGGCGTCCTCGGCACGGGCGGGCCGGAGGGTGATGGCCATGGCTCGGAGCGGGAGCTACGGGCTGCTCGCCGAGGCCACGTTCTCCGGGGCCTTGGGCAGCTTCACGCGGAAGGTGGCGCCCTGTCCCGGCGCGCTGTCCACCTCGATGGCGCCGCCCAGTCCCGACACCACGCCGTAGCAGATGGAGAGCCCCAGGCCCGTCCCCTCTCCCGGCGCCTTGGTGGTGAAGAAGGGATCGAAAATACGGGTCAGGTGCTCCTTGGCGATGCCCACCCCGTTGTCGCGGATCTCCACCATCACCCCGCCGTCCTCCCGCTGACGCGCGATGATGGCCACCCGCGGCTCCGCCGTCGTCTTCAGCGCGTGCCCCGCGTTGTTCAGCAGCCCGAGGAACACCTGCTCCAGGCCCTGCTCGCTGCCCCACACGGGCGGCACGTCCTGGAAGTCGCGCACCACCTGCGTCTTGGGCCCCAGGTTGTAGCTGGCCCCCGACAGCGCGTGATCCAACACCTCGCGCAGGTCCACCCACGTCTGCGGCTGCCCGTCCAGCTTGGAGAAGAGCCGGAAGTCATTCACCAGGCGCAGAATCCGGTCCGCCCCCAGCAGCGCGTCCGAGCACACCTCGCTCAACTCGACCGGGTCCGCCTGCCGGCCGCCCTTGGCCTGGTCATCCAGCTCCGAGCGGATGAAGCCCACGCTGGCCATGATGACGCTCAACGGGTTGTTGATTTCGTGCGCCAGCCCCGCCGACAACCGCCCGAGCGCCTCCAGCCGCTGGGCCTGCACCAGCCGCAGCTCCAGCTTCGCCCGGTCCTCCATCTCCTTGCGCAGCCGCTCATTGGCCACCGACAGCTCGCGCGTCCACTCCTCCACCTCGCGCGTCAGGTCCTCCAGGCGCCGGTGGCTCTGGCGCAGCAGCTCCCACTTCTCCGTGAGCGCGTGCGCCAGCTGCCGCACCTCGATGTTGTCGAAGGGCTTGCGGAGAATCAGCAACCGCTGGCTGATGCCCAGCCGCTGCGTCATCTCCTCCCACGAGTAGTCGGAGTAGGCCGAGCAGAGCACCACCTGCAGGTCCGCGTCCTCCTTCCACAGCCGCTGCACCGTCTCCACGCCGTCGATGCCCGGCGGCATGCGGATGTCCACGAAGGCCAGCGCGTACGGCCGCCCCTCGGCCACCGCCTCCTTCACCTTCGCCAGGCCCTCCTCGCCCTGGTAGGCCGAGTCCACCTCGAAGCCCGTGTCCACCGGCGCCGCCGAGGGCCCGCCGAACAGCGCGGCCTCCATCGCGTCCAGCGCCGTGCTCGCCGGGGCGGCACAGAGAATCTTGCGGAAGTCCTGGTGGATCGCCTGGTTGTCATCCACCACCAGGATGCGGCGGTTGGGTGTGGTGGCGGCCTTCATGCCCTGCTCTCCTCGCCCGAGATGGGCAAATCAATGGTGAACGTAGCACCCTGGCCGCGGCCTTCGCTCGAACAGGAGAGGAACGCGTCCATCTCCGCCGCCGCCAGTGCGCTGATGTGAAGGCCGAACCCGTGTCCGTCCTTCTTGGTGGTGAAACCCTGTGTGAAGAGGCGGGGCGCGTCCTCGGGAGAAATCCCCACCCCATTGTCCTGCACCGCGATGCGCAGCCGCTCGGCCACCATGCGCTCCACGCGGATGGTGAGCTGCTTGTCCGCCCGCCCGCTCTCCACCAGCGCCTGCCGCGCGTTGCTCAGCAGGTTGAGGAGGATCTGCAACAACTTGTGCCGGTCCACCTTCACCAGCGTCCCCTCGGTGTACTCGCGCTTCACCTGGATGCCCAGGCGCTCGAAGGACACCGCCTGCAGGCGCAGCGCATCATCCAGCAGGGCCGTGAGCTCCAGCGGCTCCACCACGCCCGCGAAGCGCGCATGCTCCTGCTGCATGCTCACCACGGACTTGATGTGCTCCACGCTCTTCTGCAACGTGTCCACCTCCTCCAGCAGCTCCTCGCGCTCGCCGGTGAGCTGGGACGCGAGCGCCTGCAGGTAGGAGGGCAGCTGCCGGCCCCGGCCATCCGCCGTGAGGAAGGCCGCCAGGTCCGCCCCGTGCGAGGCCATCAAATCCGTGGCCTTCTTCAGGCCGGGCAGCCGCGACTGGTGCAGCCGCTCGGCCAGCAGGTTGACGGACACGTTGACGCTGTTGAGCGCGTTGCCCACGTTGTGCAACACGCCGGTGGCCATCTCCGCCATGCCCGCCTGGCGCGACACGTCCAGCAGGCTGCGGTGCATCTCGCCCAGCCGGGCCTCGGCCTCCTTGCGGTCCGTGATGTCGCGGCCGAACACCGTCATTCCCACCACCCGCGTGCCCGTCACGTCGAACACCGGGTTGAGCGAGATGTCCAGCACGCGCGGCCGCTTGAGCTTGGAGGGCGAGGCCTCGAAGCGCACCCGCTTGCCGGCCATCACCTGCGCGGCGCACTGCTGCCAGCGCACGCGCAGCCGCTCCGGCGCACGCTCCGGGAAGAGGAAGTCCCCCGGCGCCAGCTCCGTGCCGATGAGCTCCCGGTACATCTCCCCCAGCGCCGGGTTGGCCGCGATGAGCCGCCCGTCCGCGTCCACCGAGCACACGATGTCCTCGGTGTTCTCCAGCAGGCTCGTCAGCTTGCCCTCGTTCTCGCGCAACGAGCGCAGCGCCCGCACCATCGCCAGGTTGGCCTGGTCCCTCGCGGCCAGGATGAGCCAGCTCAGCCCCCAGGCGCCCAGCATGAAGAGCGCGGCGCACCAGGCGCGGATCCACAGGCCCGCCTGCACCCCGTGCCACAGCGGCAGCACCGCCCCCACGCCCACCGCGCCCACCACCGCGAAGAGGAATCCCGGCCGGGGCCCCAGCAGGTAGACGGACAGCATGGGGATGAGCATGCAGATGGCATGCGTGCCCACGTGTGGATCCGGCATGCGCAGCCCGGCGGCCAGGAAGCCTCCCGTCAGCATCGCGCACAGCAGCAACCCGGGAAGCCGCGAGGACGCGCCCCGGCGCAGCAGCAGCAGCGAGGCCAGGAAGCCCGCCATGCACACCCCGCCCACCGCCCCCATGGCCACGGGGAAGGCCAACCTCGGCACGTAGAGCAGGAAGACCAGGCAGCAGAACAACAGCACCGCGTTGGCGCCCACCAGCACCCGGCTGCGGCCGAGCTCCTCGGCGGGCCCGCGGCGCAACGACTCGGAAAGGAAGACGTCCAGCGCCCCCAGCAGCCGGGCCGTCATTCCCGCACGCGCGAGGCCCTGCCCCGACGGCTCCAGCCCTCCAACTCCCTGCGCTCGCGCGACCCTGGTGGACATGCTCGACATGAACGGGCGGCTCTCCCGCGCCCTGGCGGCGCGAGTATGCCTGAAACCCGGCGAGCACCGCAGGAGTGCCGTAATCCCCGGCAGACGGGAAGTATCCGCTCGCCGAGTCCCCTGCTACCCACGTGGGTAGACTTCGCCTCACACCCCAGGCCGTCTACTCCTCCCACTCCACGTGAAGCCGCGCGCCCGCCCCCTCGCGCGCCAGCACCCGCACCCGCGCCCGCTGGCCTCCCGCCAGGCCCAGGCACGCCTCCAGAATCCCCTGGTAGTAGGCGGGCTGGCCCATCACCTCGTTGATCCACACCTCGCACGAGGTGGGCGACAGCTCCGTCAGGCGGGACTCCACGTAGTTGTCCGCGCTGCGCAGCGTGTTGTTCAACCGGCGCAGCGAGCGCAGCGGCCCGAGCAGCCGGGCCACTCCCACCATGGCGCGGCCCAGCACCGTGTGCACCATGCCGTTCACCACCTCCTGCCCCAGCCGCCGCCAGCCCTCCTCGCGCGGCAACAGCGGGTAGAGGTCCACCACGGTGAGCTCCAGGGCCCGCCTCCACGTGTCATAGGTGTAGGCGGGCAGCAGCGGCTTGGACAAGTCGATGCCCACCGCCTTCAGGCCATTCCACGCCTGCGAGGACAGGCGCGAGCGCAGTGAGAAGCGGAAGAGCCCATCGACCGTGTGCTCGAACACCAACCGCCGCCGCGCCGCCGCCGGACGTTCCGCCCCCAGCTCCCGCGACCCCTCGAGCCCCTGCATGCCCCACGCTCCCGTGACAATCACACGGGAAAATTGGGGACGCGTTCTCTCTTCTCCCAGTCCGGCGGCGATCAGAAGGGCAAGACGATGATGAATGGTGAACGCCTCGCGACGGCCGGGACGCCAGGGATTGTTCAATGGGAGACAGCCCTCCCAGCGGGAAATCCGAGGCGCCCGGCCGCGCCCTGTCCAGGCCGCCAGCCCCGGGGCCCACGGGGGGTGCCTACCCTGTGGGGAAAGGAGCCCACCATGGAAACCTCCGGCTGCCGCCACCTCGACTCCATCCGCGACGTCCGACCGAGCACCACCGCCGGGTGCGAGGACTGTCTGCGCTTCGGCGGGAGCTGGGTGCACCTGCGGCTGTGCATGGAGTGCGGCCACGTGGGCTGCTGCGACTCCTCGCCCAACCGCCATGCGACGAGGCACTACCACGCCACGTCGCACCCCATCATCCGCTCGCTCGAGCCCGGGGAGGACTGGGGCTGGTGCTACGACGACGAGGTGATGCTCGAGGCCGATGAGCTGCGCCCCGCCTCCCACCCCGGCCAGGGAGTTCCCGCGCCGTAGGCCAGGCCCTCCGAAGAAGGTCCGTGCTGGGGAGGGAGCCCTCCGGGCCCAGTCTCGCCAAACTTGTCCAACAGTCGGACAAGTTCGTGAAGAGCGCGCCCGGGAGGCGGGCTGAACTGGAAGTACGTCTTCGATGTCCTTCTTCCAGAGGGCCACGTGCTCGATGCGCATGGGGCCAGTCTACTGGGAGCGGCTACCGCGAGCCCTTCAGGAGTCCTTCTTCAGGATTCCCTCGATGACCGTGCCCTTCGCCTCCGAGTAGTCCCCGCTCCCGGAGGGCGAGGGATACTTGGGCACGGTGGGGCTCCTGGCTGTGATTGGGCTCTGGACGTGATTGGACGTGATAACAGGCGCCATGCTCACGCCCGACTCCGAGTTGGAACTCCTCCCCTCGCATGTCATCGCCGCTCGCCGCGGCATCGCTCCGTATCTCCGCCATACTCCCCTGGAGCCCAACACCTCCCTCTCGAAGCTCGCCGGCGCCCCCGTGCTGCTCAAGCTCGAGAACCTCCAGGTCACCGGCAGCTTCAAGCCCCGTGGCTCCCTTCACAAGGTGCTCTCCGTCCGCGCCTCGCGCCCCGATGCCGAGTTCATCGCCCCCACCGCTGGCGGACATGGCATCGGACTCGCCTACGCCGCCGCCACCCTCGGCGCCAAGGCCCATATCTACCTGCCCCGCTCCGCCGATCCCGACAAGCTCCGCATGATCCAGGAGTACGGTGCCCACCTCGAGTACTTCGACAGCGTCCCCCTCGCCCGCGAGGCCGCTCGCCGCGTCGCCGCCGAGCGGGGCTATACCTTCCTCTCCGCCTACAACGACCGCCACATGATGGAGGGTGGTGGCACCGTCGCCCTCGAAATCCTCGAGGACTGTCCCCAGGTGGAGACTGTCCTCGTCGGCGTGGGCGGTGGCGGGCTCCTCGCGGGCATGAGCGTCGTGCTCAAGGCCGCCAACCCGCGCATCCGGCTCATCGGCGTCCAGCCGGAGACGTCCGCCGTCCTCGCCCAGTGGCACCGCGAGGGCCAACCCGTGGACGTCCCGGACGTGCGCCCCTCCATCGCCGAGGGCATCGGCGCCCACGTGGAGAAGGAGCTCCTCCCCTGGCCCTATCTGAAGCGCAACGTGGATGAGTTCGTGCTCGTCTCCGACGACGAGCTGCGCGAGGCCATGCGCTGGTGTGTCTCGGATACCAAGTACATCCTCGAGCCCTCCGCCGCAGCGGGACTCGCCGCCCTGCGCAAGCTGCTTCCTCGGGCACTCGGGCCCACCGTGGCCGTGCTCACCGGCCGCAATGTCTCCTGGCGCCGCTTCGAGGAGCTGGTCCGCGGGTAACGCGCACATGACATCCTCGGGCTTCCGGCCAGGGAGGTCTACGTGACGAGCTGCTCACCGCACTGGAAAGCTCCCCGCCGGTTCTCAGCCCCGGTGCCGCTCCGCCACGCGGTAGAGGCAAGTGAGGGAGCAGTCCAGCAGCGACTGTCGCGAGCGCATGTAGTTGCGGGCCCGGACGAAGGGAAGCCAGACGCGGTTGCCCACCAGCACCTGGGCCTCCTCGAGCTTCTGGCGCGGAATCCACCGGCCGCCCAGGTTGCGCACCAGCACCTCACCCAGGTAGGCGCCAATGGCGGGCACCGCGTGCTCGTCGATGGCTTCCCGCAGGCGGCTCGTGGGGAATTCCTCGCTCCAGAAGTAGAAGTCGGCATCCGTGAGCGACTCGGGCGTGGCCTCGAAAACGGAGGGCACCTGCGAGTGCAGTAGCGCCACGAGGTGCTCGGCCAGGTCGCTGTAGGACTCGAGCGAGTGCTCCGGGTTGTCCACGTCTGGAGGCAGGGCGGAGTCGGCGGGGCGCCACTCCTCGGGCTCGGGGGGTTGCCACGCGTTGAGCTCGGCGATCCTGCGCTGACGCTCGTGACTGGCGGCGCGGTCCACCACACGCGAGAGGAGCGAGGCCAGGTCCGGGTGGAAGCGGGGCTCCACGGGGGCGAGCATGGCACTGCGCTCATGCAGGGAGCGCAGAAGGGTGTCGAAGTCGAGGTCCGGCCGGAGGTGGGCGTGGGCCCGGGCCTGCGCGAGCCGTGCCTCCTTGCTGGCGAAATCCGCCACGGTGGGCCACGTCACCAGGAGGATGGAACCGTTGGGGAGCTCCTCCACCCGGTGGGCCGGCGTGGACAGCATGCGCTCGCGGCCAACCGTTTCCACCAGCTTGGGGCCGAAGACGTTGAGCCAGAACACCTCGTAGACTTTGTCGAAGCCGTCTCTGCGTCGAGTCTCATCGTCGCGGCCAAAGTTGGGAGAGCCCGCCAACTCCACGTCATCCAGGCTGTGGGCCTTCGCATACGTCACGGGATGATGGGAAGCCCAGGCGCGTACCATCTCCACGAAGCGGTGACAGCGCTCCGCCTCCGCGAAGAAGGAGAGGGGTTTCACCACAATCACGATGTTCAGCCCAGGCGGAAGTGTCCGTGAGCTGAGACCAAGAGCCATGTCCAGCACGGGCCACTGCGTCCGATAAAGCCCACAATGCGTATATCTTTCGCTGCCCCGCTCTTCCAATGCCTTCCAGACGGCAGCGCGGGCGTACTTGCGTTGCCGCTTGCCTTTGACGACGTCTGGCATCCACCCATCGGAGTACTCCTCGAGAGCCTGAAGAAAGGGCGCCAACTCGCGCTCCAATGCCACCTGTAGACTGAAGGCACCGTCGAGGGTTAGCACGAAGCTGTCCTCCACCTTCAAATCGTGCTCGCTCAGCACCTTCATTGAAAGAACACCTCCACGCCCAGAACCGCATTCTTGGTTTCGTCCACGGCACGCTCCAACAAGTCCACGGCCTTGGGCTTGAGTGCGCCCCCTTCATAGATGAGGCGGACCCTCGAAACCTGCACCTCGCCAGCCGGGCCGAAAAGACGTTGGAGGGAGTCGCGGCGGATGTCCAGCCTCTCTCCGTACTTCCGCAGAGCCTCGCTCGCATCCTCCAGCATCTGCGCTACCAAGGCCTCGTACTTCATCCCCGAGAGGTCGCGGCTCTTGAAGCTGAACGTCTCCACGCGCCGTGGCCGCCCGCCGGGTGCGCCCTCTTCGATGACGAGCACGTCCGCGAAGCGCAGGCCGGTGCCCGGCTTCCCCACGCCCACCTGCGTTTCAACGCGCGGCCTGTCGAAGTCCCCGAGGAAGCGGCGCTCGGCCCGGGGCTTCCGCGCGTCCTCTCGCAGCAACCTCACCATGTCGCGCTCGAAGTCCAGCCCCCGGGCAAACCACCCTCGCAACTGCTCGTAGCCCTCCCATTTCAGGGGGCCCTTGCTGGCCTTGCCCTGCTCCACTTCTCCGAGGCGCTCGTTGTAGTACTCCACGTACTCGCGCCAGCGCGGGTTGCCCCGGGCCCCGGGCGGCGGGGCTTCGAGAACGGGGCGGTGTTGCTCCAGCACCCTCACGTCCCTGGACAGGCGCGGGCCCGTGGCCTCGAGCTCCGCCACCGCCAGCTTCGCCTCCACCACCGGGAGCGTGTGTCCCACCCCCTCATCCACCAACGAGGCCAGGGTGCCCTGTCGCTCCGCGGCACCGGCCTTGGTGGCGGAGGGACGTGCGGCCTCGTCCGAGGCCCCAGGCCTGGCCCTGGACATGAGCGGCCGGGCCCTGGCCACACTCCCCCCGGCCTCGTGCAGCGCCAGCGCGGCGTCCGCCCCGCCCACCGCGACGAAGCGGCCCGCCTCCCGGCTGGCCCGTATGTCGCGCAGCACCTGCCGCAGCCCCTCCGGACCCAGCAGCCCTTGAAGCTGCCGCGCCGTCTCGCTCAGGGCCCGCAGCCGCGCTTCCGCAGCGGCCACCCCGGTACGCAGGCGCAGGCGCACCCCCGCGGCGCCTTCCCCCCTGGCGAGGTAGTGCACGCCCTTGCCTCCCGCGACGAGGGCCAACACCAACGCTGGCGCCACCTCGCGCGTGCCCTGCTCCCACTCGCCCCGCCACAGCAACCGCATGCCATGCAGGGAGGTGGTGACAAAGTGGTAGCCCCCCAGCGGCACTCCAAAGGTGAGGTGGTCAAACGCACTCAGCGCCAGGGTGTCCGCCGAGGCGTGCTCCACCAATTCCCTCCGGGCCCTGGCGAGGGCCTCCTGGTACTCCGGCGGCAGCTGGCCGCGTATGGGGAAGAAGGCGAGCTCACGCCCTCCATCACTCACCAGGGTGCTGGAGAGCACGTCCTCGCCGGCTCGGAGGAAGCCTCGGCCCACGTCCGCGAATTCAGAGTCCCTGTCCGCACGGGCCGTGGGTTTCAGCCCCCGCTTCTCCAACGCCACCTGGAAGGCGGGCAGCAGCGCGAGGGTCTCCTCCAGCCGCTTGTCCCGGGCCAGCAGGAAGAGAATCTCCCGCAAGTCATTGTCATAGGCCGAGTCGGCGATGAAGACGGCGAGCACCTGTGCGTTGAGGCGCCCATAGGCCTCGGGGGCCTTCACGAGGAGGGCGGTGCGCTTGTCGTTGAACAGGTGGGCAACGTCCTCGCGTGGTGGGCCCAGGGCACCCAGGCGCACCGCGCCCCAGTCGTCCAGGGCCTCCAGCAGGCGGGGCATGTCCACGCGCTGCTGCAGGGCGAGCACTTCCCCGGGCGAGGTGCAGGTGAGGAAGGGCGCCAGCAACTCCTCAGGGCTGGAGGAGAAGTCGGGCCAGCCCGCGGGCACGGCCTGCCCTCCGCATGAGGGCGGCTCCTCGGGGACAGGCCCCGTGCTGGCCGCCTCGGACGCGGACGCCTCACCCGCGCTCGCCAAAGCAGCGCCTGGGACCAGCCCGCGGGCGCCGCGGCGGCGGTGCGGCCGCTGCTGCCCGCCCGCCTCCGTGGAAGCAAGCGGGGAAGGAGCCTCGAGTTCGGGCGTACTGCCCCCCGCCTCTCTCGACATGGACAGGGCGCGGGGGCCCTCAGCGGCGCTGCCGCCCTGTCTCGGCGCCAGCGTGACGCAACCGGTGAAGAGCAGGATGGCCCCCAGCAGCACCCGCGGTGCGGAAATCATTGGCGCCTCCAACGGCAGGCACCCATGCCGACAGAAATCCTATCAGCGCTGGAGAGACGAGACAGAGCGGGCAGAGCTCTCCTTGTAGATGAGTGCGGATGATGAGGTGGGCGACCTGAAGCCTTCCCGGTCGCCCCCCAGCAGCAGGCGTGCACGACTTTCGACCTCGTTGCTTGCTTCAGTGACGGCTCGCGTGCCTGGCGTGCGCAATCCTCAGCCTTTTGGGTGAGGGTGCTACGGCTCCGGCTGCACCTGCGGCTCCGGCCTCTGCTGCTGCGCCCTCCGGTACTCCTCGTATCCCTTCGACCACGTGCCCCCGAACACCTTGTCCAGGTACGCGAAGAACCCCGCGTAGTTGCCAAAGAACCTCCGGTGGTGGAAGTCGTGGTACGCCGGCCCCTTGTAGAACGGAATCAGCAGCGCCGGATTCCATGGCACGTCGTACCCCGAGTGCCCATCCGCCGCCTCCAGCTGCCGGAACACGATCCACGCCCACAGCGTCACCACGTGCGCCCCCACCAGCGAGGGCCCCACCAACACCAGCGTCGACGTCAGCATGAACTCGACGGCATGCATGTAATTGCCCGTGAGCGCATACGGCGTGGTGATGCGGTGGTGCACCGAGTGCACGTGCTTGTAGAGCCACCGCGTGTGCAGCGCCCGGTGCATCCAGTAGTAGAGGAAGTCGTCCAGCACGATGAAGAAGACGAGCTGCCCCACCATCACGTACCAGGCCGGCAGCTCGCCCGCGTGGATGCCAGACAGGCGGAACACCGGCCACGCCACCAGCACTCCCAGGAAGGACACCAGGTTGTTGATGGCGAACCGTTGCAACGACGGCGCGAACCACCGCTTCACCGGGAGCTCCCTCCCCTGGACCCGGTACTTCTTCAGCGACTCCGGGTTCTTGTACGCCACCCACGTCCAGGGCAGCGCGAACACCAGGAACGCGCCGATGCTCAACAGCGTGGAGCAGATGGCGATGAGGAAGAACCGCTCCTCCTGGTACATCGCCAAGATGCCGTCGAGACTCGTGATGGAGCCGTTCATGACCGTCCTCCCGCGGTGATGCGCACGGGAAGCGGGTCCGCCGGCGCTGCCGTGAAGCCTCCCTGTCAAGGAGCAGCTTAGCGGGTACGCGGCGCAGCGGCGAGTAGGGGGCTCAGAGGTACTTGCCGAACAGCACCGTCACCCGCTCCGACAGCCGCTTGAACAGGCCCCTCCTCCTCCACGAGTCCCAGCGGATCTCCACCGAGTGCTTCATGTCCTCCTCGAAGTCCCGCGCCATCTGCGCCGCCAGGCCCTCGTCATCCACCACCAGTGAGCCCTCCTCGGCACTGAGCGCCAACGGGTCCAGGTTCGTCGAGCCCACCATCGACAGCCGGTCATCCACCAGCACCGCCTTGGAGTGCATCATCGACACCTCGTACTCCCAGATGCGCACCCCGTTCTCCAACAGCCGCGCATAGGTGGCGCGCTGGCCCTCGTGCACCGGAGGGATGTCGTGGTGCCGCCCCGGCGTCAGCACCCGCACGTCCACCCCCGCCTTCGCCTTCGCGATGAGCATGTCCTGGATGGGCCCCGTCGGAATGAAGTACGAGTTGGAAATCCACAGCCGCTTCTTCGCCGAGGCGATCGCCAGCAACGTCATCCGCTCGGCGTTGGTCAGCACCGGCGCTCCCGTGTGCGTCACGAAGCCCGCTCGCGCCACGCCCGGGGTGGGCATCGGCTCCGGGAAGGCCTCGGCCGGCAGCATCCCGCCCCCCGCCTCCTGCCAGTTCTGCGCGAACGCCAGTTGGACGCCTCGCACCGCCGGGCCCCGCACCCAGATGTTCGCGTCGCGCCACTCGTCCGGCTTGCGCCCCTCGCCTATCCAGCTCTTCCAGATGCCAAAGCCCCCCGTCATCGCGGAGACGCCGTCACGCACCATCAGCTTGCGGTGCAGCCGCGACTGGAAGCGCTTCAGGTTCAGCGTGGAGATGGTGCCCTGCAGCGGGCGGAACACGCGCACCTCGCACCCGGCCGCCACCAGCTCCGGCCCCACGTTGTCCTCGAAGCGGATGCTGCCCAAGGGGTCCACCAGCACGCGGCAGGCCACGCCCGGGTGGCGCTCGCGCAGCGCCTGGATGATGCGATCCGACGGGTACCCCGGACGCCAGATGTAGAGCAGGATGTGGATGCTGGAGCGCGCGGCGTGAATCTCCTCCACCAGCCGGTCGAACACGTGGCCGTTGTGGACGAGCTCCACCTGATTGCCCGGCTCCAGCTCCACGCCCACCGTCTGGTACCAGGCGAGCGACATGCCCTCCGGCGTCTCCGGCACGGTGTCGCGGATGCGCAGGGCGAGGCGGTGATTCGGCAGGGGACAGCCCGCGAGCACCAGCGCGAGCAGTAGCAGTGTCCAGGGTGTCTTCTTCACGCGCGCAAGCTAGTCACGCTCCGCGCGTCTGCCTTCATGGGCCCGCGCTCCGTCCACCCGGCGACACCCCCGGCGCCCCTCTGTCCGCTGGAACGCGGCCCTCCCGGTGCACGGGTGGACGAAACGCGACACCCGCCCCATCCCTCCCCCCACACGGGCCCGCCGCCACGTCCCCGCCGCCCGGCCTCCGGGCAGGGGCGGCCGACACGCGCGCCCTCCACGGACACCATGCGACTGCCTGCTTCCCTGCCCTCCTGTCTGGCCTCCCTCTCGCTGCTCGGGGCCGTGCTCGCACCGCCCCAGGCCTTCTCCCGGCCCCTGGACGAGTCGCCCCTGAGCGCGCGGGCCCGGGGCATCCCCGCCGCGCTCTCGCTCCTGCCCAACCAGAACGTCGAGTTCCCCGCCACCCCCGTCCAGCCGGAGCCCCCCGAGGCCGTCCCCGACGCGGAGAAGACCCCGCCCCCCGAGAAGACGGAACGGACGTCTCCCCACCTCACCGCCACGGATGCGCCCGTCACGCCCGGAGCCTGGGTGACGTATGGCGCGGCCGCGCTCGCGCCGCTCGGGGGCGTGTACGGCGCGAGCCGCCTGGGCGAGGAGCGGCTGTGGGTGACGGCCGCCGAGACGGTGGCCGGAAGCCTCACGGGCTCGTTGCCCGCGGGGCTGCTGTTCCTCCAGTCCCCGGACGCCGGCGGGCGCTGGGCCGAGCTGGACGTGGCCGCGTTCGGCGCGGGGCTCGTGCTCACCCCGCCCCTGGCCGCGCTGGGCACCTGGGGCCTGGGCGAGCTGGCCTTCAACGGCAGCCAGGATCGGGGCCGCGCCTTCCTCGGGGCGCTGGGCGGCGCCGCCGTGGGCACGCTGCTCGGCGTCGCGGTACATGGCCTGCTGGAGGAAGTGGTCGACAACCGCAGCACGCTCGGCTGGTTCCGCAAGTACATCGCCCTGGGCTTCATCGGCTCGGGCGCCACCGTGGGCTACCAGTGGGCAGGCGGCGGGCCGCGCGCCCGTCCCCAGTGAGTTCCCACCGGCCGGCGCCCGGCCTTGCTAGGCTCCGGGCGCCATGAAACGACGCCTCGCGCCCCTCCTCCCGCTCCTCTCCGCCTGCCTGCTGTTCGCCCTCTCCGCCTGTGACGGTGGCTCCTCGGGGTCGGGAGACCCCACCCAGGTGAGCTACGCCGCCGCGTTGGGCGTGGACCTCGGCGCCATGAACCGCAGCGAGTCCGGCCTCTACACCCAGGACCTGGCGGTGGGCACCGGTGCCACCGAGGTCTCCATCGGCCGCTACCTCGAGGTGCACTACACCGGCTGGCTCCCCGACGGCACCCAGTTCGACTCCAGCCGCACCAGCAACAAGCCCTTCGAGTTCCGGTTCGGCTACGACCGCGTCATCGCGGGCTGGGAGGAGGGACTGATTGGCATGAAGGCCGGAGGCAAGCGCCGGCTCGTCATCCCGTCCACCCTCGGCTACGGCGCCTACGGAAGCCCTCCCGCCATCCCGCCCCACTCGGTGCTCGTCTTCGACGTGGAAGTCCTCACCGCCCGCTGAGCCGCGCCCCATGACCGACTTCATCGAGGTCCACGACGGGGTCCTCGCTCCCCGGCTGTGCCAGGACATCCTCCAGCTCTTCGAGAAGAGCCCCCACGTGCAGCGCGGCCGCACCGGGGGCGGCGTGGACCTGAGCAAGAAGGACAGCTACGACCTCAACCTCAACCAGCACGCGGACTACCAGCCCGTGCTGCGCCAGTTGCTGGACGCGGCCTTCCCTCCGCTCAAGGCCTACCTGCGCAAGTACCTCTACAGCCTCATCGGCGCCGTCTCCCTGTCCACGAAGCACCCGAAGACGGGCCAGGTGACGACGCTCACGCGGGAGAACTTCGCCGAGCTGGGAGACCCCGTCTTCGACCAGCTCGTCGGCTTCCTCTACCGCTACGGCGACCTCACCGTGCAGAAGTACCTGAAGGGCTCCGGCGGCTATCCGCACTGGCACTCGGAGGTGTACCCGAAGGACGCCAGCTGCGAGCCCCTGCACCGCGTGCTCGCCTTCCAGTTCTACCTCAACGACGTGAGCCAGGGCGGCGAGACGGAGTTCTTCTACCAGGAGAAGAAGGTCCAATCGAAGGCGGGCCGCATGCTCATCTTCCCCTCGGGTTTCACCCACACCCACCGGGGCAACGTGTCCGAGTCCAACGACAAATACATCATCACCTCGTGGGTGCTCTTCCACCGCGCCGAGACGCTCTACGGCGGCGCGCCCCGGAAGTGAGGCGGGCCCCGGAGCCCGGCCCCGAGCCCACTACTTCGGCTTCCACGAGGCGCGCAGGGTGAAGCCCTTCGCGTCCACGTCGTGCAGCCGCACCTGGGGCTCCTCGGCGCCGCCGGCGCGCATGCCCGCGAGCACCAGCCCCACGGTGAAGTGGCGCAGCACGTCGTCCGTCTCGTTGAACCACAGCTCCATCTCCGTGGGGGACACGTCGCTGACGCGGACCTCGGAGTAGTTGTTGCCGGTGCGGAAGTTCTTCTGCGCCCGCTGCAACGTGCGGCGCGGCCCCAGCACCTGGAGCATGCCGAACATGGCCCGGCCGATCATCGAGTCCTGGTAGCCGTCGATCATCCGCTCGCCCATCCTGCGCCAGGCCACCTCGCGGCGCGGCTCGTCGGGGAAGGCGGCCCGGGCCCCCAGGTCGATGCTGCGGGACCACACCGGAATGGGGTAGGCGGGCAGCAGCGGCTTGTCCAGGTCCACACCGGCCTCGCGCAGCTGCGCCTTGAGTCCGGCGGGCACTCCGTCCGGGAACGAGCGCGAGAAGAGTCCCTGGACGGTGTGGTTGAAGACGAGGGGGGTCTCCGGCATGGGGCGGCACCCTAGTACTACTGTGTCATAAAGTTGAGGCTTTGCCGGTGGACTTGCCCCGATTACGTGGACAGTAGGGTCAAGATGCCGACTTCTGCGGTAAGGCAGCAAGCTCAAAATCCGCTGGACTGACGTAGCCCAGCGAAGAGTGCCGACGCTGGCGGTTGTAGAAGACCTCGATGTACTCGAAGAGCGCCGTGCGGGCCTGCGCGTGGGTGGCGAAGTCGGCGTCGTGGACGAGTTCCGTCTTCAGGCTGCTGAAGAAGCTCTCGGCCACGGCGTTGTCCCAGCAGTTGCCCTTGCGAGACATGCTGCATTGAATCCCGCGAGCGGCCAGCGCCTTCTGGTAGTCCTCGCTGGCGTACTGACTGCCCCGGTCCGAGTGGTGCAACAGTCCTCGCGCTGGTTGTCGGCCCTCGAGGGCCATATCCAGAGCGTTGAGCACCAGGTGCCGGTCGATGTTCTCGCTCATCGACCAGCCGACAATCATGCGCGAGAAGAGGTCCATGACGACTGCCAGGTACAACCAGCCCTGTCACGTCCAGACGTAGGTAATGTCCGTGGCCCAGGAGCTGTTGGGCTGACCGGGGGAGAAGTCGCGCTCGAGGATGTTGGGGGCTACGGGCTGCGCGTGGCGTGAATCAGTCGTCCGCACGAAGCGACGCTTCCCGCGAGCAGCCAGGCCCCGTTGGCCCATGAGGCGGGCCACGCGCTTGCGACTCACCCGGCGGCCCCGGGCGCGCAGCTCGGCATGCACGCGCGGGCTGCCGTACCTGCCGCGGCTCTCCTGGTGCACTGTCGCCACCTCTTCGGCCAGGGCGCGGTCCGCCTTGTCCCGCTCGGACTCCGGGCGCTGCTTCCAGGCGTAGTAGCCTGAGCGAGACACGCCCAACTGCTGTTGGCCGTCCCGCATCCTATCCTTCAGGGCTGATGCTCTTGGGGGAGGCCAGCGCCATGGTGAAGAAGCACTCGAGTCCTGCGGTGGGCGAGGGCGGCGGAACGCAGCTCGAGGCCCGACGGCGCTCGCGGGGTAGGCCGTGGCCTGGCTCGCGTGCGTTGGTGCTGGTGGTTCTCGCGCTGCAGGCCGCTTGCGCGACGGGCTACCCCATGGGCGGGACGCTCACCGGCAAGAGCCGCTGGCGGCGTGGGGTCAGTCCCCAGGGGGGCGCCGCGGCGGAGCCGGACGCTTCCGGCGAGGACCTGGTGGTCGCCAACCTCCGGCGCGCGGCGAAGCTGCCGTGGACGGACGGGGGCCGGTGCGTCGTCGAAGCGGCGGGCCAGCCATGGGCCGGCCTGGTGGAGCAGTGCTACTACGCGCTCGACCACGAGCGGGTGCGGTTCAGGGACACCTCGGGGCGGTGCTCGGTCGCCTCCGCCGGCGCCGGCGCCCTGGGCATCGGGCTCTGTGTCCTCGCGGGGCCCGAGCTGCTCGTGGGCGCGGTGATTGTCGTGGGAGTGGTGGCGGTGGGTTTTGCCATTTCAGAGGCGCTGGAGGCGTACGAGAAGCGGGGCCGTCCCCAGGTGCGGCCGCCGCCGACGCTGCCCGTGCCGGAGACACGTCCAGTGCCAGAGACACGGCCCGTGCCGGAAGCGCGGCCGGCGACGGAGACGAAGCCCGCTCCGCCGGAGGTCCAGAAGAAACGGCGCCCCAAGCCCAAGCCCACCGGCGAGGAGTGGCCGCCAGGGCCGGCCCCCGAGCCCACCGACAGGGAACGCGAGCGCAAGTGCGAGGCCCTTCCGGTGCCGCATAAGGGCGGCAACAAGGCGCATGACACGTGCGCCGACTGGTATCCGCCCAACCGCTGGCCCGGGATGGATGCAAAGGTAGATGGCAAGCACTTCGACGCGCTTCAGGTGGGCGTGCGGATGCTGTGGGAAATCAAGGTCGAGTACTTCGACGGGTACAACGACTTCTTGAGGAAGATTACGGTCGAGAGGGAGATTGAAGAGCTCACCGAGTTCCGGGACATCGCGGTGGCCTGTGGCTATGCCTTCAAGGTTGGGGTGATCAGCGAGGCCCACAAGGCCGCGCTTCTGAAAGAAGACCGCAGCTTCGATATCGTCGTGACAGAGTGCAAATGATGACCGGCCGAGCAGAGTTGTATCTTCACGTTTACGCGCCAGCACTCACCGTTGACGACGGGCGCCCGCTCGCGGCCGTTGAAGGGATGGAACGAGCAGTGCCCGGGTTGCGCTTGGCGTGGCGGCTCTCGGACTCGGGGCGGCCCGTCGCGCTTCCGCAACGCGCGGCGTGGCTGGCTAAAGCGGCCGCGAGTGGCAAGTTTGGCTTGCTGTGCAATGGCGACGAGAGCTACCCGGTGACGATGGGAGGCCGACGTGGGAGCGCAATTTCGAGTCCGGGGGGTGAGCCGCTGCTGACGGTTCACGCGACGCTCCCCCAGGACGAGCCCGTTGTCGCTGCGGCCGTGGACATGCTGGAGAACGTCGCTGAGGGCGTGCGCGCCCGGTGGGGCGTCGTGGCGCCCGGTCCCGTGAGGTTGGTCATCGCGGAGCAGACGGGTCCGAAGTCGGGGGGGGCAGAACGACCTCCTCACGGACTGCCGATGCTCAAGCTCCCGTGGAACATCCGCTCGCCCAGGGTTCCCCAGTACCTTGGGTGGATCAACTATTGGTCGGCTGCGGCTGCGGAGGCCATCGGCTTCCCGGACCCCTCGCGCGACGCGGAGCTGCTGTCGCGCGCCAGGCGCACGGCGTCGGGGGGATGGCTGGTGAGTCTCACCGCGGCGCCGCTCGACTTGGACAAGCCCGAGCACCTCGAGGCCCTCAAGCGAGCCTATGCGCGCTTCCCGGAGATTGGTGGGCGCTCGGAGGCCTGAGAAAGAAGCACCCCGGCCCGAGGAGACCTCGGAGCCGGGGCTGTCGTCGCAGTGCGTTCAGGCGGTGGACCCCGCTCGCGCGGGCAGGACAACGCGGCCTCGGTTGCTTTGGTGCCCCCAACCGCAAGCGCATTGGGCCTGGTGGGGCGGGCGGTGCGGTGAGGGTTCGCGGGCTCTCGGTGGTAGGCGGCTGGCTCGGGGAGTGGCCTGCCTACGGCGAGCCCACGTCCGACACCGGAGGCGCGTCCCGCGCGGGCACCCCGTCCGGAGCGGCGCCCGGCCCGTTCTCCCAGAGCGGCGGCGGCTCGGAGCGCATGAACTCCAGGTAGTCCTCCAGCGCCTGGTCCTGCAGCGGGTGGTGGGTGCTCACGTAGCAGCGGGTGCGATCCTCGAGGAACTTCTTGTTCCAGGGGACGTGGGGCTCGAAGGCCGCGAGCGCCTCGGCACACCGCTTCCCGGACTCGAGCTGGAAGCCGAGCATCAGCCGGGCGCTCACGCGCATGCCCTCCCCGACGTTGTTGATGAAGGGCTTCTCCAGCGCGGTCCACATCCGCAGGCCCAGGGCCGCGTCCTTCTCGGCGAGCTCCATGCCCACCGTCAGCGCGTCCTTGAAGAGGGTGCGGTTGTGCCAGGGAGACTGGCGCAGCACGGCGAAGGCCCGCTCGAGCGACTCCGCCGCCTCGGGCAGGCGCCCCTGCTTGAGGCGCAACCGCGCCAGCAGCGCCTCGGCATCGAAGGGATTCATGCCGCGCAGCGGCTCGAGGAGCGGCAGGAGTCCCGCCTCGTCCCCCAGGAACGCCAGCATCGAGCCCAGGCTGGTGAGCTCCGAGGGGCCCCGGGGCTGCCGCCCGGCCTCGCGCCACAGGCTCAGCGCCCGTTTGACGTCGTTGGCCTTGATCGCCTCGTGGAAGGCATGGCGCCGGGAGAGCGCGGCCTCGTCCAGGCCGGAGCGCACATGGACGAGGGGCGGATCACCCGCCATCACCCGCAGCTCCTCCACCCGCTGCCAGTCCGCCGTGCCACCCGCCACCTCGGGCCGCTCCGCCTGGTGCTCCCAGGCCGCCCGCCGCAGATCCATCTGGGAGAAGCCCGTCTCCTTGCGCCCCACGCTGCGGGCGAAGGCGAACTCCACGTACGAGAGGTCATCCGTGTTGATGAGGGCCTCCTGGCCCTCGGCCAGCGCCCGGGACACCGCGGGCCCGGCGATGAAGTGCGACAGCACGCCCTCCAGCTCGTTCGTCCCCCACACCCAGGGCAGGGCCCGGCGGTAGGGCTCCTGCGACACGCGCGCCCGCATCCGCTCCAGGTCGTGCCGCAGCGGCAGCTCCGTGGCCATGAGGATGAGGTCTCCTCCCTGCGTGCGCCACGTCTCCACCGAGCCGAACTCGCTGCCGAGCGTGGCGTAGACGCTGCGCACCGTGCGCGAGTCCACCTCGTACGTCTGCAGCCACTGCAGGAAGATGCCCCCGGGCGCCAGCCGCTTCTTCACCGCCTGGTAGAACTCGCGCGAGAAGAGGCTGGAGATGCCGGCCCGGTAGGGATTGGAGGGCTCGGAGAAGATGATGTCGTAGGACTCCTTGGAGGCCAGCAACACCTCGCGGGCGTCGTCCAGGTGCACCTTCACCTTGGGGTTGTCGAGCACCCGCTCGTTGACGGACTCGCACATGCGCGCGAAGTGGAGGATGGCGGGTTCGATCTCCACCGCGTCCACGCGCTCCATCTCCGGCACGGCGCCGAGCCAGCCGGCGGTGCTGCCGGTGCCCAGGCCCACCACCAGCGAGCGGCGGGGGTGGGGGTGGGCCAGCGCGCCGATGAGGCCGCCCATCACCTGGGTGCCCGAGTCGCCGATGCTGTTGCCGTCCGACTTGCCGTTGACGATGAAGGACAGGCCGTAGCCGCCCTGCACGCCCACGCTGCTCTCCACGCCGTCCGTCTCCCACGTCAGCCACCTGCGCGAGTCGGAGAGCCAGTCGCGCATGCCGTTGATGTCGGAGGCCTCGAACCTGCCGCGTCCGGCGCCGATGGAGCTGTGGCGCCAGGCGGCGGTGGGCCCCACGGAGGTGAGCAGCAGGGTGGCCAGCACGGCCGTGGCCAGGGGCGGCACCAGGCGCACGGGCGACGGCGGCTCCTGGCGCAGCGACAGCACCACCGCGACGAGCCCCAGGCCCACCAGCACCGCGCCCACCAGCCGCCACACGCCCGGGGCGGACAGCAGCGGCAGCAGGCCGAAGCCTCCCGCCAGCGAGCCCACGATGGAGCCCACCGTGTTCCACGCATACGCCTGGCCCACCTGGCGGCCCACGTCATCACCCCCGCGGCCCAGCAGCGCCAGCAGCAGGGGGAACTGCACTCCGGAGATGAAGGCGGCCGGCAGCACCACCAGCACGGCGATGACGGCCCAGCTCAGCACCAGCCCGCCGAAGCCGAAGACGGACATCGGCCGCACCAGGGAGGCGAGCACCGCCACCCGGTCCCCCAGCGCCAGGGGCACGGCGAGCAGCATCGCCTCCAGGAGGCACGTCAGCGCGAAACCGCGCAGGGTGGCCGGGCGCTGCTGGCCCCACGCCGCGTACGCCGCGCCGCCCAGGCCGATGCCCGCCAGCGCCACCACCAGGATGAGGCCGAAGGTGAAGGTGGAGCCGCCCAGCAGCGGCCCCAGCATCCGGTACCACACCATCTCCATGAGGAAGAAGGCGAAGCCCACCAGCGCCGCGGCGCCCAGCACGAAGCGGCGCGGCGGCAGCGCGGTGGCCGGCGTGGACTCCCCGGCGGCGCCAGGCGCGGGGGCCACGGCCACCTCCTGCTCCGGCAGGCTCCGGTCCACCGTGCGGGCCACCAGCGCCACCAGCACGTTGAGGAGGGCCGCCAGCCACAGGGTACTGCGCGTGCCGAACACCTCGAAGAGGAGGAAGGTGGAGGCCGCCGCGCCCGCCACCGCGCCCAGCGTGTTGACGCCGTAGAGGACCGCGACCGCCCGGCGCCGCACGTCCTCCGCCGTCTCGGCCGCGCGCGCCACCGCCGGCAGCGTGCCTCCCATCAGCAGCGTGGGCACCGCCAGCACCAGCGCGGAGAGCACCAGCCGCACCACCGAGCCGAGCCCCAGCCCCATGGACACCGAGCCACCCAGGCCCGTGTAGACGGCGCGCGCCAGCAACACCAGCAGGGGCGTCAGCGCCGCGCTCAGGGCGATGAGCAGCTCCAGGTTGGCGTAGAAGCCCAGCGGGCGCTTCTCCCGATCCACCCTCCCCCCCAACAGCGCACCGCCCAGGCCCAGCCCGCCCATGAAGATGGCCAGCACCGCGGCCGACGCCGCCGTCGAGGCTCCGAAGATGAGGCGCAACTCGCGCTGCCATGCCGTCTGATACACCAGGGAGCAGAAGCCCGAGCCGAACAGCAGGGGGGCAATCTTCCAGACACGTGCGTTCATCGATCCTCTGCCAGTCGCGGCGGACGGAGACCCGGGGCGCGGATTGAACCAGCGCCCCCCTCCCGAGGCCAGTTCCACGTGTGAAGCCGCTCCCGCACCAGGCGGGCCGCCAGCTCCCCCTTCCGCCCGGGAATATCCTTGACGACCCGTGAGGTGGGGTCCGGTTGACGCGACGCGTTGGCGCGGAGCGGCGTACACGGGCCGCATGGAGGGACGAACCGTCGCTTATGCCTGCCTGATGGGGGGCCTTGTTGAGGCGGAGGGCGAGCCATTAAGGGATCGCCCCCCTTTTCACGACACGAATTCCCCCCATGAAACAGTACGAGAAGAAGCTCGACGCGAACGGCCGCCCCTACCTGGAGACGCACCTGGACGGGCTGATGCTCACCCGCCTGCCCCTGCTCAACAAGGGCACCTCCTTCAGCCTCGAGGAGCGGCGCGAGTTCGGTCTGCTGGGCCTGCTGCCCACGCACGTCTCCTCGCTGGACGAGCAGATTGAGCGCTCCTACGCCAACTTCCGCTCCTTCCGCTCGGACCTGGACAAGCACGTCTTCCTGCGCGCGCTGCAGGACCGCAGCGAGGTGCTCTTCTACGCGCTGCTCAACCGGCACATCGAGGAGATGATGCCCATCATCTACACCCCCGTGGTGGCGCAGGCGGTGGAGCAGTTCAGCCGCATCTACCGCTATCCGCGCGGGCTGGTGGTGAGCCCGGAGAACATCGGGGAGATCGACTCGCTGCTGGCGAACACGCCCTTTCCGGACGTGCAATTGATTGTCGCCACGGACAACGAGGGCATTCTGGGCATTGGAGACCAGGGCTTCGGCGGCCTGGCCATCTGCATCGGCAAGCTGTCGTTGTACACGGCCGCGGCGGGAATCGACCCGGCGGTGACGCTGCCGGTGGAGCTGGACGTGGGCACCCACCGCAAGGAGCTGTTGGATGACCCGCTCTACCTGGGTGTGAAGCGCCCGCGCATGGAGGGCAAGGAGTACGACGACTTCATCCACGCCTTCGTGACGGCGCTCAAGAAGCGCTTCCCCAACGTGCTGGTGCAGTGGGAGGACTTCAGCAAGCAGAAGGCCTTCGACGTGCTGGAGCGCTACCGGGACGTGCTGCCCTCGCTCAACGACGACATCCAGGGCACGGGCGCGGTGGTGCTGGCGGGCCTGCTGTCGGCCACGCGGCGCAGCCAGACGACGCTCGGCCAGCAGGTGTACCTGGTGCACGGCGCGGGCGCCGGTGGCGTGGGCGTGGCGCGGCAGATCGTCCGCGGCATGGAGCGCGAGGGCCTGAGCACGCAGCAGGCGCGCGAGCGCATCTACCTGATCGACTCCAAGGGCCTCATCCTGAAGGACCGCAAGGGGCTGGAGCCGTACAAGCTGGAGTTCGCGCACGAGCCCTCGCGCGTGGCGGGGTGGAAGCTTCAGGGCTCGATTCCCAGCCTGCTGGAGACGGCGCGGGAGGCGAAGGTGACGGTGCTGCTGGGGCTGAGCGGGCAGCGGGCGGCGTTTGGCGAGGACGTGGTGAAGGCGGTGTCGGAGAACACGGCGTACCCGGTGGTGTTCGCGCTGAGCAACCCGACGGCGAACAGCGAGGCGGTGCCGGCGGACATCTACAAGTGGACGCAGGGCAAGGCGCTGGTGGCCACGGGGAGCCCCTTCGAGGACGTGGAGTGGGACGGAGCGCCGCACCCGGTGGGCCAGGGCAACAACGCGTTCATCTTCCCGGGACTGGGGCTGGGCGTGCTGCTGTCGAGGGCGAAGCGGGTGACGGACGGGATGCTGACGGCGGCGTCGCTGGCGCTGGCGGACTACACGGACGGGGCGCGGCTGGCGCAGGGCGCGCTGTACCCGCGCATGGACCGGTTGCGCGCGGCGAGCCGTCAGGTGGCCATCGCCGTGATGCGGCAGGCGATGAAGGAGGAGGTGGCCACGCGCAAGCTGCCCGAGGACCTGGAGGCCCTGCTCGAGGCGGAGATGTGGCGGCCCGAGTTCCTCCCGCTGCGGCGCGCGCCGGGCAGGTAACGCGCGCCGGCCGGGTGCCGCGCCTACGCCTCGCGCGGCATCCGCACCTTGAAGGAAGTGACGCCCTCGGCCGAGCCCACCTCCATCCGGCCGCCGTGGGCCGTCACCACCTGGTGCACGATGAAGAGCCCCAGCCCCAGGCTGCCCGCCGGGCGGAACTTCGAAATCCCCCGGCGGAACGGCTCGAAGAGCACCGGCAACAGCTCCGCCGGAATCGGCTCGCCCTCGTTGGACACCGCCAGCTCCACCTCGCCGTCCGGCCCGTGCACCCGCACCACCACCTCGCGCCCCGGGCGCGCGTGCCTCAGCGCGTTGGACAGCAGGTTGGAGAGCACCTGGCGCAGGCGCGGCCCGTCCCACCACCCCTCGCACAGCGCGTCCCCCTCCAAACGGATGTCGCTGCTCGGGTGCGTCACCGAGAACTCGTCGATGACCTCCCGGCACAGCCGCACCAGGTCGTTGTGCGTGCGCTCCAGCGGAATGCCTCCGCCCAGCCGCCCGCGCGTGAAGTCCAGCAGGTCGGAGATCATCCGCCCCATGGTGTCCGCGCTGTTCGCGATGCGCCCCGTCATCCGGAGCAGCGCCTCGGGCGTCGGCCGCTCCATCCGCTGCAGCGTGCGCGCCCCCAACGAGATGGCCTGCAAGGGATTGCGCAAATCGTGGCTCACCACGCCGAGGAATTGCTGCTCCTGCTCGGACCGGTGCCGCGCCTCCTCGTAGACGAGGGCCCGCTCCAGCGCCTTCGCGCCCAGCCGGCAGAGCGACTCCAGGTGCGCCTTCTCCCGCGCGCCGAAGCGCCTCGGCGTGGGGAAGCTCAACCCCAGCACCCCCAGCACCCGCCCCCCGCTCATCAGCGGCAGCGAGCCCCAGGCGCGGCTCCGGCTGTGGCTGTCCCGCACCCACCGGGCCATGTCCGGAAAGTCCCGCTCGAGCACCTCGAACGATTCGATCCACACCGAATCCCCCGTGCGCGCCACCTGCGTGATGGGCATGTGCCGGGTGAGCGGCAGGGTGTTGAACTCGCGCAACGCCGCCTCCGGGTACCCGACGGCCCCGAGCACCACCAGCGCCTCGTCCACCCGCCTCGTGACGGAGCCCGAGCAGGCGTCCAGGGACTTCAGCCCATGCGCCACCAGCGCGTCCGCCACCTGCTGGGGCGTGAGCGCGTGCGAGAAGGTGGCCGTCGTCGCCAGCAACGCCTCGGCATGCTGCTCGGCCAGCTTGCGCTCGGTGATGTCCAGCACGGTGCCCATGTGCCGGACCTTCCCGTCCGTGCCCATGTGCACCCGGCCCCGTCCCGACAGCCACCGCAGCACGCCTTCCCCGCCCATGGCCCGGTACTCGAAATCGCCCACGCCGCCGTCCGCGCCGGCGAAGCCCCGCCGGACCATGGCCTCCATCCGCTCCCGATCGTCCGGATGCACGTGCTCCAGCCACACGCGCAGGTCCACGGGCGCACCGGGGGCCAGGCCGAACAGCTCCCGCGTCCGCTCGTCCCACTCCAGCACGTCCCTGGCCGGGTCGTAGCTCCACACTCCGAGCGCCGCCGAGTCCATCGCCAGACGCAGCCGCTCCTCGCTCAGCCGCAGGGACTCCTGGGTGGCCTTGCGCTCGGTGATGTCCTCCATCGTCAGCACGCCCGCGACGATCTCCCCCCGCGCATCCCGCACCGGCGAGGCACACGTCCAGCTGAACCGGGTCGAGCCGTCCTCGCGCCGCACGACGAGCTCCTCCATCACCTCCCGGCCCTCGCGGATGGCGCGGAGCAGCGGCAACTCCTCGCGCGGACAGGGCCTGCCGTCCGGGTACTCCATGAGGTGCGGGCGCATCCCCTCGAGGTTCGGCCTCGGGGTGCCGCCGAGCAGGGTGGCCATCCGCTCGTTCGTCAGCAGCGTGCGCCCCGTGGAGGCCTCGGTGATGAAGATGCCGGTGGGCATCTGCTGGAGCACCGCGTGGAGCAGCCGCTCCTTGGACTCCAGCTCCGCCATGAGCAGGGCCAGCCGGCGCTCGGCCTCGCGGCGCGCGGAGATGTCCACCACCACCCCCACGCCCCGGTGGGGCTCGCTCTCGAAGGCCGCGGCCCCGCGAATCACATCCACCCGTGTGCCGTCCTTGCGCAGGTACTGCTTCTCCATCAACCCGGACACGCCGTGCTCGAGCACCGTCCGGACGTTGCGCTGGTCCTGCTCCCGCCACTCCGGCGGCGTCATCTTCCGCCAGTCGAGCAGGCCCCGCTCCAGCTCCTCGCGCGTGTAGCCCACCATCTCCAGGAAGGTGTCGTTGGCGTCGAGGATGGAGCCGTCCAGATCCCAGTAGAAGGTGCCCACCACGCCGGACTCGGAGAGCCGGCGCGCGCGGGCCTGGGAGCGCTCCAACTCCCGCTGCAGGCGGGCCTGCTCGGCCTGGGCCTCCTCGTGCTCGCGCTGGCGGGCCTGCTCCGCCCGGCGCATGCGGACGAGGGCCCACGTCTGCGCCACCAGGTGCCGGGGCTCGAGGGGCTGGGGAATGTAGCCGTCCGCGCCGTCCTCGAAGAGCCGCGCCTCCAGCTCCTCGTCGCGCAGCATGGAGGAGACATAGAGGATGGCGAGCGCGGAGGTGGAGGGGTCCTCCTTGAGGCGGCGGCACACCTCGAAGCCGCTCATGTCCGGCAGGCGCACGTCCAACACCACCACGTCCGGTTTGAGCGCCGCCGCGGTGAGCGCCTCCTGCCCGCTGGCCGCCTCCAACACCTCCATGCCCGCGCGGCGCAGCGTCTTGACGATGAAGTACCGCTTGGCTTCCGTATCATCCACCACCAGCACCCGCCCCTCCATCCGGAAGGGGGAAGCCGTCTCCCGCGACTCCGGCCGCGGAGAGGAGGCGGAGGGACCGCTACTCGACACGATGAGGAACTCCCTGCTCACCCGCTGGGGGGAACGGGTGTCCCGCATGTCTGCCACGAATGGCCCGTCCCGCGCTCAGGAAGAGGGGCGCCGGCTGTCCGCCAGCTCACGCATCCACCGCTCCCGAGACGCTCCGCCCTCCGGGCAGGTTGCCCCGGGGTACGCGCACACGGAAGGTGGTGCCCTCCACCCCGGTGCCCACCTCCACCCGGCCACCGTGGCTCGCCACCACCTGGCTCACGATGAAGAGTCCCAGCCCCAGGCTTCCCGCCGGACGGAACCCCGACAGGCCCCGGCGGAACGGCTCGAAGAGCACCGGCAGCAGCTCGGCCGGAATCGGCTCGCCCTCGTTGGACACCGCCAGCTCCACCTCGCCCTCCAACCCGCTCGCCCGCACGGACACCGGCGTCCCCGGCCGCGAGTGCCTCAGCGCGTTGGACAACAGGTTGGAGAGCACCTGGCGCATGCGCTCGCCGTCCCACCACCCCTCGCAGCGCGCGTCTCCCTCCAGGAGGATGTGCCGCTCCGGGTGCGTCACCGCGAACTCCTCGATGACCTCCTGGCACAGCAGCACCAGGTCGTTGCGCGTGCGCTCCATGGGCAGGCCGCCTCCCAGCCGCCCGCGCGTGAAGTCCAGCAGATCCGACACCATGCGCCCCATGGTGTCCGCGCTGTTCGCGATGCGGCCGGCCGTGCGCAGCACCGTCTCCGGAGCCGGCCGCTCCAGGCGTTGCAGCGTGCGCGCGCCCAGCGAGATGGAGGCCAGGGGGTTGCGCAAGTCATGGCTCACCACGCCCAGGTACTGCTGCTCCTGCTCGGAGCGCTGCCGGGCCTCGTCCTTCGCCCGCCGCTCCTCCTCGTAGAGCCGGGCGCGCTCCAGCGCCTGGGCGCACAGCCCGCAGAGCGACTCCAGGTATGCCAGGTCCCGCTCACTGAAACGGCGCAGCAAGGCGAAGCTCAACGTCAGGACCCCCACCACCCGCGCCCCCACCTTCATGGGCACACCCAGCCAGGTGCGGCTGCGGCTGCCCCGCACCATCCCGGCGAACTCGGGCCACTCCCCTGCCAGGGACCCGGTGGCCTGCACCGCCACGGAGCGCCCCTCGTGGATGGCCGCGGAGAAGGGGGTGCGCACGCGGAGCGGGAGGACCCCCACCTCCCGGACCATGTGGGCCGGGTAGCCGAAAGAGCGGAACGTGCGCAACCACTCGCCATCCACCAGGCAGAGGGCTCCCGCGTAGGCGTCCACCGACTTCAGCCCGTGCTCCACCAGCGCGGCGCCCACCTCCTCGGGGGTGAGCGCGTGCGCGAAGGCGGCGGTGGTGGCCTGGAGCTCCGTGGCGCGCTGCTCGTTCAGCTTGCGCTCGGTGATGTCCAGGTAGGTGCCCGACAGGCTCGTGACCCGCCCGTCCGCGCCGAAGAGCACCCGGCCCCGCGAGGCAATCCACCGCAACACCCCGTCCCGCGGGCCCACCGTCCGGTACTCGGCCGAGAACGCGCCCCCGCCCTCCCCGGCCAACGCGCGCCGGACGCCCGCCTCCACCTCGTCCCGGTCCTCCGGGTGCGTCGCCGCCCGCCACACCTCCATGTCCACCGGCGCTTCCAGCGGCAGGCCGAACAGCTCCTTGGCGCGCGCGTCCCACTGGTGCTGGCCGGTGGCCAGGTCGTAGCTCCACGCGCCGAGCTCGGCCGAGTCGAGCGCCAGCCGCAGCCGGGCCTCGCTCTGCCCCAGCTCCACCATGAGGTGATTGAGCTGGCGCTCGGCCTCGCGGCGCTCGGAGAGGTCCACCACCATCGTCACGCCGCGGTGGGGCTCGCCGTCGAAGGAGGCCGACCCCAGCATCACGTCCAGCCGCGAGCCGTCCTTGCGCACGAATTGCTTCTCGTACAGCCCGCTGAAGCCCTGGGCGCGCAGCTTCTCGATGCCCCACGCATCCGGCGCCTCCCACTCCGGCGGCGTCATCTTCCGCCAGTCGATGAGACCCCGCGCCAGGTCCTCGCGCGTGTAGCCCACCATCTCCAGGAAGAGCTCATTGGCCTCGAGGACGGAGCCGTCCAGGTCCCAATAGATGATGCCCACGAGGCCGGACTCGGTGAGCCGGCGCGCGCGGGACTGGGTGCGCTCCAGCTCTCGCCGCAGACGGGCCTGCTCGGCCTGAGCCTCCTCGCGCTCGCGCTGGCGGGCCTGCTCCGCCCGGCGCATGCGGACGAGGGCCCACGTCTGCGCCACCAGGTGCCGCGACTCGATGGGCTGGGGGATGTAGCCGTCCGCGCCGTCCTCGAAGAGCCGCTCCTCCAGCTCCGCGTCCTGCAGCAGGGCGGAGATATAGAGGATGGGAATGGCGGAGGTGGCGGGGTCCTCCTTGAGGCGGCGGCACACCTCGAAGCCACTCATGTCCGGCAGGCGCACGTCCAACACCACCACGTCCGGACCGGACAGGGCCGCGGCCAGGGCCATCCTGCCGTTGGACGCCTCCACCACCTCCATGCCCGCCATGCGCAACGTCTGGGAGATGAGGTAGCGCTTGGCCTCCGTGTCGTCGACCACCAGCACCCGTCCATCCAACCGGGGAGGAGAAGCCCGCTTGTTCTGCGTTCCCCGTCGCGGGGCGGAGTTGCTGCTGCTCGGCACGATGAGGGCTCCCTACTCGCCTGGGGGGGGCAGGCGCCACCGGACAGATTACCGCCATGCCCCCTCCCTCCCGCCGCTCCATCCCGCCCTGGAACCCAACAGTTGTCCGCCACCGTACGCGTCCCCGCTCTGGCTCGGCCCCTCGCTCTCCGACGGAGCGAGCGTCGGGCGCGCGCTTGACTTCGAGTGTCGGGAAGAAACACCCGGGGTGTCCTCGTCCAGGCCGGGAGGATGGGTCCGCCCGTGCTTCTCAGACGAGGTGGACGACCTCGGCATGGAGGTGACGGACCTTCTGCTCCGCCAGCAGCCGGTAGAGCCGCTGGGTGACGATCATCCTCGGGAGGGGATGAAAGAGCCCCCCCCGCCTGCCGAACTTCTGGCGGGTAAACACCCAGTCCTGTTTCCCCAGGCTGTCCCGCGGGACATACAAGGACGAGAGCAACCGGAGCCCGAGAACGTGGCCCTCGGGACAGCGGCTCGGGTCGGGCTCCGGGTAGAGATAGCTCCCTCCCACGTGGGTGGGAGGTACGACCTCGGCCGAGGCCGAGGGAATGATGAGTTGGTGATGCTCCGGGGCCGGCCTGCCGCCCCTGCTCACGATGGGGCGCAGCTCATAGCCGGTGATGCGGTGCTGACGAAGCACCTCGGCGAGCCGGGAGGTGATGACGTACTCTCCTCCCATGGTGATGGAGAGGTCGCGGCGCTTGGGGATGCGGCGCAACTCCAGGTGCAGCTCATTGGCCTGCCGGGCCCCGGAGCCACAATGGGGACAAGCCGTGGAGTCGTCGTAGCGGGTGCCACACTCCACGCCCGTGGGCCGGAAGAAGGGCCAGAACCCCACCATGACGTACTCGGCGGCCCGCAGCTCGCGCGGGGTGTAGTGGCGCTCCACGTCACACATGCTGAAGAGCGTGGTGCCCTGAGCGCGGTACTCCCACTCGATGGCCCGCAGCTGCTCCACCAGTGGGTGGTTCACCTCCAGCAACAGGCGGCGCACGTGTCCCAGCGGCAGCGTCTCCCCCACGTCTGGAGGCACATGGCGTCTGGCCTCCTCCTCCGGCATCCTGAGCTCGAGTATCTCTCTCATGGTTGGAAGTGGATGCCCGGCAAAGGATAGCGGGAATAAACCCTCCGCATGATGTCCTGCAGTTCCCCAAGCTCTGGCAGGACGCCCTGCCCGTATCTGACTTCTTGCCGGAAGGCGCTGGTGACGAGCTGGTGGTAGGCCGGGTCCAGCTCCACTGTTGGGCCGTCCTCCGTACCACCCAGGTACTTGGGGTGGACATGGTGTTTCTGCTTCGGCTTTCCGTGGAGGTGGGGGAAGCGCTTCCTGGCCTCCGCCATGCCCTGGTCGAAGAGCGAGCGCGCCAGCTTCGGGTCCAGCAAACCCCGGGCCGTGGGATGAACGGCCGCGGGCTTCCGCGGGGCCGGTGTCTGCTGGGTGGCGGTCGGCTTCGCGGCGGAGGAGGCGGGAGACGCGGGTGTCGGCGCGGGGGGAGGCTCGGCCTTCGGCGCCACGGGTGGCTTGCCGGGCGCGGGCGGCTTCGCGGCGCGCGGAAGGCGGAAGCGGGGGCCCAGGGCCAGCACCTGCTGCTCCCCGCTCCCCACGCTCTCGTACGCGGAAGCGGCATGGGTCCCCGCGCACGCCTGCAGAAGGACCCACCCGAGCAGCCACCCGCACCACGAAACTCGCCTCATGATGCCACGGCGATAGCACTCGCATCGCTCCCGCCACAATCATTCCCGAGCGGGACTCCCTGATAGGGAGGATGAGCGTTACCCTGGCTGTCGGGAGGAGCCGTCCTTCGTCTCCTCGTCCATGCCGGGCAATTCCAGCTGTTTCCGGGCCACACGGCGCCCCCAGCCAGGTCGTCCCGTGGGTCGGCGCGGGGGCGCGTCGGTGGGTAACAACTCGGTGACGTCCTTCCACCCCTCCTGGACGAGCGCCTCGAAGGAGGCCCCCGAGGCAGCGGCGGAGACCACGGACTCGAGCCGCCGCGCCTGCCGGTCCAGCTCGCGGATGGCCTGGAGCCGCTCGTCGTTGCCGAGCCTCGCCGCGTCCACCGCCGAGCGCAGCACGCGCAGCGTCTCGTCATAGACATCCAGCCGCACCGGGAAGGGCTGCCGGTCCTTGCCACCCTGGGCGAAGGCGAAGCGCGCTGGATCCGTGAAGCGCGAGGGCGTGCCGTGAAGGACCTCGGCCACGCTGGCCAGCGCCGCCACGGTCCGCGCGCCCACATGGGGGGTGAGGAGCAGCTCGGCGAAGTCACGAGGGCCCTGCTCCGCCGCGGCCGCCAGCGTGCCGTGGAGCCGGCGCAGCATCACGTCATCGCGCGTCACCTCCTCGTGCACGGGCATTTGAAGGTGGGGCAGTGGCGGGGTGAAGGGCACGGGCTCGGGCGTGGGCTGGGGACGCAGCTTGCGCAGGGCGCCCAGCACCACGTCGGGCCCCAGGGAGACGAGCTCCACCTGCGCGGCGCGGGCCCGCGAGGCGCGTTTGTCGGTGAGGTTGAGGATGACGCCCTGGTTGGGTCCCTCGATGGCGGCGTGGGGCGAGTCCACGAAGCTGCCCAGGCCCTCGGAGAGCCAGTGGTAGCGCCGGGCCTGGCGGGCGTCGGCGTTCATCCCCTGCTGCACCACGGCCCACGCGTTGTCGTCCGAGAGGATGAGGCTGTGGGCATACAACTCGAAGCCGTCCTGCACGGCGGCGCTGTCCACCTTGGCGGCCAGACGGCTGACGCGGATCAACGCCTCGGCGTCGATGCCCACCCGGTCGCCGATGATGCGCAGCTCGTCGGGGGTGCGGCGCGCCTGGAGTCCCTTGCCGCCGACGACGTAGAGGCCGAGCTGCCGGCCACCGGGGGTGAGGCCGCGCTTGAGGGCGCCGAGCACGGTGGTGGTGACGCCCGAGGAGTGCCAGTCCATGCCCATGACGGCGCCGAGGGACTGGAACCAGAAGGGGTGGGCGAGCCGGCGAAGCACTTCGTGGCGGCCGTAGTGGAGCACGAGCGCCTCCACGAGGACGCGGCTCATGCGGGCCATGCGCTCGGCGAGCCAGTCCGGCACGCGGCCCGAATGAAGGGGAAGGTCTGCACTGCCCGTACGGTCCATGATGACTCCGGAGGTAACCTCCTGGAGTCAACCTCTGGCCTCGGGTCCTTCTTCACGGTGGCGCGCGCGGAGCCTCGGGCCCGGCCGCTCTCCATGCGGGCAATCACCGAGGAGCCAGCCGCGGTCCTTGGACAGAATCAGATGCGGGCGGAGTGGGAGTGGGGTACAGACGGTGGCGCCTTGCTCGTCGTCCATCCGCACTTCCATCGGCGCCGCACCGGCGTCACCGCGCACACCGAGCGCATCGTCACCGAGCTGGCGCGGTTGATGGAGACGCGGGCGGTGGGCGGCAACCTGGAGGAGGACGTGCCGCGCATCGCCTGGAGCGAGCTGTGGCGGCGCATCCGCCAGGAGCCGGTGGTGTGGCACGCGCACCGGAACAACGAGCTGCTGGCCGGGCTGCTGCTGCGGTGGGTGGGCCAGGAGGTGCGGCTCGTCTACACGCGCCACGGAGGCAAACCGCCGGGCCGCTTCACGCGATTCCTCACCCGCTTCGCCGAGCAGCTCGTCACGCTCAACGCGCAGAGCGCCGAGTGGATGGGGAGGCCCTCGCAGCTGGTGCCGCACGGCGTGGACCTGGAGCGCTTCACGCCGCCGGTGGACCGGGACGCGGCGTGGAAGGCGCTGGGACTCGGCGGCCGGCGGGGAGTCGGCGTGGTGGGCCGCATCCGTCCCAGCAAGGGCCAGGGAGACTTCGTCGAGGCCCTCACCCCGCTGCTGCCCGAGCTCCCCGCGTCCGAGTGGACGCCGGTGCTCGTGGGGCTGGCCAAGGGACGGGACCAGGCCTGGGCCGAACAGCTGCGCGCCAGAACGGGTGGACGCCTGGTGCTGGCCGGGGAGCAGCGCCCGGTGGTGCCCTGGTACCAGGGGTTGAGCGTGCTGGTGAACCCCACGCACTTCGAGTCCTTCTCCATGGTGATGCTGGAGGCGATGGCGTGTGGCTGCTGCACGGTGATGAGCCGGCTGCCGCACGTGCCCTCCTTCATCGAGCACGGCCGCACCGGCTTCCTCTTCGAGCCGGGCGACGTGGCCGGGCTGCGCGAGCTGTTGCGCCAGTTGCTCCACGAGCCGGAGCGGGCGAGGCAGGTGGGGCTCAACGCCGCCGAGGAGGCCCGGGCGCGCTTCGGTGTGGCGAACGAGGCCCGGGCGCTCGCGCGGGTGTACCAGTCAGCCCTGGGCCGCTGAGCGCCCGGATGGGCGCCAGCGCGGGAGCCCGCTCCAGCATGCCCCGCTCCTCGTCGGAGAGCAGCTCCAGGTACAGCCCCACGCGCACCAGCCAGCGCGGAGCCGGCAGGTGGGTGGTGTGACATTTCAATTGCCAGTCAACAGGGGACTGGAAGACCCTCACCCCACCCCTCTCCCAAAGGGAGAGGGAGCGCCGCGCCCGTCTACTTCTTCGAGCGAGAGGAACGGGAACGGCCGCGCGAGCCGGACGAGCGGGAGCGCGAGCTGGTCGAGCCGCTCGACTTGCGCCGCGTCTTGGCGGCGGTGGTGCGGCTGCGGGACTTGGCTCCGGTGCTGCGCGTGCCGCGGGCCGGTTTCGCCCGGCGCGAGGAGCTCTTCGCGGACGTCTTCTTCGCCGAGCGCTTCGCGGTGCCCTTCGTCTCACCGGCCTTGCGGCGCTGCTTGTTGACGACGCGGGCGGCGAGCTCCTCGGCCCGGCCGGTGCTGGCGCCACGCTTGCGCGCGGACTGTTTGATCTTCGAGTACTGACGCTGACGCTTCGGGCTCTTCACTCCACGCGGTGGCATCCGGTCCTCCTCCTCGATGTCGGATGGCTTGCGAGCACAAGATGGTGAACATCCCGCGTTCGCCAACCCCTTGCGTCCGCCGGACGTCCGGCGTTGGACAGCTCAGGCGGCGGACTGGCCGGAAGATGGCGGTCCAGCGTCCCCGGAGCGCTCGGCCACGGGCAGGGTGATGAAGAAGCAGGTGCCGCGGCCAGGCTCGCTCTCCACGCGAATCTCTCCCCCGAGCGCGGTGATGATGCGGTGGCACACCGACAGCCCCAGCCCCGTGCCCACGCCGATGGGCTTGGTGGTGAAGAAGGGATCGAAGATGCGCCGCAGGTTCTCGGCGGAGATGCCGGCGCCAGTGTCGCGCACTTCCACGGTGACGCGATCCGGGGCGGAGAGCCGGGCCGCCACGCGAATCTCGTTCTCCTGCGCCTGGCCCGGCGGGATGGCGTGCGCCGCGTTGATGAGGAGGTTGAGGAACACCTGCCCCAGACGCGCCGCGTTGGCCTGCACGGGAGGCACGCCGCCACAGTCCTCCACCAGGCGGGCCTTGTCCCGCACCTCGTGCCGGGCCATCTTGGCCGAGCCGCGCACCACCTCGGCCAGGTCCACCGGGCCGAGCGCCACGTCATCCGGCCGTGCCAGTGAGCGGAGGTCCTGCACGATGAGGCGCACGCGCTCGGCGCCCTCGCTGGCCTCGGAGAGCGCGGAGATCATCTCCTCGCGGGCCTCCGCGGAGGGAGCGCCGGGCTGCTCCTTCAACTCCTGGTGGACGTAGCGCAGGTTGCTGAGGATGTAGGCGAGTGGGTTGTTGATTTCATGACCCACGCCCGCGGCGAGCCGGCCCACGGAGGCGAGCCGGTCCGCGAAGAGCAGCTGCTCCTGGGCGGACTGGAGTTGCTGGAGGCTGTCCTGGAGGCGGACGTTGGCCTCGGCGAGCTCGGCGGTGCGGGTGCGCACCGTGTCCTCCAGCAGGGCGTTGTAGCGGCGGGCCTCGCGCTCGGAGGCCTCGGCCTCGGTGCGGATGAGCCGCTGCTTCTCCTCGAGCGACTCACGCAGCTCGCGCGCCATCCGGTCGAAGGCATGGGTGAGCCGGCCCAGCTCGTCATGGCCCGCCGGGGGAAGCTGGATGTCGAAGTCCCCTCGCCCGATGCGCTCGGCCACGGCCATGAGCCCGCGGAGCGAGCGCTGCAGGGGGGTGAGGATGGCGAAGGCGAGCGCCAGCACGAGCACGAGGCAGATGGCGGGAAAGACGAGCGCCAGTTGCCGGGTGAGCTGGACGTTCTCGTTCCAGCGGCGCCGCAGCTCGTCCATTTCGGCCTTCTCGGCCTCCTGCATGTCCTTGATGCGCTGGCCCACGGTCTGCTCGAACTGGGAGTACAGGAACCACTCCAAGGTGGAGCCCACCGAGGAGCCCTCGGGGAGGGCGCGCACCCGTGCCGCCGCCCACTCCGACCATTGCCGCAGGGCCTCGCGGAGCTCCTGCTGCTGCTGCCGCTCGATCTCCTCGGACCTGTTGCCCAACCACCGCTCCTCGCGCAACAGGCTGTCCTCGAGCAGCGCCAGCTCCACGTCCACCTTCTGCATCAGCTCGCGCTGGGCGAGCGCGGTGCTGCCCTCCACGCGCCGCGTCTGGGCCAGCATGCTCAGGTAGGGCCAGGCGAGCGAATGCAGCCGCTCGTAGCTGTCGCGCTGCTCCTGGATGGCGGTGAGCTGCTCGCGGATGTACTGGCCCTTCTGGGCCCCGGCATAGAGGTGGACGCCCATGAGGCACACGAGCCCGACCGCCAACAAGGCGAACAGGAACACCTTGGCGCGAATCGTCATCGCCGGGCCTCGTCTCGAACCACCACCCGGGCATGCTCGCACGACCGCCCACGCGACGCGAGCAGGGGAAGACACCCGGCTCCTCGGCCGCCCACGGGCGGCTCCCTCCGCTATCCTCCCCCCTGGCCCGAGGAGCGAGGCCCCACCATGTCCGAAGCCCCCCTCCCCTCCTTCGAGCACCTCCCCGTCCCGCCGGCGCTCGCCCGCCTGCGGCGCTTCCCGATGGATGGAGCGCTGCTGCTCTTCGAGCGGGACAGCGGGATGAACGCGCTGTGCGAGGGGCCGGAGACGGCACACCTGCGCCAGCGCGCGCCGAGGGCGCTCCAGTTCGGCATCACCAACCGCTGCAACCTGGCATGCACCTTCTGCTCGCGGGACCTGGAGGCGAAGAGCGCCTGGACGGCGGACGAGGCCTTCCGGGTGCTGGCGGGGCTGGCGGAGGCGGGGGTGCTGGAGGTGGCCTTCGGAGGGGGCGAGCCGTGGGTGTTCCCCCGCTTCGAGGAGCTGGTGTGTCGGCTGTACGACGAGACCCCACTGGCGGTGAGCTTCACCACCAATGGGCTGGCGCTCACCGCGCGACGGCTGGCGGCCCTCCGGGGACGCTACGGGCAGTGCCGGCTGTCGCTCTACGAGGACAATGACTGGCGGCGGAAGGTGGAGGAGCTGGCGGACGCGGGGGCGCGCTTCGGCGTCAACTACCTGGTGACGCCCGAGCGGCTCGCATCGCTGGAGACGGTGGTGCTGGAGCTGGTGTCGCGCGGGTGCCGGGACGTGCTGCTGCTCAGCTACAACGGAGTGGACCGGGCGCTGCACCTGTCCCCCGTGCAGGCGGGCGAGCTGGCGAGGAAGGTGGAGCTGCTGGGCCGGGCGCTGGCGGGCCGGTGCCAGCTGAAGCTGGACGTCTGCTGGGGCGAGCGGATGGAGCGGGTGCCGAGGCTGTTCCGGCGCACGGACTGCGGCGCGGGGAGGGACTACCTGGTGCTGACGAGCGACCGGAAGGTGATGCCGTGCAGCTTCCACCACGTGGCGATTCCGGTGGGGGACACGGCGGACGTGATGGCGGTGTGGCGCGAGCGGAGGGCGGAGCTGGGCTCGGCGTCGCGGCTGCCTGGCTGCGCGCGTGTGGCGGGGTACGGGCTGGAGACAGACGCGGGAGGGACGCCGTGAGGATTCACGTCTGGAATGCCTTCGCGAGCAACAACAGCGGCAGCTACACCATCGTGGGCCGGTTCCCCACCGAGGAGCTCGCCGCGCGAGTGGCGGCCGAGCTGTCCCAGGTGCTCGAGGAGCACGAGCGGTGGCGCGGGTCGCCCGGGTCGCGGCACGAGGAGCCGGAGAATCCGTCGCCGCTGCGGGTCCTCACGCAGACGTACAGCCTCACGCAGAGCGAGGCGGACCTGGCGGACCAGGGCGAGCTGCGCGTCTGGAGCACGGGCCACCAGGTGTTCCTCCACGACCCGTGGACGTTGACGTTGCAGGACTCCTACGAGGAGTACCTGCGGGTGCGGGGCGGGAAGGTGGAGACGCGCATCCGGCACGCGCATGGCTGCATCGTGAGCCTCTTCGAGCTGCACGGAACGCTGCCGAAGAAGACGAAGGCCGAGACGGTCTCGGCGGTGGTCGAGGAGCTGTACGCGGATGACGGACCGCTGGTGACGCTGGCGCCCTTCGACGTGCAGCCCGCGTGGAGGGAGGGCTCCAGGCCCGGCGAGCCGGTGTTGACGCTGGGCGCGGTGTTCCAGGATCTCGACCTCGCCCCGGGCTACACGGCCGTGGAGGGCATCGCGCGCCGTCATGGCCTGCGGGTCTCGGTGCGGGTCTCCGAGGACCAATCCCCGGGGGATCCACTGGCCTGGCTGCGGCCCTCGCATCCACCGCTCGAGCGGAAGCTGTTCGATGTCTGGATTCTGGAGGCGGGGTTCTCGTCGAAGGAGGTGGCGCGCCGGCTGACGGAGCTGCGGCGCGGCGGATACATCGACGGCCCCACGGTGTTGAAGTGGATTCCGGACGCGGTATTGAAACGGCTCACGAGGGCCCGGGCCGAGCAGGCCGTGAAGTTCCTGCGCGAGGGCGGCGCGAACGCGGAGCCGCGCCCCGCCGGCTAGAACGACATGAAGCCACTTCCTCCGAAGCAGAAGGCCCGCATCCAGGGGCAGGAGCTCGAGTACCTCATCGCGGGACAGGGCTCCCCCACCCTGGTGCTCATCAACGGAGCCGGAGGCCCCATCGAGGGATGGCTCAGGGTATGGGAGCCCCTGTCCGCGCTGGGGACCGTCTTCGCGTACAACCGCCCGGGGCTCGGTGGCAGCGGAAAGCCGGTGGTCCCGCAGACCGGAGACGTCCTCGTCGAGTCGCTCCGTGCGCTCCTGAGTCACGCCCAACTGCCTCCGCCCTACGTGCTGGTGGGTCATTCGCTCGGAGGCCTGGCCGTCAATCTCTTCGCCCGGACATACCCAGCGGAGGTTTCAGGCGTGGTGCTGCTCGATGCCACCGCGCCCGAGGACGTCGGTGTCATGGCCAGCCATCGAAGCGGCTTTCAGCGTTTCGCCCAACGCACGCTCGAGGCACTGTTCGGAAGGGATGAGCTCGGCGAGACGGAACACGTCTCGCGCACCGTCGACCTCATCCAGCGGGCGGGCCCCTTCCCGGACGTTCCACTCGTGGTCGTGACGGGCGGGAAGCCCGCCATGTCCTGGGCCACTGCGGAGCAGGCCCTCGCCGCACGAGCGGAACACCAACGGCGCCTGGCCGCCCTATCGCCCCGGGGAAGGCAGATGCTCGCGAGCCGGAGCGGACACTTCCCGCAGCTCACGGAGCCCGAGGTGGTGGTGGAAGCCGTGCGCTCCGTCACCACCGTCACCTAGTGGAGCGTCCACGGAGTTCGTGGAAATAGTCGTGTTGCGCATGCGCCCTCTCCCTCT